>DHEJ01000011.1:2362-47734 GCA_002399815.1 Acholeplasmataceae bacterium UBA4853
CTGTTAAAAGACTACTAGATTGATTAAAATCAAACAGATCACTTGCACTTTTTGTCTCTGACCATCCAACAAAATTAGCACCAGTTTTACTTGGTACATCAGGTGCACTAATCGTTGTTTCATCATCATAACTTAAAGCATAAAGTACATCATCTATATAAAATTGAGCTTTAGCAGCTATAAATCTACCACCACCTTGGTGCATGTTATACCAATCAAGTTGTGATTCTTTAACAACTATTTTCCCACTACTCATAAAGCTACCTTCCATACTAATAAAGTCATCACTTAAGAAGACTACATACTTTAGATTCATACAATTTTCGAGAGCATGTGTAAGTACTTTAATTCCTGATTTAATCACTACAACCTCAAGATTATCACTTTCAATTCTTGCTGCATTTGAATCAACACCAAACCCATAATAAGAACCTATTTTTACCGAATATCCATTAATTTCAGTTGGAAATTCAATATAAGTTAGTTCTAAACCTTGTTCTGTTAATCCGTAGATTTCTGCATAATCATCCTGAACTCTATAATAGAAGTTCCCATCATAAATTAAATCTTTAGTTTTACTACATGCGATCAAACTTATCGCTAGAACACTTATAAAAATTAAGAATAATACTTTTTTCATACATTAAATCCCCTCGTATAATTTGTCTTGTAGATCAGTGTTTAGATTTAGAAAGAAAAAAGAACCCGTTAAGGTTTCTTAAGTTCTTTTTGATGTAAGTGGTACTAATGTTTGATTGTTAATGGATTCAGGATAGGAGTAAACTTCTTCACGCAATCTTTTAAAGATTACATAAATTAAACCTCTTTCCAAGTCCAATCTTGTAACAACCCCTAAATCTCTTTCGCCTTCTACTCGAATGCGTTCACCTATTAAGTATGTATCATTACTCCATGCCATATGTATGTCTCCTTACATTGTTACTACTAAATATTATAACATATTTATGAAAGAATATCTTTTAGGATTTTTCCAATCAAGAAACTATGGTCTAAATCACGCAAACTCTTAAACCAATTTAAGAATTTATTTAAATGTTCGTCTTTAACCAAGTAAATTAAACTATCTAAATCACTTTGGAATAATGGGTGTTCTAAATCGTTTAAATTACTGATTAATTTTCTTACTTGTCCATTTTGGTTAACAAATCGTCTAAATTCAAGAATAACCTTAGGTAAGTCAAGCTTTGGTAAACGAATCTTTTGATCATTTAAATCTAGATTCATCTGATAGATTGCTAGTATTTGTTTTAAGATACTATATTTAATGACTGCTTGATATGTATCATCTTTCCATATAAATAGCTTCTTAAGTAAATCAATACGCCATAAAAATCGATTACTAGATCCTGCTTTTAAATTTTGTTCCTTCATGAAACAATTCTTTATTTTATTTAAATCTTCCAAATCATACATATCTTTTTGTGCATGATCAAATAATTCAATGATTAATCCAGTTGTTTCAACAACCAAGGGTTGTCTTCTTAAGTAACTTTCAAGATCTGATAAAAATTGATTCTTTTCTTTACTATATGCACTAATCACTTCATTAAAATAAAGGGTATGTTTTTCTTTATTAATTTCTCTACCTTTAATAATGTAGGTATGATAAGACAGTTCGTCTTTAGTGATTTCATCGTCTAAAATGATTGAAAATCCAAAAGTTCCATCTTCATAGTTTCTATTCGTTGGATGTCCAACGACATCATTTCTAACATATTTTAATTGTTTTAAATTACGATTTGAGTTGATATTAATATGATATTTATATTTGGTAGTTGAAATAGATAATTGATATAACCCATCAATCCCAACAAATAAACCTTGAAGTAACCCATAGACATCCAGTAAGATGTCTGCTTTATTCAGTGCTTTTCTTTGTTTAAAGTCTTCAATCATTAAATCAACATTGATAATTGCAGACAGTGCACTTTCGGCACGAATCTTTGTATCAAATGATAAATTCTTCATAACACTTTTTATGGTATTCATACACTTTTTCCTGCAATCTTTAAAAATAATAAATCTGCAGTAATCTTTTTATAAATATTGCCTTCAACATATTTAACTCCAAGTTCAATCAATAAATCAACTTGACCTTTAGTTTTAACATCTCTAATCACTAAGGCAATCCCATGACTATCAAAGAGTTGTTTTAACAATTTGATATAATCATGATACTTTTGATCCCCACTCTTATAATCTATATGTAATGCATTAAATGGATAACTTAAAGCAACCTCAACACTATTGGTATCAAGTCCAACACCACTTTTTGATAATTCATCAATTTGACCAATATATTGATTAGACTTTAAATGCTCGCCTTTAATTTTGAAACGAATGAATTCAGAAGGAATTTGATACTTTTGAAATAATCCAAATACATATGGGTTAAAGCTTACATCTAAAAATGTCTCTTTGGATACTGGTATAGTTATCTTAATCAGTTTATTCGTCTCTTTTTCTAATGTACTTAAAAACTGACAGACCATATCAATATGATACTTTTCTAAATCCATTAAACGGTTTCTTTTTTTTGCGATTGCTAGCATATATTTACTATCAATTTGCATATGTTCTAAAACTAATTCCGATTCATATTGCCATACAACATTTCTAGATACATCAATGATTTGATCAAAGGATAGACTCAGTTGATTATCATTCATAGCTTGATTCAAATAATTGATGACTTGTTGTTCAAATACTTCATCCTCATAAATCTTATATTCAAAGAAAATATACTGATCCATGGTATTTTGACGTTTTAAGTAATCAATGGATAGTTCTAAATATCTAAATAACTTTGCAGGGATTTTTTCTTCAGTAACAACTGGATATCTAATAATTGATAATAAAGGCTGAAACTTTTCATAATGAATAACCGTTGATTGATAGGTGTCTAAATATCTTAAATATTCTTTAATCTGTTTGGTTACCGCTCTAATATCATTGATTGGAATATAAACAAATAACTGATACGTTGAAAAACGGTAAGTATCTCCTTCATTAAAAAACTTCTTAGTTAATTGACCAAATTCTTTAAAAAACTGTAAGGATACATCATATCCATAAATCGGTAAAATATTTTCATTAAAATTGATTAGAAAAAACGAACCTTTTTCTAACACGTACTGAGGTAATCTTTGATTTAATGCATTTAAGTTTTCAAGTGATGTTTCAAAATCTACAGTTGCATCCATAAGTAATCGACTCTTTTCTTCATAGTAATTAGAAATATCTTCAAATACTGAAATAATCTTGATTTCTTTTCCATCTAAAACTGAAACCATTTTTTCTCTAATCTGTTTATTTTGATAGACATAAGTAAAGGTATCTAATAGACCACTTTTAGTCATTAACCGGTCCATGATTTTTTGATAATCACTTGCTTCATGGATACTTAAGTTACTCATAAAGGCTTCAATAGGGGCATAGCTTTCTAAATTAAATAATTTTTGAGCAGAAATATTATAAATTGATTGATATTCACCAAAGACTCTAATTTGCATCACAGGTGATGCAATCACTTGATTTAAAAAATCATTAGATGCACGTAATTTAACTCGTTTTTCCTCATCCATTAAGCTACTATATATGATTGCTGCTAAACCTTTAAAAAGGTCAAAATAAAGCGCTGGGTCACTTATTTCTTCATCTAAATAAACCATTAAAACGCCTAAATCAAATAAAGGGTATGCATAAATATAAGAGATCGTTTCATCATAGGGTTGTTGAGTTAAAATGTTTTTATCATATTTAAAACTCTTTGGATTTCCAAATCTTTCTTCACCATCTTTTAAGATTTCACCAACTAAAGTATTTAAATACGTAGAGGATACTAATTGTTTATCATATAATCTTTCTTTTTTATAATGATAAAGCATTTCATCTTTAGATGTAAAGATTATAAAATCTTTGACTTTTATATATTCTTCAACCTTTAAAAAGAAGTTTCTTAAATAATCACGATAGTTTTTACTTTCAGCGATTTGATGTGCATAACTAAATAATTCAATTAAGATATTTAAATGTCTTAAATTTTCTTTTGTCTTAACAAACTTTTGAACTAGAACAGGTTTAGTTTGATCAACCAAAGGTAACTCTGTCTGTGATACAACAACTTTTTCAATAGTTTTATCTTTACTCTTTTTTTCATCTTTAACAAGTGCTTTTAATTTCTTTGAATAGTTATCATATTGATAACGATTTTTGATTCTTTGGTAATAGTCACTAAATAGGGTATAAGCCTCTTTTTGAATCTCAATACTTTGAGTCTCTAATTTAACCCCATAATCCGCATCAAGTATAGTTATTTTATGTACATCATTTTCTTTTATATAAATCTTTAATAACGTTAAAAATGCATCCATTTCATAACTTGGATGATTTTTATAATTTAATGCAATTGTTTTAGCATCATCATAATGTTCTAGATTATATAAGGTTCTTAAATAATCTGGAACATAGGTTTGTTTACTATCTAGTCTTTTTAATGCATCAATAACCGGTAATGCTTTATGTTCTTCTTTATTGTTTAAGTATAGTACTAAAAGTTCTTTTAATAAAGTTAATTTTAATTCATCAGGTATCGCATCTTTTAATACCATTTCTAAATCTTGAATATATAATTGATGGGTTAACTTTTTAAATTCAATTAAATCTAAGTCAGCTAAATATTTTTTAGATATCGGTAAGATCTGTTTTCTATTTTGAATATATGTATATGCTGTATCATATTGTTTTAGCTTAAAGGCTGCATGAATAATGAGTTCAAATAATCGTTCATGACTAGGTAAAATATCAATATGTAAAATTGATTTATGATAGGTTAAACCTTCATGATATACCTCATAAAACATCCCTTCATCTAACATGACTTCCAACATACGGATAAAGACGGTTTGATATTGATAAACCGTTAATGTCGTTGTTTCAATATAGTTTTTAAGTACTAGAATAGTTTCTGGACTACTTTCTTTTTCTAGTAACGCTTGATAATCACTCATCTAAGATCCTTTAATTAACTCCAAGAAATGATTGGCTAAATTCAAATACTTTTCAGCAATCGCTTCAAAGTTTAAATGTAATTTTTCTGACATGCCATTTTCATGTTTAAAGCTTGCTACTATATGCCATTGTAATACTTGATACATTCTATAAAATCTTAATCTAGTTAATTCATTGGGTAGTGGTGTTCTACCTAAATAATATCCTAACAATTTTTCAGCATCTAAAAAATCAATATTACCAAAGGATGCAATATCATAAAAAGGATCATTTAATCCAGCAAATTCCCAGTCTAATAAGAATATTTGATCACTGCTTTTAATTAAATTCGATCTTTGAGCATCACCATGACATAAAACCTTAGGATATTTACTGTAAAGTTCATCATAAAGCTTTAACCATGACATTTTAAGCGCATAAAAGGTTTTAGACGGTAACTTTTTAAGTAGCTTCTCGTAACGTCTTAAACGACCCTTTAAATCGTAATCTTCACCAATTAATTTTGCTTGATGTAAGGATTTTAAGGTATGTGCTACTTGGATAAAGTCATCATCACTTATTTCTAAGGATAATGGAGTACCAGGTACATAGTTTGAAACTTTAATACCAGTTTTTGTATCAAAATAAACAACCTCTGATGTGATGTTTAAGTGTCTTACAATACTTAAATGTTGTTTTTCGGTTTCAGGATTAACTAAAACCTCACCACCCTCACCAATAATTCGTATAACATAGGGCAGATCCTTAACATAAACAAGGTAAGTATAATTACTCATACCCCCTTTGAATCTTGAATCAATTCTAACATCATCTTCACTACAACTAAATACCATCATTGCTACATCTAAAATTCTATTTTCAATCGACATGGATAAAACTCACTTTCCCAGATTCATATACTGCATAACTTTTATCATTTAATCCATTTAAAGCCCCAGGATTAATAAATGTAATCTTGTCTATCACCTTATAAAATGCATCATGTGTATGTCCAAAAATACATATGTTTGCATTAACTTCTTTAGCCATTTCAATTAACTCAAGTAATCCATATTTAACATTTTGTAAATGACCATGTGTTAAAAGGATTCTTAAGCCTTGAAACTCAATTAAACGTTCGGCTGGTAAATCATGATAGATATCATTATTTCCTTTAACAGCTATCATTTTAGCTTGTTCAATGGTTAAAGCATCTAATCCGATATCACCGGTGTTTAAATGTAGATCAAAATCATTTTCTTTTTTTAGGATTTTACTTAAGATATCCCCTCTGCCATGTATATCGCCAGTAATTAATAATTTCATCTTTATCCTCCATTAATAATTTCATTGCTCTTGCACGGTGTGAATGTTTGTTTTTATACGTTATATCAAAGGTTCCTACTGAATCACTGTTACCTTCTGGTATGAATACACTGTCATAACCAAAACCCTGTGTACCTTGCATCGCTTCTGCAATATGGCCATGCCATATACCTTCATAAGTAAATAATTTACCATCAGGAAAGGCTAATGCAATAAAACTTGTAAAATATGCATTTCTTTGCTGAGTATTTTTTAGTGCATCCAATAATTTCTGATTATTTATTTTATCACCTAAACCAGAATATCTAGCAGAATTTAATCCGGGTAATCCATAAAGATATTCAACACTTAAACCAGAATCATCTGCTATAGCGACTTGATTAAAGTGTTTTGCATAAGCAAGTGCTTTTATAGAAGCATTTTCTTTGAATGTACTACCAGTTTCTTTAATATCTAATAATTCTTCTTTTAAAACATTTTTTATAGAGATACCACTTTGATTAAAAATATGCTCTAATTCTATTTTTTTACCAACATTTGATGATGCTAGAATGATTTCCATAATTTCACCTATGAAAAATACTTTTTTCATACATTTATTATAACACTAAACCATTTTTGACGTGAATCTAGTATAATAGAATTAATTTAAAAATCGAAGGGATGTGTTTTAATTGAATAATCATTTAGAAGAGGTAGAAAAGGAGTTTGCTCCACTTCATGAACCAACTTTGGAGATGTTTGAAAACAATCAAAAACCTAAATATATCATTACTTTAGGTTTGTATTTAGGATACATGATTTTACCATTTTTATTATCCATATTCATCGTTATCTTTTTAATGAATAATAAAGCTGTTTTTATTCAAGCTGATCCAACAATGAATGCAATGGAACTAGCTCTAGAGGATGTCAATTCGTTCTTAATTGTAAAACGAGATCGTTTTGAACTAGATGATCCAATCTATGAGAAATTCTTTTATAATGTGTATGTGACTGGCGAATATAGTGTCTATACTCATAAATCAGCAACCTTCTATCCGCTTGAACCAATCTTTCAACTAAATAACTCAAACCCAAATGTAATTGATTATAATATTACACTTGAAGGATTAAATGCAATCCTACAAGGTGAAAAAACCACTTGGAACAATCATGCAGAAATCAGTTTTTATATTCCAATAGACGATGTAGCACCTTTTGTTCAAGGTTCAGCAATAGATATTTTAGATAATAAGATAGCTGATGGGATAATTCCAACTACTGCATTTAATAGTATCTTTAGTTTCGTTCTCTATGTGATTGTAATGGTTCCAATGGTGCTTTTACTACAACCAGTCTTAAAGAATGACTTTATGTTCGTGAAACAAAACTCTAAGTCTGATACACTATCTAAAGTTGGTATTGGTGTGTTATATATCTTTGGTGCCAATATTGCTATTAATATTGTAGTTAAAATCTTTAACTCCTTATTCAATGTTCCAGAACAAATCTCAGCAAACCAATTAGCAATTAATCGAGCACTTGCATCCCCTTATTTTATTCTCATGGCATTTATGGCAGTCATTATGGCACCAGTAGTTGAAGAACTTGTCTTTAGAAAAGCATTCTTTGGTGTGATTAAAAAACAAACAACAGCACTGATTATTTCATCATTAATCTTTGGTTCAATCCATATTACAACAGAACTTATATCTGGTGATTTCTTACTAGCCTTTACAAATGGATTAACGTATATTGGTGGTGGTGTGGTTCTTGGATTAATCTACATGCAAAACAACAAAAACATTTGGATCAATATCTTTGTTCATATGGCTTATAACCTCATTGGTATTTTAATAACCTTATATATTCCATAAAAAAGACCTTAAGCATAAGGTCTTAGTAAGTTGATACAAACAGTTAATTTATATTTAGAAGCATAATCTAGGGCCGTGTATTTTAAACGGTCCTTTTTTAATCGGTTACCTTGTTCTAAGAGTTGTCTTAATTTCGTATAATCTCTATTTAATACAGCTACTGTTAAACTTTGATTTTGTAGTAATTTAATGTAATTTGGTGAAATCATCCAATCCTTTAATAATTCTACAATATCACTTTGATTATTCAGTTTAGCTAATGTCAATGGTGTTTCATATCGACGGTTCATTAACTCAATATAAGCATCATGTTTTAATAGCAGTAAGACTGTTTCTTTTGTACCAAACTTAACCGCATTAAAAAGTGGTGTTTCAAATTGATCATTTAAGGCATTCACATCTAAATTCTTTTCAATAAATAAAGTGATTAGACTCACATTTGTTGTTCTTGATGCATAATGTAAAAAGGAGTTTTGACTTTGATCTAAATCAAACCAAGACGCATTAGAAATATCCATTAAATAGTTGACAATATGGACATGACCTGCAAGAATAGCATAATGAATTGGTAATCTATCATCTGTTGTTAAGGCATTTAAATTGGCTTTATGTTCTAATAATAATTTCACCATATCTAAATCCCCTTTATGACATGCTAGATGTAATAAGGATTCATTCTTAGAATTACTAATATCGATTTTAGCAAACCGGTTAATCAGTTTTTTAGCAATTAATAACTTCCCTTTTCTAACACAATCAAAAAGCGGTGTTTCACCGGATTGATCAATCATATTGGTATCCATATCCTGGTTCAATAAATAATCAATAACATCCATTGCACTACCTAAAACAGCGTAATGTAATAAGCTTTTTCCTTTTGGATCTTTAATTCCTATAAAATCCAGATTCTGTTGTAGTTTAGCTAAATCATTATCGAAGGCATATTTAAAATTATCCATAGATTAACCTCCCTTGATACTTATATTATATATCAAAATATAAAAAAGCCTCAACTAATTAAGTTAAGGCTTGTTATAGACGTTGTTACTTAACAGCGTCTTTTAATAATTTACCCGCTTTGAAAGCTGGAGTTTTTTGTGCAGGAACAATAATTTCTTCACCTGTACGAGGATTTTTTCCTCGACGTGCTACTCGGTTACGTACTTCAAAAGTACCAAAACCTGTAACTACAACTTTTTCTCCTCTTTTTGCAAGGGTTTCAGTTACAACATCAACAAAAGCGTTTACAATTTTTTCAGCATCCACTTGAGTTGAATCTGCTTTGTCTGCGACTAAAGCAATTAATTCAGTTTTGTTCATTATTTACTTTCCTCCTGTTAAGATGGATTGATTATATCACAATAAAGCCATTAATACAACTTTTTGCACAGGAATCAATCAACGAATTCTGGTTTGAGTTCGCGAGTAAGTAATGCCTGAATACCCTCTGAAACGCTGATGTTATTAAAAATAACATCATAAGCAGTTTCGATAATCGGTAATTCTATTTTAGTTTTAATGCATAAGTCTTTAGCAGCTTGAATTGCTCTAACACCTTCAACAATCATTTTAGATTCTGCTAGAACTTGATCAACAGGAATACCTTCACCAATTCTAAGTCCTGCATTAAAGTTTCTTGAGTGTCTGGATGATGCTGTAACAATTAAATCTCCAATACCTGTTAAGCCAAAAACAGTTTCTTTTTTACCACCCATGACAACAACTACTTTAACAATTTCAAGAATACCTCTTGTAATTAATGCAGCTCTAGCATTTTCTCCTAAACCAAATCCAGTCATCATCCCAGATACAATAGCAATCGCATTTTTGATTGCACCACCAACTTCACAGCCGATTAAGTCATCTGATGTGTAAACACGTAAATATGATTTATTTGAAAATAGATTTTGGACACTTTGAGCAAACCAACTTGTTTCACTTGCAGCTGTTAAAACAGTTAGTTTTCTTTCAATCACTTCTTCTGCATGTGATGGACCAGTTAAAGCTGCGTATCCACCTAAGAATTTTGGATTAATTTCATCGACAACAATTTCTGAAACACGTTTTAATGTTTCCGGTTCAATTCCTTTTGATACGTTAATAAAATACATCTTATGTTTTGCTAATTGGTTAATATCTCTTAAAGCAGTACGCATAAATTTAGTCGGTACAGCCAGCACAATAAAGTCAGCAAAATCAAGTGCTTCTTCTAAATGATTGGTTGCTTTAATTTTTTCGATTTTATTTTCGAAAAATGGATGTTGACCTTGATTAATTTGGTCAACCGCTTTTTGATTAACATCATAGACTAATGCTTCATGTCCGTTATCTGTTAAAACTTGAGCTAGGGTAGTTCCCCAAGAACCACCACCGATTAAACTAATCTTCATAAGACTCCTTCTTTCTGAATGCAAATTTAAGTGGACTTCCAGTTAAATCAAACACGCTTCTGAATTGATTTTGTAAATATCTTTCATAACTAAAATGGATGTAATGAGGATCATTAACAAATATAGAGATTGTTGGAGGTTTAATACCGATTTGAGTTGCATATGAGAACTTAGGTTTACCTTGATTAAAGATAGCCGGTGGATTCATTGCAATCGCATCTTGTAATGTTTCATTAATTAATTTGGTTGATAATTCTTTTGTAAAGTTTCCATAAACTTCTGTTAAAACTGGGAATAATGTATGAATTCTTTGTTTTTCTTTAGCTGATAAAAATACAATTGGCGCATAGGTTAAGAATTTGAATTCATCACGAATCTTTTCTTCAAACTTCTTCATGGTCTTACTGTCTTTTTCAACTAAGTCCCACTTATTTACTACAATGATGCAAGCTCTCATATATTCCATAATATAGCCTGCAACGTGAGCATCTTGTTCTTGAATACCCGCTTCTCCATCAAGGACTAAAAGCGCAACATCTGCCCGTTCTAGCGCAGTTAACGCTCTTAAAACGGAATACTTATCAAGGTTTTCATAAACCTTACCGCGTTTCTTAATACCTGCAGTATCAATGACGGTATATTTTTGTTTATCCTTAACAAAGGTTGTATCAATAGCATCTGTTGTTGTACCTGAAATCTCTGATACAATAACTCTTTCTTCACCGATAATTGAGTTGACTAATGAGCTCTTACCAACATTTGGACGTCCAATAACAGCAAAACTAATTACACCTTTTTCATGTGGTTTATCTTCTTCTTTTAAATAACTTAAGACTTTATCTAAAAGATCACCAATACCAATACCATGATGTGATGAAATTGCAATCGGATCAGAAAATCCTAATGAGTAAAATTCATATGCGTTATGTGCATGGACTAAATCATCAATTTTATTGACTGCAACAACGACCGGTTTATCTGTTTTATACAGTTGTTTAGCAATATAATAATCGCTATCCGTTAAACCAACAAGTCCATCAACGACGAATATAATGACATTTGCTTCATCCATTGCTATTTCTGCTTGATGTTTAATTTGAGTTAAAAAAGGTGCATCACCAACATCGATGCCCCCTGTATCAATTAAACTAAATTTTTTAGTTAACCATTCAGCTTGAGCATAAATACGGTCTCTTGTAACACCTGCAACATCATCTGTAATGGAAACACGATCACCTAGAATACGGTTAAAAAGAGATGACTTACCTACGTTTGGACGACCTACTATTGCGACTGTAAATGGCATTTAAAAAACCTCTTTATTTTTTCTTTTTTAAATCCCCAAAAATATCACCTAAAGTGACAGCATCAGCTAATTGATCATCGCCAAGATACTTTTCAAATTCAGCTCTAGCTTCAGCATTAAGGATTTTTTTAACGGATAATTTAAGTACCCAATTTTCCTTAGAAAACTCGATAACTTTTGCTTTAATCACATCACCAATTTGATAATGATCATTAATATTTACTTTAGGATCATTGTGTGCTTCAAATGCTGGAATAAATCCATCAACGCCTTCATATGACACAACAATACCTTCTTTTGATACTGATTCTACACGAACCTCTACTGTTTCACCATTTTTAAGAGAAATCTTTTCCCATGGGTTATGTTCAATAGCTTTTTTAGATAATGCAATCTTTTCTTTTTTAACATCTTTAGATAAAATTACTACTTCAATTTCATCATCAATTTTAATGTATGCATCAAAGTTTGCTTTTGGATTCCAAGAATATTCATTCTTATGAAGTAATCCTTTAACATCTCTTGCAAGTTCAACTAAAACACCAAACGGTAATTTAGATACTACTTTACCCTTAACTGTTTGACCAACCTTATGTGTTTCTAAATAAGCTTGGTAAGGTGTAGGTAATAAAGCCTTCATTGACAAGTCAATACGATTGCCTTCTTTTTTAATCACTTTAACTGTAACTTTTTGCCCTTTAGTTAAATATTCATCAATCTTATCAACTCTGTGATGAGATACTTGAGAAATTCTTAACATTCCAGAAACGTGGTTAAAACGAACAAATGCAGCATGCGCTTCAAATGATTCGACAACCCCTTCTAAAATAGAACCTGTTTGAATATGTTCAAGTTCTTCTAAACGATTCTTGTTACGTTCTTCTTGATCTTTAGCACGTTGTACTTCATAAATAGGTTTTCTAGTTGCAATAAGTTTAGGTCTTTTACGATCAGCCTTATATTCTTCAATAACAACCACTAATTTTTTACCAACAAGTTTTTCTTTTTGATCTTTTAATTCAAAGTCTAGTAATGAATACGGTAAAAATAATTCATAACCTTCAAAAAGTAAAACTAAACCTTTATCATTAAAAGATTTAACTGTTGTTTCAATTTCAGATTTCTTTTCATATGCTTCAATAATTGTTTCTAATTTTTTCTCGTTTAATAATGGTAAGCGGGAAAGTAAAATTGCAGAAGAATCATCTCCTTCTGAAACTTTAGTTACTTTTGCACGAATTTTATCACCGACTTTTACGAGTTTTGTTAAGTCATCTGGTGCGGGGTTATCATAGTGTTCTGCATAAATGGTGCCCTCTGTTGCAGCATTTAAAGAAACCAAAATCACATTCTTTTTGACTTGGAATACTTCACCTTCGATAATTTGTCCTTTTTTCGGAAATATAAAATCGCTCATTTTTTAACTCCTTTTGCTGTTTCAATCAGCCCTATAATTTTTTTTACAGTTTGTTCAATCGTTAGATTTGTTGTATCAATTTCTATTGCATCCCACGCTTTTTTAAGTGGGGATTCTTTTCTTGTTGAATCCTTTTGATCTCTTAATGCAATTTCTTCTACAAGTTTCTGTAATTCAACTTGATGACCAATCTTTTCTTTTTCTTTTTGTCTTCTTTTTGCACGTTCATGCACATCAGCTACTAAAAAGATTTTTAACTGTGCATCTGGAATAACTACCGTACCTATATCTCTACCATCCATGATGATATCACCTTTAAGTGCAGCTTTTTTCTGAAGCTCAACCATCTTTTTTCTAACATACGGGAACGAGGAAACTAAAGAAACATTATTTGTTACTGCTTTTGATCTAATTTCAGATTCAACATTTCTTTGATCAATGTAGATATGATCATCGTGATATGAAATCTCGATGGATTCTAAAAAATCATAGTTAGATTCTACATTTAAATCAATATTCTTTTCTATTGCCAGAAGGGTTACTGCTCTATACATTGCTCCTGTATCAATATGCGTCATATTGAGTTGATCTGCAATTAACTTACTGATGGTTGACTTGCCACTGCCTGCCGGACCATCAATGGCCACTTGAAATCCCGCCATATGTTTCCTCCACATGTCTTCTATTATAACATATATAAATATATGAGTTTGGTATTACCTAATCATTTTCTCGGTATAATCGCTTAATTTCATGCGCTTTTAATCTTCTGTACCCACCACGAGGGACATTTTCCAAAGTTAATAAATCAAATCGTGTTCTAGTCAAGTTTTTAACCTTATGTCCTAAGTGTTCAAACATTAAACGAATATCTTTATTTGTCTCATCTGTAATAACCATTCGAACTAAGGTTGACTTATTTTTCTTATCCAATTCAACAATGGATAATTCAATGGGTTTAATTTCTTTACCTAAGAATTTAACTCCAAGTCTTGCTTGACGAATCGTTTCTTTAATGATGATACCTTCAGTTCTAATTAAGTATTCCTTTTCAATACCAGCATTTGTTTCAGTTAAACGTTTGGTTAAAACACCATCGTTAGTAACTAGTAAAACACCAGCTGAATCATATTCTAATTTATGAACAGGATATAAACGGTTTGCTTTTGCTTCACTATCAAAAAGATCAAGAATATTTCTACGCTTGTGTATATCACTTGTAGTTGATAAATAACCAGTTGGTTTATTTAAAACATAATAAACCAATTCTTCTTTATTAATCGCTTTACCATCAACTAAAATGAGATCTCTTAATGCGGCTTTACTACCTAAAACAGTGATCACCTCACCATTTACAGTAACTCTACCAGATGTAATTAATTCTTCAGCTTTTCGTCTGGAAGCAACCCCAGCTTGAGCCAATATTTTTGATAATCTTTCCATGTTCGCACCCATTTCATTATAGCATAATCAATCAGGTTTAAATACTATTAACTCAAGATATTACATAATAAAAAGACCCTAGGTCTTTTCATTTTAAAGTATGATATTAAGCTCTAGACACATAAGAACCATCTGTAGTATTCACGATGATTTTTTCGCCTGCTTCAATAAACATTGGAACTTTAACCAAATATCCTGATGCTAACCATGCATCTTTTAAGGCATTCGTTTTAGAATCCCCTTTAACACCTGGTACAGTATCCTTAACTTCTAATACTAATTTTTCTGGTAAATTAACGCCGATAATCTCATTACCGTAGAAGTTAATTTCGACAGATAATCCTTCATATAAGAAATTTAATTCATATTTGATTTGGTCTTGATGAACTTCAATTTGTTCATAATTATCCATGTTCATAAATACATGTTGATCACCGGATGCATATAAGTATTGCATAGAAATTCTATCGATTTGTGCTTTTTCCACTTTATCGCCAGATTTAAATGTTACTTCTTGAATCCCACCAGTTCTAATATTTCTTAACTTAGTGTTGATGATTGCACCACTTCTTGCAGATTTCACATGTAAGAAATCTAAGATAACATAAATGTTACCGTCAATAGCGATTGTAAGTCCTGTTTTAAATTCACTTGTTGATACCATATTAACAACTCCTTTTTCGATGCCTGTTATATTTTACTTGAAATTACGAATTTTATCAACTAGAAACGACACACCTTCGATATATGAGTGTTCTTTTTTTCCGTAAAATCTACCATCAACGACATCCTTGATGTAATTAATCTTTCTGAACGCTTCTCTTTGATCTATATCTGATAAATGTACTTCAACTTTTGGAATCACAATCATTTCTAGTGCATCTCTAATACCAATTGAAGTATGGGTAAATGCTGCTGCATTAATGAGTAACCCATCCACATTTAAATCCTGTAAATAATCGATAATAAATCCTTCATGATTACTTTGAAAGAAACTAAATTCAACCAAAGGAAATGTCTTTTCAAGTAGTAAATTCAAATCATCCAATGTGAATTTACCATAGTGGTTCTCATTTCTTTTACCAAGCATATTAATGTTAGGTCCATTAACAATCGCGATTCTCATTTTACCTTCAACCCCTTTGCACTATTTATTATATCACTAACAGTTTTATTTACTGTTTCATTGTTAGAGATAATCATATCTGCAAAGTCTTGGTACTTTAAAAATCTTTTATCATATAAAGATTCTAGGGTTTCTTTTAATAATAACGGTCTTTGATAACTGTTTTCAAGGCGCTTCTTAATGGTCTCAAGTGGTGTATCTAAATATACCTTAAGGCCCTTCATGAGTGCTTTATTCGCTTTAACAGTCACAATACCACCACCAGTTGATATCACTACATTATCAGTTGTAATCTCTTCTAAGCACTCAGTTTCAACTGCTCTAAAAGTTCCTTCACCATACTGACTAATAAGCACATCAATAAAGGTATATGTCTTTTCTTCAATATACGCATCTAAATCAATAAACTGATAATTTAGTTTTTCAGCTAGTAATTTTCCAACTGTTGTTTTACCACTACCTGGCATTCCAATTAAATAAATTCTCATATATTTACCCTTCTAAAAAGTGTGTTAAATCAGTGATGACATCTTCTATCAATGTACTGCTTAAAGCATCATACATATGTGTTTGCATTTGATTTAAAAACCAAGTCTTTTGACGTTTAGCAAACTTCATGGTTACTTGAATAATTTTTGTCTTTGCTTCCTCTAAGGATACTTCATTATTTAAAAATCCTTTTAATTCTCTATAACCAATAATATTTAAAGGATAATCTATTAGATTTCTTGTCTCTTCGATAAATCCATCACTCAACATTTGATCTAGTCTAATTTCTAGTCTTTTCTTTAAACTTTCTTTATCTAAATTGAGGTAAATTAAGTAAATATCATATAATGGTTGATTCTTAAACTGATTTTCACTAGGTTTTACACCACTTACTATGTTTTTATAAGCAGATACTACTCGGCGCTCATTTTTCCAATCAAGTTCAAGCAAAGGGTCATTTTCTTTAATATATGAAATCATATGATCTAAACTTGGTAAATCCTTAGGATCCATTTGTTCAAATCTATAATCATATAAAGCTGATTTAATATAAAGACCACTACCACCAACGATAATTGGATACTTAATTTGTTCGATACATGCCCTAGTTTCTTTTTGGAAATCAAAGACGCTAAATCCTTCATCAAGATTAGCAACACTTAATAAGTGATGCTTAATGCCTTGCATTTCATCATGAGTTATTTTTGCTGAACCAATATTGAGCTCTTTATAAATAGCAACTGAATCTCCATTAATAACCTCACCACCAAAATGTTTAGCAATCGCTATAGATAATTTTGTTTTACCACTGGCAGTCGGACCCATAATACAAATAACTTTTTTCATACAATTCGCTTAAACATACGTTCAATATCATAGTTCGAAACTTTAATTAAAACCGGTCTACCATGAGGACAAGTATATGGATTCAAACATTGTTTTAAATCATATACTAATTGATTGATCTCTTTAATACTTAATTGATGGTTTGCTTTAATTGCACCTTTACATGAAATATCTTTTGCCAGTTGATTTCTTAATTTCTTTAAATCAATTTGGCCATCAGTTGCTAACTGGCTACAAATTGATTCAATAGCAATATCAATTTCATCATCTCTTAACCAAGATGGATGTGAGGTGAGTTTATCATCTAAAAAGCTAAATCCAAGGCTTGAAAGCAGCATTTCATAAGTTTTTAAATAGTCAAAGTCATTATTAGTAATTAATAGTGGTCTAGGTAATAAAAGTTCATAAACCGAAGGAGATAAATTTCCAACCTTATCCACATAATACTCATAACGAATTCTTTCAGCTGCAGCATGTTGGTCCATTAAATATAAACCATCGGTATTTTGAAATAAAAGGTATGTTCCAAAAAGTGTTCCAATATAATCAAAATCAGGTAACTTTTCTGCTTCATCTTTAATTGGAGCTTCTTCTAATTTATCAGGGATTAAATCAACTGTATCATCCTCTGATTTGACTAAATCAAATAAATTAATCACTTCAGGTTTAAAATATTCTTTTTTAACATCAGCAATAGATTCTCTAATTGGCATCGTTCCACTTTCAAGTGTCTTTTTAACAAGCGGGGTTAAAGCAAACGAAATATAAACTTCATTTGCAAGTTTAACTTCCATTTTTTGTGGGTGGACATTGACATCAATAAGTGCTGGGTCAATTGTTAAATAAATTAAGGCAATCGGATATTTATTAGTCATTAAAAAGGTTTGATATCCTTCTATGATACTTTGAGAGATTGCATAGTTTCTAACAAATCGGTGATTAATAAAAACTACCACATCACTACGTTTAGAACGTACAAACTTAGGATTTACTAAATAAGCATCTACGCCTACTTTACCGATACTTGTTTTAAGTACCTTCATACCATCTGTTGTATTTTTTCCATAAATAGTTTCAATAAGTGCTTCTACTGAATCATTACCTAATGTTTTTCTAATCTCTTTTTGATCCATAATTAAACGAAAAGATATACTTGGATAAGATAGTGCTAATTTTTCAAAGATATCGATGATAGCGTGCTTTTCAGCATACTCACTTTTCATATACTTAAAGCGTGCAGGGGTATTATAAAAGAGTTCAAAGACTTTAACCTTAGTACCTCTATTTAATGTGGTTTTACCTTCATCAACTAACTTTGAATCTACAATCTTAACAAAGTATCCTTCAGTTTTATCTGTTCTTGAATGAATTTCTAACTTAGAAACAGATGCTATTGAAGGTAGTGCTTCACCTCTAAATCCCATCGTTTTTATTTGAGTTAAATCCTTAACAGAAAAGATTTTTGATGTTGCATGTCTTTGATAAGATAAATATAAATCACTTTGATCCATACCTAAACCATTATCAGTTACGATAATTGAATCAAGTCCCATATTATTCACTTCAATGGTTATGGATGTAGCTTGTGCATCAATGGCATTTTCAACCAATTCCTTGATGACTGATGCTGGTCTTTCAACCACCTCACCAGCTGCAATCGTATTGGCTAAAACCATATCCATAATGGCTATTTTTTGCATAAATTAATCCTTTTGTTGTTTTTTCAATAAGGTTTGGAGATACTTTAATCGAACTAATGCTTCAACTGGTGTTAAATGATCAATATTAGTGTTTTCTAGTTCATCCATAATCTCTTTAACTGAAAGTGGAATCATTGGTTCTAAGTTAACTTCCTCATCAAATTGAAACAAGTCTGCTTGTTTTGATAAAGATTCTTTTTCTAATTTTCTTAAAATCTGCTTTGCTCTTTTAATAATCATATCTGGTAAATGTGCAAGTGCTGCAACCTGAATACCATATGATTTATCTGATGCACCAAGTTCAACTTGATGTAGAAAAATCATTTTATCTTTTTCTTCTTTAGCTTTAACATGAAGATTTGTGACATGACTAAATGTTTGACTTAACTTAGTTAACTCATGATAATGCGTTGAAAATAAGGTTTGTGCTTTAATCTCATCATGAATATATTCAATCATCCCTTGTGCAAGTGCTAAACCATCATATGTAGCAGTCCCACGACCGATTTCATCAAACAAGATGAGTGAATCCTTAGTTGCATGGGTAAGTGCTTCATTTGCCTCAACCATTTCAACCATAAATGTCGATTTACCACCTGAAATATCATCAGATGATCCAATTCTTGTAAATATTGCATCATAAATCGGAAGTATAGCACGATTAGCTGGTACAAACATACCTGTTTGAGCCATAATAACTATCACTGCAAACATTCTCATATATGTTGATTTACCACTCATATTAGGTCCAGTTAAAATAAATATTTCTTCTGGTTTCATCGTAATACTATTTGCGATAAACTCCACATGATTTTCAACCACAGGGTGTCTTCCTAATTCAATTTCAACAAATCGATTTGTATTTAATTTAGGTCTTACATATTTATATTTATCACTGACAAGTGCTAAGGCTACATACATATCAATATGTGCAATTGTACTGGATAGATTTTGAAGACTTTCAATATAGGTTTGAACTTTATTTTTTAGTTCATTAAATAATTCATATTCTAAACTAAATGACTTTTCTTTAGCGTGTAGTAATTGATCTTCTTGTTGCTTAAGTTCATCTGTAATATAACGCTCACCCGTTGAAAGAGTTTGTTTTCTAATGTAACCAAACTCATCTTTTATAAGTGCCATATTCCCTTTAGAAACTTCGATATAGTAACCAAAAACACGGTTATAACCAATCTTTAAATTCTTAATACCGGTCTTTTCTTTTTCTTTTTCTTCAAACTTTAATAGCCATACTTCACCATGTGATGCAATGTCTCTTAATTCATCTAGTGTTTGATGATATCCATCTTTAAACATACCACCTTCTTTAAGTAGTAACGGTGGTTCATTAACAAGCGCTTGATCAAGTAATGTAAATAAGTCTTCATGTGCATCAATATCATCACTTAAACGTTTGACTAAGTTTGAATCATATTCATTTAAAACTTCTTTTAACGCCGGTACTTTTTCTAAGGTATTTCTTAGTTGAACTAAATCTCTAGCATCTGCATTATTGCTTGCTATACGTCCAATTAAACGGTTGATATCATAAATTTGATCCAGAATATCTAAAAGCTTTGTTCTTGGGCTATAAGGTTTAAAAGCATCAATATGATCATATCGATCTTCAAGGATTTCTTTATTCTTTAAAGGATGTGTTAATTGATATCTTAAAAGTCTAGAACCCATTGCTGTTTTTGTTTGATCAATAAAATAAATTAATGTAGACTTTTCATTACCACTTTGTGCATTCATAAGTTCTAAATGTTCAATGACTTGGTTGTCTAGATGCATATAGTTTTTAAACTTAATTTCTTTAAATGGTAATAAATGAATCAGTTGTTGTTTACTTTCATCAAGTAAATAATTAAGTAATAAAGAAGCACTAGATTTAGCATCTTTTGAACTTAAGTTTTTAGTTAAATTAACATTCTTAACTTCTGTATTTGTATATAAAGTCACTAAAATCATCAAAGACTTTAAAAAGTCTAATAAACTTTGATCAGAAAGATTACTAATAATGATTTCTTTTAACTTTAAATTCTTAATCTCATCAAAAAGTCCTTGTTTGGATAAACCTTCAATTGAAAAGGTATCTCCTGTTGAAATATCGGCATAACTTAAAATATACCCATATTCAGATAACATAATTGAACCAATAAAATTAAATTCCGATGCTGGTAAAATACCATCATCAATAATCATACCTGGAGTGATTAGTTTAATGACTTCTCTATTCACTAATCCCTTACCTGGTTCACTCATTTGTTCAGCAATAGCAATCTTAAACCCTTTAGTCACTAGCTTTTGAATATAGATTTTTGCTGCATGATAAGGAATACCACACATTGGTACTTTCTTACCAGCATCTTTTGATGTTAATGCAATCTCTAAAACCTTAGAAGCAACAATAGCATCATCAAAAAACATTTCGTAAAAATCGCCTAATCTAAAAAAGACTATCGCATCAGCGTAGTCTTCCTTAAGTTTGATATATTGCTGCATCATTGGAGTATATTGATTCATATCTTCCATTTAAAAAACTCCTTAAACTAAACTGCCATTTCGTGACTTGAACCAAAAATTGGAATCATAATATAATCTCTAATAAACGGACCAATGAATGGAATATTTTCATATCCATAAGTAAATCCTAAACGCCATAAAGCAAAAAGGATAGCAAATACAATAAAGACAATAATAAATAGCCATAAGAAGAATTTAGCAAACCCTGACATCTTACCTTTAGATTGTTTCTTATCCTTACCTTCAGCAATTTGTGTGAGTGCTTCAACCATTTTAGAAACATCATCTTTTGGTTCATTCTTTTTCTTAATAACGACTTCTCTAGCGCCTAATAATGCAAGTAAGCCAGTAAAGAAGAATCCAGTAATAAGCGTTAGGATACCATAGAATATCACTTCACCTTTTTTAATCTTCTTAGCTAACAATCTAATTCCTACAAAGATATCAAATACCCCAACAACTCCAAGACTTACTAACATAATCATTGGATCGATAGTGATAAAGCTTAAATCTACCATAGGAATTGTAAAATTCAATTGTGGTACATAGGTTAATGCAACTAAAATAAATATAGCAGCAGATAAGAACCCAAATATTGAAGCAACAACTAATAATCCAGGATTCTTTCTTTTCTTCTTAACTTCACTTGATCCTTCATCCATTGAATTTTCATCAAGCGGTTCAAGTTGTGGAATATCTGATTCATCTTCTTTTAACAATTCAGCAATAATTTGTGAATTAGTTAATGATAAATCACTTGAAGGTTTTACTTGTACAACTTCAACAACCTTTTCAGGTTCAACTTTTTTAATAACTTCTTCAACACTTGGATTATTTACTTGAACAACTGGATGAGTTTCTACATGTACATTAAATTCTTTTTTACTAAAAGCATCCGCTAACTTTTCAAATGCTTCTGCAAGCTTATCAAATTGAGGACGATAATCAATTGATTCAATCGTTTGAACTATAGCTTTTTGAGCTACTACCTCAGGTTTAGATTCAGTAACTTCTTTAACAACTTCTTTAACTATAACTTTAGGTTCTTCTTTAATAACCACTACTGGTTCAACCTTCTCTTCTTCAACCATCTTTTCATAAACATCAAGTGATTGAGGTACAAAATAAGATTCCTTAGTTTCTTTAGCATTTGAAAGAATGAACTCAATAATTTCTTCTTTCTTTAATTCTGTTGAAACCTTAATATCATTATCTTTTGCATATCTTTCAAGTAAGATAATATTTTGATTTTTTAATTTATCTTCTAAGGTAGGTGTTAATTGATTACGTTCTTTTAATTTAGTTAAGATAATATCTAAAACTTCTTGTTTCTTTAAACGCTTAGGAATTGGTGCATTATATTTATCACCTAGCATTCTTAATTCAGTTAAGGTAGATGATTTAAAAGTAACTGGTCTAAATTGATCTTGAGTCACACCATCAATTTCACCAGGTTCATCAAATAACACACTATCTAGTGCTGTATTAAATTCTTTTGAAGTAATTTTTTTACCGACTTTAGATTGAGTTAAAGCATAATCCATAAGTTTTTCAATTTCTTGATCAGCGACCCCTGATTCTACAAAGTATAAGATCATTGCTTGATAAACACTATTGATATAGTTGTTACTTAAAGAAGGGCTCTTATACCACTCAAGTAAATTAACTAATTGTGTATCGGTATAACGTTGAAACCACGTTAAGCGGTATCCCATTTCATCTGCCAGTGTTTTTCTTTCTTCAATGGTAGTGGCAACAGAATCCTTTAAAACTTGTTTTAGAACACTCATACGAAGTTTACGTGGGATAGTTAATCCAATCTCTTTTAAGAAATTAGCAGTATAAGCACCTGAAACATAAGCTAGATTTGATATAAAATCCACCAATGGATATTGTTTACCTTTTAAACTCAAATAACCATTACTTGTAATTAAAGCCATAATTAGATCCCCCTTAAAAATTATTCCTTATAGATATTATAACATTTAAAATATTGATAGGCATTACAGAAGAATAAAAAGCGTATTTTAAATAAAAATAGCTTCTCATAAGAAAATTACATTCGGATGCGATTAAAGAATACTTAGACTACTTATGAAACACTTCAAATCACTTAAAATATATGATTGATCTAAAACAATGTATTTGACTCTTCTAAATGAATTTTTTCTATCTTTTTGGTTGGACTTAAGGTAAATAAAACCGCGTTTAATTGTCTTTTACCTTTAGCAACTTCATTTGGACGATTATTCATATAAATAAATCTGTCAATAATAATTTCTTTTGATACCCCTATCACACCATCTAGTGGACCTGTCATACCAACATCAGAAATATAGAGCATGCCTTTAGGTAAGACTCGATTATCATTTGTTTGAACATGCGTATGTGTTCCAACCATCATATCTAATTTACCATCTAAAAAGTGTGACATAGCAACCTTTTCAGAGGTTGCCTCAGCATGAAAATCAAGTAATGAATAGTCATATATTTCACGTTCTAATACGTCTTTAATCATTAAAAAAGGTGCCTCAATATCGGCGTTCATAAATGCTTTTCCCATTGCATTAATCACTAAAATCTTTTGATCATTATACTTAATAATCATGTACCCTTTTCCTTTATTCGATCCATCATTAATTGGACGAATCACTTTTGAATCTTCAATAAAGGTTTCTAATTCAGGGTTTTTCCATGTATGATTACCCATAGTAATTAAACTAATACCTGCTTGCATTAAGCGCTTATAAATCGATTTTGTTAAGCCACGTCCGTTTGCAGCATTCTCAGCATTTGCAATGATTAAGTTGGGTTGGTAGGTGCTTCTTAAGTATGGAATATTCTCCAAAAGATATTCAATCCCTGGATCACCATAAATATCACCAATAAATAATATTTTCATATCTCTATTATAAAACAAAAGAGGCAAATTGCCTCTTCATTTAATCTATTTTGCTACATCTGTAACGCGTTTTTCACGAATGACAGTCACTTTAATTGTTCCTGGATAAGTCATCTTTTCTTCAATTCTTTCTTTGATCGTACGTGCAACATTGATAATACCTAAATCATCAATCTTATCTGGTAATACCATAACACGTACTTCACGTCCTGCTTGAATAGCATATGCCTTATCAACACCTGGTACTTCATTAGAAATTTCTTCTAATTGAGTCAAGCGTTTCATATAAGAATCCATAGATTCAGATCTTGCACCTGGTCTTGCAGCACTTAATGCATCTGCTGCTGCAACTAAGACAGCAATGATGGATTGAGGTTCTACATCACCATGGTGAGATGCGATTGCATCGATCACTTCTTTTGGTTCTTTATATCTAGATACAATATCAACGCCAATTGTTACGTGTGAACCTTCAATTTCATGGTCAACAGCTTTACCAATATCATGGAATAAACCAGCGCGTCTTGCAAGAATTTCATTTTCACCAATTTCAGCAGCTAGTTTTCCTGCTAAGAATGCAACTTCAATTGAGTGTTTTAACACATTTTGTCCATATGATGTTCTAAATGTCATACGTCCTAATAACTTAATTAAATCCGGATGAACTTTACCGATTGCTGTTTTAAATACTGCTTCTTCACCAGCTTCACGAATGAACATATCAATTTCCATTCTAGCACGTTCAACCACTTCTTCAATCCTACCTGGATGGATTCTACCATCTTGAACTAGAATTGTTAATGCACGTTTTGCAACTTCACGTCTTACTGGATCAAATCCAGATAAAACAACTGCTTCAGGGGTATCATCAATAATTAGATCCACTCCAGTGAGAGCTTCGATGGTTCTAATATTTCTTCCTTCTTTACCAATGATTCGGCCTTTCATATCTTCATTAGGGATTTCAACAACTGAAACAGTTCTTTCAGAAGTTGTTTCTGATGCATATTTTTGCATCGCTAATGATAGTAATTCTTTACTCTTAACTTGTACTGTAGCCTTAGCTTTGTCTTCTTCATCACGAATATATTGAGCCATTTCGTTAGAGACAGAATCCCTTACTTGACCCATTATAAGTTCTTTTGCTTGTTCTTTAGACAATGCTGAAATAGAAACTAGTTTTAACTCTTGTTCCTTTACTAATTCTTCCACTTTGCTATATAATTCTTCAAGTTGTTCTTTACGTTCGTTATGTTTTTGTTCTTTAAGATCCAGACCCACTTCACGCTTATCTAAATATTGTGAACGGTTATTTAAAGCAACCTCGCGTTGAGATACTTTTTCTTCAAGATTGATTACGACTTGGCGTCTTTCACGAACATCCATGTCAAATTCTTTACGTAACGTTAAAATTTCTTGTTTAGCTTCAAAGACTTGCTCTCTTTTAGTCTTTTCAGCTTCTTTTTTACCATCTTCGATTATACGTTCAGCTTCTTCACGAGCTAGACGTAAACTTTTTTCGTGTTGGACTACTCGTATAAAAAAACCGACGACAGCTCCAACTAGTATGGCAAGGACGATGAGCAAAATGAAGGTAATTAGCGCAGGTGTGTCAACATTAAATAAAATGTTAAACATATCTGAAACCTCCATATTTAGTTTTAACTTTTAATTTCTTAAAATAATCAAAAATTAGATAAGTACTTTTTGTACTTAGTCTATTATAACTTTTATTATGATTTTAGTCAATTAGAAACTAAAAACTTACTTTCTATTTTTTGGTGTTTTATAGTATAATAATTAAAGAATACAAAATAAGGAGTACTACATGTTACCTATTCATGAACCAAGATCTAAATTCGGAAAATGGTTATTAAAATACCGCTTTTTGATCATAATTATAACCTTTGTTACAATCATACCAATTGCCTTTGTCACAGCACTTTATGTGGGCGATTACTTAAAATATAAAACGGTTATGTTTGATGAAACACCGGTATCTGAATTCTTAGGCACATATATTACACATGAAGAAACAAGCTTTCATGAAGAAATCAATTTAGAAACAAATGATTTAATTGTTAAAATCAAATTAAAATCTATTACAGTACCTGAGTACTATGATGATACCAATGGTGCATATACATTAAGAGTTAAATACCAAGCAAAATCAGGTAGAACCATTAGTGCACTATCAAGTACTATGATTCTTCAAACTGATTGGGTTAATATGAAATCTAGTCCAAAAAATATTAATATCAATGAAACTTATAGTTCTATTCAAACCATTTCATTTAATCATATCTTACCTGCAAACCCATTATTATTCGTTTCTGTTCAAAGACCACATTTATATGTAAGAATCTCATATCATTTAACCATTGGTATGGCTCAAGAAGAAATTAAAACATATTACTTTAAAACTGATTTAACAAATCTTGTACCTTCAGATATCGTTGATTTAAATAACGCTTAATAAAAAAGTGAATCCAATCGGATTCACTTATTTTTTTAAATCTCGTTATGAAATGCTTTAATAATAATTTCTTTCATATCTTCTACTAATGGTAATCTAGGATTTGCTGTTGAACATTGATCCTCATATGCCATATATGCTAAGTTTTCTGCTGCATCCATATATGCTTTTTCATCTAAGTTTTGTGCTTTAAATGACATATTAATTCCAACACTTACACCTAAATCATAACATGCCTTAGAAAACATCTTAACACCTTCTTCTACTGATTTAGGTTTCAATCCAATAGCAAGTGCTAATTCATAATACTTTTTATCTGCTTGATAATGTTGATATTTTGGCCATGTTGATAGTTTTTTCGGTGTTGTACCATTATATGTAATGACATGTGGTAAAAGAATCGCATTAATTCTTCCATGCGGCACATGGAATAATCCACCAATCTTATGTGCCATTGAGTGACAAATTCCTAAGAATGCATTACCAAACGCCATACCTGCCATTGTTGATGCATTATGCATCTTTTCTCTGGCATGAATATCTTGTCCATTTTCCCATGCTTTAGGTAAATATTTAAACACCATCTTAACTGCTTGTACTGCAAGTGCATCTGTATAATCGTTTGCTAACATCGATACATAAGCTTCAACTGCATGTGTTAATACATCCATTCCGGTATCAGCAGTAACTTTTTTAGGTTGCGTTAAAGTTAAACTTGGATCAATAATAGCAACTGTTGGTGTTAATGAATAATCTGCTAAAGGATACTTTTTCATTGTCTGAGTATCTGTGATAACAGCAAACGGAGTAACCTCACTACCTGTTCCAGAGGTAGTCGGAATACATACAAGCTTTGATTTCTTACCTAATTCTGGATATCTAAATGCACGCTTTCTAATATCCATAAACTTTTGTTTTAAGTCATTAAAATCAACTTCTGGATGTTCATAGAATAACCACATAGCTTTTGCTGCATCCATTGGAGAACCTCCTCCAATAGCAATAATAGTATCCGGTTCAAATGAACGCATAAGTTCAAAACCTTTTTTAACGGTTTCAAGTGATGGATCTGGTTCTACATCTGTAAATATTTGAACAGTTACATGGTTTCTTCTTAATTCTAATTGGTCAGTTACTTTTTTAACATAACCTAAATCAACCATAATTCTATCCGTAATAATAATTGCTTTTTTAACATCACGCATTTGTCTTAAATACTCAATAGAATCCTTTTCAAAGTAAATCTTGGATGGAATCTTAAACCATTGCATATTATTTTTTCTTTCCCCAATCTTTTTAATGTTGAGTAAATGAATAGCAGATACATTATCTCCAACAGAATTTGAGCCATATGAACCACAGCCTAAGGTTAAAGATGGTATAAATCGATTATAGATATTTCCAATCCCACCAAAAGTTGCTGGTGAATTCCATATAATACGCATTGCCTTAAGTTTTAAACCAAACTTCTTAACCAGTGATTCATCTTTAGTATGAATCACTGCACTATGACCCAAACCATTAAACTCAACCATCTTCTCAGCTAAATCTATACCTTCAATACTAGATTTAACTTTTAATACAGCAAGTATCGGTGAAAGTTTTTCTCTAGTTAAAGGTTCTTTAGGTGAAACCTCACTACATAACGCACCTAAAATAACAGTATTTTCTGGTACATTAAATCCAGCTTCTTTAGCTATCCATTTTGCATCTTTACCAACAATATCTGGATTTAATTTGTGTCCTTCTTTAAATGCAAAATTCTCTAATAGTTTCTTCTCTTCTTTTGAAACCATATAAACACCAAATCGAACAAATCCTTTTAAAACATCATCAAAGATTTCTTGATCAATAATTACTGCTTGTTCACTTGCACAAACCATACCATTATCAAAGGCTTTGGATACGACAATATCGTGAACCGCTTGTTTAACATCTGCTGTTTTTTCAATATAAGCAGGTACATTACCAGCACCAACACCTAAAGCAGGTTTACCACAAGAATAAGCTGCCTTAACCATCGCATTACCACCGGTTGCTAAAATTGTAGCAACCCCTTTGTGATTCATCAATTGATTGGTTTTTTCCATACTAGGTGATTCAATCCATTGGATACAATCTTCTGGAGCACCTGCAAGTCTTGCTGCATCATAAACAATTTTTGCAGCTGCTTTAGATGATTCAAAAGCATTGGGATGGAATGAAAAGATAATCGGGTTTCTTGTTTTTAGTGCAATCAAACATTTAAAGATTGCTGTTGAGGTTGGATTTGTTACTGGTGTGATTGCACATATAACTCCTACTGGATCTGCAATTTCAGTTATTCCTGTAACTTTATCTTCTGAAATTACACCAACAGTCTTTAAGTGTCTCATATGGTTAATCACATATTCAACAGCAAACAAATTCTTGGTTGCCTTATCCTCAAAGACTCCTCTTTTTGTTTCTGATACTGCTAACTTTGCTAATTCTCCATGCGCATCAATTGCTGCAACAGAAACCTTAGCCACAATAAAGTCAATGGTTTCTTGATCAAATGCATCATAAGCTAAAAGTGCTTTTTGTGCTTTTAAGACCAAAACATCGACTGCGTCAAACGCGGTTTTTTGTTCATTCATCATATTTAGTTTTCTCCTATATCGTTTTGATAGCATTATCTTATCATGTTACTTTTAGATTTCCAAACGAAGTTATAATTGAAAACGTTTCCCATAATTAAGCCCTTTTTTATACCTTAAAATAAGATGCCTTATGAGTAAAAAAAGATATCCGTTTGAAAACGGATATCAGTTTTTATTAATCTTCTTCAATGAGTTTAATTTGTGAATTATAAATTGCAGCATACTTTTTATTATCTTCTAATAGTTTTGTATGTGTACCTTCTTCAACTTTAACACCATTTTCTAAAACAATGATCTTATCAGCAAATTTAATGGTTGATAGTCTATGTGCAATGACAATGGTAGTTCTACCTTCTTTAACTTTACTTAAAGCGGTTTGAATTAATTCTTCTGTTTCGGTATCGATATTCGCTGTTGCCTCATCCATAATTAAAATCGACGGTTTATGTACAACTGCTCTTGCAAAGCTAATTAATTGTTTTTCACCAACGGATAAGTTTCCACCACCACGAAGAATTTCTTGATGAATCCCTTTAGGTAATTTATCAATCATTGGTCCACCACCAATTTCTCTTAAAATGGACTCAATTTCTTCATCAGTTGCCTCAGAACCAAATCTGATATTTGTTGCAATCGTTCCTTTATAAATCATAGGGTCTTGTAAAATCATTCCAATATGTTTACGGTAAGTACGTTTTGAATAGGTTGTAATATCTTTACCGTCCACATAAATATTTCCCATATCGCCTTCTTTAAAATCATAGAATCTTAAAAGTAAGCTCATCATGGTTGATTTACCACTACCTGTATGACCAACAATTCCAATCATACTACCTTTTGGTATATCTAAATTAATACCTAATAAAACTGGTTTATCTTTCTTATATGAAAACCATACATTATCAAATTCAATATGGCCTTCAAATCGTGGAATTTCTTCATAAGAACCATCTTCTTGTTCTGCATCAATAATGGTAAAGATTCTATCTGTTCTAACAAGTGCCATTTGAAGATTACCAAATTCTCTAAATAAAATAGATACTGGTTCAATAAGTCGTGATAAGTAATCATTATAGGCATAAATAGTACCAGCTGAAATAATATAAGTACTTACAGTAATACTTTGGAATCCAAAGTACCCAATAACAAATGCTGTAACTAGTAATCCTACAAGTCGAATTAAGTTCCAACCAATAGATAAATGTAATTTTTGTTCTTTTAATTGTTCTCTTCTAAATTCATTTGAAATCACTTCAAATTCATTTTCAGTTTCTTGTTGATAGTTAAAGATTTGTAAAATATTCACACCATTAATGATTTCATTCAGTTTAGCTGTAATCATGGATGCAGATTCAGAAACCTTAATAGCAATCGCGTTTAAATGTTTAATAAAGAATTTTAACCAGAAATAAATCACTGGGAAAATAATAAATGTTAATAGTGCTAAGCTAGTATCTAAGTAAAACATTCCAATATATGCAAATATTACGGATAATGTCGCGTTAAATAATAGATTCATTAATGTAGAAAATAAGTTAATCATACCGTTGACATCGGTAATGATTCTATTTGCTACCTTACCAGCCGGTTCATTTTCAAAATAAGTCATTGGCATTTTTTGTAATGCTTTAACTGCATCAGATCTTGCATCTCTTACAACGTTTACTGTAATATAAGCAGTTGATATTCTTTGGATATATAAGAATACAATATGCAGAACATATCTTGCAAATAATAAGATTAATAAAATCATGACAGGTTGCATGAAAGGTGTATAAAAGCTCATGACTTGATCTTTAGTTAATAAGGTTGCTGGGTAGACAATGATATTACCATCAAAATCAGTGATGCTAAATACTTGATTGACATAACTTTGATTACCAGAAACAATTTGTCCTTCTATTGCTAAATAATCTCCATTAATAATAACAATCGTTAACTGGTTTGATGAAATCTCATCTTGAGTATAAAAATTTCCATTAAATAAAACACCAGAAGTATCTTCTGTTTCATACCATGGTCTTGTAATACCAATGAGTTGATCATCTAAAATAGATTTGACAATCAATGGTGCAGCAAGCCCTAATGCTTGAACAATCATCATACAAGTCACTGATATAATTAATAGTTTCTTATAACGGCGAATATAACGCCATACTTTTCTTATCTGTTTCATATGGCTCCTATTTCATACTCATTTGTTGGATATATTGTTGACGGTACCAACCATCAACCTTAGTTAAGGTTTCATGTGTACCTTCTTGAACAATCTTTCCACCATCCATAACAATAATTAAATCAGCTTCTCTAATTGCTGAGAAACGGTGGGCAACAATGATATTTGTTTTATTCATACGATATTTCTTTAATTGTTCTAAAATAGTTTCTTCAGTATTGGCATCAACTGCTGATAATGAATCATCAAGTATTAAAATTTCCGGTTCTCTAATCAATGCTCTTGCAATTGACAATCTTTGCTTTTGTCCACCTGATAAGGTTGTTCCACCTTCACCAACTTTAGTATGGAGCCCAGCATTTAAATAATTTAAATCCTTTTCAAAGTCGGCAATCTTAATTGCTCGATTTAACTGATCAATGGTTGCTTGTGGATTACCAATTAAAATATTATCATCAACACCACGTCTAAATAACATGTGTGATTGAGGTACATAACCTACAATCTTTCTAATATTTTCAATTTTAAACTTTTTGATATTTTTATCATCAATATAAATATCACCACTGGTTACATTAAACTCTCTTAATAATTGTCTAATCAAAGTGGATTTACCAGAACCAGTTGGTCCAACAATACCGATTGTTTGACCTTTCTTAATCGTTAGATTAATCTTATTAATGGTTGGTTTTTCATCAAATGGGTATTTAAATGTGACATCTTTAAATTGAATCTTTTCAAATGAAATAATATTTTCAGGGATTTTTTCATCCTTAACAACTGGTTCTGTTTTCATGATTTCATCATAACGGTCAACAGCAACTGTTGCATTATTGATTTGTTGGAATACACCAGAAATAGAAATGATTGGTCCATATAAAACACCAATATAGGAAATAAAGGTAATTAGTTGCCCAACAGACATTTGTTGATTCATAATAAAGATTGTCCCAAAGACAAACGCTAAAATATATGCTACACCATAAACAGATTCAAACATCGGTGCTAATCTGTTTTCATAGTTTACAATATAACGCCAAGATTCAATATCATTAACGATTGCTTTCTTTTGTTCTTCTAGATCATTTTCTTCTTGAACATATGCACGGATCGTTTTTTGTCCTTCAACAGATTCTAAAATCTTTTCTGTCATCTCAGCATAAATCACACGGTGTTTTTTTACATATTCACGTTTCTTCATCCGAATAATATTTAGAATAGTTAAACCAATTGGCATAATCGTTACAGAAATCAAGGTAAGTTCCCAAGAAATCGTTACCGCCATAATACTGACTGCAATAATAATCATCCCAAGGTTAAAAACAATCCCTTCAAGCATGGATGTTGCAGCAACTGTAATCATATCTAAATCCGATGTTGCTCTTGAGATAAGATCACCTTTTTGATATTTCTCATAAAACTCAGCATCCATCGAAAATAACTTTCTCAAGTATATCTTTCTAAATGTAAATGCTAGCTTTTGAGATGTTTTATTGACAGTATAGTTATAGATAAACGATGATATATATCTAAGTACTGGAAATAAAACAAGAGCTCCAATTAAATATAATAATGTGACTTCATTTAAACTCTTACTGACAATCACATCAATTGCTATACCCAGAATGTAGGCAGGGGTTAGTGCCATTAATGCGATCAATGTTAAAAAAACTAACATTAATACATAGCTTTTCCATTCTTGCTTGATGAACCAACCTATTTTTTTAAGTATATTAAACATGATGACCTCAACATAATATTATTAATATTATTATACCCTTAAAAAAATAAAATAGGAGATAAAATTCTCCTATTTTATAATTAAAGTGACATTAACATATTTATTATTTTAAGTTGTAGTGATTTCTAACTTTAATCTCTAAGTCTTTAAGAATTGCTGGTTTACCTTCTAAGTAAAGACGTGCGTTTTCACGGCCTTGGCCAAGCTTTTCATCACCCATTGTATACCATGCACCACTCTTATTGATAAAATCAAGTTCTGCAGATAAATCAAGTATTTCACCGCTTTTTGAAATCCCTGTTCCATACATAATATCAACAGTTGCAGTCTTAAGTGGTGGTGCCACTTTTGATTTAACGACTTTGACATTTGAACGAATACCAACTAAGTCATTACCATTCTTAATCGCTTCTGCTCTTCTAATTTCTAGTCTAACAGACGAGAAGAATTTTAATGCACGTCCCCCTGGAGTTGTTTCAGGGTTACCAAACATAATACCTACTTTTTCTCTGATTTGGTTAACAAAGATTGCTACTACGTTTGTCTTTGAAATCACACCAGATAATTTTCTCATTGCTTGGCTCATCATACGCGCTTGAAGTCCAACGTGATTTGCAGACATATCTCCTGCAATTTCTGCCTCTGGAACTAATGCTGCAACTGAGTCAACAACAATCATATCAATTGAACCACTCTTGATTAATGCTTCTGCAATATCTAAAGCTTGTTCTCCGGTATCTGGTTGAGATAAAATCAGATTATTTAAATCGACACCTAAAGCTTTTGCATAAGTTGGGTCAAGAGCATGCTCAGCATCAATAAATGCTACGTTACCACCTAACTTTTGTGCACTTGCAATGGCATGCAGTGTTAAGGTTGTTTTACCACTGGATTCTGGTCCGTAAACTTCAATAATTCTTCCTCTTGGATATCCACCGATACCAAGGGCAATATCTAAAGCGATTGAACCACTTGGAATCACATCAATTGAATGATCACCTTCATCGCCTAATTTCATGATAGAACCTTTACCAAATTGTTTTTCAATTTGTTTTAAGGCTAGTTCTAGTGCCTGTTGTCTTTTGTTATCACTCATAGATGAAATATATCCTCCTATACTATAATAGTGCGTTAAATCTAAAATAACTTTTTTAAATACTTTCAAGAACAACATCTTTGTTCTTTAATAAATAATCCATTCCTGAAAAGATTGTAAAGAATATAGCAATATAATAAATCACATTACCAAACCATACAAAATTAGGACTGATTAAGGTTAAACCAAAATCATTAAATAAAAAGATAATGATAGCAACCATAGTACTAAATGTTTTATATTTACCCCAGTTACTTGCAGCAATAACATTACCTTTTTCAACAGCTAGTAATCTCACACCGGTAACTAAAAACTCTCTCACTATAACTATCATTACAGTCCAAAGTGGTACTCTATCAGGTGTTGCAATCATTAAATAAAGTAGTGCAGCAAATACTAATACTTTATCTGCAATCGGGTCTAAAAACTTACCGAAAGTTGTAATCTGATTAAACTTTCTTGCAACATACCCATCAACAAAATCAGTAATCGATGCAACAACAAAAATACCTGCAAAAATGATTTGTTGTACGGTCATACCAATAAAATTGGTTGGTATCTTCAAGTAATCAATGTATAAAACTACAATCATCACTGGTATTAAAATGACTCTTAAAAGCGTTAATTTGTTGGCTGTTGTCATAAAATCTTCCTATCCTATTTATTTTATCATAATTCATTGATTCTTATTGCATTTTAAAGTTCTATTTGGTAAAATAATATGTGCTTAATTAGGAGGTGAATTTGTGGCTAATATTAAATCTCAAATCAAACGTAATCTAACAAATGAAAAACGTCATCAAGCAAACGTTGCTTTCAAGTCTTCATATAAAACCGCTGTTAAGGCTGTTCATTCAGCAGTAACTGCTAAGAATAAAGAACTAGCAATGTCTTCATTGTCAATTGCTCATATGAAATTAGACAAGGGACAAGCAAAAGGAATTTTCCACAAAAACTTTGTAGCTCGTCATAAGGCGTCGCTAGCAAGTTTAGTTAATACCTTATAATCAACACCTCTAAAGGTGTTTTTTATTTGCTTTTTTCGATTTCTCTAAGTCCCTTGAATCCTTGAGGGACTGTTTTTATTCTCTTTTTAAAGAAATATGTATCTGGAGCACGATATTTTGGGTTATATCCCAATACATTCACATAATCTTTTAAGTTGTCTTGTTCTTCTGCTAAACGACTTAAAACATTAAAAGTTGCAAGTGCATCATCACTTGCTCTATGTGCATTCTCATTGACTAAATTAAACTTTGCTACAGCATCCATTAATTTATGTGGATATTCATAACGATCCTTATACACTGCCATACAATCTAATATATCATTTGTAATGGCGTAATTACGATTTACATAGGTTTGATATAGCTTTAATAAAAATCCAATATCAAATGCTAAATTATACGCAACAAGCAGCGTATCATCATCAATTAAATGATTTAATTCATTAAAGGCAAACTCTTCACTCACGCCATCCTTTTCTACCATCTCATTGGTAATTCCTGTAAGATTGGTAATAAATGGGGTAATCATTTGATCTTGTTTAATCAGTAAATCAAGTGACTTACTAACTTTATATGTATCTTGATCTTTAACAAGTAAAACAGCACCAACTTCAATAATCTTATCTTTAACCGGTGTCAGTCCTGTTGTTTCAAAATCAAATATTAATATCTTATGATAATTTAAGTTCATTATAAGCTCCCTAATAGTAATAATTCAAATCCTAGTTTTTCATCCTTCAATCCAGTTTTAATTTCTAGATCAAGTTTTGCTAAATTCTTAATTAATCGTTCCAGTTTCAAAGTATTTTGTACTTTAGCTTCTCTAATTAAATGATAAGCTCTACCAGTTGATACTTTTAAGTAATTAGCAACAGATTCTTGATTAGAACCCTGATCAAGTAAAGTTTTAGTTTGTAAAATCAAATTCACTGTATTAAATAAGTGATTTAAAATGGTTGATGAATTAATCTTAGAACCTAATAAGTCATCATATATTTGCATATAACCTTTAACGTCGCCTTTTAAATAAGCACTCGAGAATGCAAATATATTATCTTCTAAGTTTCTAGGAACAAGTAAGTTCACATCATCTAGAACAATAACCTTTTCATCATAAGCATAAGTCTTTAACTTTTCTGCTTCTTGATGTAATAAGAATAAATCATTTCCTGTTCTTTCAATGAGTGCTTCTATTGTTCTACCATCAATTTTATAGCCATCTTTACTAAATAGTTTATGAACATATATTGGTAAACTTGATAGTTCCAATGATTTAATCGTTTCAATAAATGTATATTTACTTAATGCATCACCTAAAGAGTGATTCTTAGGAATTTCTTGAGCGGATAAAATTAAAATAACATCACTAGATGGTTTTTCTAAATACTTTATTAAAGGCATTAACTGATCTTTTTCATATCTAACAAAACTATCAATGTTTTCAACAACAATCATTTTTGTTTGACTAAAAAAAGAAACTGTAACAAGTTCTTTAATAACATCTTCAATTTCTGTATCCAGTCCATCGAGTAAAACCATATTAAATGGATCGACAGCTGCAGCTTCTTGATATAATTTAATTTGTTCTTTTATCAAAAAAACCGATTGACCAACTAATAAATATACAGGTTCCATAGTAATCCATCCTTACATCATATTATACTATTTTTCATCCAATAATAAAACCTATAAACCCATTAAGGTGGAAATAAAATATAGTTATCATCTTTAACTAAAATGCTTCCATCGATACTTGTTTGATAAACCTTAATACCATATCTTTGATAACGATTAAGAATTTCTATATCTGGTAATTGATACATATTTTTATACCCAACACTCATAACACCTACCCTAGGTGTTACTGCTTCTATAAATATATGACTACTTGAAGTCATAGAACCATGATGAGGAACCTTTAAGATATCACTATCAAGTTTCTCTTTATACGTATTCACCAAATCTTTTTCTACATTGACTCCAATATCACCTGTAAATAAAAACTTATTGTCACTAACTATAATACTAAAAACAATCGAATTATCATTAGGTTCTTTATAATCTTTGATTGGACCTAAAAACCTTAAATCGAGAGCTTCTATATAGATTAAGTTATCTTTATAAATATACATAGTATTAGGATGCATTAAGTCATATGATTGATAATAACTTAAGACTAAAGTTTTTACTTCATAGATATCAATTAGTTTTTTAGCTTCCTTCATATGATCTAAATCATTATGTGTAAGAATTAAATAATCTATTACATCCACATAATAATGTTTTAAATAACTATCTACTGAGTTATATGCATCAACTACTATGACTGTATCATTTTTAAATATGATACTACTATCACCTTGACCAACATCTAAAAAGATAACTTGATCAGGTACTGGTTTTAGTGTATAGATATAACTAATACATATTAAACATAAAACACAAGCTAGTCTTTTGGTATAACTTATTTTTGTATAAGCTAAATCCATATAGATTAGTAACATCAAATAAAGCACAATGAAAACTACTGATAAAACAGGTAAATAGAACTTAAAATTATATACAGATAAAAAAGAAAATATTGATTCAAAAAAATCTCTTAATGGTTCTATTAAATTCAATGTGGGTATTAATGTTACAAGAATTATAACTGGTGTATAAATATACTTTAATAAAAGTGATAGTAGGGGTATCAAAAACAACATAAATAAATCAATTTTTCCTTGAAAAATGACTAAAAAAGGTAAAAGTATTAAAGGTGTATATAAAAGATTAGATAGATTACTTTGATTCACCTTTAAGTAATTCATAAATACAATCGTATAGATAACAATAAATGAGTAATTATAAATACTCATCGGTTGAATAATTAAAATAAAAATAAAGCCAACTACTTCAATTTCAAAGGCACTTAAAGATAAATTAAACAGCTTATTTATATACTTTAAAGCATAATATATAAAAAGGCTTAAAACTAAAATACTTTCACCAATTACATAAAAGATAGCTAATATGATACTGATAAGTAAATACTTTTCTTTATTTTTAACATCTAAAAAATAAAACACTTTATACATCAAAAAGACAATAAATGATAGATGAAGACTAGATAGGGTAAATAAAAAATCATAAACAGATATATCTAAAATATCCTGATCCTTAATTAACCGCATGAATGGATTATCAACAGCTTTTAACTTAAAGATCATAATATTTGATTGATACTTTATTTCAACTACCCGTACTCTACCTCTGATATGTCTACCTAAATTATAATAATAACTATCAAATCCACCTGGGCTAGTTTGTTTCCTAAAGCACTCCACTTCACCTTTAATATAGACTACATCACCAATTTGAAAATCACTTTTATGATTGAGTTCATAGGTTTTTAAACCATTTTTCACCAGGTATGTATAATACGTATCGTGATTTGTTTTATCTGTAATTAAAAAGCTTTGATCAACTAAACTCTCACTTGGTAAATACATTATAAACATGCCTATATAACTTAATAAAATGAGTGTTAATAAGATAAAGTTTAAACGTTTCCTAAGTACATATAAAAAAACAATTAACACACATCCTACATACCAGTAATGCATACTTAAAATCATTACTAATAAAATAAGTGCATAAAAATGAAAGTTATCCCACGTAAAAATAGTTTTTAATCTTATCAAAAGTAACCTCTCCAATACCTTTGACTTGATAGAGTTCAGTTAAGGTTTTAAATTTACCTACCTTTTGTCTATATAATAAGATTTCGGTTGCTCTATTTTCTGTGATATAAGGTATTTTAATTAAATCAGAAAACTTAACTGTATTTAGATCTACCTTAATAATGTAGTCTTCTTTAATATCTTCATAATATGGAATATGATAACTTTCTTGATCTACCATACTACCAAGAGATATCCCTCTAACATCAGCATCTTGTGTTAACCCACCAGATAAAGAAATCACATAAGCAAGGGTAACACCTTGAGCTACTAAATACTTTCCTGGTTTATAAACAGCACCATCAATAGAAACTAAAATCATATTTGATTCAGTTTTATAGTATGCATATGTTTTTTCCTTAGGAAATGTTATGATTGCAACTAAAAGTAAACAAATGCATACAATAATCCATATATTTTTCTTCATAAAAAAACCTCCTTCATACTATAGTTATGAATTGGAGGTTATTTAACTTTTATTTTGTACAAACTAAATAGGCTTTTCGATCATCAAATCCATCAACAAAATCGACTTTAAATCCTACATCTGTTAAAAGGTTTGTATAATAACTGACTGGATGATAATACTGTTTGACCTTATACTTATGTATTTCATCATAATAATGAACAATGACTTCATGTGTAATCACTTCGTTTTTTGTTGAGACTTTCCAATCATAAGATAAATCAGTAAATGTATCTGATTCTTGTTCATTCACTGGACCTTTATATAAATCAAGAATTAATCTACCATCATCATTTAATCCATTATAAAGGTTTTTAATCAGTCTTTTAACCCCTTTAAAATAATGAAATACATCTAATAAACAAATGATTTGATCAAACTTTTGTTTCAATGAATAGTTTAGGTCATGGACAAATAAATCTGCTTGTAAGTTTTCATCTGAAAGCTTTTCTTTTGCTAAAACAAGCATCTCTTGATTCTTATCAATACCAATCATTTGATAACCATTTTTAGCTAAATACGTAGTAATATAACCACTACCACATCCAGCATCTAAAATCACTTGATCCTTCTTAAGGTATGGTAATAATGGTTTTAGGAGTGAATCATAATCCACATCCATTTGAAAATAGTCATAAAAGGATTCGAAATTCAAGATTTGATGCCTTTTTTAATTTCCATGAATCGTTTATCAAATCCATAGAAATGTCTTTCTTCTTCTCTAAATAAATGTACAACTACATCTCCTAAGTCAATTAAGACCCATCCGGTTTCATCTTTACCTTCGACATGTTTAATTTGATCTCTTAATTCTTTAGTAAAATACCCAACCGCTGCACTACCAGCACGTTCATTTACAGTTCCAACAACAAAGTAGTCATAAAATGGAGACTGTTCTAAAAATTCAAAGACAGCGATATCTTTGGCATTCACTTTTTCTAATATTTCAATTGCTTTTTGTAATAAAGGCACGTTTTATTTCTTCCCTTCCAAATCTTTAATAACGATATCTAAATAGTTATTCTCTGGATAATTTTGTTCTTTGTCTAGCACTTTAAGTAATTTTAAATATGCTACTATGGTTTGATTAAGTGATGTTTGACTTAAAACTCTTAAATCATCAACACCCTCATAAGTTCTTGTTTCTTCTGTTTTATCAGCAACCAATAAAATCTTATCAAGTAATGTCATGTTTTCTTTACCCCAAACATGACATTGAATTGCATTTAAGATTAACGGATCTTCAATGTGGTGCTTAATCCTTAAGACTTCTGCAGCACTTAATGCATGATAGATCACAGTTTGATCTTTATACTTTAAAATCATCTCATCACTTAAATACTTAGTTTGTTCTTCAATTGAATCATACTTTGTATAATCGTGATAAATTGCTGCAATATACGCTTTTTTACTATCAACACCATATCTTACAGCTAAACTCACAGAAAGCTTAGCAACCCCTAAAATATGATTAAATCTATCAGGTCTATCAATGTATTTTAGTCTGACATCATCTAAAATTGCATCAATCATTTAAAGAATCCTTCTGACAATGTAATATGTAATTTTGGATGACTATAGATTCTTACAGTCACAGGTCCTAATAAATGTAGGATTCCAAAATCTGCTAATGTAAATTGATATTTGATTGCTTCTTTTAATGCATAATCTTTAAATCCATACGTATCAAACTTTAAATCAAATACTTTATTATCTGTTAAGATACTTAGAATCTTTTGATCATTGGTTAAATGATGCTTGATATAATTTGATGTATAAAGCGTTGATTTTGTTTCGCCTTTTAAGACAACCACACCAACTAACCCACCAATAGCAATCGCTTCACCTGTTTTTAATACACCATTTCTTGGATGAAATTGTGTATTAGGTAATAAATCTTTATAATCTTTATATTCAAAGAATTCATGTAAGTAACCACCTTGGTATAACCCTGGTGTATCATAAATACTAATACCTTCAAAAGTATCTGATAAAATACTTTGAGTTAGTGCTGCCTTAGGCATTGCTAGTGCATCTTTATTACCAGTAAGTGCTTTAAATAGAGTTGTTTTACCACTATTTTGTAAGCCTATTAAATACACTTCTTTATATTTAGAGTCCTTTAAATAATCTTTTAAATGATCAATATCATAAGGGTTTTTAGCACTCATTAAGATAATATCTTCATAAGGAATTCTAGATTCTCTAAATGTTTTTTGAACCTTACCTAATAAAAAGTTCTTAGAGGTTGCATCTGGTAGTAAATCGATTTGATTAATAATATATAAGACTTTATAATCTTCACCTAATCGTTTTATTGGAGAGGATGCTAAAGTGTCTAAATATAGAATTGATGCAACTACAACGATTAATGCATTTTTCTTAAAACTTGGTAATGAATCCGGATGGAAATGACTATTTGCCTCACCATAATGCATGAGTTTAAAACAGTTCATACAAAACACTTGATCTATTTTTTTAACATAACCAACGCCAAGTGGATCTTCTGTTTGTAAATCAACACCACAACCGATACATTTATTTTTGCTTGTTAGCATAAGCTTTTAAAACCTCATCATATTCTAAAGGACGCTTAACTTTAAGCTTCTTTAAATAATATCTTTCTAATAAACGGTTAATTCTCGTTGGTAACTTATCCGTTTTTCTTTTAACAGCATCGACTAAAACAGTATAAAACCCTAAGCGGTTTGCACCATAAATATCTGTCATTAATTGATCCCCAATCATTGCAATCTCATGATCCTTTAAATCAAGTTTTTTTAGTGCTTGTTTAAAACCAATCTTAAATGGTTTTCTAGCAAAACTAATAAAATCGAAATGATGTCCTACTGCTAAATAAACGCGTTTCTTCATTGAATTAGAAATAATGATAATTTTAAAATCATTAGACAAATGATTTAAAAATTCAATTGTTTTAAGTTCTAATTTGGTTTGAGTATAATCAATAATGGTATTATCAAGGTCAAAAAGCAGTGCCTTAATTCCCTGCTTTTTTAAACTTTCATAGGGTACTTTATAAATGTCATCCACGTATAACTTTGGAATTAAATAAGGATATATTGCCATTAATTAATTGAGATAATTTGAACGTTAAACGTTTTATTTGTTTCTGATTTAACAGAAATAATTTCGCCAACTTCTCTACCTTTGATTGATTTACCTAATGGAGATTCAATTGAAATCTTTCCTTTTAATGGATCTGCTTCAATTGTACCAACTAAATGATATGTAACTTCTTTATTCTTTTCAATAAACTTTAATACAACTTCTTTACCAATATTTACAGATGAAGTATCGTCATTAATGCGAATAATCTTGACATTCTTTAGAATTGCTTCTATTTCAAGTATTCTTGCCTCAATTCTAGCTTGTTCATTTCTTGCTGCATCATAATCAGCGTTTTCAGATAAGTCCCCTTGTTCACGTGCTTCTTTTAAAGCCTCTAAGTTTTCTTTTCTTTTAACGTCTTTTAATTCTGTTAACTCAGCTTTTAATGCATCTAATCCAGTTTGAGTCAATTCGTATTGTTTTTTAACTGCCATGTTATATCTCCTTAATTTCTTATATAATTATATCATATTATGATATTTTAAAATGTAATCACATGTTTTCTTAAATTCTTTTGAATTTCTTTATGATTTACTAATACTTTTGAAAGTTCATTATAAAACGCTTTTGAATGATTTGCTACATTTAAATGGCAATATTCATGCAATAAAACGTAATATAAGTAGATCGGATCTAATTTTGCCATAAATGCATTAATTGTGATTTCTTTTTTAACAATCTGACAAGAACCATATTTAGATTTCAGTTTTTTCACTTTAGTTGGTACTAACTTTAAATTTAGTGTCTTTAAAACAGTTTCTAGCTTTTCTTCAAACAACTTAATTTGCTGTTCTGTTTCTAAGATATACCTTTTAATTAAATTCTTTTCATTGACTACTAAGCCATGATAAAAAGTAACCTCATCGATAGCTTGTCCCCATAATTGATATTTATGGGTTTTTGTTTTAACTTTTCTTTGTTTTAACTTCATAATCTTATCAAAATTATGATCAAGTATTTTAATAATATCTTTTTGTTTCATTTTAGGACTACAAGAAATTCTAATATAATCGCCTAAATCCTTAAAATAAACATGCTTAATTGGTTTATATACGACTTCAAAAACAATCGTTTCTTGATCCTTAGTAAAGGTTTGAAACATTATTTAATCCTTTAAAATGGATATTGATAATCCATCGCCTATCTCTAAAAAGGTTGTTTCAAATTCTACATTCGTTTCTAAAAAACTTCTAAATAGCCCTAGTTTTCTAATTAAATGTTTAGTACCTCTAACCCTAGTATCTGATTCTTTTAAATTATGAAAGTACAGGTTATCACAAATAATTGCCCCACCTTTTTTTAAGTGCTTTTTATATTTTAAGAAAAACTTTAAATATTGTCCTTTAGCACCATCAATAAAGATTAAATCATAAACCTTATCACCAAAATCTTTAGTTAATGCATCATCCATATATAAAGTCACATTTGCATGATATTTTTCAATCCATTTTTTAGCTTCATTTGCTCTAACCAAATCTTTTTCAATCGTATCAACATGGACATCGTCTGAAGCCAAAGAAACTGCACTATATCCATATGCAGTTCCAATTTCTAAGATTGATTTAACATTGTTTTTTTGGATAAAGTCTTTCATAAATGCTAAAGATTCATCCGTAATAATCGGAATTTGATTGTCTATGCAATGTGCCTTTAACAAACTAAGCATCCAAATCCTCAGCTTCATCTAAGTCTTTTTCATATTGTTCAAATACTTTTTCAACTAAATCCCATTCAGCATCGGTAGTAATATCAAGTAATACCCCTTCACCTTCATTTTTTCCTGGTTCATAAACTGCTGCTGAAATTTCTTTTGAATCATCAAACTCAAATACGACATACTTCTTACCGTTTTCTTCAAAAGTAAAAATGATTGTTACCATTTCTTCTTTATCATCAGTGATGATTGCTAATTTATCTTCTACGTTCATAATTTAAATCCTTTCCCATCTAAATAGTTTTGTAAGATGACTTGCGCTGCAACCTCATCTTTTAATGCTCTTTGTTTTTCATACTTTTTATTTGAATCAGATAACATTCTTAAAGCACTCTTAGTCGATAAACGCTCATCAATCAGTTCTACTTTAACTTGCATCATCGATTCAATCAATGCTTTAAAATCTAATACCATTTGACCCTTTTCACCTAAATCATTGTTCATATGTTTAGGTAATCCTAAAACTAAGACATCAATGTGATACTGTTTAACAACTTTTTCTAGTTCCTTAGCAGCATATAAAAACTCTTTACTACCAAATCTAATGGTTAATAAATTGCTTGCAATAATCCCTGATTCAGATATTGCAACCCCTAAAGATTTTTCTCCTAAATCTAGTCCTAAATATTTCAAATAAGTCCCTTACCTTTCAAGTAATGAGAAAGACTACTTAAGTCTTGTGTACCACCTTGAGCAAAATCAGGTTTTCCACCACCATTACCAGATGTTTCTTTGGTTAATGCTTGTAATAATGCTTTAGCATCTACTATCTTAGACTTCACTAAATAATTTGCTTTATCAGCTAAGATATTAATTAAAACCACAGCATCTACCTTCATTTTATCATATAACACATCAAGCAGTGGTTTTAAGGAAGGATTCGG
>DHEJ01000011.1:47899-49110 GCA_002399815.1 Acholeplasmataceae bacterium UBA4853
GCATCTTTTAAGATGTTTGCTACTAAAGTACTTTCAAATTTCTTTTCTAATGTTTTTAAAGTGTTTGATAAATCATTTAAATATGCACGGTAATTTAAAATATCTAAGTAACTACCTAAAACAACCGGTCTATCATTAAAACTAAAGTTTACATCTAATTCTTTAATCTTTACTTCAATTTGTTCAATTGAAGTTTTTAAGTTCTTTAAGTATCGATCTTGATTCTTTACAATATTATCTGTAAATCCTTCAAATCTAAATACGCCAGAACCAATAGATTCAACTGATGAAATCATAAATTCAACGATTTCTTTTGTATTTGATACATGGGTTCCCCCACAAAACTCTTTACTCCAACCACCAATATCAACGACTCTAACAATATCGCCATATTTTTCACCAAATAGCATATTTGCACCTAATTTCTTAGCTTCATCAATAGGTAAGACATGGGTAATAATTGGAATACTTAAAGCAATCTTTTCTTTAACAATCTGTTCAATCTTTAAGATTTGATCACTCGTTAAAGATTCATAGTGATTAATATCAAAGGTTAATTTATTTGGTCCATTAAATGAACCTTGTTGATGACTATGATTTCCAATGACATCTTTAATTGCTTGATGTAGTAAGTGGGTTGCACTATGGTTTTTTTCAACCTTTAATCTAGATTCTTTATCAACTATTGCTAAAACATCATCCCCTTCATTAAAGGAATCAATATCCATAACATGTAAGAATTGTCCATTTGGTAATTTAATGACATCTTTAACTTCAAGTCCATTAATTAACCCTTTATCAGCAATTTGTCCACCCATAGTTGCATAAAATGGGGTTTGATTTAAAACAATCCCTTTTTCAAATACTTTAATAACACTTGCTTCTACTTGTAGTTTTTCATAACCTAAAAATTCTGATTTATCAAAGAAGTTTAAATATGCTTCATCTTGAGTCTTCATTGAAGTATGAACTTGTCTACTTTCTCTACTACGTGATTTTTGAATTTCTAATTCTTCTTTAAATGCATTAACATCAACACTTATATGATTTTCTTCAGCATATTCTAAGGTTAATTCAATTGGGAATCCAAATGTATCATATAGTTTAAATGCATCCTTACCACTTAATTTTCCATCTTTAATGGATGATAATAAATGCTTTTCACCATCTTGGATGGTTGAAAAGAATTTTTCTTCTTCTTTTAAGATAAT
>DHEJ01000037.1 GCA_002399815.1 Acholeplasmataceae bacterium UBA4853
ATGGTGCGGGTGACAGGACTTGAACCTGCATGCCGTAAAGCGCTAGATCCTAAGTCTAGTGCGTCTGCCAATTTCGCCACACCCGCATAGGTGCGTATTTGTCCTTTTAAAATAAAATGGCAGGCCCAGTACGATTTGAACGTACGCGTGAGGGAGTCAAAGTCCCTTGCCTTACCGCTTGGCTATGGGCCTACATAATATTTAAATGGGGCGGCCGAAGGGGATCGAACCCTCGAGTGTCGGCGCCACAAGCCGATGCGTTAACCATTTCGCCACGACCGCCATACTCAGCGCAAGTAATATTATACCAATAATTTCTTTTTTGTAAAGTTGTAAATATAGGAAAAATAAGTTTTTTAACAAAAGTTGTAAATATTTTGATATTATAGTATAAGAAAGGATGTATAACAACATGAAATGGATTGGAAGAATCTTATACTTTGTATTTGTAATATTAATTTTTGGTTTTATTGAGTTTACACTCATGGGCGTCGAAGGTATTATGCGCAGCGAATATGCTAGTGAGCATATCTTAGATGCTGCAAGAAATAACGAAGACTATACCGTATTTGAAGGACTTGACCGTTTTACAGCAGCAATCGATACATATTATTCACGTGTTCAAATTAAAACATTAGACGATTTAAACTATTATGATACAACATCTGAGGCAATTGATGCGAAATATCAAGTAAAAATTGGTATGTATCCATTTGTTAGTATGTTGAAAGATCCTAATGTAGATATATATTATGATGGATTCATCATTGTATTTGAAGGTTATCATGACAGTGTGGTTTACTATAGTTTAGATATCACTGCTTATAATGTTAATGATACAACTAAAAAGAAAATTGCTTTAACCGAAGGCGAACATTTAAATGTTTATCCAAACGTTGATGGTTTCATCGTAAACCAAAGAGTACCTTATACAACTTACTTACATAACACATATTTTTACACAACTGAACAAGCTGAACTAGAAGGACCATTTGAATATCATATTCTATCGATTGATGTTTATGCTCACTTTGTTGTAGCAGATGAACCAACTAAAGAATTTATTTACCGTATGACAGATGGTACTGAAGATTACACAGGTAGTCCAATGGTTACTCATGAAACATTAAACCTAGCACCAGCTACATATAATATCTCAAAACATTTAAATGGTGAATTACCAACTGCAGGAAACAACCCTTATAACTTAGTATTGACTTATCACCCAGCAGACTTTTCTGCTTATACTTACTTCTACTTTATTGTTTATGGCCTATACTTTATCTTAATCGTAGTGATTCCTTACTTCTGGTTCTTCCATAAGAAAGTGATGCGTTTAATTAAAAAAGATCAACCAACACCACCAACAACACCAGTAGATGGAAAAGCAATCTTAAAGCGTCAACAAATATTTAGTGACATAGAACCAAAAGGCGATGAATAATCGCCTTTTTTCTATCTTGAAAAGAAGTTTTATCTATGTTATACTATTTAAGCGTGAACGGGGGCATGGTGTCAACGGTAGCACACCGGTCTCCAAAACCGTTTGTGTGGGTTCAAATCCTGCTGCCCCCGCCATTTAATTAACGAGAGCTGTTTGAAATATAACAGCTAAACTTTAACACCTTAAGATACTTTTTAGTTATCTATATAACCAAATGATAACAGTTAAGTATCAATGTGTCAATCATTTTGATAACAAATGCGTATCAAAACTAAAAATCAGGAGGTTTTAGATATGATTGGAAACAAGTTAAAGGAATTCAGAACGGCCGCCAAATTGAGCCAAAGAGACGTCGCAAAACTAATGAATACACCACAACCACATTATTGGAGGTGGGAAAATGAAAAATCTATACCAGATGCCAAACAAATCTTAGATTTATGTAAAATATTCAACTGTACTCCAAATGACCTATATGGAATTCGTGGAGTTTATGAAGTTGCAACTATGTCTTGGGATTAAATATAAGGGAGATTAATTATTTATGAGGAAAATTCAATTACAACTATTTTTCGGATTCATGACATTGGCAAGTTTATTGGTAACAGTAGTATATCAGCTTGTGCGAGTGTATGATTTACTTGAGAAAGAATTTGCAACTTTTACTTGGACATCATCAAGTGGTGGTTTTGATATTTTAGCGTTTTCATTTCTTATTTTTTTGGCGAGTTTACTTGGATTAATTATAGTTACTTTCGCTGATATCAAAGATAATAAACATTAATCTATATTAAGTTTTTCATGATAAGTTTTTAAAACAAAATCTCTTCTAACATGAACATATCTATCTAAAGATTTTGCATCTTTATGGCCAGTCATTGATTGTACTGTCTTTCTATCTGCACCTGCTTCAATGAAATGTGTTGCAAATGAATGTCTAAACATGTGTGCATGTAACTTTTTAAGACCAAATATTGCCTTATACTTTCTCATCATATACTCCAAATCGTCCTTGTTGATAGGTCTATTTTTTAGAGGGTTATGAAGTAAAAATTTATGATCATGATTTTGATTGCACAGCTTCCTAAGAATAGGAACTGTTTTTTCTTTAAACGGAACAATTCTATCCTCATCTGTCTTAGTTGTAGTAAATGCAATCATGTTGTTCTTAAAATCAACATTATTCTTTTCGATGTTTAACAATTCTCTTCTTCTACACCCCGTTTCCATTAAAATCAAAAAAACGGCCACCTGGAAGACGTTTTCATCATTTTGAGGTAGAGCATAGAAATAACTTCGCATCTTTCTAATCTCTGGCAAATCAATAAAATCATAAGTGATCAAACGTTGCTTTAGCTTTGGAAGATTATCGAGATATTCAAACTTTAATCCAAACGACCTAAAGCACCTCTGAAGATTTCCAATTCTCATATTTATCGTTCTATTACTGCACTTACTCTTCATTGAACGGATATAACCAGAGAGTTTCTCCTCGGTTAAATCTTCAATACTTATGATGTTATTTTCCTTACAATAATGAATAAAATGTTGGTAGTGTGATTTATAGTGTTCATAAGTTCCATTTGATAATTCTAAAGATATTTTGTTTAGATGTTTATTTGTTAATTCGATTAATGTCATTTTTAATCCCTTTCAATTTATGTTTTATGAAAGGTTGGCCAACCGTATACAAAGAATATTATACTTGACAGCCTTACAAACCTAACAGCAATCTTTCCACAATATTTGTGGATAACTTGATGATTTCACGATTATAATTTTTTATATATATATACTAAAGTATATAATATATAGGTCATTTCTTTTCGTTCTTCTTTCGTGTTGATTCTTGTTCTAAAGCATCAATCTGTGCATTCAAAGATTTTATCTTAGCTGCATTACCTCTAATGGTTGCCATCTGATCGTCTATTATTTTATTAAACTCCTGGTTAGTTTGAAAAAATGTCGCTTTCTCAATCACTTCAATGTTGTGCTGCAGCAACTCTTCGGACTTCCTTAGATTGACTTTAGCTTGTAAAAAACTAGGTACATAAAGGATCGTAATTAATAAGAATAAAGCAAACGTAATGGATCCAACGTAAATCAATAATGTTAAAGCAAATTCTAA
>DHEJ01000008.1:0-663 GCA_002399815.1 Acholeplasmataceae bacterium UBA4853
TTAAACCAAATGAAAATCAAGATTTAATAGATTTAGTGAATTCATTTAATAATGAGTCATTAGATTTTAATATGTACTATTACGGTAAAAGTGAAGATATGCTTCATTTAGAATATAACCTCATTTCAAGTTTAGATGAATTAGATTTCACACATACCACTTCCCATAACTATATTATTATTAATAATTTAGATAGTAATCTGATTTTTGATTTAGAAACGTTAAATCAATTAAAGGAAGATATTGAAACTTATAATTATAATCTATATTATTTTGGTACAACAGAATTAGAAAAGTTTAATACAGCTGGTTTCTTTATTGATGAATTTGTTGAACCTAATACCTATTCATTTGGATTTATCCATGAAGGATTAGGTATGATTAATGTATTAGGTACATGGGATCATACAGCTAATGAAATATCAAAAGATAATGATCTATTGTTTTTAGAATTATTGCTACTTGAACTTAAATACCATATCCAATTAAACATCTCATGATATTATCAAATTTAACTAAAATATATTCTAAAAATAATGAAAACGTGAAAGCATTAGATAACATCTCATTAGAGTTTTCTAAAGTAGGATGTTATTTTATTTTGGGTAAAAGTGGTTCTGGGAAAACTACGTTACTTCACTTAATCGGAGGTTTAATCGAACC
>DHEJ01000008.1:895-1862 GCA_002399815.1 Acholeplasmataceae bacterium UBA4853
TTAATGGATTTAGTAAAGTAGAAAATGAATCCATAATTAAATCGACATTAGCAAAGTTTGGTATGGATGATTTTATTCATAGGGTGGTTAGAAATCTTTCAGGTGGGGAAAAACAAAGAATAGCAATTATTAGAGGTATTTTACATCAACCAAATATTTTATTGGTTGATGAACCAACTGGAAATCTAGATGCTGAAAATGCTTTATTAGTAAATCAACTGATTAAAGAGATTTCTAAACAGATCTTAGTAATCTACGTTACTCATGATATTAAAACAGCACATGATTATGGTACAGACATTATAACGTTATCAAGCGGTAAGTTAGAATCAGTAACTAAACTAGAACTCTATGAAGGTAATATAGTCAATTATAAAATAGGTAAGCGTATAACTGATAAAAGTTTTGTAAGAAGAAGATTCATGTTAAGATTTTTAAATCTTCATAAACTAAGACTAATCTTTACGATTATTCCTTTTTTAATATCGACACTACTATTTTGTATTGTATTTTCTTTATGGCAGTATCAAAGTGCACGGGTTCAATCTAAATATATAGATACCTATGAAATCAAACAATATACTTTATACGAAGAAAGATCTTACTTTAATATTTTTAATACAGAGTATCAACAAACGATTAAAAAAGGTGAGATGTTTCATCAGAAAATTGATTCATTATTTGATGATAATCAAACATATGTTAGATTAAATCATCAAGTTCTTCAATTAGTTAATGAACAGGTTCAAATGGATTTTTATAAGGATGTAACAAAATTAAATGAGTTACTAGATTTAGATTTAATGGTGCCATTAAATCTAAATGAAATCATCATTTCAGATTACTTAGCGCTAAAAAACCAAATAACAGTTGGTATGAGTTTAAGTTATCAAGGGATTACCTTAACGGTTGTAGGTATATTTGATACAGATTTTGAAAGTAACAATTATATTGCTAAAAAACAGTT
>DHEJ01000008.1:2001-10373 GCA_002399815.1 Acholeplasmataceae bacterium UBA4853
AAAAATGATTACTTAAAAGTTGTATCAAGTTTTGAAACATATCTAAATATTTATGATTTGAAGAACTCTATAAATGTCCCAGGATTATATTTATCTGATCAAATGACTTTAATGAATCAGTTAAATAGCAGACAAGAACTATTTAAATTGGATGAAAATGATTCAATTCTATATGGTAGATTACCACTACTTTCTAATGAAGTAGTGATTAATGAATCATATGCCATAGAACTTGGTATATTAAGTGGAAATGTTTTTACATCAAAGAATTATGATTTAATAAACTATAAAGATCATACGTACAATGAAACATATCAATCATACTTAAATCTATTTGACTATTTAGGAAATAAAGTAGAAGTAGTTGGTGTAAATAATCAAATAGGTCATGGATTATATGTGATAGATGAAATCTATGATTTAGTTAAATCTAACTTTAATAATCATTATGCATATGATGAATTGGGGTTGGTTAAGTTAAATTTATTAAGTGAGTCTGATATCAACAATTTAGAACAACAAGGTATTAGAATTGATGAACCTGGTATAAATTTAATTGATCAGTTTGCTAGCTTTATGAGCGTATATGAATTTATAGTGGTTGTCTTAATTAGTTTATTATTAATTATTACTGTATTTATGATCTCATCGTTATTTATGAATATCTTTATTACTGCTAAAAAAGATATTGGAATCTTACTTTCATTAGGACTAAGTAAAACAGATATTCAAAAGATTTTCTTAGGTAATGCCTTAGTTATTTCACTCATTACATTAGTCACTTTAATTATTACTTATCTAGTTAGTGTACTTGGTATTAATGAGTATGCTAAAATGATGTTTACATTACGATATATTGAAATTTACTTGTTTGATAATGTATCCTTTATGGTATCTGGACTTATGATTTTTGTAGTTTCACTTTTAAGTTCATTAAGCATAGTTTATAAGATTAGAAAACAAAATTCAATTGAATTAATTAAGATTGATTAAAAAATTAGGTAATAAAAACAGTAATAACATATGAAATGAGGCTAAAATATGAGAAAAATTATTTTATATATTGCACAAACCTTAGATGGTTATATTGCTGATTTAAATGATGGATTTTCATTTTTACATGAATATGATTCTGTAGAATCTATTCAAACATCCTATCAAGCATTAACTAAAAGAATTGATACTGTAATTATGGGGAGAAAAACCTATGATGTTATTAATCAAATGGGAAATTACCCTTACAGTGACTTTAAATCCTATATTGTAACAAGTAAGACTTTAAATCAATCCAATGAAAAAATAGAATTTGTTGATGATGTAGTTAAACTTGTTAAAAAGTTAAAAGAAACAGAAGGTAAAGATGTATGGTTAGTTGGTGGTGGTATCTTAATTGAAACCTTTATGAAGCATAGTTTAATTGATGAGTATATGATTGCTATCATTCCTAAGCTTATTGGTCAGGGTAAACGATTGTTTAATCCAATAAATCACTATGAAAAGCTAAAATTATTAAATATTGGAAAAATGCAGGAGATTGTTATGTTGACTTATGGTAAAATAGGTCAACAAAACGAACTTTAGTATAAATATTGTTCGTATATAATAAACATACGTTTGATAAAATAGACTTATGGGACTAAAAAAGTAGTCCCATATTTTATGAAAAAAGATAAAGGTAGGTAGTATAAAATGATTAAAGTTGAAATATGGAGTGATTTTTCTTGTCCATTTTGTTATATCGGGAAGACCAGATTAGAAAAGGTTTTATCAGAGTTTAAACATAAAGATGATATTCAATTAGTATATCGTTCTTATCAATTAAACCCTAAAGCACCTATGGTAAATCCATTAAATGCATATGAAACATTTGCAAAACTTAAAGAAGTTACACCACAAGAAGCAAAAGCAATGTTTCAAAATACAGTGAATTCTGCAAAAAAAATTGGTTTGAATTTTGATTATGACAAAATGCAAATGACCTCTACTTACCATGCACATAGACTGGCAAAATATGCAAGAACACTTAAATTAGAAAAAGAACTTTCTAACAAATTGTTTAGTGCATATTTTGAAGAGGGAAAAAATATAGCTGATAAAGATACTTTAATTGATATTTCTAAATCACTTGGTATGGATGAAATTAAAGTAGCTGAAGTCATTGATTCTAGATTATATGAAAAAGAAGTGTCATTAGAAGTTAATGAAGCAACAAGTTTAGGTATAGAAGGTGTTCCATTCTTTATCTTTAACAGAGACTTTGCAGTACATGGAGCTCAAAGTGAAGAAACATTTAAACATGCATTAAATAAAGCATATAAAGATAGGTTAATACCTGAAGATATGTCTGATGAAGATGATGTAGTCTCATGTAGTGTTGATGGATGTTAATAATGATAAAAGGGACTGTAAAGAAATGAAGTAGAAACATAACTTCACGGACTTAGACAGTCCTTTTTCTTTTACTGTGGTCTAAAAATGTGGATAACTTTCAAAAATACTTGATTTTTAGGCATTTTAAAAGAAGATTTCTTATAATCTTAAGTTTTCCACGGGATAACTATTCAGTTATTCGATATTTTTTGTTGTGGTGTTTAGCTAAATTATACCCAATTGCGGTTAGATAAAACTCTAATCTTACATTTTGAGTGCCACGACGTCTAAATCGTCTTACATTGAATGCTTCTTTAATGACACCAAATGCACCTTCAACTTGAATTGACCTTTGTATTCTTAATTCAATACCAAGTGGTGATTTAAGATTTTCGATGACTTCTTTTTGATAGGATAGATTCTCATCATTTATTTCTTTGTTTTTACCGTTTGGTAGTAGATAAATATCATTACCAAGCTTATTGCGATAAAGATACTTTAATAGATCACCATTTTGAGCTGAATAATCTTTTCCGTCCTTAATCAGATTAAATATGAAATAGGGATCTTTCATTCTTTTCTTATCATGCGTATCTTTTTCATACATCCCATACTTTGTATAAAGTTCCATATCATTTAATTTTAAATAACGATAGTTCATTAAACCACCATAGTCACTGTCTGATACTGGATATTTTGGATAATAGCCGTAGTTTTCCTTAAAACCTTCTAGAAATGGAATGAACGTTTTATAATCACTGCGTTCGCTATAGATATCTAAATGTAGAATATATTCATCTGCCACACCAATTTGCACATTGTATCCTGGCTTTAATTGACTATTTCTCATATGATCTTCCTTCAGATGCATAAAAGTCGCGTCCTTATCGGTTCTTGCATATGAGTTCCTATCTGAACCAATTATCTTTAGGTGATTTTCGTATTCACTTAATTTACTTAAATATTCATCAAGATGCTCATAATCTCTTTGTAGTGGTGTTTTCTTTTGACCTTTTCCATATTTAAACTCAATTGATGATTCATTTATTTCCTTGATTAAAAAACTTTTAATATCCGATAAGTGTTTTGTATCATATGTCTCAAATATTGGAAAAACGATATCTGTTCCTTGATATCTTTTGTTTAATTGATTGATTTGTTTCGTGATTTTTTTATATAACTTGTCTCTGAATTTCTCTACTGAACCCCGCCATACAAATGTATATTTGTTTGCACATGATTCGATTTTTGTTCCATCTATATATAACCGGTCTGTATCGATCTTTTCTTTATCTATTAAATATTTAGTCAGTTCATAGAAGATATCACGCTGACCCTAAAGGTGTAACTGTCGCTCTTATGTATGTTGGTATGAAGCGAATGTCATCGGTGACATAGGAATTTGATTAATTTGATGAAGACGAGATAATTTCTTGTCTTTTTTATCGTATTTTAGAGAAATGTCCATTTAAATACTTTATCTACCCCAAAAAAATCTACTTTTTGGCTTAATAGAGGTGTTGTCATATAAGTAAAACTCACTATTCAATTGCTTGAACTTTTGCAGACCTAGTCTAATTTCTATATTCGAAAGAATCGAATCAATGTTGACTATAGTTAAGTTTCTTCGTAAAGAGAAATTCTCGCTAATTTGGTAATTTATTTTACCATTACACTTGTTTTATATTTGTATTGTGGTAAAATATTTGTGTGAAGGAGAGGAAAAAAATGAATATTTCAAATATAATCGGTCAAAATATTAAAACCCTTATGGAAAAAGAAAATATTTCCTTACGAAGACTTAGTGAATCTATTGGTATTACCCATCCAACTTTAATCAAGTATGTAGAAGGTAGTCAACCAATTGATAGCGAAAAACTAATGAAGATTGCTATGTATTTTAAAAAGCCATTTGATTATTTCTTCAAAGAAGATAATAACAGCATAAATTTCATGTTCAGAGCAGATAAACCCGAAAAAGATATTCAAAATATTGACTTGGATAATCTTAGAAATTCAATATATAGTTATCTCGATATTTTAGGAAATCTGGGATATCAATATATTCCTCAAAAGTACACCATTAATTTTAATGATGACAAGAGAACCATCTTTAATTTAATTGCAAAAATTGCATATGATCAAAGAAGAATTGCAAATATTGAAAATGTTATACCAGACAATTATTTTGACGTAATTCAAAACATCGGTATTAACGTAATAGCCAAAGATTTTAAGAATGATGCATATTTTGGTGCCTCATCATTTTCAAATGACTTAGGTAGCTACATAATTATTAATGATTCTGAAAAAATACCCGAAGAAAGAAAAATATTTTCATTGATTCATGAATATGGACATTTACTATTCCACTCAGAGCAGTATTCAAATAGTCAATATAATGCCTTCTATGTTAGTGGAAAATCTGATATGAACGAAAAAATTGCAAATAAATTTGCAGGATATTTTTTGATGCCTAAAAATTTAGTAGATTCCTACATAGAATCGCGAAAAAATATCGATCCAATAGAAATGAAAAAATATTTTAAAGTTAGTATTCAAACTTTATATGTTATGCTGCACGAGTATGGCATTATTTCAAAAGAAGTATACAGCGATTTCTGGAAGCAAATAACCATTCATGGATTCAAGATGGAAGAACCTTTCCCTTTGGAGAAAATTGATATTCAAGAAAAAAACGCCAAACTTGTTAACAAGATAAAAGATCTATATTTTAATGAAGACATAAGTGCAAACAAAATTTCTGAAGTATTAGGGATTGATACTCTAGAGACTCGTAAATTGCTTAAAGAGTGGAGAAATATTGATGAGCGATATTTACCACTTAAGTAATATATCTGTTGTAGTTGATAACAATATCTTAGTCGATTTATTCGAACTTGGTTGCATGAATCTACTATTTTCTGCATTTGAATCTGTTACAATCCCAAAAGTAATATATGATGATGAAATCACTTTAGAAATAAAAGATTTGCTCAGCAATTATGATTTTCAACTTGGTAATTTAAATACTGTGATCGGTTTGGAAACATATGCAACATTGGTAAATGATATAGACTATAAAAGATTATCTAGATATGATCGTGTTGCAATATCAATTGCAAAGGAAAACTCTTATTATTGTAATAGCAACGATAAACCAGTAAGAAAAGCGTGTGAGAGACTTGGTGTCAAATTTACAGGAATTTTGGGTGTTTTGGGCAGAGCATATGTCAAAAACACTATTACGAGACTCCAGCTCTTTGCTTTTCTTGATGAACTAATCTCAGATAAGACATCGTGTTTTATTGATATTCACCTCGTAGAAGCATTTAAAGTAGATATAGAAATTATAAAAAGTGAAGGGGTATAAAATCATGAAAGCAACAGATTTCGAAAGTTTAAAAAATAATCTTTTAAAGGACATTGAACAAGCGACAAAAATCAATATAGAAGACATCTATAAAGCTTTAATTATTTCCCTAAAAAAATATGACAAAGATAGCTTGCTAAAGAACGTAAAAGATCATGTAATCTTATTCTTTACACCTGACAAAAGAGCTAAATGCAAATACATAATTACAGACATAATTGATAGTAAAGAATCATTATCTACTGATAAAAAAGAAGAGTTGAGAAAAAACTTCTTGGATATAAGTAACATCCATAGAACATTTCTCGAAAACATCCAAGCTTTACTAGATGCCTTATAAAAAAATTTATTCTCTTGAGGTAAGTTATGAGAAATTTTTTTCGCAAGTCAATCATAATATTATTCATGTTTATGATTGTGTTTATAGTACTACTGTTTACCAAATTACCTGAATATTTTGATAGTTATGTTTATATTGATAATTATAGATTTATAGCTCATTTATGGCTGATAGTCTATCGGTTTATAATGTACTTTTCATTTCCAATAATAATAGCATTTTTTGAGTGGATAAAGGCTAAAAAAGCGATTCCATACAAAAAATACCTTGTAGAAAACTTCAATGTTCTTTTCTGTACGTATTCACTTATAGCTGCAGTTTACGCTATATTTGCTATTGATCAGCTTTTGGGAGTTGATGTTTTTGGAAATGCTGATACTTTTTTGTTTGTAACTGGGTTTATTTTTACAACAATAATTAACAAAGGAATTCCTGATTTAATACAAATTAAGTAATTATTCTTATACCATTACCATACAATAATTTAAATACCTAAAAGTAAAATTTCATGTGAGATTTTATTTTTTTTGTTTTGATAGGAAACAATAAGTACTATAAAATAAATACGCTTTTTATTCTTTATGTAGGAATTCTATTGATATTTAATGACTTAACAATATTTACTCGTATGAATAGTTATAATATTTACTTTAAATTGGATGCTTCTATTTACTTTTTTGTAGAAATGGTAGATTGATTTTTGAAATCCATGATTTAGGAATCTCATATTTCTTGGATAGTAAAGCACCAAGAATGATCCCACGATCACTGGATGCACCACCAATTTTTGCATTCCATTCTATAGTTTCTTCATAGGATAAATCTTTATTAAGCATATGAAGAATGAGTGGTATAGACTGTGGTATTTGGCAATTAATGCCTGCATAATCCTTAATAAATGATTTAGTATCAGATACTTTTAAGGCAGCTTCTAGATTGGGTTGATATTTACTTGGTGCAAGTTTGATTGCCTCATTTAAGAGTTTATGAATCGGCATGTTATTGATATGTAAGAAGATGTAATCAAACATTTGATAATATATGTCATAATCATCAAGTGTGCTAAATAAACCTTTTAATTCAATAGCCTTACTATGAGGAAGGTTTAATGCTCTAGTGACTAAATAGGGAATGAATCCTACTAAATGATCATCTGTTTTAATAAAATCTAGGGATGCTAGATTTAATTCTTTACTTAATCTTTCATGAATCATTTTTTTAGTATAACTTTCAACATATCCTTCATATAAACCACCTGGTTTTAAATAACTATATAGTAGATCTTCATAGTCATTAACTGTCATATTGGGATTTAGTTTTAATCCTTTATAAAGCCATACTAAGATGTTTCCTTGTAGCGTAAAAGAACCAATCTCTGCGTTTGGATAACTATAGTATGATGGTTTAGCTAAATCATAATGTGTTTTATTTTGTTTTTGGAATAATAGACTTTCTTTTTCTGATAGTGCTTCTAGGTATTCTGGATTATAAATCCAGTGCACACCTAAGGTAGCGCTATTAGCAACCAGTGCACCAATAAGTTCTTGATTCATTATTTCACCTTCTCCATGAATAGTTTTAAGCTTTCACTTTTAGGACGATCTAACATATCTGGAGTTCCCATTTCAATGATTTGACCTTGATTCATATAAATCACGTAGTCAGCAAAGTCTTTAACAAAACTCATTACATGCGTTACAAAAATAAAGTCCTTTCCTAAGGTTTTAAGCTCTCTAATAGCACTTAATACTTCATAGGATAATATCGGGTCTAATGATGCTGTTGGTTCATCTAGAAAAATGATTTCAGGATTAATACTTAATGCACGAGCTATAGATGCTCTTTGAGCTTCACCACCAGATACATTTTTGGGACGTTTATCTTGCTGATTATCTAAATGCAGCATCGATAAATATTTAAGTGCTGTATGATTAGCATCAGTTTTAGTAAAACCTCTGGTTTTTTCTAAGACTAATGTAATGTTTTCTTTTAGGGATAAATGAGGAAATAAATTATGGTTTTGAAAAACAAAACCAATTTTTTTACGGTATACTTCATCATTAACTAAGTAGTTATTAACCTTTATTGTACCTTCAGTTGGTTTTTCTAGTCCTGATAATAAACGTATTAATGTTGATTTACCAGAACCTGAGATACCAATAATTGCAACCGATTGATAACCTTCTAAAGTTAAACTTAAGTTTTTTAATACTTCAACATCATAGGAATGTGTTAGATTTTTAATATCAATAGTCATTATGCTAACTTCCTTTCTACATATCTAGATAA
>DHEJ01000008.1:10601-12504 GCA_002399815.1 Acholeplasmataceae bacterium UBA4853
GCACTACCCTTAATTATCATTGAAAGATTATTCATCATCGGTGGCATTAATATCTTTATTACTTGAGGAATAATAATATATCTAAACTTTTGAAAATTAGTAAATCCAAAAACATCCATGGTCATGTATTGTTCTTTTGAAATACTTGAAAATGCACTTTGATAAACATTTTTCATATAAGGGGTCATATAAATGATTAAGGCAATATAACCCATCAGATTTCTATTATAAGTACCAAATGCTGGTCCAATTAAAAATGCTGTGACAACCACTAATACAAGTAGTGGTGTACCATAAATAATTTCAGTAAAAACAACAGTTAATGCATTTAAATATTTAATTTTAGAAATAGAAAATAAATAGAAAACAAAGCCTAAGATAAGACTACCTAATAAAGATACAATACTTACAATAATCGTGTTTAAAATAGACTCTGATATTAAGCCAGTATAAGGTTCAAATGAACTTAAAGAGAAGTTATCAATCTGACTGTTTATGACAAATAAGACTAGAAGTAAAACAGTCAGAATGGCTAACACATAGGATAGAAATTTATTCATTGATATAGAAACTAAAACCGAATCTTCCAAGTCTTTCTAATAATATTGGATTCCACTTTTCATTTAATACTTCATATAAACCACCTGGTTCATTAAATGTATCAATAAAAGCATTAGCTTTTTCTAATAATTCGGTATTACCTTTCTTTACTGCCATACCTATTGGAGATGCAACAAATGGATCCCAAATGACAATGGTAGTATCTGTATTAGCTTTATATCCATCAACAACTGGATTTGCACTCATTAGTAAGATATCTTGTGTCCCTTGAGTAATTATTTCAACTGCTGTTCCGACATCAGTTGCTTCAGTCACTACCTTACCATAACTTTTTGGAATGGATGAGGATACTTGAGATGCAATACCAACATATCTTGCTGATTCAATAGCTAGTAAGTCTTCAACAGTTGAATCTTCAGTTAAATTATTATCTTCTGCAAAATCTTTATTCACTAACGTAATAATTTTAAAGAAGAAGTAAGGATCTGTGAAATCAACCACTTCCATTCTTGCTTCAGTAATACTCATTGATGCAATAGCAATATCAATTTCACCACTTTGAATGGATGGAATGATTGAACCGAAATCAGTATTAACGATTTCTACTTCTACCCCTAAATATGCACCAAGTGCATAAGCAATATCAACTGAGATACCTTCTGGATTATTAGAAGTATCTAGTGTTTCAAATGGAGGATACTTTAAATCCATACCTACCCTTAGGATAGTTTCATCACGGGAACAAGAGATTAAGACAAATGTCATTAAAGACAGTATTATTAAGAAAAATAGTTTTTTCATATGATTGGCTCCTTATTAAATATATGTATATTTATTATAAGTCAATCAACAAGTTAAATGGATTGATATGCCTATTTAGTTCATAAATTATATAATCTATAAATTACTAGGTTCATAAAATGATTTTAGTTTAAATAGATAGGGTATTTTTATGTCTTATATAGTTCTAAATAAGAAAGAATGAATAATCTAACGTATAATAAAGTATAGATTCATTTTAGTGAGGTGGCTTATGTGCGGTAGGTTTACATTAACAGTTAGCTATGATGCATTAGAAGATTATGTCAATGAGAAGTTTGGTATTCAAAAAATAGGTCATGAGTTTTTAGTGCCTAATTATAATGTTGCACCAGGAACTCAAATTATTTCTGTTATATTTGATGGCGTAAAACATCGCATTGGTAGTCTAAAGTGGGGGTTTACTCCAAACTTTAAAACTGATCAAAAGTTAAACTTAATTAATGCTAGAGCTGAAACCTTATTTGAAAAACCATTATTTAAGAATGCAGCACTTAATAACAGGTGTGTCATCTTAGCAGAT
>DHEJ01000020.1:0-8183 GCA_002399815.1 Acholeplasmataceae bacterium UBA4853
TTAATTCAAGCTGAGGCAATCATGGATATTATTCATGCAACCAATGAGAATGCTATTAAGGTAGCTAATAAAGCATTAAGTAAAAAGACTTCAGGTTTAATTGAAGGATTAAAGGCTAAAGTATTAACCTTAATTGCACAGATCGAAGTCAATATTGACTATCCTGAATATGATGATGCCATGATTATGAGTAAGGAAATCATTTTTCCAAGAGTGACAGACTTACTGTTAGAAATTGATGATATCTTATTACACTCTAAGAAAACTCAGTATATTAGAGAAGGTGTTAAAACAGTCATTGTAGGTCGACCAAATGTTGGAAAGTCTTCTTTATTAAATGCTCTACTTGATGAAGATAGAGCAATCGTATCTGATATTGAAGGTACAACAAGAGATACAATTGATGCTTATGTAAATTTAGGTGGCATTACCTTGCAACTCATTGATACAGCTGGAATTAGAGAATCTAGTGATTCCATTGAACAAATTGGTGTCATGCGTAGTAAAAAAGCTATTACAGAAGCAGAACTTATTTTACTGGTTTTAGATTTATCTAAGAAATTAACTCCTGAAGATAAAAAATTATTAGAGGAAACAAAACATTTAAATCGAATTATTATTGGTAATAAAAAGGATTTACCTAAACACTTAGAAATAGATACAGTTGTTGAAATATCCTTACTTGAAAAAAGTGGTTTAGAAGCCTTAGAAAAAGTTATTTTAAAAACATTAATGTTAGATAATTTAGAAGAAAAAGACTTTAATTATTTATCAAATGTTAGACATATTCAAAAGTTAAAAGAAGCTAAGGCTGCACTAGAAAATGTTATAGCAGCAATTCATAAAGACATGCCGGTTGACTTATATGCTATGGATTTAACAGTAGCATGGAACTTATTAGGTGAGATTTTAGGAAATCATCAATACGGAGATTTATTAACAGAGTTATTTTCTAAATTCTGCTTAGGAAAATAAGCATTTATATCTTTAGATATGATATAATAATTTAACAAAAGCGCAAGGGGGAAAAACATTTGAGTTATGTAGCATTATACAGAACTTACAGACCAAAATTTTTTAAAGATGTTTATGGTCAAAAAGTTATTGTTCAAACACTTCAAAATGCTTTAAAACATGAGAAGTTTGCTCATGCTTATATTTTTTCGGGTCCAAGAGGAACTGGGAAAACCTCGGTTGCTAAAATAGTAGCTAAAGCTCTAAATTGTCAAAAAGCACCTATTGAAGAACCATGTGGTGTATGTGATGTTTGTATGGGTATTGATAAAGGTGATGTCTCTGATGTGATTGAAATTGATGCTGCATCAAATAATGGTGTTGATGAGATTAGAGATCTAAGAGATAAAGTTAAATATACACCATCCGTTGGTAAGTATAAAGTTTATATTATCGATGAAGTCCATATGTTAACTCAAGCAGCATTTAATGCATTATTAAAAACATTAGAAGAACCACCAAAATATGTTGTCTTTATTCTTGCAACTACTGAAGTTCATAAAGTACCAGCAACAATCTTATCTAGATGCCAACGTTTTGATTTTAAGAACATCGATGATACAGATATTCAAGAAAATCTTAAAAGAATTGTTTCAAAAGAAGAATTAAATATTACAGATGAAGCATTAAGTGCTATCGCGGTTACGGCCGAAGGTGGTATGAGAGATGCACTATCTTTATTAGACCAAGTAGTATCCTTTAGTCATAGTGATATTACTGAGGAAGATGTTTATAAGGTATCTGGTGGATTATCTAGAAGATTTATTAATGATTTATTATTAATGATATTTCAAAGACAACCTCAAAAGGCTTTAGATTTCTTAAATCAAGTGTTAGCAGATGGTAAAGATGCATCACGGATGGTTTCTGATATTATCCTAGCACTAAGAGATGTATTACTTGATAAGATTAGAAAAGATATTAAGTATCCTGAATTAAAATTAATGCCTGCTCAACTTATCTATGCATATTTAGATATACTAAATGCCTTACAACAAGAACTAAAGTATACGACCTCAAAACGTGCGTATTTAGAACTTGCAATCATTAAAATGATTAATCATGATAGTATCATCTTAGTTGATTTAGAAACTCAAATTAAAGATTTAAAGTATGAACTTAAAAGTTTAGAAGATAAATTTGATAAAGAAAAATTAAATTTTAGTAAATTAGGTAGTATTGAAAAGGATATTCCTAAAGCTCAAAAGACAGAGTTAAAACCACTTGTTACCGTTAAAGAGATTGAAGAAATCTTAAATAAAGGTGATAGGGAAAAGAAGAATTTACTTAAAAAATATTGGAGTGCTTTAGCTGATTATGATGTGCCTAATTTAAAAGTTGTTGCTGAACTATTGCATGAAGGATCGTTAGAGGCAGTAGGTAATGATAAGATGTTAGTTGTTTATGATGATCTCATTACAGCAGAGACGATGCTTCGTAAGGAAAACAAGGAAAAAGTATTACAGATTTTAAATAGTAAAACGGAATTAATTAAGGATTACACCGTTTTAATTAAACCAGACTGGTTAATCTTAAAAGATGATTATGCAAATCAATATAATTCAGGTACAACAAAACCTAAGTTAGCACAAATTGATTTACATTTATATCAAACACCACAAAGTAAAGAAGTTTTATTAGAAGAAAAAGATCCCTTAGTGGATATGGCTGAGGATTACTTCGGCAAAGAATTCGTGAAAGTAGAGGAATAATATATGAATCCAAATATGTTAAATAAATTAAAGAAGATACAAAAACAAATGCAAGATGCACAAGAAGCGTTAGAATCATCAGAGTTTACTGGTAAAGCTTCAGGTGTTTCAGTGATTATGCAAGGCACACGTCAAGTTATTGATGTTAAAATTGATGAGGCATTACTTGATGAAGTTGAAATGCTTCAAGATGCTGTATTACTCGCTGTAAATGATGCACTATCTCAAATTGAAAAAACTCAAGAAGAAACAATGGGTCAATTTGCAGGCGGTATGGGTGGTTTTGGATTCTAATGTATCCCAAAATCATTTTAGATCTCATTAATGATTTAAAAAAACTTCCTGGTATAGGTGAAAAGACGGCTGAAAGATTAGCACTTCATTTAACCAACTGGGAAGATATTGATTTAGAGACTTTTGGAAAGAATCTTTTACAGTTGAAATCAAAGATTAAGACATGTGATCGATGTGGGCTCTTAACGGATGATACGTTATGTGAGATTTGTAAGAATCAACAAAGAGATTTAAATACATTAATGATTGTCTCTGATTCAAAGGATGTCTATTCTATTGAAAAAACAGGGATGTATCATGGGATGTATCATGTTTTAAATGGATTGATTGATTTTTCTAAAGGTATTGAACCAAAAGATTTGAATTTTTCAACATTAAAAGATAGATTAAAAGAAATTAAAGAAATAATTATTGCTACTAACGGTACGGTTGAAGGTGAATTAACCGCACAATATATAAAATCTCTTTATCAAGCCCACAATTTAACAATTTCTAGATTGGGTTATGGATTGCCTGTAGGAGCGGATTTGAAGTATGCTGACCAATTAACACTCATAAAAGCTGTTGAAAATCGTCAAAAATACTAGTTTGCGTTTTTATTTAAAAAAAGTTGTTGCTTTATTTGAAAGTTTAATATACAATATAGACGGTTTTTAGGAGGATGTAAAATGGCTGATCAAAAAATAAATGAAATGTCTTTGTTAGACATCATCGAAGATATTCTTAATGAAAACAAAGAGCCCATCTCCATTTATGAGTTAATAGAAAATGCTGCTACAATCAAAGGTTTAGATAAAAATGATGTAGATGCGATGACACAACTATATATGGATATTACCTTATCAGGTAGATTCGTGTTTGTTGGTGAAGATAAGTGGACATTAAAAGATGGACACTTAGAATTCTGGGATAAGGATGGATATGCATTCATTCAACCAGAAGAAGTTGAAGAAATTGATGAAGAAGAAATCGATTTTTCTGAGTTTAACTTGGCTGAGGTTGAGGAAACTGAAGAAGACGAAGAACTTGATGAAGAATTAGATGAAGAAGTAATCGAAGAAAAAGCATATGTTGATGTGGGTCTTGATCTTGTATCTACCGATGAAGATGACGGAATCGATGATATTGATTTAGATTTAGACGATGACTATGATGAAGACGATTATAACGAAATCATGGATGACTATGAGGATATGTACGACAAATAAGAGGAAATTTTCCTCTTTTTTTGTACCTAAAATTAGTTTATGGGATTTCTATTTTAGAAAACCCATATGAAAGTATTTTCATTAAATAAGAGTTGAAAGCATATAGATACTTTGATACAATAAAGAAGGGCACACCATATTTATGAGTCTCCTTATTATAGGGAGACTCTTATATTTTTATAAGGGCAAAAAAAGAAAGGTTAGGATTTTTTATGGCAACCAAATTTATATTTGTAACGGGTGGTGTTGTCTCATCACTAGGTAAAGGTATCTCAGCATCAGCAATTGGACAATTATTAAAATCTAGAGGTCTTAAAGTATTTATTCAAAAGTTTGATCCCTACATTAATGTCGATCCAGGAACGATGAGTCCATATCAACATGGAGAAGTTTTTGTTACCGATGATGGTGCTGAAACAGATCTTGATTTAGGACATTATGAAAGATTTATTGATATTAATTTATCAAAAGAATCCTCAGTGACTACCGGTAAGATTTATCAATCTGTTATTAATAAAGAAAGACGTGGAGAGTATTTAGGCGCCACTGTTCAAGTAATTCCACACGTTACAGATGAGATTAAGCTAAAGTTAAAAGAGGCAGCTAAAAAGTCTAAAGCAGATGTCATTATTACTGAGATTGGTGGCACTGTTGGGGATATTGAAAGCTTACCTTATTTAGAGGCTATTAGACAAGCAAGAAGAGATTTTGGATATCAAAATACACTGTATATCCATAATACATTAGTACCTTTTTTAAAGGCTTCAAACGAGATTAAAACAAAACCGACACAACACTCTGTTAAAGAGCTACGTTCTTTAGGGATTCAACCGGATATTATTATTTTAAGAAGTGAAGTTAAAATAATTGATCAAGTTAAAGAAAAGATTGCATTATTCTGTGATGTGAATAAAGAAGCTGTCTTTGAATCTTTAGATGTTGAAGTCATCTATGAGGCGATTTTAAACTTAAAACGACAAAATATTGATGGCTATATTTTAAATCATTTTAATATTGAAAATAGTGTTGAAGCTAATATGCAACCATGGGAAGATTTAATCTATAGAATAAAGAATTTAGAAACAACAATTACAATTGGTTTAGTCGGTAAATATGTATCGCTTCAAGATGCTTATCTATCTGTTTCAGAGTCGTTAAAGCATGCTGGATTCTTCCATAATACACATGTTAAGATTAAGTGGTTAAATGCTGAAAAAATTAATGAACAAAATGTGGTTGATACACTTAAAAGCTGTGATGGTATTTTAGTACCAGGTGGATTTGGACAAAGAGCAACAACCGGTAAGATTTTAGCGATTAAATATGCAAGAGAACAAAAGATTCCTTTCTTTGGAATTTGTTATGGCATGCAACTTGCAGCCATTGAATATGCAAGTAATGTTTTAGGTATAAAGGATGCAAATACTACTGAAATTGATCCTGAGACTAAAAACCCAATTATTACAATTCAAAGTGAAAATCCAGCAGACTTTGGTGGTACCCTACGTTTAGGATTATATAACTGTGATTTAAAGGAAGGTTCTAAAGTTTATAATGCTTATGGCATTAAAAAGATTAAGGAAAGACATCGTCACCGATATGAATTCAATAATGCATATTTAGAACAATTCAATGATGGAAATATGGTTGTATCAGGTATTAATCCGGAAAGAAATTTAGTTGAGGCAATTGAAATTAAGGATCATCCTTGGTTTGTTGCAGTTCAGTATCATCCTGAATTTTTATCAAGACCTTTACGTCCTCATCCGTTATTTAGAGATTTTATAGAAATGTCTCTTAAAAATAACAAAATTAAGAAAGAAGTTATCTAAATGTTTGTAATAATGTACGATTAGATATATAATATCTAGTGGCTAAAACGTTAAGGAGGATTCAAAAAATGCTAGTTTCCGCAAAAGAAATGTTACAAAAGGCTAAAGCCGAAGGTTATGGTGTTGCTCAAATCAATATCAATAACTTAGAATGGATTAAAGCAGTTTTAACAACTGTTGAAGAATTAAAATCCCCAGTTATCTTAGGTGTATCTGAAGGTGCAGCTAAATATATGGGCGGTTATGAAAACGTCATGGCAATGGTTTCAACATTAGACAGAGTTATGAAAATCTCTGTACCGGTTGCAGTTCATTTAGATCACGGTACTTATGAAGGTGCATTCCGCGCAATCCGCGCTGGATTCACATCGGTAATGTTTGATGGTTCACACTATCCATTTGCTGAAAACCTACAAAAGACTAAAGAAGTGGTTGCAGTTGCTCATGCAGTTGGAGTTTCTGTAGAAGCTGAAGTTGGTTCTATTGGTGGAGAAGAAGACGGAGTTATCGGATTAGGTGAAGTTGCAGATCCAGAAGAATGCCGTATTATTGCTGCTACAGGCGTAGATTTATTTGCTGCTGGTATTGGTAATATCCATGGTAAATATCCTGCAAACTGGCCAGGATTAAGATTTGATGTCTTAAAGACAGTGAATGAAGTTACTAATAATGTACCTTTAGTATTACACGGTGGAACAGGTATTCCTGAAGACCAAATTAAACAAGCAATCTCACTTGGAATTGCAAAAATTAACGTGAATACTGAATTACAATTAGCATTTGCTGATGCGACTCGTAAATATATTGAAGCAGGAAAAGATTTAGAAGCTAAAGGATTTGACCCAAGAAAATTATTAGATCCAGGATATAAAGCAATGAAGGCTGTTGTTAAGGCTAAATTGACTATGTTCGGTTCAGTTGGTAAAGCTTAATAAATTCTTTTTTAGAGAATAAGTTAGAGGTTTTTATGCGTGATGAATTAATCTTTCATGAATATGCTGGGTGGAAGTTAGAACATAGTGAATTGATTAACAATTTAAAACAAATGGATTCTTTATTAATCTTAAGATTTGAAAATGTTCTAAATGTGATTGATCATTTATATGATAAACTCATTGATGATCCAGAGTTTAGTGAAGATGATTATGACAATTTCACATTTGGGTTTTATTATGTGTTTGATCAAATTGAGGAAATCAAAAGAATCTTATCTGAGTTTTATCATAATGATTACTTTTTACTTAATTTAGATGCTAAGAAAGTTAATTTACTTTTGAATACCATCGATTTTCAAAATGAGCTTTTAAACATTGAGAATTATGATCAAACAAGTATGCAGTTTTTACTCGATTTTGAGGCTGATCTTATCCAAAAACTTACTAACAAACAAGAAATCGAAGATAGTATGTATGAAAAATTGGATGTAGAATCATTAAAGATGTTTAAAAAGATGAATCTTGAATTTTATCCAATCGACAGTATTTTCTTAGAAATTGCAGATGAATTAGGCATTATATAGGAATGATGAAAATCATTCCTTTTTTATATCTAAATAGGTGGAGTTCACAAAGGTATTATGATATAAATAAGATATGGATGGGGTATAATAAAACTATGAAAATATATAGAGTTGGAATTATTGGTATCGGAAATATTGGAAAATTTCATATTGAAGCATTAAGAAAACTTGATCATATTGAAGTTGTTTCTATATGTTCTAAAAGTGATATGGAACAACGCGCTAAAGCACTCAACGTAAAAACATACTATACAGATTATGAGGAAATGATTTTAAATGAATCCTTAGATGTTGTTCATATATGTACAACAAATGATCAACATTACCCAATGGCAGCATTTGCTATTAAGCATGGAGTTCATGTGGTTTTAGAAAAACCGATGACATTAACACACGAAGAAGCAGAGCATTTAAATGAACTTGCAGAAAACTATCAAGTGGTTAATGAGGTTCACTTCCATAACCGTTTTTATCCAATAAATTCACTTGTTAAAGACACTTTAAAAGAAGTTGGCGATATTGTTTCAATTAGTGGATCATACCTTCAGGATTGGATGATTCCAAGAGATCAATTTAATTGGCGTGCTCAAAGTAAGGCATCCGG
>DHEJ01000020.1:8369-22234 GCA_002399815.1 Acholeplasmataceae bacterium UBA4853
TTAGTGAAGTATCTGCTAAATTTAAACAAATTTATGAGGAAAGAAGTCACATTACAATCGATACGGAAGATGTTGGTGTCATTATTTTTAAAACAGATCATGGTGCAATTGGAACCTGTTTGATTAGTCAATCAGTTGCTGGCAAGAAAAATGAAGTATCATACTTAATTTCAGGAACAAAAGCTTCTATAATCAATGAAGGTACTTCGATACATGAGGCAACAATCGGTTACCAACAACAAGAAAATATTAAGATTAAAAGACATCATATAGATACTTTAAAAACAGGACAATTATTTGAAGTGAATAGTTTTGTTGATAGTTTTACAGAGTGCTTTAGACAAGTTTACTACAAAATTAAGCACTCAGGTTTTAAGTATGATTATGCTGACTTTAAGGTTGGATTACATTCAATGAAGTTGGTAGATGCAATCTACTTATCAAACAAAGAAGAAAGATGGGTTAAAGTTAATGGTTAAATTAGAATTATTAAAGTTAAAATTAAAGTCAAGAATTAGATATTCATTGATGGTTGGATTAGCATCCTTAGTGGTCTTAGGATTTACGATTTGGGATTTATTAAATGCAGCTAATGATCAATCACTTGTCATATTTGATTGGGTGATTATTGGATTTTCTAGTTTACTATTTATCTTTAGCATGTATATTGTTGGTGGAACAGTACTGGATTTAAATGGATTAAAAAAGGATATTTATATAAAGATTAAAGCTAAGTTTATTAAGTATAGTCGTCAAAGTGTGGATCCTAAAAATCCCAAACAAATATCTTATACAGGTCAAATATTTATAAATCTAGAAACTAAAGAAGAAGAACCTTTAATTGTTACAGATGTTATACATAATGAATCGTATCTGATCATTTATTGTAAGCATTCAAGATTAGGGATTGCTATTGAAACACTATAAATGTAAGTCTTACAAAGGTAAGACTTATTTTTTTAGTATATAATGTAGGTAAATTAGGAGGTTTTTTATGGATAAACTCATTGAAACACTAAAAACAAGATTTTTAAGTCATATGGAAAGACATCAAGATTTGAAATGGGAAACCATTGAAATCAAGCTAAAAGAAAATAAAAAATTATATGAAGCTGTAAATCAAATGGAACAAACAGGTGGTGAACCGGATGTGTTATCCTTAGCGCCTAATAAGCTTATGTTTGTTGATTGCAGTATAGAAAGTCCAAGTGGACGTCGTAGTTTATGTTATGATGAAATTGCATTAAAAGAAAGAAAAGAACATAAACCTATTAGTAGTTGTGAACAAATGGCAGATGATATGGGGATACATATGTTAGATGAAGCGATGTATTTGAAGCTACATAGTTTTGGCTCATTTGATTTAAAGACCTCATCCTGGATTAAAACACCATTAAGCTTAAGAGCACTTGGTGGTGCCTTAAACGGTGAAAAGCGTTATGAGCGTGTCTTTATATTTCATAATGGTGCACAATCCTACTATCAAAGTAGAGGGTTTAGAGGCTACATAGAGATTAAATAAAAAATAACCAAGTGCATGCACTTGGTTATTATATTTATATAGATAGAAATGTTAAGTGGTGATAATTGAATTCAAGTTGTGTAGTTAAGTTTGTTTGTGGCCATAAATACTCAGTGATACTTGGATGGTCAATAAACACATTACGATTATTTTGATAACTGTAGATGACATTGTTTCTGTTGATTTCAAATTGATCAACCGGATCTTCTTCGTGCCATCTTAAAAACATTTCAAAGTTACCCACATTAATCTCAATATCCCAGGCAATGTGCATATATAATATGATACGCGCAACATCACCTTTATGCTGGTCTCCTGGATAATATCCACCAGATACCGCTTTATGAGTGCCACTACCTTCTGCAAACACTTTATTACCTCTAGCGCCATTAACACTTGGAGTGGATGCCCTTAAGTTATGTGAATCACTAGAGATATTCTTAGTTGAATTATCAGGTCTTGGAACACCAAGTAAGGATACCGGCCAAACATGTTCTCGGTCAAAGCTAACCCCACCATCCCATGTATTTAAGACTAAAGCACCATCATAGATTAACCAAAGTCTATTTGTTGAACCAATTGCTAAATCACTTTCTTCAAGTAAATATCTAACTTCACCATATGAGGTTAGGCTTCTTGTTTGAAGTAGTGTCTCAAGTGCTTGATATAAATCATCACCAGATTGATCATTTAAGGTTTGATAATATCCAGTAAATGAAATATCAGGTGTTACAGAAGCTTCCCATTTACCATATAAGTTTAAATCACTTATAACAGGTGAAATTGGAGAATGAGGTATAGTGAGTAAGGCATCTAAATACCAACCCTTAAATGTAAAGCCTTCTTTATTGGTTGAAGGATATTTACCAGTTAGTGGTTTATTTTGTTCAATTAAGACAGTTTGAATGAGTGTTGTAGCATCATAAAATGATACGGTATAGGTAATAACTTCTGGAGTTTCAACGAACCTAGCAGTTAAAGTTAGTGCACTATAAAATACGATTGTGGCAGTAAACTTTGTATCATTCACATACCAACCATCAAAACTATAACCCGTTTTAATGGGGTCTGAAGGAAATATAATCGTATCTCCTATGTTTACTTTATACGTGTGATATACCGCATTATCAACTATAAAAGTTAAATCATATAGATCATCATCAGTTTGAGGGTTTTGATCAACATTACAAGCACCTAGTAAAACGATGAGTATCAATGATATTAACAAATATATTTTTTTCATACTTTAATGCCTACTTTATATTTTTTTGTCTAGCATGTGGAAATAAGATAACGTCTCTTATGTTTGGTGTATTTGTTAATAGCATAACAAAACGGTCAATACCAATACCGATACCACCAGTAGGCGGCATACCATATTCAAGTGCTTCAACAAAGTCTGTATCCATTTCGTTAGCTTCTAAATCACCTTTAGATTTTTGAAGTAATTGTGCTTCAAAGCGCATTTTTTGATCGATTGGATCATTAAGTTCTGTAAATGCATTACAATATTCTGAACCCATAATGAATAATTCAAAACGATCGGTAAATCTTGGGTCTTTACTGTTTGCTTTTGCAAGTGGTGAAATTTCTACTGGATGACCAAATACAATAGTTGGTTGAACAAGTGTTTTTTCAACTTTTTCAGCGAAGAAGTTTTCAATAATATGACCCACTGTAAAGTGTTTCTCTACACCCACATTATGAGCTTTAGCAAGTGCAGTAGCCTCTTCTAAAGTATAGTGATTAAAGAAGTCTACACCAGTAATATTTTTAATTAAATCAACCATATGGGCACGTTTAAAGTCTTTTAAGTGAATGATTTCATCACCAAATGGTACATCATAAGTACCAAGTACTTCAGACGCAACAAATGACATACAACCTTCAACAAGGTTCATCATATCAGTGACATCACCATAAGCCATATAAGCTTCAACCGTAGTAAATTCAGGATTATGTTTTGCATCAATCCCTTCATTTCTAAAGAGACGTCCGATTTCATAAACACGTTCTAAACCACCAACGATTAATCTTTTTAAAGGCAATTCAGTAGCAATTCTTAAGTAAAAATCCATATCAAGTGCATTATGATGTGTCACAAACGGTCTAGCAGCAGCACCACCTAAAATAGCATGTAATACTGGTGTTTCAACTTCCATAAAATCATTACTATCAAAATAATGTTGGAATGCACGAATAATCTTAGAACGTAGTTTAGCAACTCTTCTAGCATCTTCATTCACAATTAAATCAACATAACGACGACGTCTGGATTCTTCTTTATCTTGTAAACCGTGGAATTTATCAGGTAGTGGTGTAATTGCTTTTGTTAAGTGGATAAATTCATCTGCTTTAATGGTTAATTCATTTGTCTTAGTTCTAAATAAGACACCTTTTATACCAACAATATCCCCTAAATCAGAATGTTTAAATAAGTTAAATGAAAACTCACCAACATGATCTAATCGAATATATACTTGGATTCTTGCGTCTCTGTCTTGAAGTTGAATAAAACCAGCTTTACCTTGTTCACGTTTTAAAACAATACGTCCAGCAACAGTAACACTTTGTTTTAAAGATTCTAATTGATCATGGTCATGATTACCAAATAACGTATGTATTTGTAAAGCATTATGACTACGTTCGAATCTACTTCCAAATGGGTCAATACCTAAATCTCTTAAGTCTTGAACCTTCTTTAATCTAATTTTTTGTTGTTCATTTAAATCTTCCGGAAACATATGATTTCCTCCTTATGCTTTCTTAAGTATTATATAATAAAACCCATTAAAAAACGATCATATCGATCGTTTTTCTTCTGATATCAATTGATACATGTCCTGATCTTTTAGTGGTGTTAAGGATGTAATTTTTATTCTGATGATTTTTTGACCTAAGTGAAGTTCAACAACATCATCAAGTTTAACATCTTTACCGGGTTTAGCTAGAACACCATTAATGAAGATTCGATGTGCATCAGCAACATCTTTTGCTACAGTACGCCTTTTAATAATTCTTGAAACTTTTAAATATTTATCAATTCGCAATGGAATCATCCTTTGCTGCAGTTGGTTCCTCACGGTTATCCCACCAAGCAAGTTTGCCAGTAGCAGTAATTTCTTCAATATCTGTTTTAGTTAATGTTTCAATTAAGATTAAGTATTTAGCAATATTATCAAGCAATTCCTTATTTTCAGTAATTACTTTCTTCGCATTTTCATAACATTCAGTAATGATTGTACGTACTGCTTTATCAATTTCTAAAGCGACTGTATCAGAGAAGTTCTTTTCTTTTAAGTAATCTCTACCTAAGAACACATTTCCATTATCGGTTTCATATTGGATTGGTCCTAATTCAGACATACCATATTCTGTAACCATACTACGAGCAATTTGAGTTGCTCGTTTAAAGTCATCATAAGCACCGGTTGTAACATCATCAAACATAATTTCTTCAGCAACACGACCACCTAAAGCAGAAGTGATAAAGGCAATTAATTCGCTTCTAGAATTATTGAACTTTTCTTCAACTGGTGTATATAATGCATAACCACCAGCTCTACCACGAGGAACAATCGTAACTTTTTGAACAACAGAAGCAAGTCTTACTTTAAGACCAATAACAGCATGTCCTGCTTCATGGTACGCAACCATTTCTTTTTCTTTAGGAGAATATTTTCTTGATTTTTTAGCAGGTCCCATAGTGACACGGTCAGCTGCTTCATCAATATCAATCATAGAAATAACACTTCTATTTTCTCTTGCTGCTAATAAGGCTGCTTCATTTAATAAGTTTTCAATATCAGCACCAGTAAATCCTGGGATTCTTAATGCAACTTCACTAAATTTGATACTTGGGTCTAATTTTTTATTACGAGCATGTACTTTTAAGATTGCTTCACGAGATTTTTGATCTGGAACTTGCATAGTGATTTGACGGTCAAATCTACCTGGTCTAAGTAATGCAGGGTCTAAGACGTCTGGTCTATTTGTTGCAGCAATCATAATAATACCTAAATTAGCACCAAATCCATCCATTTCAACTAATAATTGGTTTAATGTTTGTTCACGTTCATCATTACCGCCACCTAAACCGGCACCACGTTGACGTCCAACAGCATCGATTTCATCAATAAAGATAATACATGGTGCATTTTCTTTAGCAACTCTAAATAAATCTCTAACACGGCTTGCCCCTACCCCAACATAAAGTTCAACAAAGTCAGAACCAGATATTGAGAAGAATGGAACATCAGCTTCACCAGCAACTGCTTTAGCTAATAAGGTTTTACCAGTACCTGGTTGACCAACAAGAAGTACACCTTTAGGGATTCTTGCTCCCATATCGACATATTTTCTTGGATTTTTAAGAAAATCAATTAATTCAGACATTTCTTGTTTTTCTTCATCAGCACCAGCAACATCTTCAAACTTGATTTGTTTACTTCTAGATAAACGCGCTCTATTTTTAGTAAAATCTTGAGCACGGTTATTTTGTGAGCTCATACTTCTAAACATAATAATAACTAAAACAATTGGTGCAGCAATTAATAATATAGTTGAAATAATATCCCAGAAATTAACAGATACATGCGGTGTAAATGATAAAACAACTGGAGTTGCAGGGTTTGCTGCATTATAGTTATTTACTACATCATATAAATTATCTAAACGATCACCATAAAGTAAGATTTTAAAGCTACCAACACCTTCAGGTGCATTGCCTTGAGTATACGTACCAGTGATTTGCCATAGATTATAATTATCACCACCAACATATTCAGCTCTTAAAGCTGCAACATGTCCGTCTGTGATTGCTTCAATTAATTGTGGTTCATCTAAATCTTTAACAGCAGGTTGCATCATTTGAGTGAAGAAGAAGTATAGTCCTACTGCTAATAAAATAATAATTACGATCACTAAAAAGTCTGGACGAATCGGAGATCTTTTTGGATTTTGTTGTTTATTCATATATTAGTCCTTCCTATTTTGAATATACGCTAGGTTTAAGTACCCCAACGTAAGGTAAATTTCTATAAAATTCATTATAATCAAGTCCGAATCCAACAACAAACTTTTTAGGGATTGTTTTTCCAATATAATCTGGAATGAATTCAACTTTTCTGCCTGATGGCTTATCTAATAATGTAACAACCTTAATTGATTTAGCACCACGGTGCTTAAACAATTCAGTAATTGTTTTAAGGGTTGCTCCGGTATCAACGATATCTTCAACAATTAAGACATCACGACCAGAAACGGAATGCTCTAAGTCATATTTAATCTTGACATCCCCTGATGATTTAATACCACCATGATAACTTGATACTGCCATGAATTGCATTTCAAGTGGGATTTCAATACGTTTGACTAAATGAGACATAAAAGGGACACAACCATTTAATAATCCAACGAGTAATGGTTTTTTATCCTGATAATCTATAGCTATTTGTTTACCTAATGTGATACAAATCTCAGAGATTTCTGCTTCAGAAACTAAAATTTCTTCAATATCTTGGTGCATCATGTGTATGACTCCTTAAGTGATAAATAGATTGTATTGTCTTTTCCTAATGTTTGATTAATGTATAAATTTGGAATCCACAAGATGGTATTATTTTGATCAACAATTACGATTAGATCATCTCTTTTTGATGTTGGAATCTTCTTATCAATTAAATAACGACCTAACTTTTTTCTACCAAATGGAAACATTAATAAATCACCAGGTAATCTTCTCCTAATTTGTATAGGAAAATCTAGTTTATTATAACATAATTCAATAGAATACTTATGAAGGTCTACCTTATTGTGGGAAATCGTGAGAGCAGGTAATTCTTTTTTAATTTGATCAACATCATGAAATATGATATTTGCTTTCAAATAGGCTTTAACCAAACGATAATCTTGAGATAATTTAATCTGAATATTTGGTTTATTAGATAAAAGTTGTTTTAAAATAGATGTGATTTTTTCATAGGATCGATTAATATTGTAGGTTTCAAGTAAGTAAGAAATCATATCTGTTTGAAGTGCAACATGAAGCGTTTTAAAGGATTCAAGATGGATGGTTAAGGTCTCATCAAATTGTTGTTTTGAAAGTTCTCTAATATAACTTGATGCTTGATAAACTTGATTACTAAAATTGCTGAAATGCGTTAAGACATCATTTTCATCTTTAAGTAGTGGAACTACGTGATGTCTGATTCGATTTCTTAAGTAATCGTCAGTTAAGTTACTTGCATCTTCCATAAAGGTTACTTGATTGTTTACTGCATAATCTTTTAAGTCCTCTTTACTATAATCAAGTAACGGTTTTAAATAAACATAGTTACCGATTTTTGTTTCCTTTTGCATGCCTGAATAACCTAATAGATTTGATCCTCTAATGAGTTTCATAATAATCGTTTCTACTAAATCATCTTGGTGATGTGCTGTCATAATATAAGGTGTATGATACAGATCTGCAACCATCTCTAAGTTTTCATATCTGAGGTTTCTAGCTTCTTCTTGAAAATTGCCCGTTTTGATTTTTAATTTGATATAATGATAAGGGATAAAGTGCAATTCACATATCTTTTCAATGGATAAATGTTCCAAGTGGGCTTCACTACGCTTTTGATGATTGAAGTTAACCACAACAAGTTTATATCCGTTTTTTATTAAATAGTCTAAAAGAACCATGGAATCAAGTCCACCAGAAACAGCTAGAATATAGGTATTTAATTTCGATAAATTAATTTTTATAGACATGTTTCACCTATTTTTATAAACTAAGTTAATTATATCATGTATGAGGAGACAAAACATGTTAATATTGGGTTCAACATCACCTAGAAGAAAAGAATTATTAGAAAGTGCTGGGTTTAAATTTAAAGTAGTATCACCGGTATTTGATGAAAGCAGTATTGCTTATCAAGGAAATCCGGTTGATTATGTATCAACGCTTGCTTTAAAAAAAGCAGAATCTTTAAAACAAATGTATCCAGGAGATGTTATATTAACTGCGGATACAATCGTTGTATTAGATAATGAAGTATTAGGGAAACCACTTGATCATAATGATGCAAAATCTATGTTAAAAAAATTAAGTAATAATCTCCATCAAGTCTATACGGCAGTAAGTATTATCATCAATGATGTTACTGAAGTATTCGTTGATGTTGCAAGTGTGGAATTTAATAAAATCAGTGATCTAGATATTGAAAGTTATATATTAACTAACGAACCAATGGATAAAGCTGGTGCATATGCTATCCAAGGTGGTGGAGCTAAATTCATTTTAGGTTATCAAGGAGATTTTCATACTATTATGGGATTACCGCTTAAAAAAGTTATAGAAACATTAAAAAAATATCAAATTGATCCAGTAGTTTAATTAAAAACCTTTAAAAAATAAACTTAGGAGTCTCTTTCATGCTAAGAAAACTTATAATCATCATGTTATGTATTTCTTGTTTAGTTATCGTATATTATGTTTCATATGATTTGTTGCATTTAATTGATATTGGTACTTATAAGGATATATTAGATGAATCAGAGTTTTATGTCTTATTATCCAATAAGATTTCTTTATCAGGATTGATATTTTTAGTATTTTTACTCAATATGAACGCTATAAGTTATGTTCTTATTAATGACTCTTTAAAGTCAGTTAAAACTAACATGTATAAGTTTTCAATTCAAGTTAAACTATTTATTTTAATGATCATACTTAATTTATTTGCACATTTATTATTTAGAGATGACATTTATATCATTGTTAGACTATATAGTTTTATTATTACCTATACGTTGATTGTAACTGTGATTAATCTATATACTGTCTTTAAACTGAAACAAAGATCAGTTAAATAAAGAAGATAACAAGTATAAATATAAAATATTTATTCAAATTAACCGAGATATCGGTTATTTTTTTATGATTAAATGTTTATAATATTACTTGACACGTAATACTATGCGATGTATAATATCAACGTAGAAAAGAGGTGTCGTATGGCCGTTGAACTAAAAAAGCACGTGATAGAATTATTTGTTTTAGCGATTCTAACGAAGGGTCCGTCCTATGGTTATAAACTTGTTTCAGATTTAAGTCAGTATCATGCGATTAGTGAATCTACTTTATACCCCATTTTAAGACGTCTTGAAAAGGAAAACAGCTTAATGACGTTTAATGAACTCTATCAGGGTAGAAATAGAAAGTACTATAAAATAACTGCTCATGGTAAACGTTATATTGATAACTATTTAGCTGAGTGGGAAGAAATAAAAAAGATTTATGAAATTATAATGGGATGAGGGTTAAAAGATGAATAAATTTCTATCAGATTTAAGAAATGAATTAAATAAAAGAAATCTCTATCAATCTGAAATAGATGAGATTGTATCATATTATGAAGAAATTATTAATGACCGTATTGATGCGGGTGAACAATTAGATCACATATTAAGTGGTTATGATGTTAAAGTCATTGCACGTAATAGTTTTCCACAAGCACTTCAAAGAAGAAGTGATGAGGATAAAAGTGCAGTCAGTAAAAATGTTTGGAACTTGATTTTATTCTTATTTTCAATTCCTGTTTTAATCCCAGTAGGTATTTTATATGTAGTCTTTATTGTTGTCATATTTGCTTTAGTGGTTGCATGTTTTGCAGTGGTTGTTTCAGGTGTTGTAGCAATCTTATCTTTAATCATTCAACTGACATTAATGAATTCAGATTTAGGAAGTTCACTAATTGTTGTAGGGTTTATATTAACGGCAATCTCAATTGCAGTTTTACTTCTAACGCTACTTACAAAGGGTTTATGGTATATCGTTAAGTATTCAGTTGGATTTATAGCAAAACTTGTTAGTGGAGGTAAAAAGCATGAAAATTCTTATTAGAATTACAGTGATCAGTTTAATTTTAGGTCTTGTTTTAATTGTCTCAGGGTTTGCTTTAGGTGGTAGTTATGATACTGTGAAATCACTTCTTACAGATACAAGTGATTATGAAGCAAAGTCATTTGATGCAACAGCACATTTTGAAAAATTAGTCGTAAATACTGAAAGTCGTAATGTTGAGATTAGACACGGTGATGTAAGTTATGCAACAGCTACATACTATCTTAAAGACAGTGAAACAGCAAGTTTTGATTTAGTTGGGGATACATTAAATGTAAGTATTGGTAGAGAAGAAGGATTCTTTAATTGGTTTAGTTTTGGTTGGCCATCAAGTGAGGTCATTACACTTTATATTACCTTACCTAATGACTACTTAATAGATGTTGAAACTCAAACAATGAGTGGATATATTTTAATGGATGGTCAATTTAAAGATACCTTTGTTGAAGCATTATCCGGTAGTATTAACCTTAAAGGAACATTCAATACCTTAGATGTATCAGTCTATTCAGGTATGATTACCATTTCTGATAGTGAAGTACTTACTACATTAGATGTTATTGGAAAAAGTGGTTTAATTACTCTAACAAATAGTCATATTACTGGTCATGTTGATATTGAAGCAATGAGTGGCATGATTAATGTATCTAAAACAACAGGTAGTGGTTTTAATCTTAAAACAGCTAGCGGAAGTATATCAGTATCACTAGAAGATATTGTTAGTACGTATGAATTTAGATTAAGTGTTGGTTCCGGACTCATTAAATTAAACCAAAACGTTGTTTCAAATCCATATCATGCAGGTAGTGGTATCTTAGTGGAGTGTCAAACAGGTTCTGGTAGTATTAATATTGTAACTGAATAAATTTATAAAAAACGAGATCCTTCATATGTTTAGAAGATCTCGTTTTTTTGATATTATCTTTTCTTAGTAATGATTTCTTGTAGTTCTTGTTCTGTAAATAAATACGTTTTATTACAGTATGGACAAATAATTTCTGCTTGTTTATCCTCATGTAGAATCTCGGTTAAGATTTCAATGTTTAAAGCAGATAAAGATTTCTTATAAGTTGATTTACGACAGCCACATACATACTTAATATCATGTGTTTCTAAAATCTGTTCGGTATGATTTGCAAGCATCGATAAGATTTCATAAGGAGTTTGATTATTCTTAAGTAGTTCGGTAATGGATGGTGTTTTACTGATGACAGACTCTAAACTTTGAATAGTTTGTTCACTAGCATGTGGTAATAATTGAATAATAAAGCCACCAGCTTGTACGACTTTTGACCCATTATGAACCAGTACACCTAAGCCAACCGCAGAAGGGGTTTGTTCACTGGCAGTATAATAATATGTAAAGTCATCAGCAATTTCTCCAGTTTGAAGTGGTGCTGATGAAGTAAAGAAATGACCATTCCAGTCTTTAGTTACATATAAAAACCCATTACCTACAGCAGCTCCAACATTGAGTTTACCTTTTTTAGGACCATCGGTATAAACTAAATAAACATTAGGATTCTTGATGGTGGATTTAACAATACCTTTTTTAGCAAGGACACTCATTTGACCAATCGGGCCGTCACCTTCTATTTTTAAGGTGAGACGTTCATTATCCTTATACATTAAAGACATCATCGCTGATGCAGTTAAAAAGCGTCCCATTGCAGCCGATGCAGTGGGTAATGTTTTATGAAGTTTACGTGATTTTTCAACCAGTTTTGTTGATAATGAGACATAAATTCTTGCCTCACCTTGATATGCTAATGCAATTAATGTGTAATCTTTCATAAAATACCTCAAATCATATTATAACTTAAATTTATGATAAAATAACTGTCAGGTGATATATATGAGTTTTAAAATAGGTAATTATGAAGTAACAAACAAGGTAATTTTAGCGCCAATGGCAGGTGTATCAAATTCACCGTTTAGATTAATGGCAAGAGAATATGGTGCAGGTATTGTGTTTGCTGAAATGGTATCTGATAAGGCAGTCTTTTTTCAAAATCCTAAAACATTAGAATTACTTTATATGACAGTTGAAGAAAAACCGGCAGCACAACAAATATTTGGTAGTGACTTAAATACAATGGTAGAAGCTGCCATGTTTATTGATAAAAATTCGAACTGTGATTTTATTGATATTAATATGGGATGCCCAGTACCTAAAGTAGCAATTAGTGCACAAGCAGGGGCATCACTTATGAAGGATCCTCAAAAAATATATGATATTGTTAAAGCAATTAAAGAAAAAGTATCAAAGCCAGTCACCGTAAAGATTAGAAGTGGTTGGGATAGTGAAACTGTAAATGCTGTTGAGGTTGCTTTAATGATTGAAAAAGCTGGTGCATCTGCAATTACAGTACATGCTAGAACACGTGCTCAAGGATATTCTGGAGAACCAGACTTAGATGTGATAAAAGCAGTTAAACAAGCAGTTAAAATTCCTGTTATTGGTAATGGTAATATTATTGATGGTCCTTCTGCTAAACACATGTTAGATTATACTGGATGTGATGCAGTCATGATTGGACGTGGCGCACTTGGAAATCCTTGGATTTTTAGAGAAATTAATGCATACTTAAATCATACAGTAGCTCCCAAAAGAACATATGAAGAAATTAGAGTTTTAATGATTAGACATTTTAATGAACTTGCAAGATTACGTGGTGAACGTGTTGCATGTTTAGAAATGCGTTCTCATGGACCATGGTATTTAAAAGGATTACCCAAAGCATCAGAAATACGTTTAAAGCTATCTAAAATAGAGTCTAAGGATTTATATCTTGAACATGTCAATGAATACTTTGATATGTTAAATAGTTTAGAACATGAAGGTATTGAATCGTAAGGATTTTTGATTAAATATTTTAGCAAAATAATTTTTTACTAAATTACTTGCATTAAGAATTCTATTTTGTTATACTTTAGTGAAATGTAAGTCCTAAAGAAAAACACTTTACGGTCTCAAATGGAAACACACCTTTTAATTAGGACACGAACTGTGTCTTTTTTTTTAGGAAAATTACATTAAAAAGGAGGAGAAATACATATGCAAAAAGAAACAATCGTTGGGTACTTACCTGATGAAAAACCAAGTTTAGGTAAAGCAATCGTATTTGCTTTACAACAATTTCTAGTTATGTTGCCGGCAACAGTACTTGCAGCAATTATAATGAATGGGTTCGGTATGGAATTATACTCAATACCGGCTGCAATTCTTGCAAGTGGGGTTGCAACAATTAGTTTTCTATTGATTACAGGGTTTAAGATCCCTTTATATTATGGTTCTTCATTTTCTTACATCGGTGCGGTAGCTATTGTTGTTACCTATGGTGTTTCTAATTCTCAATCATCTGCTTCAGTTTTAGGGTCTGTTCTAATTGCTTCCGTTATATCGGGATTAATGTCAATTGGGGCGGGCCTTTTAATTAAGTATTTTGGTAA
>DHEJ01000020.1:22581-33578 GCA_002399815.1 Acholeplasmataceae bacterium UBA4853
GTTATACTTTCATATCTCATTTGGGTACCTTCTCAAGGAAGTACTTGGAGTTTTAGTAACTTTGGCTCATATTTTGATGGTATAGCGAGTACACAAACTGTTGGGTTATTAGATGTTATGCCATGGATTACCATTCCAGCAGCATTTAATGCACCTAATTTAATTGGTATTGCAGTTATTGCAATCTTCCCAATTGCATTCGCAACCATTCCGGAATCAGCAGCCCATGTGAATCAAATTGATCTTTATGTTAATAATCTATCCAAGGAAAAAGGTGGAAAAGATTATATGATTAGAAACATGTTGGACTTAAATTTAGTTGGTGATGGTGTTGGTGATATTGTTGCAGTTATGTTAGGTGGACCTGCAGGAACAAATTACGGTGAAAACGTTAGTGCATCAGCAGTAACTAAAAACTTTTCATCGTATGTGTTTTTAATTACTGGTGTGTTAGCCATCGTTGTTGGTATCTTACTTGAAGTGCTAAATATCGGTAATCTAAGTTTAATACTAACCAATCCAGTTGTACAAGGCGTATCATTATATCTATTTGGTGCAATTGCAGTTCAAGGGATAGCATTAATGATTGATAAGAAAGTGGATATCTTTAATCCGAAAATTATCGCGGTTATGGCATTTATTGGTATTGTTGGTTTAGGTGTTTCATCAATAAATATTACAGCTGAGTTTGTCTTACCAGGTTTAGGGGTTGCAGCAATCGGTGGTATTTTATTAAACCTACTACTGAATGCATTACCTACAATAGAATAAGTTAAATAAACAAAAAAGGGTGTCAGTCATTTAAACTGATACCCTTTTAATATTTATGTTATCAATGATTAAGATAATTTATTATTGAAGTAAATTAGCTGTTAAAGATAATTTATTATTGAAGTAAATTAGCTGTTAAAGATAATTTGCTCTTAAAGTAAATTAGCTGTTAAAGCAAAGTAAACGATGAATAGAATTGAAGATCCAAATACGATTGGATGTACATCTTTAAATTCACCACGAACTAGTTTAATAATAGAGTAAGTAATAAATCCAAATGCAATACCATCAGCAATACTTGAAGTAAATAACATAGCAACAATTGTTACAAAAGAAGTGATTGCAGCAGTCATATCAGACCAATCAATTTCTTTTAATTGTTGAGCCATTAAAACCCCAACTAATACAAGTGCACCTAATGTTACAGAAGAGTGAGCAAAGATATTAAATACAGGGAATAAAGCAAGTGATACTAAGAATAATAATGCAACAACCACAGATGAGAAACCAGTTTTAGCTCCAGCTTCAACGCCAGTAGTTGATTCTACATAGGAAGTAATTTCAGGTGTACCTAATGATGAAGATACTAAAGTACCAACAGCATCAGCAAATAATGCTTTATCTAAGTTAGGGATATTACCATCCTTATCCTCTAGTTTAGCACCTTTACCAACAGCAACTAATGTACCAGCTGTATCAAAAATATCAACAAATAATAATGCAAATACTAAGAATAAAGTAGTAAAGATCGGTTGTCCAAAGACAGTTTTAAATCCATCAAATACCCCAACAAAAGCAACATTAGGAATATCAGCAAATGCATCGTAATTAAAGTTTCCAAGTGAAGGCATTCCAGCAATACCTAAGCCACCTAAAACTAAACCAACAACTGCTGTTAAGATAATGGAAATAATAAATGAAAACTTAGAAATACCATGTTTCAGTGAATGAACAGCAAAGATCACAAGCACACTGAATAATCCTAATAGTACAGATGGATTTGTTAAATCACCTAAAGATAATTGATTATTCCAAACAAAGACACCGGATAATCTTAATCCAACAAAAGCAATAAAGAATCCAATACCAACACTAATTGCAGCTTTTAAATCTTTAGGGATTGCATCAATAAGTGTTTTTCTTAAAGGTGTTAATGAGATTAATAAGAAGATAACACCACCAATAAAACTTAATGCTAAAGCTTCTTGCCAAGTGTAACCATATTGTCCAATGATAACACCAATAAAGAATGCATTTACACCCATACCAGGTGCTAAGGCAACAGGTAGATTTGCAAGCAATGCCATAACCATAGTAGCTAAGAATGCACCAACAACTGTAGCGAAGAATACACCACCATAAGGAATACCAGGTTGACCTGACCATAGTCCAGATGCAATACCAGGGTTAACAACTAAGATGTAAGACATTGCTAAGAAAGTCACTACACCTCCAATAATTTCAGCGCGCATTGAAGCACCACGTTCTTCAAACTTGAAGAACTTACGAATAAAATTCATTTCATTTCTCCTTTTTCTTTTTGTTTGAAAAGTTAGTCAAAAAATTAAAAAAACCATTTGAACTTGCTGAAGGTACAAAAGGTTTCTATCTACATGACAACTTAAAAAAGAAAAGTTGTTCATCGTAGTCACATCATTTACGGTGGTGTGGTAGAAACTCTGGCTTCCATATTTAGCCAATTATACGACAAAACTCTCAAACATAATTTGAGTATATCACGCACGAAATTATTATGCAAGGATAATCATAAGTGAAAAACGTTTAAGTTAAATATATTTTATAATGAGCAAGTTTGACTGGATTTAAGATAGCTCTGACATAAATTCCATCTTCTAAGTATTTAGTTTCTAAGACAGTAGAAGTATCTTTTAAGTCTTGATAGATTGAACCTTTATCAAATGGAATCTTCAATGCATATATTCTTGAGTCACTATAAATATGTGCAGATATTGCTTGATAAAGTTGGTCCATACCTTCACCTGTTTTATTAGAAATATAAATATAATCTTCAATAACAGCTGGAGCAGATGATCTTAAATCTTTCTTGGTAATGACTAAGACTCTAGGTGTACTTGAGACACCTAATTGATTTAAAATGGATTTAGTTAAATTAATTTGGAGATCAGAATAATTTAATCCATCAACCACATGAAGAATTAAATCTGCTGTTTGAATATCAGATAAAGTAGATTGAAAAGAAGAAATTAATTCTGGTGGAAGTTTAGAGATAAATCCAACAGTATCCGTTAAGATAAAGGGTGGATGGTTGTCTTTTTGAATACGTTTAGCCTTTGTATCAAGTGTTGCAAAAAGCATGTTTTCTTCAAATACTTTTGTTTTATCAGTACCGAATTTAAGAGCAAAATAGTTCATGATAGAAGATTTACCAGCATTAGTATATCCTACTAATGAGACAACAGGAATTCGGTTACTAATTCTTTTTTTACTTGAAACTAAGCGCTCTTTATTAATTTTATCAAGTTCATATCTAAGGTTAGAAATCTCATCGGTTAAGCGACGTCTATCTAATTCTAATTTAGTTTCACCAGGCCCTTTAGCGTTAAAAGAACCACCACCTTGACGGGATAATGATTTACTCATTCCTGTAAGTCTTGGTAACATATAAAGTTTTTGTGCCAGTGACACTTCAAGCATCGCTTGATGCGTCTTAGCTCTTTTAGCAAATATTTGTAGAATCAAAAATGAACGGTCTATGATTTGAATTTCTAGTGCTTTTTCTAAGTTTCTTAATTGACTTGCTGATAAGGTGTCATCAAATATAATCATATCTAGTTTTAAGATATCAATCATGTTTTTTATTTCAAGAACTTTACCACTTCCAATAAAGTATCTTGGATCAATTGCTTCTAGAGTTTGAATCATTTTATCAACAGTCTTTATGTCTAATGTTGATGCTAACTCTTCTAATTCATCTATAGATTGTTTTGTAAGTTCTAAATCAGAAGTGTAGTTTAGTGCAACAAGTAATGCACGGTCAATTTTTTGCATATGTTTCTCCCCATGTTTTTAGTGCATCAATTACAGGCTTTAGTCCGTAACCAAGTGCAGTGAGTTCGTATTCCACTTTGGGTGGAACCTCAGGATAAATGGTTCTTGTAAGTAAACCATTTTCTTCGAGGGATCTTAAATTTTGAGTTAAAACTTTTTGGGAAATAGAATCAATATTTCTTTTCAGTTCAGAAAATCTCTTTTTACCTTCAATGAGATCACGAATGATTAAAAATTTCCATTTTTCTCCAATTAAGTTTACTGCACGCTCGATAGAACAAGTTACCATTTTACACATCTCCTATATGGGTTTCTAGGTTTCTCTTTGAAACCAACATCCGATTATATACCGTTAAAATTATATCATAATACGGTATGGATTTATCAATCAAACATAACATAGTATGTTATAATTTAAGTAAACTTTACTATGAAAGTAGGTAGATTTATGCCAGAGTGGGTTTCTTTGTTGTCATGGTGGACGCTCCTTGATTTTTATTTAATTTATATCTTAACGTTACTGATACTGAAGTTTGTTCTACATAACAAACGTATTTTATCAATGTTTATGTTTTATTTAGCGATGCTGTTGATTGTTTATATTGCCAATCTTTTAGGCTTAAAGATGTCTGAGGCAATATATGGACAAGCACCAGTTATTTTCTTAATCTTCATGATTGTTGTAGGATCCCCTGATATTCGCTTAACCCTAGAATCACTTTGGAAAGAAACTACCAAGGGTGGAGCAATCATTATGGGTAGTGATCATACCAAAAATGAGATTATTAAAGCTGCATTATTGTTATCTAAACAAAGTATTGGTGGATTAATTACGATTGAAAAACATAATAACTTAGATCAATATGCACAACGAGCAATTACTTTAAATTCAGAAGTGTCACATGAATTACTGATTAATATTTTTACACCCAATACACCACTACATGATGGTGCAGTTATTGTTCGTGGAGATAAAATCGTGTGTGCTGCGGCATACTTTGTTTTATCAAGTAATGAATCATTTGAAAAAACGACTGGTTCAAGACACCGTGCAGCCATTGGAATATCTGAGATTACAGATTCATTAACAGTTGTTGTATCAGAAGAAACCGGTACAATTTCACTAGCAGTCAATGGTGTTATGACAAAGATGAAAGATGAAAATACTTTAAATGAGTATTTATCATTATTCATGAAGTAAAGGGGAGATAAGAAATGATTAAAAGTATTTTAAAGTTTATTATTGAACCAATTAGATTCTTTGGTTCAAGAGGAATGGCTGAAAAGGTAGTTAAATTTTTTGACCGTCATGAATGGCTAGTTTTTGTGGTTGCTTTTATTATTGCTTTAGGTGCGGTCTTTTTAATCTATATTTATCCTTCTTTAGTTACGGTATAAATCATGAATAATTTTGTACAACATCCTATTTTTGGAGTTATCATTGCATTTTTCATAGTCATACTTGTAATTACACAATCCATGCTCAAAGAAAGAGTTTTAAAGAATAGACTTACATTCTCTTTTTTAAATATTTCTTTATTTGTTGTTTTAATATTTTTCTATGAAAACTATATTTTACTCAATGAAAACTATTTATTGGCGTTTGTAATATACACCTATGTAAACTACTTCGTCTTTGTAGTGATTTTGTATCAAACCTTTAGAAATGCAATTATTAATGCATCACAGTATCAATTATTTATTAAGGGTGTTAAAAATACAAAATGGAATGTTTATTACGTGGTTGACCAAAAAGAAAGAATTAGAGATATTTCAATTTCACTTTTAAGAGAACTTAACTTAGATAAAGAAGAAGTTATTGGTAAAAAATTATTTCAAGTGTTTCAATCAAAAATCAGATTTACCAAAATGAATGGTAATGATATTAATGATCGTTTCTTAGAAAAATATTTCTTAGATTATAGAAAAACAGCTGAACCAAGTCATTCAGAAGATTTAGAGTTACACTTTCAAAACTATAATGGTGAAACAGTTATCCTACATTTAAACATGCAACCCATTTATGTACTTGGAAGATACCGAGGTAGAATGTCGGTTGGTGAAAAAGTTTCTGATGAAGCTTTAATGCAAGTTGAAAAAGCATTAAAACAAACAGATAGTGAATTAGAATCAATTAGACATAAGTTTATAGCAACCCTAGAGTTAACAGATGAAGGTTTATTCTATATTGATTTAGATGATAAAACAATTTGGATGAATGATATTGTAAAAATGAGTTTAAAAATGCCTTCTAATACCTTACAACTTACAGATTATAGAGCATTGATGGAACAAAGTGATTTAAAGAAGTACCTACAAGTTACATCAGATTTAACCCCAAGTAAACAAAGTTATGCAATCAGTTATCGTTTAATGATTGATGGACAATATATTTGGGTTAAAGAAAAAGGTAAAAGACTGTTTGAAGATAAGAAAAATGCTGTAATCATGGGAATTTTAACACCATCTCAAACTTCGCATTTTAGAAAATCAAACATTGAAATCTTAGATAGTATTAAAGATGAGAACTATTTAATTCCAGATATTAAAGCACTGATTAAAAATGGAAGACCATTCCAATTAGCAATCATTAATCTAAGAAATATTCCAAAGATTAATGAAGCTTATGGTAGAGAAGTTGGTAATATGCTGATGGGTCAATATATTACTCGGTTGAAACAATCATTTGTTACAGAAAGTTCAGATATTTACCGATTATCCGGATTAGAGTTTGCATTAACAATTACAGATGCTAGAAAAATGGCATCCTTACAAAATGGATTAAGAGCAGAAGAAAATCATTTAAACATGACAATTGAATATGGATCCATCACCGCTGAACTAGAAGTATTTGTTGGTGTTGCACAAATGTATGATGATGCAGTGAATGCATTAGACTTATATCAAAATGCAGCACTTGCATTAAAAACTGCTCAGCTACCACAATATAAAGGACATGGCTGTTACTTTAAAGACATTAAGTGATGTATATGAATAAAAGCACATTAAGAAAAGAAATACTTAAAAATAGATTATTAATTAATGATGCAGATCGAATTCAGGCACAGCATAATATCATTAAACAATTATTAGAGGAAGAACATTTTTTAAAAGCAACTTTTGTTGGAATTTTTTATCCGACTAAAAATGAGATTGACTTAAGTGAGTTAATCACGATGTTTCCAGATAAAATATTTGCATATCCTAAAGTTGTTAATGAACGTATTATGTATCTTCAGTTAGATAAACATACAACATTTTTTCAAACTAAGTTTGGTGTTAACGAACCAAAATATGGATTTGACATTACTGCTAAGTTAGAGGTCATTTTAGTACCTGCACTTGGGATGACAAAATCGAATTATCGTTTAGGTTATGGTAAAGGATTTTTCGATAAGTTTTTTAAAATATATCCAAATGCATATAAAATTGGTATAATTTATGAAACGGAAGTAATAGAGTTTTCGCCACTTTCATATGATGTGGCATTGGATACATATATTAAAGGATAGGATTATTTATGATTATTGAAACCGAAATTGGTAATTTTGAATTGATTAAGAATTACCGTGATGCATTTGACATTCAAAAGTTTGTTGAAAGATATGTGGATGTTGCATTTGATAGATACACGTATATTGTTGGAGATTTAGCAAGTGAAGTTTTAAGATTAAGAGGTTTTTCTCAAGATCCTAAAGGCGTGAACGGATATAAAAAGATACCGGATTATATTAATGAATCCTGTAACCATAATTGTCCGTTTTATGTGTTAAAACGGATTAAAAAGGAACAAACTAAAGTATAATATGAGTTATCAAAGGAGTATTGTAGAATGAGCCAAGAAGTTATGTTAGAACAAGTCAATCAAATCATAAAAAGAGTACGTCCATATATTCAAAGAGATGGCGGAGATATTGAATTAGTCAATATTGAAGAAGGTATCGTCTATGTTAAGATGGGTGGCGCATGTGATGGTTGTGCAGCAATTGATATTACATTAAAACAAGGAATAGAGACAATGCTTTTGGAAAATGTTCCAGGAGTCATTGCTGTGGTGACAGTATAAAATGTTTGGAATCCCTGAAGCAGTCATAATTATTTCAATTTCATCAATGGTCATAGCTCAAGTAGCTAAGTTTTTTGTTGATGTAATTGTGAATAAAAGAGTAGATGAAACTATCTTAATTTCAACAGGTGGCATGCCATCTTCTCATAGTGCATTGGTTACAGCACTTACAGTTTCTATTGGGATGTTTGATTATCACGAAAGTGGATCATTTTCTTTAGCATTTGCAGTTGCTATCGTATTATCTTTAGTCGTTATTCATGATTCGATGGGTGTAAGATATGAAGCAAGTAAGCATGCTAGAGAATTAAATTTAATCAAATTAAGATTGAATTTAATTGAGAATATTGATGTTGAAGAAAAGAAGTTAAAAGAAGCATTAGGCCACAAACCTAAAGAGGTATTAGTAGGTGTCCTCTTAGGTGCTGCTATCGCTGTTTTAGGCTTTTTAATGTTTAGATAAATATGAGAGATTTTGGTCTTATTGTTGATTCAACAGTCCAATCAAACTTTAAAGAAGTGATATTTAAAGACGCGAGTATCGTGTCTTTATCTTTTATTCTAAATGAACAAGTCTATAGAGATGGTCAAATCAGTAATGATGTATTGTTTGAAGATAAAGCATTTAAGAAAGCATCATTAATTGATTTGAAACCGGAAGACTTTATTAAAGCAATCCACACACAAAAAGCTTTAGGATATGAAAAGGTGTTGCTCTTGTTATCTGCAAACCTGATTACCTCTGCATATAATCAAGCATTACTGGCTAAAACAATTTTGAAAGATAATTCTATTTATATTATAGATACAAATACGTTTGGACCCGGCATAGAGTTTTTACTTGAGATGTTAGATTACTATGTTAAAAAACAATTGAAATTTAATGATATTTTAGATAAGATGAATGAAAAGATTAAACAGGGTCAAACTTTGATTCTAACTAAAACATTAACTAAATTAAAAATAGAAAAATCTAAGTTTGATTTACCTAAATTATTGGTTTCAAATAATTTAGTATCATTGAATAAGAACTTTGTATTAGAAAAACAGTTTTTATATAAAACAGATCCTTATGGTTACTTGGTTAAAATGATTCAAACAGGAAAACATTTTGGAATAAAATCTTATGTAAAAATATTTTATGCAACAGATGTTTTAGAATCAAAAGTATTACACCATGAACTACATAGTGGATTAAGTGATGCCAATGTGACATTATATGGTGGATTATCTTGCAGTATGTCCTTATTATTTGGCAAAGAAGCGTTAGGCATTTATATTGGAAATGAGGAAGTTTAATTATGAAATTAACTAAAAGACAATGGATTATGTTCACATTATTTATCATCGTATTTGCACACACACTCTTTTCAGCAGCCATGGCTCAAAGTGTTAATGTAATCTTAAGTAATTTATCAGTTTTAATGTTTTTAGCAGCACTTTATATGGATAAAAGTGGAAATAGTCGATTTGTTTTACTGCTTTCTGCGATATGGATTATTGTGAATGCAATCTTTGACTATATGCAAGTTATTCCACAACTATTAAATAATTTTTCTTTACCAACCTTAATATCAATAATTACATCGGCTTTAAAGTTTGTTGCGATATATTATTTTGCTATGGCATTTTATAAAGATGGATTTAGAAAATTTAAGAATAATTTATTGATTACAGTACTATTATTACCGGCACTCTTCAATGTTTTATATGTTGTCTATTCATATTTAGGATTACCCGCAGGACTATTTAGTCCACTAGAACTCTTTATGTTATACATTGGACTTATTATTAATTCAGTACTTCCAATAGCAATGCTTTTATATACTTGGTTAAGATATCACCGTATATCTTAATAAACAGATTTCCTAAAATCTATCCAATTAATTATAAAATAACCGTTAATTCGGTTATTTTTATGATATAAAGATGAAATCATGTTAAAAATTAAGTATTTTATCGATGTATTTGATTGAATCAGTTATAAACACCTTTTGAACACTCAATGTATGCGTTTACCATGAAATATTCTCTTTATATAATTTTCTATAAATGATATAATTAATTGAAAAATATTAGGGGTATTAAGATGGAAATTAACGATCGTATACTTTGTAGAATTACCGGTGTACAACCCTATGGTGTCTTTGTTGAATATAAAGCGTATCAAGGTTTAATTCATATCTCAGAGGTATCAGATAGGTATGTAACAGACATTCATAAACTATTTACAGTGGATGATTTGATTTACGCTGTCATTTTAGATATTGATGAGGAAAACAAGAAACTGCAGTTATCCTACAAAAAAGGATTGTTAGTAAATCCTAAGGTTTCTAAGATGGTTGATATTAAAATAGGTTTTAGATCGCTTGAAGATAAAATTGAAGATTGGATTAAAGAAAAGAAAGAGAGTTAATCTTATGTTAAAAGTAAATATTAAAAAAGCAGAACAATTTTTAGATAAAAAGGTGTATAGCCTACAAAGTAGTGTCAATGATGTACATCAAATGATTAAAGAAAAATCAGGTCCAGGTAATGACTTTTTAGGATGGGTTGATTTACCTTATGATTATAGTCAAGAAGAATTAAAAAGAATATATGCACTTAAAGAAAAGTATCCAAAACTAGATGTATTAGTTGTTGTTGGTATTGGTGGATCTTATTTAGGTTCTAAAGCAGGGCTTGAGTTTTTAAAAGAACCTTTTAAAAAGTCTAAGCCAGAAATCATTTTTGCAGGACATCATTTATCTGCAAACTATTTAAAGAACTTATTAAAGTATTTAAATAAAAAGGATTATGCAATCAACATTATTTCTAAGTCTGGTACAACAACAGAACCAGCGGTAGCTTTTAGAATTTTAAAACAACATATTGAAAATAAATATGGTGTGATTGAAGCTAGAAAGAGAATTTTTGCTACTACAGATAAAGCAAGAGGTTCATTATTTACACTAGCAACAAACGAAGGTTATGAAAAGTTCGTTATTGAAGATTCTATTGGTGGCAGATTCTCTGTATTATCTGCAGTTGGTTTATTACCATTTGTTTTTGCAGGCGTTGATGTTGAAAAACTTCTTCTTGGAGCAAAAGCTGCATATGATGATGCACAAGTGCCTGATTTAAAGAAAAA
>DHEJ01000020.1:33889-38411 GCA_002399815.1 Acholeplasmataceae bacterium UBA4853
GGTCAACGTATTTTATTTGAAACAGTTATTGATGTTAAAAAGACTGATAAATTAGTCATACCAAGTGATAAAGATAATTTAGATAAATTAAACTATATTGCTGGTAAAGAAGTATCTTATGTGAATCAACAAGCACTATTAGGTACACAAATGGCGCACGTAGAAGGTAATGTACCAAATATTTTAATTACAATTGATAAACTTGATGCGTATCATTTTGGATATTTAGTTTATTTCTTTGAAATAGCTTGTGCAATGTCTGCTTATTTATTAAAGGTTAATCCATTTGATCAACCAGGCGTTGAAGCATATAAGAAAAATATGTTTGCATTATTAGGTAAAAAATGAAATCTTTTATAACAAATTCAAGTGAAGAAACAATTTTATTAGGTAAAAGAATCGTTGAAGCACTACCTAGTTATTTACATGTTATTTTACTTGAGGGCGATTTATCCAGTGGTAAAACAACATTAACAAAAGGTATTGCTTTAGGATTAGGCGTAAAATCGGTGGTTAATTCACCGACTTTTACTATTTTAAAGATTTATAAAGGTATTAAGATGTTATACCATTTAGATTTATATCGAATGGACAATATCGGACATGATTTTGATTTGGAAGAATATATTGAAGATCCAATGGGTTTTACTGTCATTGAATGGCCAAATCAAGTTGAGGCTTTAATTCCTAAAGTTTATGTACATATTAAATTAACTTATTTAGATTTAGATAAAAGATTAATAGAGATTACAACAAGTAATGCTCTTGATGAATGGATGAATACGTTATGACACATTTATTAATAGATACATCAAGTGATACGATGGTACTTTTACTACAAAGAAATGAAGTTACTATTGACTCTATTTTTCGTGAAGGAAAATCAGATCATCAAGCATTTATTGTTCCTTTAATTGAAGATTTATTAAAGAGAAATAAACTTGATGTTAAATCATTAGACGGTATTGTTATTGGTATTGGACCAGGGTCTTATACGGGTTTAAGAATCGGTGTAATGACTGCTAAAATGATTGGATATGCAACAAAAATTAATGTGTATCAAGTAAGTAGTTTACTATTTTTATCATCTGGTTATACAGAAGAATACATGGTTTGGCATGATGCTAGAAACAATCAAGGTTTTTCTGGTGGATATATTCATGGGGTCATTACTAAAGAAGAAATGGTTAGAGATTATGACTCATTATCCGATTATGAGAAAAGTCGTGTACTGGTTATTAAGAAAGATACGATTAAAGTTGATGGAAATGTCATTATGAATTATGCTGTTAAAGTTGATAATGTTTATGCACTTGTTCCTAACTATTTAAGAAAGACCGAGGCAGAAGTTAAACTTGATCAGAAAAGCTGAAATTAGTGATTTAGAGAAAATAGTTTCATTAGAAGAAAAGATTTTTGGTCATACATTAGGCTATGCATTTTTAAAACAAGAACTTTTGGAAAATGAGTTTTCTAGAATCTTTGTATATACAGATAGATTTCAAATTAAAGGCTATATTAGTTACCGTGTTGTTGATAAGAATGCGGATATCTTAAACTTTTTAGTTGATGATGCTTTCCAATCTTTAGGTATTGGTAGTCAGTTATTTGAATATGTATTACTTGAAATGAAATTAGAAGGGGTTACATCACTGATATTAGAAGTACGTGAAAGTAATCAAAAAGCAATCAATTTTTATACCAAATATGGGGCAATTCAAATTCATAAGTTAAGAAATTATTATTTAACTGAAGATGCACTCATAATGACTTTGGAGGTCAAGTAGATGATCATTTTATCCGTTGAAACATCCTGTGATGAAACCAGTGTTGCAATAACTAAAGATGGTAAAACTGTATTATCTAATGCAGTTTTATCACAAATTAAAATTCATGAAAAATTTGGTGGTGTGGTACCAGAGGTTGCTTCTCGTGCACATATTGAAAGTATGTTATATATGTTTGACGAAGCAATTTTAAATGCTGGCATTTCTGTTAAAGATATTGATCTTGTAGCAGTCACACAAGGACCTGGTTTAATAGGGTCTTTATTGGTTGGAATTAATGCTGCAACCACCTTTGCATATGTCAATAAAATACCTTTATTAGGCGTTAATCACCTATTAGGACATATTTATGCTGCAGGTATTGAAGGTGATATAAAGTTTCCTTTATTAACTCTTTTAGTCAGTGGTGGACATACTGAGTTATTACTAGTTAAAGATCACTTAGATATTGAATTATTAGGGACTACTTTAGATGATGCTGTAGGTGAAGCATATGATAAGGTTGCCCGTATTTTAGGCTTACCATATCCAGGTGGACCGGTCGTTGATAAGTTAGCACATCAAGGTGTTATTAAATATGACTTACCTAAACCATTTTTAAAAAATGATCCATTTAACTTTTCATTTTCCGGTTTAAAAAGTGCTGTAATGAATATGGTACACAATATGAAACAAAGAAATGAAGCGTTTGAAGTTGCTGATATCTGTGCATCTTTTCAAGAAGTTGTTACAGAAGTATTAGTTGAAAAGACGAAGTATGCAGCTCAAACGTTAGGTGTTAAACAGATTATTGTTGCAGGTGGTGTTGCTGCAAATAAAGGATTAAGAACTAAGATTAGAGAAAGAATTTCTGATATTGAAATCTTAATTCCTCATATTAAATATTGTACAGACCAAGCAGCAATGATTGGTATTGCTGCATATTATCAATACCAAAAGAATGGTGCATTAAGTAATTATTTTCTAAAAGGTGATTCTGGATTAAATTTTTATAAATGATAAGCAATAGCATATATGATTCATTCAATTAATTATATAATTAAAGGTACTAAGGGGGTTTAATAGTATGTTTAAATTAATTAAAAGAATTATCGGTATTATCGCATTAATTGTCTTTTTAACACCAATTATCATTATGGTGATTATGTATAAAGATTATACAGCTCCAGTAGCTGATTTTGAAGCACACCCCACCTTATCATTTACAGATATCGCAGCAAACAAGTTGGATGTCTTCTTAAGCAATGACACTGCAGAAAGTTTTGATTTTACATTATCTAAATCTGAGGCAAATGCAGCCTTAAAGAGTTTATATGCAAGTACTAATCCTAACTTTGGTAAAACAGATACAAATATTCCTGAAAGCGAAAGAAAGTATGCGATTGGGTTTGGGTCTAATGGTGGATTTAAAGGTGCAAGTGTTACCTTTGATGATACCGGGTTAACCATTGAAGCAGGGGTTGAAGCAGGATTTTCTAATATTTATTATAAAACAACGATTTTTATTGATTTAGATGTTGTCATTGAACAAGTAACTGTTGACAATGAAGTTCAAACCCAATATAAGCTTGTGATTAAAAACATTTCATTTGGTAATATGCCAATTTTGTGGATGTATGATATTGCAAACTGGGGATTTAGTTTATTTAGTGAAACCGATTTAAATGGATTTATTAAGTCAACTGTTGAAGGTTTTGGTAATTATGATTTAAATACCAAATCTATTTGGTTAAATACGAATGATTTAATTAATTTAGTGTCCGATGAAAATGATCCAAATAGGGCTATGTTTGAAGCATTATTAGGTTTTATTGATGAAGAAGCTTTATTAACTTCAGGTTTTGGTGAAGATTTAGGTGGTATCTCAATTGGTCTTGGACAAATGCGTTCGACAAAGACTGAGTATGTAACTAGTAATTCAATTGATGATGAAACAGAGCTACAACAAATGTTTACTGGTCAATTAACATCCCTATTTATTTCATCACTTGGTAGTGGTTCAACCTTAAATTATGATATGCATGAAGATTCATTTAATCAACTTTTAGATTATTATGTTGGGGATTCAATGAATATTACTGAAAACTTTGAGTTTGGTACAAATATTTATGAAATATCTACAAAACCAATTTTTGCAAGATTTGTTAATGGACAAGTACACTTTACAATCATTATGACCCTAAATAAACAAGGTGATTTAGTAAATGTATTCCAAACTGACTTTACTTTAAAGGCAGTACCTTCAGTATCTGCTGATAAAAAGGATTTAGTCTTTACAATTGATACTATTGATATTGGTGATGAAACAACCGTCTCAAATGAAAAAGTAACAACTATTTTAGCCTTAATTGGTGAAAATGAAATGATTGTTGGCAATCAAATTATATTAAAAGACTTTATGGGTGAATTTACTGCAGAAGGTGTAACAGTAAATGATGTATTTGTTAGCGGCATTTATTTAAGATTTGAACTAGAACCTGGTGCAGGTATGCTACAAGTCTTAACTGATTTACAAGCCGCAATTGATAATGCACTGGATATAGCTTTATTAAATCCTGTATATAGTGATGTATTAGATGCATATGAAAACTTAGAACCAGGTGATACAACAGCAATGCTTGATGCGATTAATGGTTTAACATTAGATCAACAAGCAGCATTATATGATTCATTGCTTACTGCTTTAGGTGGTGTATCTGGACTTGATGGATTACTCCCATAAAATGTAAATAATT
>DHEJ01000020.1:38577-108260 GCA_002399815.1 Acholeplasmataceae bacterium UBA4853
TAAACACTGAGATATGATATAATTAAATAACACAGTTTTTAAGGTGATTATTATGAGGATAGTGTTCGTAATTGATAATTATTTACATCAATCTAATGGTGCGGTCATAACGACCAAACGTTTTGTTGAGCACTTAAGAAATAAAGGTCATAGTGTTGCAGTTTTATCTGTTGGAGAAACAGAAAATGATTTTTATGGGTTAGAAGAAAGAAATATCTTATTAGTATCAAGTGTAGCTAGAAAACAAGATGTTATATTTTCTAAACCAAATAAAGACATAATTCTAAGAGCAATCAAAGATGCGGATGTTGTCCATTTAGTTACCCCATGGAAAACGTCACGTGTTGTTAGAAAACTATGTGAGAAACTAAATATTCCAACCACAGCATCTTTTCATATTCAACCTGAAAACATTACTTATGGTATGGGTTTAGCACATGCAGGCATCTTAAATCATTTGATTTATCGTAAGTTTAGAGGTTTTTATGAACATATTCCTTATGTTCATGCACCTTCTAACTTTATTGCACAAGAATTAAAAAAGCATGGATATCCAACAACAATTAAAGTTATTTCAAATGGTGTTTCTGATGTATTTTTTAATCAAGAACTCGAAAGTTTAGAAGATAACTTTAAAATAGTTTCAACTGGTAGATATTCAAAAGAGAAAAACCAGATGTTGTTGTTGAAGGCAGTTTCAAAATCCAGTCATAAAGACCGTATTCATATCGTTTTAGCTGGTCAAGGACCTGATTATAAAAAGTTAAAAAACTTTTCTATAAAACATCATCTTAATGTTGAATTTGGATTCTTAAGTCAAGCAGCATTAATTAATCATTTAAAGACAGCAAATCTTTATGTACATCCGGCAAATGTTGAAATTGAGGCAATTGCATGTGTAGAGGCGATTGCTGTTGGATTGGTACCACTGATCAGTGATGCTAAAAAATCAGCAACGAAACAGTTTGCTTTAAATGAGATGAATCTGTTTAAGCAAAATGATGTTTTGGATTTACTTGCTAAAATTGAATACTGGATGTCTAATAAAGATGCAATCATAAATGCTCAAAATGATTATAAAGTGTTTGCAAAAATGTTTCATCTAGATTATTCAATCACACGTTTTGAAGAACTACTTAAAGATGCTATCGTAGAACATAAAAATGCGAGATTATCTAAGACAGTTAAAGGAAAAATATTCTCTAATACGATTAATCATAGACCGGTCAAAAGAACGTTATCTGCTATGACGTATTATTTAATAGCATTACCATTGTTGTTCTTATATTTAAAGCTTGTTTTAAATGTTAAGTATGTTAATAGGAAGAATTTTAGAGAAGTTAAAGGTGGAGCAATTGTGGTATCAAATCATGTCCATGTACTTGATTCTGTCATGAATTCATTTGCTGCATTTCCTAAAAGACCGATCTTAACATCTAATCCAGATAATTTTAAGAAACCTGTTGCCGGATTTTTTGTAAATTTGCTAGGTGCTGTACCAATACCAGTAAATATATTAGAAACACAAATATTTTTTAATCAGTTAAGTAGACATGCAAGAAGTGGCCGATATATTCATTTATATCCAGAAGGACATTTAGTATTTAAAGATGAAGCGGTAAGACCATTTAAAAACGGAGCATTTAAACTAGCAGTTGATGCAAGTGTTCCGGTTGTCCCAATTAGAATCTCATTTGTAAAAACAAAGTTCTTTAAATGGGAAAAAGAAAAGATTATACTAAATATTGGAAAACCTTCATATCCAGATTTAACCATCTCAAGTAAAGAAGCATTAGATAAATTGAAACAAGAAACCATCTTAAAAATGGGAACATTATAAAAATAAGTAGGTATATATTATGGAAAATCAATCAAATTTTATCAAATCAATCATGGAAGAGGATTTAAAATCTGGTAAACATCAAACGATTATTACTAGATTCCCACCAGAACCAAATGGTTTTTTACATATCGGACATGCACGTGCGATTGTAACAAACTTTGAACTAGCAAAAGTATTTGGTGGTTATACAAATCTTCGTTATGATGATACCAATCCATCTAAGGAAGATGAAGTATATGTTAGAGGTATTGAGCGTGATGTCAGATGGCTTGGATATGATCCAAAAGCTATTTATTTTGCATCTAACTACTTTACTGAAATGTATAATCGTGCCATTTTATTAATCAAAAAAGGATTAGCATATGTCGATGATCAAACTGCTGAAGAAATCTCTCAAACAAGAGGCGATGTTTTAAATCCTGGTATTAAATCTCCATATAGAGATCGTAGTGTTGAAGAAAACTTAAAACTATTTACTGAAATGCAAGCAGGTAAGTATCCTGAAGGTAGTAAAGTATTACGTGCAAAAATAGATATGGCATCTCCAAATATGAATATGAGAGACCCAGTAATTTACCGTATTAACTTTGCAAGTCATCATAATACTCAAGATCAATGGAAAGTATATCCAATGTATGATTATGCACATCCAATTGAGGATGCCATTGAAGGTATTACACATAGTTTATGTTCTTTAGAGTTTGAAGACCATAGACCACTATATGACTGGGTTGTTAGAGAAACTGAAATGCCTTTAGTACCAAGACAAATTGAATTTGGTCGTTTAGGTATTCAAAATACTGTCATGTCAAAAAGATTTTTAAAGTATTTGGTGGATGAAGGATTTGTTTCTGGTTGGGATGATCCTAGAATGCCAACATTATCAGGACTTAGAAGAAAAGGTTATACTAAAGAAGCAATTAAATCATTTATTCTAGCAACTGGTTTAGCTAAGGTTAACAGTGAAGTTGAAGTTGATATGTTAGAATCATTTGTTAGAGATGATTTACAAGCAAGAGCTAAAAGAGCATTTGGAGTTATTGAACCACTTAAAGTAACTATTACAAATTATCCTGAAGATAAGCTTGAATATTTTGATGTACCATACCACTCGGAAAATGAAGCTATGGGTAGTAGAAAAATCGCATTTTCTAAACATCTATTTATTGAAAAAGAAGACTTTGTTGAAGTAAAACCCGATAAGAAATTTAAACGCTTATCACTTGGTGGTGAAGTACGTTTATTCCATACATACTTTATTAAAGCAAACGAAGTGGTTAAAGATGCATTAGGTAACATTATTGAAGTTAAGGCTACATATGATCCAAATACCTTATCAGGGTCTGGATTTAATGAAAGAAAACCAGATGGTACCATTCATTTTGTTGAAGTAAGTACAGCCATAAAAGCTACATTTAACTTCTTTGGACCATTATTAAATGATGATACAAGTTTAGCACTTGATAAACGCTTTAATCATGATTCATTAGTGGTTAAACAAGGGTTTATTGAAATGGGTTTAAAAGATGTAGCACATGAAGAAAAATTCCAATTTATTAGAAATGGATATTTCAATTGTTATCATGATTTAGATAACCACTATATATTTAATGAGATTGTTAAATTAAAAAGTAGTTATAAGTAAGGATTAATTATGACTGAATGGCTAAAGAAATTAAATGAGCAACAATACAAAGCGGCCACCCATGTGAATGGCCCGCTTTTTGTCATTGCCGGTGCTGGAACAGGTAAAACAAGAACCTTAACAACAAGAATTGCTTATCTAATTGAAGAAGCAGGGATCTTACCAGAAAGCATATTAGCTGTAACATTTACGAATAAAGCAGCTAAAGAAATGAAGGATAGAATTGTTTCAATGTCAGGTCCTTATGCAATTGGTGTGTGGGTATATACATTCCATGCATTTGGAGTACAAGTCTTAAGAAGAGATATTGAAGCCTTAAATTTAGGGTATACAAGAAACTTTAATATTATTGATGAAGATGATGCGAAAGCATTTATTAGGGATATTATTAAACGAAACAATTTAGATAGTAAGCATTATAAAGTTAATAATATTCGAAGTAAAATATCAAACTTTAAACACTTTGGAGATGATCAATTTGATGATTATAATGAAAAAAGTATTTATCAAAATTATCAAAAAGAGTTAAGTGATAATAATTTACTTGATTTTGATGACTTACAATTATTAACCTATAAACTTTTATTAGAACATGAAGATATTAGAACTTATTATCAAAATAAATTTCAATATATTTTAGTAGATGAATTTCAAGATACAGATCACATCCAGTATCAAATGATGAAACTACTTTCAATTAAGCATAAAAACTTATTTGTCGTAGGAGACCCAGACCAATCCATTTATGCATTTCGTGGTGCAAACTATGAGAATGCTAATCACTTTAGACGTGATTTTGGCGGTGAATGTGTTCTAGATATTAACTACCGATCAACCAAAGAAATCTTAGAATATGCGAATAGATTAATAGCTCATAATATAAATCGACCAGTCAAGAAAAATTTAAATTCTAATAATGGTCAAGGACATAAACCCTTTGTATGGAGTGCACCAAGTGATTTTGGTGAGGCAACAATGATTGCTAATGAAATTCAAATGTTGGTTAGAGATTTAGGATATAGTTATTCAGATATTGCAATCCTATATCGTAATAATGCATTATCTAGAACCTTTGAAGATACATTGATGAAGAACAATATTCCTTATGTAATGTATGGGGGATTATCTTTTTATCAAAGAAGAGAGATTAAAGATATTCTAGCTTATATTAGGTTACTTATTAATCCACATCTTGATTTTTATTTAAAACGGATTATTAATATGCCTAAAAGAAGTATTGGTCCAACCACTTTAAATAAATTAGAAGAGCTTTCGAAAACATTAAGTATTTCAATGTTTAGTGCAATTACGCATTTAGATGTTAGTGGTAAAACAAAAGAATCTCTACTTAAATTTAAATTATTAATTGAAGAAATGACTGAACGTATTAACACCATGGAATCGCTTGATGAAGTCGTTATGTATGTTGCATATACGACTGGATATATCTTAATGTTAGAAGATGAAAAAGATGATATTTCAGAAGAAAGAATCGATAACATTAAGGAATTAAAATCAGTGTTTGTTATGGGTGAAGGATTCTATGAAGGTCCTTTTAAAGAAAAGCTAGTTCAATTACTTGATCAGATTGCACTCTATAGTGATTTAGATAAAGCAAGCAATGATAATGCAGTTGTCTTATCTACGTATCATCAGGTTAAGGGATTAGAGTTTAAGGTCGTATTTATGGCTGTCATGGAAGATCAGATATTTCCATCACCTTTATCAAGTATGGACCCAAGAGAAATTGAAGAAGAAAGACGGATTGCTTATGTTGGTGTAACAAGAGCAAAAGAACGTTTATATTTAACAAGAAGTGATCAACGTTTATTATATGGTTCCTTTATTTATCCAAGAGCATCGAGATTCCTAAAAGAGATGCAACCAACCTCAGATGTCTTTACTAGAAAAACATATGATAAAGTTCAATCAGCAAGTACACATTATTTAAGTACTGGGGATAAAGTGAATCATCAAATCTTTGGTAGTGGGATTGTTGTCAGTGTTGAAGGTGATATTGCAACGATTGCATTTAAATTACCACATGGTATTAAAAAGATTTTAGAGAATCATCCAAGTCTAAAAAAAGAATCATAAATAAAATAAGGAGTTACCCTGCACCATCTAGATGTAGTAGTAACTCCTTTTTCTTTAGTTTTGAATCAAGGATAAATGATTTAGTTATTCATTAATCATGAGTGCAGCGTATTCATTGACCAATGTGATATTTAAATTATTATTTAAAATACGTAGTTCATCTAAAAACTCTTTTTGATTAAATTCTTTTTTAAGTTTAATTAAATAAGTTAGTTCAAATAAGGAACCAAAATCGGTTGTTTTAACTTTTGATAATTGATAGCTGACTAAGTACTTTTTAAATAATTCACCAAAGACTGTTGTATAGTCAAGGTTTTCTGGAATGACTATTTGTAGTTTAGAGTGGCTTGCTTTATCTTTATCCACATTGAGTAGATCAAGGGCAATAAACACGATACATATAAACGCAGTAATGAGTAATGCATAATCGATATAACCAAGTGCAGATGCTAATGCGATACCAACCGTTGCAAGAATATAAGTAATATCCTTTGAATCTGCCATCGCTGTTCTAAACCTTACAAGTGCAAACACGCCAGCCAGTGAGAATGCTCTTGCAAGATTGTCTTGAATTAATAAAATAATGACTGATATCACTAAAGGTAAAATGATTAAAGTTGTTATAAATGATTTTTCATATACTTTATTTCTGTGAGTAAATGAAAAAGTTAAACTAAGTATGAAACCTAATACAGTAGAGATACCCATAATTAATAAGATGGCATCCCAGGTTGCTCCTAAAGAAAGGTCAATTTGTAACATGTGTTATTTTTTCTCCTTCATGTAAAGATTCATAAATCTTTTTATATTTTGAAAAGTTTGTTGCATATATCCTATGATTTGTTAAAAGCTTGGTTAACCAAAGTGGATAGTTTGATAAGGACTTAATTTCCATAATCACAACATCATTATTTTTATAGGTCATTAAGGTATCTAAAAGTTCGTTAGGGTTCATCAAATTTTGATAAGATAAGTCGCTATCAAAAGTGATTCGCATTTGAAGCTTATCCTCGATTAAAGCAGTTCTTTGATAACTTATAAAGGTGAGTGGAAAGACTTTATTATGGTTTAGGAAGTGATCTATTTCTTTAAATATTTGAGTGTGATTTGAATCAATTAAGTGAGGTTCTAATTTTTTTTCTAAGTAGTTCATCGCGTTTAGATAGGTTAAGGGTAGTCGACGTTTATTACCTTTACCAGCAAGTTTCTTTTTAATCTCTAAAAATACAATCGAATCATCTTTAAGTGGATATGTATAAAAACGTAATCTAAATTTTTCTCGGTAGGCTGATTTATTACTTGATTGTCTTAAGACGTTACGATCTAACGTATCATAATAAATCGTATAGATTGGATAAGTATTTGAAGATGCAGCATACGTATCATAAATAAAACCATTAGAAAACAATCCTTTAATCATTGATTGCATCTGAATTTTATTTAGGATAAACTTTTTTTCGAATCTCATAAAAGAAGTTTTCATAGTGTACTCTTTTTATTGGTAATGTGTAATTATTGTAACATGAAATAACTATTAAAGTTAAAAGTCATTTTGTTTTCTACTATGAATTAGGAGAAATGAAAATGATTTTAAATAATGAACAAGAAAAAGCAGTATATGATGAATCCAGATTTATTTTTTTACTTGCTGGAGCGGGTAGTGGTAAAACTAGAGTTATTATAGAAAGAATTAAATACTTAATTCAAAAAGGTGTTTTACCAAATAAGATATTAGGTATTACATTTACGAATAAAGCAGCTGATGAAATGATGCATAGATTAGGTGATATTGGAGTAGAGATACATACATTTCATGGATACTGTTACCAAGTATTAAAACACGTGAAAACTTTTCAAATATTTGAGTATAATAAAGAATTTAATTTAGAAGATATATTAAAAATTTCAAACTATAAAAACAGTTTAAAGACACTAAGTAAACCTAAAATGTTTGATACATATGAAAAGTATTTGAAGGTCAGAGATTTACTTGATTTTGATGACTTAATGATTCAAGCATTACCCTTAATTAAAAAGCATCGTTTTGAGTATATTTTTATTGATGAGTTTCAGGATACTAACCTTTTACAATTTAAACTATTATCAACAATGATTCATGATAAAACACATGTATTTGCAGTTGGAGACCCCGATCAATCAATCTATGCTTTTAGAGGTGCTAAGGTTGATTTAATCCGTTTATATATTAAAAAGTATCAAGCAAAAATGTTAATGCTTAATCAAAATTACCGTTCAAATAAACCAATCATTAAAGCCTCTAATGAATTAATTAAACATAACTTAAACCGCTTTAAAAAGGCATTAGTAACAGAGAAAGAATCAAACATTAAACCGGTTATTTATATTGGTGATTATGAGAAACTAGAACAGAAGATTGTTGAAATCATCAAAATAGAAAAGTTTCATCAGGCTGTTATTTTATACCGTAATCATTATATGGTTAGAAGACTTAAACAAGTCCTTTTAAGAAACTATTTATTTAATGTAAGACTCCTAACATTTCATGAGGCTAAAGGGCTTGAATTTGATACAGTATTCATTTTAGGGTTAGAGGGTTTACCCTATGATAAAGAGGATATATTTTCGAATGAAGAGGAGGAAAGAAGATTGTTGTTTGTAGGATTAACTAGAGCTAAAAATCACTTATACTTATTTTCTACTAAAAAAACGAAATTTATTAAACAAACTAAATTAGATGTTTTATACATCTAAATAAGTAAGTGGTTTAAGGTTATTTTATGATGAAACAGAAGGCCTCGTGGTATAATATTATAAGGTGATTATTATGGATATACTAGCGAGAATTCATGAATTAAGAGAACAAATCAATCATGCAAATTATATGTATCATACAAAAGATCAACCGGAGATATCCGATTTTTTGTATGACCAATTATTAAAAGAATTAATTGAACTTGAAACAAAATACCCAGAGTATGATGATCCAAGTTCACCCTCAAAAAAAGTTGGTGGCACAGTCATTGATTTATTTTTGAAACATGAACATAAAGTACCAATGATGAGTCTAGGTAATGTATTTAACCAAGAAGAATTAAGTGACTTTTATGATAGAATTTCAAAAGTTGTTGATTCATTTAGTCTTGTTACTGAGTTAAAGATTGATGGATTAGCAGTTAGTTTAATCTATGAAGATGGTAAATTAGTTAAAGCAGCAACCAGAGGTAATGGTTTAGTAGGTGAAGATATTACACACAATGTTAAAACCATTAAAACTGTACCTTTAAAATTAAAAGAAAATATTTCAATTGAGGTTCGTGGTGAGATTTATATGTCCCATAGTGCTTTTAAGAAAGCAAATGAAGACCGAATTGAAGAAGAATTAGAACTTTTTGCTAATCCTAGAAATGCTGCAGCTGGAACTATTAGACAATTAGATTCTAAGGTTGTTGCTAAAAGAAACTTAAGTTTATTTGTATATAATATTGTAGATGCTAAAAACTATGTAAATACACAATTTGAAGCATTACAATTTTTAGATCGTTTAGGGTTTATGGTGAATCCTTTTTACCGTTTGGCTAAAACACTTGATGATGTGTTATTAAATATCAATTATTATGATACCTTAAGAAAAACATTAAGTTATGACACAGATGGTGTTGTGATTAAAGTCAATGAATTTGATTTATATGATTTTATTGGTGTTACTGCTAAAAGTCCTAAATATGCAACTGCTTATAAATTTGAAGCAGAAAAAGCTGAAACAGTTATTAAAGGGATTACATTTCAAGTTGGTAGAACAGGTGTCATTACACCGGTTGCTCAATTAGAACCAGTACTCATTTCAGGTTCAATGGTTTCACGAGCAACACTTCATAACGAAGATTATGTAAAGGGTAAAGACATACGTATCAATGATCATGTATTAGTTCATAAAGCAGGAGAGATTATTCCTGAAGTCATTGAAGTTATTTTAAGTAAAAGAACGAATCAAGTACCATTTGAAATGATTAAAGAATGTCCAGTTTGTCACCAAAAGCTAGAAAGAAAAGAAAATGAAGCCGATTATTACTGTGTAAATAGTGAGTGTCCTGGTAAAAACATTTTTAGTTTAATTCATTTTGCTAGTAGAGTTGCTATGGATATTGATACGCTTGGTGAAAAAGTGGTTGAGACATTACATGATCAAAGTTACTTACAGTCAATAGAAGATATTTATTTATTGGAAAATTATAAAAACGATTTAAAAGAGTTACCAGGATTTGGTACAAAAAAAGTTGAGAAATTATTAGATGCAATTAATCAGTCTAAACAACAAAGTTTTGACCGATTAATCTTTGGCTTAGGGATTAAACATGTTGGTGCTAAGGTAGCTAAAACATTGGTTAAGAATTTTAATACGATTGAAAAGTTATTAAATGTTACGTACGATGATTTAATATCAATTCCTGATATTGGTCCTGAAATTGCATTATCGGTTGTGAATTATTTTAGTAATGAAGCAAATATTGAAAGAATCCATAAACTTAAAGCATTAGGTTTAACGCTACACAAAGATGAGGTTGTTACAAAACAACATCCATTTAATGGTAAAACGTTTGTAGTTACGGGAACTTTAGATAATTATTCAAGAGAACAAGCAAGTAATATGATTGAATCATTAGGTGGTAAAGTATCAAGTTCTGTATCAAGTAAAACAGATTATTTACTGGCAGGTAAAGATGCCGGGTCTAAGCTTAAAAAAGCAAAAGAGTTAGATATTTATATAATGGATGAAAATGAGTTTATGGTGAATGTCAATGAATAATGACTGGATTAAGGTTAGAGGAGCAAGAGAAAATAATTTAAAGAATGTCGATATTGATATTCCTAAGAATCAACTGGTTGTTATGACCGGTGTTTCAGGTAGTGGTAAATCAAGTTTAGCATTTGATACGATCTATCAAGAAGGTCAACGCAGATATATGGAAAGCTTATCAAGTTATGCTAGACAATTTTTAGGTAATTATGAAAAACCAGATGTGGATTCCATTGATGGGTTATCACCATCAATTTCAATTGATCAAAGAACGACTTCAAATAACCCAAGATCAACAGTTGGTACAGTAACAGAAGTATATGATTATTTTAGATTACTCTATGCACGTGTGGGTACGCCTTATTGTCCGGGGTCATCTGAACCAGTGACTAAACAAACGATTGAAGAGATGACTTTAAGAGTACTTCAAATTCCTGTAGATTCTAAAGTGATCATTGTTGCTCCTGTTGTTGAAAGACAAAAAGGAACTCATAAAGAAAAGCTTGATAAATGGTTAAAAGATGGTTTTACCAGAGTTTGGATAGATGGTAAGGTTGAACTGATTGAAGAATTAGATGCAATTGATAAAAACAAGTTTCATGATATCGCTGTGATTATTGATCGTATTGTGATTAAAGAAGATATTCGTTCTAGAGTATATGATGCGATGGAGTTAGCTGCGAAATATAGTGGTGGTAAAACTAGAGTTATTATTAATGAAAAAGAGATTATTAATTTTAGTGAAAACTATTTTTGTGAAGGAAGTGATTTTACCATACCTGAATTAGAACCAAGATTGTTTTCATTTAATACACCGATTGGAGCATGTAGTTATTGTAATGGTTTAGGATTAAAACTAGAAGTTGCTAAGGCACTTGTTGTAAATCCTGAAAAAGGGATTTTAGATGGTGGTATTATTCCTTTTAGATATGCTGATGAAGAAAATTTAAATTTACAAGAATTTGAAATTGTTTGTAAGAAGTATGATATTGACCCATATATTCCAATTAGAGAATTACCGGAAGAAAAGATTGATATCATTTTATATGGTTCAAAAGAGGAAATTAATTTTAAGTTAACTTCAAGTAGTGGTAGAAAATATGATAAGACTCAAAAGTATGAAGGTGTTATTCCACAATTAAACCGTCGTTATATTGAAACAACCAGTGACTGGATTAGAAAATGGATTGAATCCTTTATGACTGAAAGCTTATGTCCAGTATGTAAAGGACATCGTTTAAATGAAGCAGCACTAAGTGTTAAGATTAATGGTTTAAATATTAGTGAAATGATGCAACAAGCAATTGAAGAGTTAGTTTTAAATATTAAACGTCTTGACTTAAGTGTTGAACAAAAGAAAATTTCTTATTTATTACTTCAAGAAATCGAACATCGTTTAACGTTTTTAAATGATGTCGGATTAGGATACTTAAATTTAGCACGTGGTGCTGGAACTTTATCTGGTGGTGAGGCACAAAGAATTAGACTTGCTACTCAAATTGGATCTAAATTATCAGGAGTTTTATATGTACTTGATGAACCAAGTATTGGTTTACATCAAAAGGATAATGAACGTTTAATTAATTCATTAAAGAAAATGCGTGATTTAGGTAATACTTTGATTGTTGTTGAACATGATCATGATACGATGCTTGCTTCTGACTATTTAATTGATATTGGTCCTGGTGCTGGTGCTTTAGGTGGTAAGGTTGTTGCTTATGGGACACCAAAAGAAGTTATGGACAATAAAGATAGTATTACCGGTAAGTATTTGAATGGTACTATAAAAATTGATGTACCAACGACAAGAAGAGCTGGTAGTGGTAGAGATATTTTAGTGATTGGTGCTAAGGAAAATAACTTAAAGGATATTACTGTAGCGTTTCCTTTATCTAAATTAACACTGGTTACTGGTGTATCAGGTAGTGGTAAATCAACACTGGTTAATGAAATTTTAATGAAGGGTTTACGTCAAAAATTATATCGTTCCAAGGAATTAGCTGGAAAACATGATATGATACAGGATTATGGATATATCGATAAGATTATCGAAATATCACAATCTCCGATTGGGTATAACCCAAGAAGTAACCCAGCAACTTATACCGGTGTATTTGATGATATTAGAGATGTGTTTGCTTTAACCAATGAAGCAAAGGTTAGAGGGTATAATAAAGGTAGATTCTCATTTAACGTTAAAGGTGGTCGATGTGAACATTGTAATGGTGATGGTGTAATTAAGATTAGTATGCACTTCTTACCGGATGTTTATGTGCCTTGTGAGGTTTGTGGGGGTACACGTTATAATCATGAAACACTTCAAATTAAGTACCGTGGTAAAAATATTGCAGAAGTACTAGATATGACCATTGATGAATCGGTTGATTTCTTTGAAAATCATCCAAAGATTTATCGTCAATTAGTAACGATTAAAGATGTTGGGTTAGGATATATTAAGTTAGGACAATCTGCACCTACTTTATCAGGTGGTGAGGCTCAAAGAGTTAAATTAGCTTCTGAGTTATATAAAAAGATTACACCGTCTACTTTATATGTATTAGATGAACCAACAACAGGGTTACATACCGATGATGTCAAACGACTTGTAAGTGTATTACATCAAATTGTTAATCAAGGAGCAACCATGGTCGTTATTGAGCATAACTTAGATGTCATTAAGAATGCGGATTATATTATTGATTTAGGACCTGAAGGTGGAGATGCGGGTGGATATATTGTAGGTACTGGTACTCCAGAAGAGCTTGCTATGAATCCTAATAGTTATACCGGTAAATATTTAAAGCCATTATTAAATAAGGAATAAAGATGAAAAAACACGACCAAGACCAAGATCCAAATGATTTGGATGAAGAAAAACTAAAACAGATATTAAGTGAGAAAACGCCGTTAAAAATAGGATATCATTTCGGTTATATACTACATCCTAATTTTGGTATGCACATTTTATTAACGTTTTTATTAAATCTTTTGGTTGGTGGCGTGGTTACTGGACTTTTTATTGCAGTTTATCCAATTATCCATATAGAAAACTTAACTGCGTTTTTCTTTGGAATTATATTGTTTACAATGATGGAATTAGTGATTAAAATGATTATGATTGCTTATTTATGGCGGATCATTATTCAAACATTTGGTTTACTGTTTTTCATATTAAATGTAGGATTATTTTATGTGATGGATTTAATGATTGAACCAATTCACTTTTTATATGATGCTTCAAATATATTTGTTTTTACGTTAAGCTTTATGGTTGTTAGATTATTGTTTTCATTGTATATTAGAAAATCACAATTTATTCAAGGGGGAATATAGGATGCCAAATTCACGGTCAATATCAGTTAAGCGTATTGCTAAAGATTTAGAGTTAGAATTAGTAGCTGGTTTTAATGGAGAATCTAAACGTGTTAAAGTTGAGATGCTTGCAAGACCAGGGGTAGAGTTTGCTGGATTTTTAGATTTTTATGATCCGGAAAGAATTTTACTGATTGGTTCAAAAGAAGCACATTTTTTAATGTTACTTGATGAAGAAACTCAAAAGAATAGAGTTGAGGCGGTATTAAAGTTTTCTCCACCGGCTGTTATATTTAGTGTCAATGTAGACATTCCTAAATACTTTGAAGATTTGGGTAATAAATATGATGTACCATTGTATAAATCCAATGAAAGAACAACACCACTTAATTCTAAGCTCTATGCATATTTAAGATCAGCACTTGCACCACGTGAAACATTACATGGTACATTACTTGATATTTATGGCATGGGAACAATCATTATTGGTAAAAGTGGTGTGGGTAAATCAGAAACAGCACTAGAACTGATTAAAAGAGGACATATTTTAGTTGCTGATGATCGTGTCGATGTTTATGAAACAGCTCCTGGTATTTTAATTGGTCAAGCACCTAAAATATTAGAAAGATATTTAGAGATTCGTGGGATTGGTATTGTTGATGTGGTTCAAATGCTTGGTGCTGGTGCTTTTAGAGAAAATAAGAAAATCAGATTAGTCATTGAACTAGAACAATGGGATCAAAATAAACTCTATGATCGTTTAGGTCTTGAAACTGAAACCTATCAGATTTTTGGAACTAAGATTCCAAAAATCACAATTCCTGTTTTACCAGGAAGAAATAATGCTACATTAGTTGAATCTGCTGCAATGAATCAAAAGCTTAAGTATTTAGGGTATAATGCTGCAGAAACACTGGTTAAAAACGTTGCTACAAAGGCTGCTTCAAAAGGAGAAGATGATGAAGAATAGTTTTAAGAAGTATCAAAATTATATTGTTTATGGTGGCATGGTATTAATCTTTCTATTGTTAGTGTTAATTGCAACTAGAGGGGATGCACCTTATGATAGTTTAGTATTTTCAATTGGCACAATTAGAGTTGCATGGTATGCAATATTCATTTTAACTGGTATTATCTTTGGTACCATTCTGGCTTATCTTGAGCTTGTTCGTAAAAAGATTGATCCAAATATTTTATGGGATGGTTTATTAATTTTTGTGCCACTTGCAATAGTTGGTGCTAGACTTTGGTATGTGATTTTTAATTTAGACCGTTACGTTAATAATCCAATTGAAATGATTTACATTACTGAAGGTGGATTAGGTATTCATGGAGCAATTATCGTTGTATTCCTTGGATTAATTGTATTTACTAAAATTAAAAAAGTTAATTACTTTTATATGCTTGATTTGGTTGGACCAGGATTCTTAATTGGTCAGACAATGGGTCGTTGGGGCAATTTTATGAACCGCGAGTTATATGGACCAGCTGTTGATAACCTAGATTGGTTACCATCTTTTATTAAAGATAATTTATTTATTAGTAATCAATATCGTCAACCAACATTCTTATATGAGAGTGCTTGGAATTTAGTTGGACTTATTTTAATTTTAGTATTTAGAAATAAAAAGTTTGTTAAGTTAGGTGATATTGTTGCATTCTACTTAACATGGTATGGTATTGGTCGAATTCCTAATGAACTATTAAGAATGCAAAGTGGTGTTGATGAACCTTTAATGTTTTTAAATATTCCGGTTTCAATAGCAACCTCTGTAGGTTTAATTATTGCTGGGGTCTTAATCTTTGTTTTAAAAAGAGTATTTAAAAAAGATGATAGTACATATAATGACTATGGTAAAAGAGCAGTCTTATTTGATTTAGATGGTACGCTTTTAGATACCATTGATCTAATCTATAAAAATACAACAGATACATTTAAAGAATTCTTTCCGGATTTAGTTTTAGATGAGGACACTCTTAAAACATTTGTTGGACCAACCTTAGAAGAAAGCTTTAGTTGGTACGAAAAAGATGAAGCAAGAAGAAACCTTATGATTGAAAGATATCGTGAACATAATCATAAGAATCATCAAAAAGGTGTTCCTACATTCCCACATGCTAAAGAAGTTTTAGAAGCATTAAAGACACATGATTATTTAATTGGTATTGTATCTAGTAAGAAAAATGAATTTGTTAAATTAGGTTTAGAACAAAACGATCTATTATCCTATATTGATGTCATTATTGGTAGTGATGATACAACTAAGCATAAACCAGATAAAGAACCATTTATGCTAGCATTAAACGCACTTTCTGTAAGTCCTGTTAATGCCGTTTATGTGGGAGACCATGAATATGATATCTTAGGTGCTAAAAATGCTGGGTTAGTCAGTATTGGTGTCTCATATTCAATTCATTACCATAACTTATTAAGTGCAAAACCAGATTACATGATTGATGATTTAGAAAAACTATTATTTATATTATAAAAAGGCGGATGTATTATGTTATATGATGTCATAATCATTGGGGCAGGACCTGCTGGTATTACAGCCGGTATTTATGCCAAAAGAGCGAACTTAAATGTATTAGTATTTGAAAAAGGTGCGCCAGGTGGACAAATACTTAGTACCGCTGAAATTGAGAATTATCCAGGATTTAAAAAAACTACTGGATTTGAATTAGCATCCTCAATGTTTGAACATTTATTAGAATTAGGTGTTGAGGTTGTTTATGAAGAAGTTACAGATATTATGAGTGAAGAAAACATAAAAAAAGTGGTTGCTAATCAGATCACTTATGAAACTAAAGCAGTGTTATTTGCAACCGGTGCAATTCCTAGAAGATTAGGTGTAGCGGGTGAGGATTTATATGCAAGTAATGGAATTTCTTGGTGTGCAATTTGTGATGGTCCATTATATAAGGATAAAGAAGTTGTTGTCATTGGTGGGGGAAACTCAGCAGTTGAAGAATCTTTATTTTTATCAAATATTGTAAAGCATATTACCTTAGTTCAAAATTTAGACCATTTAACAGCTGATCCAAAAGCGGTTGAACTCTTAAAAAAAGTTAAGAACATTCGCTTTATTTATGAAGCAAAGGTTAAAGAGTTTTTGGGTCAAAATGGATTAACTCATGTTGTAGTTCAAACTAAAGATGGTGAAGAAGTCATAAAAGCAGATGGTGTCTTTGAATATGTGGGATTAGAACCTGTGACATCCTTTGTTAAAAACTTAAACATCACAAACCAACAAGGCTATATTGTTGTTAAAGAAGATATGTCAACGAATGTTAAAGGAATCTTTAGTGCCGGCGATGTCAATCAAAAGCACATTAGACAAATAGTTACAGCAGTCTCTGATGGTGCTATTGCTATCCAAAATATTACGAAGTATTTAGAAAGTTTATAAGGAGTTTTATATTGAATTATAGTTTTGCTCGGATCGTTAAAGATGAGCTAGTTCAATTAAATACAGATAAAGAAGAACAAGGTGCAGAACTGTTTGCTATGATCGATCTTGCTTCTGAAATTGGTGTGTCTGGTGGTGTTCCAACGTTATGGTTTAAATCCAATAACCCAACGGTTTCTAGACGTTTTTTAAAGATGATAAAAAATCGTTATAAAATAGAGAATTCACTACTTACAAAAAAACAAGGGAATTTTGCTAAGAAGGAACAAATCTATGTTGGTATCACTGAAAAAATTGACGATATCATATTGGAATTTGGAATCTTTGGAGATCAAGATGCCTCAGATTTTTTAACAAATACCCCTGAGACTAAATTAGCATATTTAAGAGGGGCATTTTTAACTGCTGGGTCTGTTAATGACCCAAAGACAGCAGAATATCATTTAGAGATTTATGCTGAGGATAAAGATATTATTTTAAAGATTCAAGGGATGATGAATATTTTCGAGTTAAATGCTAAGATTACTAAAAGACGTAAAGGATTAATAGTCTATTTAAAGGATGCAACAAAAATTGAGGATTTCTTAAGATTAATTGGTGCATCAGATACAGTGTTTGAATATGAAGATATTCGTATTAAAAGAGATTTTAACAATTCTATTAATCGAATCTTAAACTGTGAATTAGCAAATGAGAAAAAAACAATTGTTGCTGCACATGCACAGTTAAAGGATATCGAGTTTATTGAAACCCATCATATTAGATTGAACGAGAAATTACTTCAAGTAGCTAAATTAAGAAAAATGTTTCCTGAGGATTCATTGAACGAATTACTCATTAATTATGAAAAGACATTCAATGAAAAGATTACTAAGTCAGGATTGAATCATCGGTTTAAGAAACTGAATGAATTAGCAGTTGAATTAAGAAAGGGTACATAATATGATCAAATCAATTGGTACGGATTTAGTTGAAATTAGTCGTATAGAAGAAATTGGGATTGAAAAGTTTGCAGATAGAATTTTAGATCAAGAAGAAAAAAACGAATTTAAATTGATTACGCATCAAAATCGTAAGCTATCTTATTTGGCTGGACGCTTTGCAGCCAAAGAAGCATTATTCAAATGTTTTAAACAAGGGGATAAGACAGCAAGCTATAAAGACTTTAGAATTCTAAATGATTCTGTAGGTGCTCCATATGTTTTATCCACACATACCCTAAATTATGAGGTACATATTACAATAAGTCACACAAATACGCACGCGATTGCATTTGTTGTACTAGAAACAAAAGTTTAGGTTGTAAAAAAGGCAAGTTTTCGCTATAATAAGAATGCATAAATTTTAAAAGGATGTGTAAATATGGCTCGTGCTCAAAAAAACGAAGTGAAAAAAACAGTTGAAGTAAAAGTACAACAAGATCCAAGAGGCATTAAAGAAGAATCTGAAAAAGGTGAATTATTCTTTAAGGTCGTTTTAATGGTTATGGCAGTAGCACTGTTTGGTGTAATTCTGTATTTTGTAATCGATGCAATTATCGGTAAGCCAAATACAAATGTGACTAAACGTTATGAAGCAAATAATTATGTAATGCTTGCTGATGTCGATAAGATTAATAAAGGTGAAAACTTTGAAAATCTATCACATGAAGGATTAAAACAAGTTTTAGATAATTATGTTTATGTATATATTTTCTTATATGCAGAAAACACTGAAAGTTTAACAGAAGCTCAAAAGACACGTCAAGATTTAGCACTTGGTGTTGTTGATCAATTAATGGATTTAGACAGTGTTGAAACTAAAACAATTAATGCTGGTCAATCTACAGAATTTAAATATGTTACTTTAAGCGATGATACTGCAATATTCTTCTTAGATATTACAGATGTTACAAATGCTGAATGGGCATCATTAATTAATACAAATGCTGGTCAAGCATCATCTGCAAATATTCCTGCATTATTAGAAATATTTAATGGTGAAGATTTAGAATGGTATGGCCCTTGGGAAGCTGCTGGTAAAAACGAAGCTACAGTAACCAAACTAGAATCAGTATTAGCAGGATTAAGTTAAAAAACTACAGGGGAAAAGTTCTTTTCCCCTTATTTATTATAAAGGAGTAAAACATGAATGAATTATTAGTATTAGAGGTTTCTAAAGACCTCAAATTACCAACTTCAAAAGTAAAGGTTGTACTTGATTTACTTGAAGATGGAGCAACAATTCCATTTATTGCCAGATACCGTAAAGAAATGACCGGTGGTATGGATGAAGAACAAATATTTTCAATCAATCAAGCATTTGAGTATGCTAAGAATTTACATAAACGTAAAGAAGATGTGATTAGATTAATTGATGAAAAGAAAATGTTGACTAAAGAATTAGAAACAGAAATTCTTAATGCAACAAAATTAGTAGAAGTTGAAGACTTATATCGTCCATTTAAAGAAAAGAAGAAAACAAAAGCAACAGAAGCAATGGCAAAAGGTTTAGAACCACTTGCATTATTCTTACTTTCATTTCCAAATTTAGATATTGAAGCAGAGGCTAAAAATTATGTAAATGATACAGTTACTAGCGTTGAAGAAGCCTTAGAAGGTGCTAAATATATTGTTGCTGAACGTATTTCTGATGATGCAACTTACCGTAAGGTTTTAAGAGATTACCTCTTTAAAAACGGTCTTATTATGACTTCTTTGAAAAAAGAAGGTAAGATGATTGATGAAAAGGGTGTTTATGAAATCTATTATGATTATAAACAACCTATTACTAAGATTAAGCCGCATCAAGTTTTAGCGATTAACCGTGCTGAAACTGAAAAAGTTATTACAGTAAAACTTGATGGTACTAAAGATGGTATGATTGCTTATTTAACTAAAGAAGTTATTAAAAAAGAATCAAATGCAAATCCATATTTATTATCAGCGATTGAAGATTCATTAAAACGTTTAATTTTCCCTTCAATTGAAAGAGAAATTAGAAGTGAATTATCAGATAAAGCAGAAGATCAAGCAATTGAAGTATTTGCAGATAATTTAAGTAAATTACTCTTACAACCACCTTTAAAGGGTAAAGTGATCTTAGGTGTTGACCCAGCGTTTAGAACGGGTTGTAAGTGGTGTATTGTTGATGCTACCGGTCAAGTACTTGAAAAGGGGGTTATTTATCCTCATGAAAAGTCAACAGGTGGTAAAGCGGATAAGGATTTAGTCTTTGAAGCTGAATTAAAGATTAAAGTACTATATGTCAAATATAAATTTGAACTCGTAGCTATTGGTAATGGTACAGCATCAAGAGAAACTGAAACATTTATTTCTAGAGTTTTAAGAGAAAAGAATTTAGATGCTAAATATGTTATAGTCAATGAAGCTGGAGCATCAGTTTATTCTGCAAGTGATGTTGCAAGAGAAGAGTTTCCAGATTATTCAGTTGAAGAGCGTAGTGCAGCAAGTATTGCAAGACGTCTACAAGACCCACTTGCAGAACTTGTTAAAATCGATCCTAAATCGATTGGGGTTGGTCAATATCAACATGATGTTCAACCTAAGAAAATGGATGATACATTAAACTTTGTTGTTACACAAGTAGTTAACCAAGTTGGGGTAAATGCCAATACAGCAAGTAAGTCTTTATTAATGTATGTTTCTGGTTTAAGTAAGACAGTTGCTGAAAACTTTGTAAACTACCGTAATCAAGCTGGTGGATTTAAATCACGTGAAGATATCTTAAAGGTTCCTAAATTAGGACCTAAAGCGTATGAACAAGCAGTTGGGTTCTTAAGAATTCCAGAATCCAATGAAGTACTTGATCAAACTTCAATTCACCCTGAAAGCTATGAACTAGCAAGACAAGTTATGAAGAAATTGTCAATTAGTCCAGAAGATATTGGAAAAGCAAGTATCCGTTTATGGACTGAAAATATTGATAGAGCTAAAACAGCTAAAGAATTAAATACAGATATTTATACACTGGATTTAATTTTAGATGCATTTGTTCAACCATTAAGAGACCCACGTGATGAATATGCTCAACCTATTTTAAAATCTGATGTTTTAACGATTGAAGATCTACAAATTGGTATGGAGTTAGAAGGTACAGTAAGAAATGTTACAGATTTTGGTGCATTTGTCGATATTGGACTTAAAAATGATGGGTTAGTACATATCTCTAAACTGTCAAAACAATTCATTAAACATCCAAAAGATGTTGTCTCAGTTGGTCAAATCGTTACTGTTTGGGTATTAAATATTGATCTAGCTAAACAAAAAGTTGGATTAACTATGATTAATACTGTAAATTAACAATTGACTTTAAAATTAAAATAAGTTAATATAATAAGGCACGAATAAAATTCGTGCTTTAAGACGGAGTGATACTCAAGAGGTCGAAGAGGGCGCACTGCTAACGCGTTAGACGGGTAAAACCGTGCGAGGGTTCAAATCCCTCTCGCTCCGCCATGATGGCCCGTTGGAGAAACGGTTAACTCACATGCCTTTCACGCATGCATTCACGGGTTCAAATCCCGTACGGGTCACCAATAAAAACATGAAATGCTCTTCTCACAAATGGGAAGAGTTTTTTATAATTTCATATATAGTTTTTAATCTATCCACTCACAAAAGTAAACGTAAAATATATACACTCACCATCAATCTATGAAAAAACCACCGACAAAGGTGGTTTTATGCTAGTGGGTTCAAACCCCATATGGGCGAAGTTAGGCGGACTTATTCAATTTTTAAACTTTCTGGTAACGTGTTTGAATAGGGTGTTAAATCCTTCATATCAATTTTATTGATGTTTTCTAAAACATACATCAAATATTTTTTGTCTTAAATATAAGAATTAGGGTGGTTATTAGAAATATATTTATTTTATACGTAATTAAATTTACATGTTAAAATGGAATGTAGAGACTATCTAATATTTCAATGATTTAAGTTAATAGATTTGAAGGGGGATTTAAAAAATGAATGAAATCAAGTGTCCACATTGTGGAAAGGTCTTTACTGTAGATCAATCAAGTTATGCAGAAATACTTTCTCAAGTAAAAAACGATGCTTTTAAAGAAGAGGTTCATGATCGATTAGAACAACTTAAACTTACCCATCTTAAAGATCTTGAAGCTAAAGAATTATTAATCAAACAACAGATGCAAGAAAAGCTTTTAACTAAAGAAAACGAATTAAGTTTACTTAAAAAAGAAATTACTGCAAATGCTCAAACAAAACAACTTGCTGTTTTAGAAGTTGAAAGTAAGTTAAAGGATACCATTAATAAAAAGGAACAAGAAAAACAAGCCTTAGAATCTAAGTTGGTTCTTTTAACTAAAGAAATGCAGTTAAAGATTTCTGAAGAGTTAGCCATCAAGGAACAAAAACTCTTAGAACTATCCAGTAAGTTAGAAATAGAAAAGAAACAAGCGGAATTAGAAAAACAAACTTTAAAGGATAGTTATTTAACTCAGCTTAAACATAAAGATGAAGAGATTGAAAGATATAAAGATTTTAAATTGAAACAATCAACTAAGATGCTTGGTGAAACACTTGAACAACACTGTGAAATTGAATTTAACCGGATTAGAATGACAGCATTTCCAAATGCTAGTTTTGAAAAGGATAATGATGCGAAAACTGGTTCTAAAGGGGATTTTATTTTTAGAGAGTATGATCAAAACGGTGTTGAAATCATTTCAATTATGTTTGAAATGAAAAATGAAGGTGATGAAACTTTAACTAAGAAGAAGAATGAAGCATTCTTTAAAGAATTAGATAAAGACCGTAATGAAAAGAAATGTGAGTATGCTGTTTTAGTTACGCTACTTGAAATTGATAATGAATTATATAATACGGGTATTGTTGATGTGTCTTATCTGTATCCTAAGATGTATGTCATTAGACCACAGTTTTTCATTCCAATCATCTCATTATTAAGAAATGCCGCTTTAAATGCATTAAGCTTCAAACAAGAAGCTGCACTTATGAAACAACAAAATATTGATGTGACTCAATTTGAAGATGAATTAAATAACTTTAAAACTGGTTTTGCTAGAAACTATCAACTAGCAAGTGATAAGTTTAAAAAAGCGATTGAAGAGATTGATAAAACCATTGATCATCTTCAAAAAACTAAGGATGCTTTATTGTCTAGTGAGAATAATTTAAGACTAGCAAATAATAAAGCAGATGAATTAACAATTAAAAAATTAACAAAGAATAATGAAACCATGAAAGAAAAATTTGGAATCAAATAAAATAGAGTCAAATTGATTGAACTATGTTTAAATATTTGTTAGAATGTTTAAACGAAAAGGGAATCTACTTTGAATTTAGATGACCCTTAAGAAGATTCTTTCTTCTTAAGGGTTATTATTTTCTATGATTAACAAGAAGGAGTAAAGAATGACATACGTATTAAATATTTTGATTTTGGTTATCGGGTTTTTATTTTTGGTTAAGGGTGCTGACTTCTTTGTTGATAATTCATCTAAAATAGCTAGAAAGTTTCATATCTCACCACTGGTTATTGGGTTAACATTAGTAGCTTTTGGTACATCACTGCCTGAACTGGCAGTGAGTTTTATTGCTTCCTTAACGGTTGAACCAGGAGCAACTGCAGATATTGCTATGGGTAATGTGATTGGATCTAATATTGTGAATATTACATTAATCCTAGGTTTAACAGCAATCGTTAAACCAGTGTTTGTTGCTAAAAGCATGTATCTAAAAGAATTTTTATTTTTGATTGTTTCATCGGTTGTACTAATTGTGTTTGCATTATTTTTCCAAATGGATCAACAAATTGTATGGTGGGAAGCACTCATTTTATTAGCAGTATTTATGTATTATATTTGGGTAATGATTAAAACCGGAAAAGTGGAAGAAGAAGTTTCACTACCTGAACCAGTCAATATGAAAAAAGCATTACTATTTGTCTTATTAGGTCTTATTGGTGTAACAGCAGGTGGATATATGGTCACTTATGGTGCACAAGAGATTGCTGTTGATGTTTTAGTAGATATCTTTAATGTGGATACATCTAAAGCTATTACATTAATTGGTTTAACCATTGTTGCTGTTGGAACTTCTTTACCTGAAATGGTAACCTCCGTGGTTGCAGCTAAAAAAGGTGAAAATGATATTGCATTTGGTAATTTAGTTGGATCAAATATTTTTAATTTATTATTTATTTTAGGGTTATCTGGTGTTGTAACTACATTAGGTATTAATTATGATGTATTTATTGATATGTGGATTCTATTAGGTATTACATTGATTGTATTAGCATTTGCTATGAGTGGAAAACATGTAACTAAAAAAGAAGGTATTATCCTCGTATTAATTTATATAGCATATGTTGTTTATATTTGTTTACGTGCATTTAACCTATTCTAATTTTATAGATTAAATTGAAATTTATATAGAGTATAAAATGATATGATACCTCTAAAGTAGACACAGGAAATAATATTAAGATAAATATATTATTACTGTTAATACTTGGAGGTATTTTATTTTTTATATCGTAAAAATTGATTAAGCATCTCATAAAATAAATTAAAAATAATTCAATATAATAAAGCATATACGAGGAGGTAAGTCTATGAATAAAATAGTGATTCATCAAACCATCAACAAAGATTGATGGTAGCATATAATTAGTACAAGTTAAAAGTAGAGAGTTCATGGAAAAATAAAAACAAAAGGAAAAATATAATGAATCCACTCATACAAAGAATGAATGAAATTTCAAATCACTTAAAGCAATTCAAAGAAGTTAAATGTTTATTGGGATTAGGTAGTTTATCTGAAGTTTCTAGATTAGATGAATATTCAGACTTGGATTTTTTTCTAATTGTTGAAAATGATTATAAAGAAAAGTATATAGATGATTTATCTTGGTTAAGGGTAAAACCAATCGTTTTTCAATTTAAAAACTCAAATGATGGCCATAAAATCTTATATGAAGATGGTATATATGCAGAGTTTGCAGTATTTACAGCGGCTGAAATTATACAAGCTAAGTTTAGTGAAGGTAGGGTTTATTACAACACAGAAGACTTTGATTTAGATTTGATTAGACCAAGACATACCCCATTAGTAAAACCAGTCAATATTGAATATCATGTAAATGAAGCTTTAACAAATCTTTTCATTGGTCTAAAAAGGATGCAACGAGGTGAACTATCTAACGCGACAACCTTCATTCAAGTTTATGCATATAATTTAGTTATACCATTGTTAGAAAGAGTTTATGAAAAAAACAATATAGAAAACATAGACTTATATGTTTATGAACGACGAATAGAAAAGCATTTTCCAAACGTAGAAAAATTATTAAGTAACATGCGTCAAGGATATTTAAATAATAAAGAATCAGCCAAAGCTATTCTAGATTTCTTAACTACAAATTTTAAGACGAATGATCAGATTGTATCTAATATTCGTAAGATGTTATAAAAAAGGAAACAAAAAAAAGTTAAAAGAAATGTATAAATTATCAAATGGAGTAATGATACCAAAAATAGGATTAGGAACATGGTTAATTGATGATGATATCGTTGAGCAAGTGATGGTAGCATATAATGATTTAAAACATATTCAAAAGTGGAACCATGCAAGTGATAATTGGTTTTGTCCTAAAGCAGAAAATAACTTAGTTAAGGGTGGTAAATTTAGTTATACCATGGCAGCTAAAGATGGTTCTTTCCAGTTTGATTTTAGTGGTAGTTATGATGTTGTTGAAAAACCTCATAAACTAAACTATCATTTAGATGATAACCGTGAAGTACTAGTAGATTTCAAGAAAGAAAATCATACAACTGTAGTCACAATGCATTTTGATCCTGAAACTTCTAACCCGATAGAGTTTCAGAAACAAGGGTGGCAAGCAATCCTTGATAATTTCAAGAAGTACTGTGAAGGATTAAAATAAATTAAGTTTCAAAAACCAATATATAAAAGCACTAATAATGATCTTTTTATGTTATAGTAGTTTAAACAAACAATAAAAAAAATGTCATTAAAAAGGTGTTTATCATGACTGAAACAGATTTATATTTACCATGTAAGGAATTACTAGAATCACTAGGATATGATGTAAAAGCTGAGGTTGGTCCTGCAGATATTTTAGCTAAGAAAGACGATTATATCGTTATTATAGAATTAAAGCTTAGTATTTCATTAAAGTTAGTCTATCAGGCAATTGATCGCCAAAAACTTGCAGATAAGGTTTATGTGGCATTACCTAAAAAAGTATTAAATCAGACTAAAGGTAATGTGAAATACTTTATTAATTTACTTAAAAGATTAGAAATCGGGTTAATTGCAGTTCATCATACATATGCAGAGGTTATTGTAGAAACTTTCGGGTTTGATTTGGAAAAAAGTATTCGATCAAGTAAGAAGAAGAAAGAAAAACTATTAAATGAATTTTCTTTACGAAAAAGTGATGAAAACATTGGTGGTTCTAAATCTAAAAAGATTACACATTATAAAGAGAAAGTTATTGAAATAGCAAAATACTTAAATGAATTTGGTGAAAAATCACCTAAAGAAATTATGTTATATACAGGCTATAAGGATGCACCAAACATATTAAGAAAAAACTACTACCTATGGTTTTACAATGTTTCAAGAGGACTTTATAAGTTATCTGAAATTGGTATTAAAGACATCAAAGATTATGTATAAGACAATAGCTAACCATCAAGGTTAGCTATTATTTTATTAGTCAATTAATTTTAGACCTCGATATGAGGCAATTTGTTTAACATCTTTATCCCCACGTCCAGATAAGTTTATGACTATGATTTGATCTTTAGATAATGTTTTTGCTAGTTTCATAGCATATGCTACTGCATGGGCTGATTCGATTGCTGGTATAATACCTTCCATTTTAGATAAATACTCAAATGCAGTAACAGCCTCTTCATCTGTTATAGATAAATAAGTTACTCTTTTAATATCATCTAGATATGCATGTTCAGGTCCAACTCCAGGGTAATCAAGTCCAGCAGAAATAGAATGTACCGGAGAGATACTACCATCAGATTCTAATAATACTTTAGTATACATACCGTGAATCGTACCATAAGTACCTAAAGTCATGGTTGCGGCATGGGCTTTAGTCTCTAACCCCTTACCAGATGCTTCAACACCAATTAAGTTTACAGAAGGATCTTTAATAAAATCATAGAATGCACCAATAGCATTAGAACCACCACCTACACAAGCAATCACATAATCAGGTAGTTTATGTTCTAGTGCAAACATCTGTGATTTAATCTCTTTTCCAATGACACTTTGGAAGTGTCTAACCATTAAAGGATAAGGATGTGGACCAACTGCAGAACCAATTAAGTAGAAGGTATGTTCTAGTTCATTACTCCAAGCGATTAAAGCACTGTCAACAGCCTCTTTTAGGGTCTTTAGCCCAAACTCTACAGGAATCACCTTGGCACCTAAAAGTTCCATTTTATAGACATTTAATGCTTGTTTTTCCATATCTAATCTACCCATATGGATTTCACATTCTAAACCAAATAATGCTGCAGCAGTTGCAGTAGCAACCCCGTGTTGTCCAGCACCGGTTTCTGCAATTAATTTTTTCTTTCCCATCTTTAAAGCGAGTAATGCTTGACCTAAAACATTATTAATCTTATGAGACCCTGTATGATTTAAGTCTTCTCGTTTTAGATATATTTTTGCCCCATCTAAATCATTTGTCATACGCTTTGCATAATATAAGGTTGATGGACGATTGGCATAAGTGTTTAAATAAAATGATAATTCATTTAAAAACTCCGGATCATCTTTATAGTGATCATACGCTTCTTCAACCTCCTTAACAGCTTTTAAGATATGGGGTGGTAAATATTGACCACCAAATTTTCCGAATTCCATGTTTGTTTCCTCTTTTCATTTTTTATATTTTAATTAAGTAGATAAAAAAATCCCTTACACGTCAAAAGACATGTAAGGGACGATTTAATTTATCGTGGTGCCACCCAAAGTTTAAGAAACCTTAGTGAATTTAAGTTTCTCCTTCATTTTTAGAAATACGCAGTCATTTAAGACTTTAATATTCTTGCTTGTTAACGTAAGCAAAGCGTCTATGGCTACTTATATTTTTCACCAAGCTTCTCTTCAAGGCCATTCGCATGATACCGTTATACTTACTTTTCACCGTTTGTAAGTTCTCTAATGATAACTTTAATCATGTTACTATTCTTGAGTCTTCGAATTTATATCTATTATACATAAAATAAATGATTTGTCTTAAAAAATAATAAATAAAAAATTATTTACTAGATAATATCTTTTTATAACCACCAGTACCATATCTAACACAGGTAGATACTCTACTTAAAGTTGTTGAACTAATATGAGTTTCTTCAATGATTTTTTCATAGGTCTTCCCTTGAAGAAGTAATTTAGCTGCTAAAACTCTTTGAGCCATAGAATCAATTTCTTTGATTGTACATAAATCCTCAAAGAAGTTATAAGCATCTTCAAGTGTTTCAAGTTTTAGGATACTTTCAAATAATGCATCATTCATTTCACTTTTTAGTTTAGACATTATGAAACCTCACTTTAATAAGTTATCAAACAAATCCTCAAGATTACTTTCTTGATTGATGTCCTTACTAAAAATAATACTCGAATTTTTCATAAAAAGCAATCTAGAAGACACTTGTTTAGCAAATGATAAATCATGAGTGACAATGATGATTCCAATGTTATTATCTTTTAAGGTATTCATAATAGATACTAAGTTTTCAATAGATTTAATATCAAGCGCAGAAGTAGGTTCATCAAATAATAAGATCTTAGGGTTTGTAGCAAGTGCCCGTGCGATTGCAATACGTTGTTTTTCCCCACCGGATAAAGTATTTGGATAAACAGTTTCTTTATCCTCTAAACCAACTAATTTTAATAATCTTTTAGTTTCAAAATTAAGATCAAATGTATTTTTCTTATAAACTACCTTAGGTGATAGTTCAATATTTTCTTTGACTGTTAAATGATCAAATAAGGCAAAATCTTGGAAGATAAAACCCATATTCTGATAGAGTTTTTTCTTTAGTGCTTTACTGGCATCAGTTAGTGATTCTCCAAGGATAGAGATACTACCATTATCAATAGATTCAAGATTTGCTATTAACCTTAAAAGGGTACTTTTACCAGAACCAGAAGGACCGATAATACTTAGAACCTCTTTAGTGTTTAAACTAAAACTAACGTCTTTTACAACTTCCTTTTGATTAAATGATTTAGATAAGTTATTTACTTCTAGTAACATTAGCTCACCCCATATGCAACAAGTCTTCGTTTTTCAATGCGTTTAAATAGATATACAATGACATAAGTAAAACATAGGTAGATTACAGCAGCAACAAAGTATGCTTCAACTCTAAAGTCTTGACTTACAGTTTCCTTGGTATTTCTTAAGATATCTGAAATAGCAACCGCACTGACAAGTGCGGTATCCTTAATGAGTGTAATTAACTCGTTAGCAATACTTGGTAATGTTTTATGTAGTGTCTGAGGTATAACAATATGACGATACATTTGATATTTACTTAATGATAATGCTTTTGAGGCATCATATTGAGATTTAGGTATCGCATTCATCCCACCTCTAAATATCTCAATAAAGTAAGCAGTATAGTTAATGATAAAGGTAATGATTGCGCCATAGAGCTCATCAATTAGAAAGAAACGACCAAATAGAATTGGTAATCCATAAACAACAAAAAAGATTTGAAGTAAGAGTGGTGTACCACGAATAACCCAGGTATATAGATCAATGATTGAACTAAAGAAAGGAATGTTTTGTTTTCTAAGAATAGATAATAGTAAACCCAGTGGTATTGAAATAAGGGTTAAGAAAAATACTAGAAGGGTAGTTTTTGACCCTTCTAGTAAATAAAGTAAAACTTCAATAATATAATCCATTAGCCTCTAATAAATAGAGTGACTCCAAAATATTTAATGGAGATTTCATCTATTAAACCTTCCTCATAGAGTTCATCTAATGTTTGATCAATTAAATCTCTTAGTTTTTCATCTCCTAGTCTAAAGCCAATGCCGTAGGATTCACTTCCGATAATATCTGTACTAATTGAATAACTATTGGAGGTATCTTTTAAAACCACATAACGTGCATAGATTTCATCAACAATAACTGCATCAACTAATCCAGCATTTAAAGCTAAGATAGCCTCAGATGATGTACCATATTTTTTGATTTCTTTAGCAGAGTTCATAATACTTTCATTTTTACTAATAGAGATATCTGCAGAAGAACTGAGTTCAACACCGATGTTTTTATCGGTTAGATCACTAATGCCAGTAATCTCTGATGCACTTTTTGAAATAATGATTAAGTTATTATCAAAGTAAGGTCTAGAAAATGTCATTTCTAGTTTTCTTTCATCCGTGATAGTTAATCCATTCCATATCGCATCAATTCTTTTAGAACGTAATTCAACTACCTTTGAATCCCAATCGATATATCTAAATTCTAATTGAATATCTAAACGTTCAAATACAAGTTTAGCAATTTCAATATCAAAACCGGTTGGTTCACCATTTTCATTAAATCCCATTGGAGGAAAATCAGTGAATCCTAAAACAAATGTACCTTTTTCATTGATATATTCTAAATCGATTTTTGAATCCATACAGGCAATTAAAGTAAAGATGCTGCCTAAGAGTAAAACAAGTAAAAATAATTTTTTCATATGAACCACCTTTTATAATTTTCATTCTATTATACTTTATTACAGTAGAGTAGTAAAGCATTAAATAAAGAAAATGTTTTGTTTTTTTACGCAAATTTACAAAAAGGTATTTAAAAATCATGTATGATATATCCATAAAATTATCAAATGCATCAAAAATCTAATAGACACAATAAATAAATGTATATATTGTAGAAGGAAACTTTATGAATAATTGGAAAAAATACTTATCTTTATTTATGATTTCTCAAACTGTATCATTACTTGGTTCAATGCTTGTAATGTATACCATTATGTGGCATATCACCTTGTCTACCCAATCAGGTATTATGATGACAATCATGGTGTTATGTTCATTTGTTCCATCAATTTTAATCTCACCTTTTGCCGGTGTATGGGCAGATAAGTTAAATCGAAAGTTTTTAATGATTGCTGCAGATTTATCGATTGCTTTTGTAACACTTCTTATTGCTGTGTTATTTATTTTTGGAATTAGAGATATTTGGATTATATTTATTATTTCTATTGTAAGAGCATTTGGACAAGCGGTGCATCAGCCTGCTGTTGCTGCAAGCTATCCAATGATTGTACCTAAGGATAAACTTGTCAAGGTTCAAGGGATTGCTCAGGGGATACAATCCACATCAATGATTATCTTACCGTTATTAGCAGGATTGTTATTAACACTTATGCCGATTGAATATATATTCTTAATTGATGTTATAACAGCAGTGATTGCAGTTGTTATTTTGGTTGCTTGGGTAAAAATTCCTAAACATATGCATGAAGACTCTAATGAGAAGATTAACTATCTAGCAGATATAAAAAGTGGTTTAAAGTATGCAAGAACACATCCGTTAATTTTTAGTATTTTATTATTTAGTTTTCTATTTATGATTATGGTTGCAGCACCATCGTTTTTAACCTATCTACAAGTAGCTAGAGTATTTGGTCCTGAAAGCTGGCGATTATCCTTACTGGAAGCAATCTTTGGTGTTGGGATGTTAACAGGATCAATTGTTGTTACATTTTGGGGTGGATTTAAAAACAGGTTAGTTACTTTCTTTTTAGCATATATTGTCATTGGTCTAGGTACTATGGGTCTTGGATTACCATTTGACTTTTACTTTTATATTGGATTATGGGGTGTTGTAGGTTTATTTATTTCATTAAGTAATCCAATTTTAGTTGGTATGATTCAAGAAAAAGTGGATCCTGAATATATTGGTAGAGTGTTTTCTTTATTTGGATTAATAAGTACAATCAGTTTACCGCTTGGTATGTTATTCTTCGGTCCGATTTCTGATTTTGTTGATATTTCCTTAATTATTCTATTAAGTGGTGTGTGTATGGTAATTATTGCATTAATTCCATTATTTAATAAAGAATTGTTAAAAGAGGGATATCAAAAAGTAGTTTCAGCAGAAGAAAGTATAGAAGCGGTCGCAGAATAATTATTAAAATATCTATGTAAGATAATGAAAGTTATGAATCATTTGGCGTGCTACTTGTAGTGCAACCAAAAGATGCATAACTTTTCTTGTTTTTAATTGTTAAACTGTGTAAACTTATAGCGAGGTGAAACACATGTTTAAAGATAAATTAAAGGATTTAAGGAAACAAAACAATTTAACTCAGGATGAATTATCAACAAAATTAGGTATCTCTAGACAATCTATTTCTAAGTGGGAAAATGGATTATCTTATCCAACCCAGTTTATGTTGAATAGAATTTGTGAAGTATTTAATGTAACATTTGAAGATTTATTAAATAGTGATGAGGTTTTACTGATTTCACTTGATAACAATTCCAGTGTAAAAAAGGTAAAAAGAAATATTCTTTTAACATCAAGTTTAGTATTAATTGTTCTAGTGGGACTAATTATTGCCGTCTGGGTTTTTAATGACAGAATCAATAAAATAGAAACACCACTTGATGATGTGGAAGAAACTGATGTATTATTAGGATTTATTGTTCTTGATCAAGTTGGTATGGATTTATATGATGAAACAGATGAGGATAGTCTAAATAATTTATTAAAATCCGGATTATATCCATTATCTTATACAGATGTAAGCCAAAGGGATCATGTTTCATATAGTAATAAACTATTTGGATATAAGATTTCTATTATTGATGACTCGGTTGAAGAAAATGCCACGATATACATTAAAAAGAATAGTGGATATCATTTATATAGTGTTTATAAAATACTATATGATGTTGTTGATAAAAAAACATACTTAGTTCAAACAACTGGGATATTAGGATCAAGCTTAGGAAGCTTTACACTTAAATTTGAGCACCCTAAAAACTCAGTTATTCAAAATGATGTTACATATAATATAACTTTTAAGTCAACAGATACGATTGAAAAGATTGAATTATATACCTATAACGAATCTAATGACTATATTAGTCATCAAGAAGTATTTACTGGTGAAACTGTAAATATAGATCCAGAGACCTTATACTTTGTTATTAGAGAAACTAATAAAACAGTAGATGATCAAATGTATTTAACAAAAACTGTCGTTAATTATAGTGACATTCATGGTCAATATTACTTTCAAGCAAAAATGTATGAGGATAATGATTTTGCTAGTGTAGAAACTATAATAATTAAAACGTTATTCTAATTTAAGTGAAGAAGTGGTTATTTGATGAATAATCACTTTTTTATTTGAAAAATAAGAATGAACATGTTGACTTTGGGGTCAAGTTGGTATAGTATATAGATACATATCAATATAGATATCCATCTATATAGGAGGCAATATGAATATTCAAATAGCGCAGATGTTTAAAACGCTAGGGGATCCTAAGAGAATAGAAATATTAAATAGACTTGCTGGTGGTGAAACATGCGGATGTACGTTAATTGATAATCTAGATATTACACAACCGACATTATCACACCATTTAAAAGTCTTATCAAATACCGGATTAACAAGAACAAATAAAGTTGGAAATAGAATCCACCAGAAAATTAATTTTGAGGCTATTGACACATTAATTGAATATCTAAACCAATTAAAATCAAGTCAAACAGGTCAAAAAAATGATTGAAGCTATCTTTTCATGGTTAAATGATCAATTGTTAAAAATGAAGTGGTTAGAAGATCTTGTAGGTTGGTTTTTTAAAGATATTTTTAACATAGACAGTAGTTCACTGCTTTATAAAAGTATAACGTTTTTTGTTTATGATGTTATAAAGATATTCATTTTACTTTCGGTACTAATTTTTATAGCATCCTATATTCAATCTTATTTTACACCAGAAAAAACTAGAGCTATATTGGGTAGATTTAAAGGTATATGGGCAAATATTTTAGGGGCACTTTTAGGAACGTTAACACCTTTTTGTTCATGTTCATCCATTCCAATATTTATTGGATTTACTAAAGCGGGATTACCACTTGGTGTAACCTTTTCCTTTTTGATTTCTTCCCCGTTAGTAGACCTTGCATCCATATTACTACTGGCAACACTCTTTGGTTGGGAGGTTGCACTAATTTATGTTGTTTCAGGACTTTTAATTGCGGTCATTGGTGGAACACTGATAAGTTTATTTAAGATGGAATCATATATTGAACCATTTATTTTAGAAGGCGGTATCAAAAAGCCTAATGAAGATAGTGAATTAGCTGAAACAAAACTTACATTTAAACACCGACTTCGTTATGCTTTTGATGAAGTCAAACAAATCATTAAAAAGGTTTGGTTATTTGTCATTATTGGTGTAGGTATTGGAGCAATCATCCATGGATATATTCCCCAAAGTTTTATCGAAAGTATTTTAGGCAGTCAAAATCCATTCTCAGTTGTAATAGCAACCTTAATGGGTGCACCGATGTATGCAGATATCTTTGGTACATTACCAATTGCTGAAGCACTTATATTAAAAGGGGTTGGTATTGGGACAGTTTTAGCATTTATGATGTCGGTGACTGCATTATCTTTACCATCATTAATTATGCTTAAAAAAGTTGTTAAACCAAAACTATTAATGATGTTTATTGGCGTTGTTTTAGGTGGAATTTTAATTATGGGTTATGTTTTTAATGCCATTGAATACTTAATATAAAAAGGAGATATAAAAATGACAATTAAAGTGTTAGGTTCAGGATGTGCAAACTGTAAGAAATTATTAGAAAATGTAGAAAAGAGTGTTGATGCGTTAAACATTCAAGCAGAGGTTTTATATTTGACAAGTTATAAAGATATTATGGAATCAGGATTACTTAAGACACCCGGATTAATCATTGATGAAAAAATTGTTTCTAGTGGTAAGGTGTTAAGTGTAGAAGAAATTCAAAAAATATTAATTAACCACTAAGAATATTTATGAAATATCAGAAAATATTTTTTAATCGTGTTAAGATATATTTAAGCAGTAAATAGGTGGGTATTTTATGAAATTTAACAAACATGTCAAAAAAATCATGAAGCTATTTAGTGTCATGATTTTAGTGTTTACATTATCCTCATGTAGCGCTATTTTTAGTGTTATAAATGGTTCTGAGTTAGAAAATAGAGTCAATGCGTTTAATGATTCTTCAAATCAATTTGAAATGGAAACAACTATTGATCTAGAAGTGACTTATTTAGATCAAACAGAAACATTTAATGAGTCTATGTTTATGAAAATTCAAGTAGAACCGTTTTACACTGAAATGACAATTGGAGATACGACAGTTTCGCAGTTTGTTTTCGAAGATAGAATTAGGGAAATCATTGTTGATCATCGTAATCAAAACGATGAAATTACGCTATATCAAGAAGTCATTTATGAAAATGATTTAGATGTTTCAGACAGTATGATTATGTATAATTTTAATGGATCCTCGATTAAAAAAGAAGGTGATAATCAATACGTTGTTGAAGCATTATTTAAGGATTTTTTAAGTCAATCAGACCGAAAAACCTTTATGGACGCTTTAAGTGGTACTGGAGTTGATGAAGATGAATTACTAGATTCTAGTGTTAAAGTTACTTTTACATTTGAAGCAGACCATTTAATCGTTTCTATTGGAATAAAATTAGATATTAATGATGTCTTAATTGATATGAAATTAACCCTGGATATGGTACCAAAAGCATTTAATGTAATTGATGTTGATAATCAAGAGAAATTTCAAAAAATATTTACTACAAGTGATGAGTCAATGGCTATTAATCTAAATGAAGATGTCTATTATCCAAGCGTCCTAGAAAGTCATATGGAATATTACACAATCTATTTAGAACCAGGAGTTTATGGATTTGACTATAATGGAAACTACGAAGATGTATTTATTCAAATGTATAAAACCGGGGATCAAACATATATGAAACCATTGTTTGACTTTGTATCAAATTACGAAAGTAATTTACAACTAGAAACTTTATATGAAGTTAAGACACCCGGATATTATAAAGTTTCTTTACATAGTAACCACATTAACTATCTAACAAAGTTTAGGATTATTAAATGTTTAGATGGAGCACCTTCTATTGAAACTGCAGATATAGTGATTACAGAATCGGGTAGTTATACGTATGAATTAGACCATAAAATGGATATATTTAGTGTTTATCTTGATTTACCTAATGAAACGTTAGTTTCCATAAATGATATAAATAGTGACACTGCAATGATCATATACAGTGATAATTTTGATAATAGAGTTTATTCTTCGATTTATCATATTACAAAGACGGATACTAGCTTTTACATCAACGAACATAATAAGTTGATTCATTTATATCATATAAACGGTAATTTATCTGATGAAATTAATGTTAAGATAAAGTCTTTAGATCAAGTGACTTCAATGGATGATCCAAATATCAACACTATGACTACTGTGTTTAGTGAAGGTTATTTTCATTCAAATCATCAAATACAAACACAGTATATGAAACTAGAAGTATTAGAGGCAGCTGACTATATGTTTTCTTATCAAGTCTATGAAGGATTTGATGTAAACGGAAAACTATATGATGAAAATGGTGTTTTAATCATTGATCAATTAAGCAATATTGGAGAATATTCAAATTATCGTTACTTTTTATTACCAGGGACTTACTACTATGCGACTAGTAATACATATACGGCTGTTTATAGAATTAAATATACAAAGTTTATACCAAATATTGTTAATCATGAAACTATAGAATTAAGTGGGTATCATGAGATTACTAGAGTATATGATGAAAATAGATTTTTTGAAGGTGTTCAGTCAAGTAAGTATCAAAGAAACCTATACCAAGTGGTACTTGATAGCGACCAATATATTGTTCACAGTAGTCACATTATCATTGATATTTTTGATAGCGAAAACAAAAAAGTGGATTTTATATCCAATAATTTAGAAGATGATTTAGTGACGACATTTTTAAAATCTGGAACTTATACGATAAGTGTTAAGATAAAACTCTATCGTCCTGAGTCTTATTATCCGTTTAACTATGCATTTGTCTTTTATTCTCTTACTGGAATTACAACGGATGATTCGGTAAATCCAAACTATCAGTTGCTTAATATTAATACCCAAGGTACGAGAGTTAGTAATTACTTAAATGATATAGATGGTTTTAAAATAGTAATCACTGAAAGAAATTCATATTTGTTTACTTCAACAACTGATTTTACTTTGATTTTAAATAACAGTACATATGATTCAAGATTAGGATCTGAATCTTTGATTCATTTAGAACCTGGAATCTATCATGTTGTAAACTATGAAGGTTATACAGGTACATGGTTTTTTTCATATAAACAGGCAAATTATTAAACCATAAATAAGAATGACTCATTAAAAAAAACATTTGAATGGATTTAATCAAATATCAATTAAAACAATGATAAAATGATTGTAATCAGATATATCATTGTTTCAATTTGTGTTATGATATTTTTGTTAAATATAATATAATAAAGCAGTTGAAAGGAGTATGTTAGTGTATAAATTAGATCAAACCAAAACACCTTTCTTTGAGAAAATAAAAGCTTATGGAAATTCAGGGACAACACCTCTGGATGTACCAGGTCATAAATTAGGTGCGATTCACAATGAATTTTTAGAATATGTAGGAAAAAATACGTTTTTACTGGATGCAAATGCACCTAAAGGATTAGATAATCTGTCAAAACCTAAAGGGGTAATTAAAGAAGCCCAAGCGCTTGCTGCAGATGCATTTGGTGCAGATCATGCTTATTTTTTAATTAATGGAACTTCTCAGGGTATTATGGCAATGATTATGTCTGCAGTCAGAGCTAAAGAGAAGATTATTATTCCAAGAAATGTCCATAAATCTGCAATTAATGGACTTATTTTAAGTGGAGCAATGCCGATATTCATGAAACCACATATGGATAGTGAGCTTGGGATTGCTAATGGGATTATTTTATCTGAATTAAGAGAAACAATTGAAGAGCATCCGGATGCTAAAGCGGTGTTTGTTATTAACCCAACTTACTTTGGAGTCACTTCTAACTTAAAGGAAATCGTTAAGTTAGCTCATGAATATGGCATGCTTGTTTTATGTGATGAAGCTCATGGATCACACTTTGGATTTCATGAATCTTTACCTTTATCAGCTATGGAAGCTGGTGCTGATATGGCTGCATGTAGTATTCATAAAACCATTGGTTCATTAACACAATCATCGATGTTATTAACTAAAGGAAATCTAGTTGATCCAAATAGAGTTCAATCCACATTAAATGTTTTACAATCAACATCGCCTTCATCACTTTTAATGGCATCACTAGATAGTGCTAGAAGTTATATGGCACTTCATGGCAATGAATTATTAGGCAATTTAATTCAAATGGCTGACGATACAAGAAAAAAGATTAATAAGATTAAAGGTTTTAAAGCAATTACTAAAGAATATGTTTGGAATCATAGAGGTTATGATTATGATGAGACTAAGATTATGGTTAAAGTATCTGAACTTGGTATTACCGGGTTTGATGCATATAACATTTTAAGTCAAGAGTCTAATATTCAAATGGAATTAGCCGAAACACATTTAATTTTAGCAGTACTATCTATTGGTACAACCCAAGAAGATTTAGATAAGTTTGTTTTAGGGTTAAAGAATTTAAAGAAACATAAGACAAACAATGAGATTATTCATAAGATTAGATTTACATATCCTGACAGTTATACACGTCCACGTGAAGCATATCATGCACCTAAAAAGTATGTTAAGTTTGACGAGGCATTAAATGAAGTAGCAGCTGAAAATATTATGGTTTATCCACCAGGTATTCCACTTGTTATTCCAGGTGAGATAATTAATCAAGAGATTTTAGATGATTTAGAGTTTTATAAGGCACAGGGTTCAACAATTTTATCTGATACAGAAGAAGGATTTATTAAAGTTGTCGATAAAGACAAATGGTATAAATATGAGGGAGATTTATGAGATTTAAAAAAGTAGATTTATCGTTTCAATCATGTACTGCTGAATATGATGAGGCAGATGTTGTAATTTTTTCTGTGCCTATGGATGCAACAACATCATTTAGACCAGGAACGCGTTTTGCAGGTAATGCAATTAGAGTAGATTCATTTGGAGTAGAATGGTATTCTCCTTATAGAGATGCTGATTTAAAAGATTATAAAACAGTGGATACTGGGGATTTAGATTTACCAATTGGTGCTGTTGAAGATGCACTAGATATTGTATATGATGCAACTAAGACCATTTTAAATGATAAAAAAGTACCAATGATGATTGGTGGCGAACATTTAGTAACTTACCCCGTATTAAAAGCAGTTAAAGAAGCATACGATGATTTATATGTCATTCACTTAGATGCACATACTGATTTAAGAGAAGAATTCTTTGGTAGAGCACTTTCACATGCAACATTTATGAGACAAGCACATAAGTTTTTAGGTGATCATCATATCTATCAATTTGGTATTAGAAGTGGAGATCGTCAAGAGTTCTTATGGGCAAATGAACATATCCATCAAAGAAAGTTTGACTTTGAAGGTTTAGATAAAGCAGTTGAAGCATTAAAGAATAAACCCGTTTATATTACAATTGACTTAGACGTTTTAGATCCTTCAGTATTTCCTGGTACAGGAACACCTGAGGCGGGTGGTATGCAATATAAAGACTTATTATGGGCATTTGATCAATTTGAAAAGTTAAATCATATTGTTGGTGCTGATATTGTTGAACTATCACCTTATCTAGATCCAAGTGGTGCATCAAATGCGGTTGCAGCAAAATCACTTAGAGAATTGGTTTTAATTCTTCAAAAGAACCTACAAAAAAGAAAATAATTATATAAAGTACTTGAGATTAAAGACACATTGACATGTGTCTTTTCCTTTATATCATAAGGATAAGTAATTAAATAGATCAGTTATAAACAAATGTGTTACAATAGATGTGGGTGATAACATGAAAAAAACAGATTACTTAAATGTACGTATTGATACTGAGACAAAGGATAAAGCCGAAGAGATTTTAAAGAATTTTAACTTAAGAATCTCAGATGCTGTGAATCTTTTTTTAAGACAGATTGTTTTAGAAGAAGGTATTCCATTTGAAATTAAACTACCTCAATATGAAAAAGCATATAAAGAACTTGAAAAGGCAGTCGCATATAATGCATTTGGTGGTGGTATACCAAGTGAGTATGCTAATAACATTTTAAAGTTATATGCAAAAGACTTAATTGATTTAGAAACTGCAGTGTTTGCATTAAATAGGAAGATTGTATGAAAGATCCCTATTTTTATCCTGGGACAAACGTCCATATAAATATTCCTGGTATATTAGATAAAAAGTTATTAAAAACCTATACAGCCAATCAATTTGGCTTAGCAATGCTAAAACTTCAAAAAGAAAAGTTTGAAATAAAAAGTGCATTTGATTTTCTTAAGCTGCATAAGTTACTGTTTTCTAATGTTTTTTTCTGGGCCGGAGAAGCAAGAACGGTCAATATGACAACCTCTGAGTTTATGATTGCTGAAGGTATGGTTGAATTTGCTGATCATCGAAGTATTCATAAAGAACTTGAACAAATTGATATTAAGTATAAAAATCACCAATGGAATTTAATGAAGAAAACTGAATTTATTGATAATTTAAGTAAGTATATGGTCGATTTATGGGTCGTACATCCACTTAGAGAGGGTAATACACGTACTTTAATTGTCTATATGGATTTATTTGCACAATCCTTTGGCTATGAAGTGGATATTCATCGTTTTAGTACTTCAAGTCATGATATGCGTAACACATTTGTGTGGGGAGCAATTGGAGAATTCTTTAATTTGAAGGATATTTTGAATAAAATTCTAATTAAGCGTCAGTAATAAAGTTAAAATATATTAAAAATAACAAAATTATGTGCAAAAAGTACATAAATGATTAACAGCGTAAGTTTTTAAAAGCCTTTTCCACCATGGATAGGCTTTTTTATTATATAATAACACTATGTTCAATACACATTATTAGGAGGAAGTTATGATCGCGAAGAAATATGATGCTTCAAAAGATAAACAATTTCAGATTTTAGATCAACACGGTAAAATTGTAAACGAAAAATTCGAACCAAATTTACCAAAAGAAACATTACTTAAAATGTATAAGACGGCAGTTATGGGTCGTAATGCAGATATTAAAGCATTACAATACCAAAGACAAGGTCGTATGTTAACCTATGCTCCAAACATGGGTCAAGAAGCAGCTCAAATCGGTATGGCAGCTGCAATGGAACCTCAAGACTGGAACTCACCTATGTACCGCGAATTAAACGCTGGTTTATATCGTGGAGTAACATTAGAATCAGTATTCTTATACTGGTATGGTAATGAAAGAGGATCAATTAAACCAGAAGGCGTAAAAATCTTACCAACGAATATTATTATTGGTTCTCAATCAAATATTGCTGCTGGTTTAGCAATGGCTGCAAAAATTAAGAAAACTAATGAGGTTGCAGTATTTACAATCGGTGATGGTGGTACAGCACACGGTGAATTCTATGAAGGATTAAACTTTGCTGCATCATTTAAAGCACCTATGGTTGCTGTAATTCAAAATAACCAATGGGCTATTTCAACACCGGTAAGAAAAGCTTCTAACTCAGAAACACTTGCACAAAAAGGGGTAGCATTCGGTATTCCTTATATTCAAGTGGATGGTAATGATATGTTAGCAATGTATGTTGCTACTAAAGAAGCTATGGATAGAGCTAGAAAAGGTGATGGTCCAACATTAATTGAAGCTTTCACTTACCGTATGGGACCTCATACTACATCAGATGACCCATCAATCTATAGAACTAAAGAAGAAGAAAACGAATGGGCTAAGAAAGATCCAATCGCTCGTTTTAAAACGTATTTAATTAATAAAGGTTATTGGTCAGAAGCTGAAGATGAAGCATATGTTGCTGAAGTCTTAGTTGAAATCAATGATACATTTAAAAAAGTTGAAAGTTATGGTGCAAATGTTGAGTTAATTGAAATATTTGAACATACTTATGCTGAAATGACACCACAATTAAAAGAACAATATGAAGAACATAAAAAGTTCTTAGAAGGAGCTAAATAATATGGCAATTATTACATTACTAGAAGCTATTAATCAAGCCCTTGATCAAGCGATGGAAAAAGATAAATCAATCGTTCTATTTGGTGAAGATGCTGGTTTTGAAGGTGGCGTGTTCCGTGTAACAGCTGGACTTCAAAAGAAGTATGGTGTTGACCGTGTATTTGATACACCAATTGCTGAATCTGCAATCGTTGGTTCTGCAATCGGTATGGCAATGAATGGTTTAAAACCAGTTGCTGAAATTCAATTTGATGGATTTATTTTCCCAGGTTATACAGATTTAGTTACTCATGCTGCACGTATGAGAAACCGTTCACGTGGACAATTTAGCGTTCCAATGGTATTAAGATTACCTCATGGTGGTGGTATCCGTGCACTTGAACACCACTCAGAATCACTTGAAGTATTATTTGGCTCTATTCCAGGTTTAAAAGTAGTTACACCTTCAACACCATATGATGCTAAAGGTTTATTACTTGCTGCAATTAATGATCCAGATCCAGTGGTATTCTTAGAACCTAAGAGAATTTATAGAGCTGGTAAACAAGAAGTTCCAGCTGAAATGTATGAAATTCCAATTGGTAAAGCTAAAGTAACTAAACAAGGTAACGACATTACAGTTGTTGCTTGGGGTTCTATTGTGCGTGAAGTTGAAAAAGCTGCTAAGCTAGTTGAAGCTGAAGGCATTTCAGTTGAAATTGTTGACTTAAGAACAATTTCACCGATCGATGAAGAAACTATTTTAAACTCAGTTAAGAAAACCGGAAGATTCATGGTAGTAACAGAGGCAGTTAAGTCTTATGGACCTGCTGCAGAATTGATTTCTCTTGTAAACGAAAAAGCATTCTATTCATTAGAAGCTGCTCCAGTACGTTTTACTGGATTTGATATTACTGTCCCTCTTGCAAGAGGCGAACATTATCATTTCCCACAACCAGAAAAGATTGCAGCTTATTTAAGAAAATTAGCTAAAGTCAGACCGTAAGGAGGAAACTTATATGTTTGAATTTAAATTTGCAGATATTGGTGAAGGTATCCATGAAGGTACCATCTTAAAATGGAATTTTAAAGTTGGTGACAAGGTTAAAGAAGGGGAAACTTTAGTTGTTGTAGAAACAGATAAAGTTAATGCTGAATTACCATCACCAGTTGAAGGAATTATCGTTTCTTTAGGTGCTAAAGAAGGCGATGTGATTCATGTTGGTGAAACTGTTGTTACAATTGATGATGGTTCAGGTAAAGCATTACCAAGTACACCGGTTGCTCCAGTTGAACAAGTGGTTGCTAAAGAAGTTAAACCTCAAGTAGTTGAACAAGCTTCTGCATCATCAGGTGAAGTTTATGACTTTAGATTTGCTGATATTGGTGAAGGAATCCATGAAGGAACTATCTTAAAATGGAACTTCAAAGAAGGCGATAAGGTAACAGAAGGTGAAACTTTAGTTGTTGTTGAAACAGATAAAGTTAATGCTGAATTACCTGCTCCTGAAACAGGTGTGATCTTAAAGATTGGTAAAAAAGAAGGCGAAGTTATTCACGTTGGTGAAACTGTTGTCTTAATCGGACTTAATGGTGCTACACTTGCTAAACCAGCTGCTGCAGCTGCCGTTCAAGCACCTGTATCAGAACCTAAAAAAGGTGCTGGTGTGGTTGGAGAAATTGAAGTTTCTGATGAAATCATCGGTGGTTCAAGTGAAGAAGCTGTATTTACAAGTACTGGTAAAGTATTAGCATCTCCAGTTGCTAGAAAATTAGCATCTGATTCAAGTATTGATATTGCATCACTTAAGGGTACTGGTGAACAAGGTAGAATCTTAAAAGATGATGTAGCAAACGCTCTTGGTAAGACTAAGGTTGAAGTTCAATTACCTAAGGCTGAAGTACAAGCTGCTCCTGCAGCTGCTAAGGCTCCTTCTGCTCCAGTTGCTCAAATGAGTGCTCAAGGTAAACCTCAAGGTGATGTTGAAACTGTTAAGATTACAAGACTTCGTAAGGCTGTTTCTAATGCAATGACTCGTTCTAAATCAATCATTGCTGAAACTGTTTTAATGGATGAAATCAATGTTAATGCATTAGTTAAATTTAGAAATGAAGCTAAGGGTATTGCTGAGGCTAAAGGTATTAAATTAACTTATATGGCATTAATTGCTAAAGCTGTTGTTATTGCATTAAAAGAATTCCCAACATTCAATGCATCATTTAATCATGATACAGATGAGTTATATATTAAAAAGTATATTAATCTAGGTATGGCAGTTGATACTCCAGATGGATTAATTGTTCCTAACATTAAAAACGCAGATCGTTTATCAGTGTTTGAACTTGCTACTCAAGTAAGAACATTAGCTGATGACACGATTGCAAGAAAGATTACATTAGATCAACAAACTAATGGTACATTTACAATTACTAACTTTGGTTCTGCAGGTATTGCTTTTGGTACACCTGTGATTAACTACCCTGAACTTGCTATCTTAGGTGTTGGTAAGATTGATAAGAAACCTTGGGTTGTTGGAGATGAAATCCAAATTGCTCATACATTACCTTTATCACTTGCAGTAGACCACAGAATTATTGACGGTGCTGATGGTGGTAGATTCTTAATGAGAGTTAAAGAATTATTAAGTAATCCGACATTATTACTATTAAGCTAAGGAGGTAATTTTAATGGCAAAGTCGTATGATATTATCGTTGTTGGTGGCGGACCTGGTGGTTATGTTGCTGCAATTAAAGCGGCACAACTAGGTGCAAAGACAGCGTTAATTGAAAAAGAAGTTGTTGGTGGTATTTGTTTAAATCATGGCTGTATCCCAACTAAGACATTTTTAAAATCCGCTAAAGTATATAAAACATTACAACATGCATCAGATTATGGCGTAACAAATAGTGGCGCTGTAGGATTTGATTGGAGTAAAATCTTATCACGTAAAGATGGCGTTGTTAAGCAACTTACTAATGGTGTTGCATTCTTATTAAAGAAAAATGGTGTTGATGTTTATAATGGATTTGGTGAAGTAAAATCTGCTAATGAAGTTGTTGTAAATAATGAAACATTAACAACTAAAAACGTTATTATTGCAACCGGTGCAACAGCAGTTGTACCACCAATTCCTGGTGTTAAAGAAGCTTATGAAAAAGGTATTGTTGTTACATCAAGAGAATTATTAAACGTTAAAAACTATCCTAAGACAATTACGATTGTTGGTGGTGGTGTCATTGGAGTTGAGTTTGCTACAGTATTTAATTCATTTGGTTCTAAGGTAACGATCATTGAAATGATGGATGGTATTTTACCAACAATGGATGAAGATGTTAGAGTAGCTTATACAAAGACATTAAAACGTGAAGGTATTGAAATTTTAACAACTGCTGAAGTTAAATCAGTTAATGATCATAAGATTACTTATAGTCTTGCTGGTAAAGAAGTTACAATTGAAAGCGACTTAATCTTAATGGCTGTTGGTACACGTGCAAATTCTAAAGGTTTAGAACATTTAGGATTGGCAATGGACCGTGCAAACATCAAGACGAATGAATATCTACAAACAAGTGTGCCAAACGTTTATGCAATTGGTGATGTGAATGGTAAATTCATGTTAGCTCACGTTGCAGAACACGAAGGTATTGTGGCTGTAGAACATATTTTAGGTAAAGGTCATACAAAGATGAATTATGATCAAATTCCATCATGTATTTATGGATCTCCTGAAATTGCTGCAATCGGTTTAACAGAAAAAGAAGCTAAGGCTCGTGGTATTGATTATAAAGTATCTAAAGTGCCACTTGCAGCAATCGGTAAAGCTGCTGCAGATGGTGAAAAAGAAGGTTTTGTTAAGTTAATCGTTGATAAGAAATACTTAGAAGTTATCGGTGCACATATCTTTGCATATAATGCGACTGAATTAATTTCTGAATATAGTGTTGCAATGGTTGCAGAAGCTACTGCTTATGAAATGGCTCATGCAATACATCCGCATCCAACATTATCTGAATTAACATTAGAAGCTGCTTTAGGTGCAATTGATAAACCAATTCATATTTAATTCAATTAGATAGAGACTGGACTTAATCCTTTAAAGGTTTAAGTCCTTTTCTTTTTTTATGTATAAATTCTATGAAAATATCGAATTTAACATAAGGATAAAACGTTTATTGAAGGGCTAAAATCTCATTTCATTTACAAATCTAATAAAACATGTATAATGTTTCTTGCTGAGGTAAATTATGAAATTATTTAGAAGAATCTTATTACACATCTTTGGGTTTTTAATTATGACATTTGCTGTGTCATTAATCTTAAAAACTAAACAGGGTGCATTCCCTTATGATGCAATTTCTTATTATGTATCAAATCTGATTGATCATCCGTTTTTCACAATTGGGGTGTCCTCAATTATATTTGGGTTAATATGGGTTGCTTTAAATTATATTTTAATTAAAAAAGTTACTGTTTTTTGGTCATTGATCATCGTTTTTGGATTTGGATATTTAATGGATTTTTGGTTGATTTACGTTCTTAAAGATTATGCAGTATCTGAAACTTGGTTGAATGTAGTATTTGCATTAGTAGGTCTTGTTTTATTAGGGTTTTCACTAGCAATCATTATTTCTAATAAGAGTTTACCACTGGCACCATCTGAAGTATTTATGGTTCATATTACTAAGTATACAAAAAAATCTTGGTTGTCCAAGATTTATATTGAAGGTGTATTGATTTTAATTGCTTTTATACTAGCTAGTATTTCTAAAGAGTATACACAGCTAAGTTGGTTTACTTTTGTTTCTGTTGTAACCGTTGGACCAGTCATTAATTTTTTCCAACATATTGTTTCTAAATTTATAGCTGATTATTAATAATTAAGTAAAGAGCATCTGATAGACTTCAGGTGCTTTTTTTATGAGAAAAGATAGTTCTTTAGGGAATAGTCTTTCCCCTACTAATTCTGAGGATAGTAATAAAGATAATGTGCCATCTTTAATGATTAAAGCTTCTTCAATCATCCCGTAGTTCACAGTAACTTTAATTTGATAATTGTCTAAACTCTTTTGAATCATGGATTTTGGTGATTCACCATAATTCCATGCGTAGGTTAAGTACTTTTCATTTTTTAGTGCTTCGATATGCTTTAAGTCTTTTGGAGTTAATGTGATTAAAGTGGCATCTTTTAATAAAGTATTTGTTAATTGGTCTTTAATTGCTTCCATACTTAAAAGACTATGGTCACATAGGTTTGTTACAGAAGAACGATTAGATTTAACACTTATACTTTCAATAGCATTCACTTTTTCTTTAAGTGCTGGTTTTAATAAATCTAGGTTACTCTTAATGAGTAATGTCCCATGATGTAGTAGCTTTTCACCAAATACAAATTGAGCGTTACCACTAATCTTTTTATCTCCTAGTTTAATATCTGATTTTTCTACAAAGCTTGCATCTATGTCTAGTTGTTTTAATGCTTCAATAATAGATTCTGTCATTTTACGGTAGTTATTGATATTACCTTTAGCACGTGTAATATATGTATAGTTTAGATTACCTAAATCATGAAATACGGTGCCACCACCAGAGATACGTCTAATTAAAGGGATTTGAGATTTAACGATGTAATCTAAATTAACCTCTTCAAAAACATTTTGATTTCTACCGATAATAATGGATGTGTCATTTTGCCATAAAAGAAGGATATCTTCATCCTTATGAATATGTTTTAAGATATATTCTTCCCAAGCAAGATTAAAATATGGATCTGTTGTAAGTGATTGCAAAGTTTTCATAAAATAACCTTTCTCCTCATAACTATATTAACACATTTTAACCATTAAATGATAGAATAGAGAAGAAGTGAGGCACTATGAAAGCAGTCTTAATCTATAATGTTTTATCTGGTAAAGGTAATGTTTTAAAAGACCTTCATAAGATTGAAGCTTTTTTTAAAGTAAATGATTGGGAATTATCTTTATTTGAGGTTAAAGAAGGATTTAACTTATGTAATGACAGTATGGATTTAGCGTATACATATGATACATTTTTAATTGCTGGTGGTGATGGTACGATTCATTCTGTCATTAATGGTGTGATGGGTGTACCAAAAATAAATCGTCCCAAATTACTTTTTTTACCTTATGGAACAACTAATGATTGTGCATCGATGCTAGGTTTAGGGAAAAATGTTTTTTATAATTTAGCATTGTTAAAAACACATCACTATGAGAAGATGGATGTTTATGCTGCCAATAACGAGTTTTTTGTTTATGCAGCAGCAACCGGAAAGTTTTCTAATGTGAGTTACCATATTAACCGAAGGAAGTTAAAATGGTTAGGGTCCATTGGGTATTTATTAAATGCAAGACATGACTTACATCATCACTATCATATCGATGTTAAAGCGGAGACTAAAGAGCTTACCATAGAGAGAAAAGCATTTTTAATTATGCTAGCAGCAGGGTCAAGAGTAGGTGGCTTTAAATTAGATAACTTTACAAAGAGACCTAAATTAAATGATGGTAAGATTGATGTTCGAATCTTTACTAGAAATCATATATTTTCATGGACTAAAATGGTTTGGTTCTATTTATTTAGAGGCAGACACTTCCATAATGATATTCATATAAATACCAATCAAATTATATTTAATTTAAGTGACCGGTTTATTTGGAATATCGATGGTGAAAAAGGTCCAAGTGGTAAACTTGATGTTAGGGTACTTAATCAAGAAATTGAAGTTTATGTGCATCCTAAGTACAAACAGAAATTATTTTAAGGAGAATAGCAGTGGATAAGATTTTAGAAGTTAAAGATTTAAGTAAGAAGTTTGGTGATTTGGTTGCAGTCAATCGTATTTCTTTTTATGTGAATAGAGGTGAATTATACGCATTCTTAGGTCAAAATGGTGCGGGTAAATCTACAACAATTCGGATGATTATTACGTTACTCAACAAAGATTCTGGAACAGTTTTATTAAATGGTCAACCTGAAGATGATTATATTAGAACTAAAATTGGTGTTGTATTCCAAGAAAATGTTTTAGATAATTTATTAACCGTTAAAGAGAACTTAATTTACCGTGGTGCGCTTTACATGAGTGATGCTAAAAAGGTCAATGAGCGATATGAGGAATTATCAGGCTACTTAAAGTTAAAAGAGATTGAAAACCAAAGATTTAAGACTCTTTCAGGTGGTCAAAAAAGAAGAGTAGAAATAGCTAGAGCATTATTTGCTTCTCCTGAGCTCTTAATTCTTGATGAACCAACAACAGGATTAGACCCTGAAACTAGACAAATTGTTTGGAAGGTTATTGAGGATTTAAGAACTAAAGAAGGTATTACTGTGTTTCTAACAACACATTATATGGAAGAAGCTGTGAATGCTGATCATGTCATTATTATCCATAAAGGTAATATTGTAGCTCATGGTTCACCGGTACAGTTAAAAGAAAAGTATTCTAAAGACTTCTTTAAAGTTGTACCTAAGGATAAACAAAAACTAATTGATTATTTAACAAGTAACCAAAGAAGCTATAGACTGATTGCTGATCAGTATTATATTGAAATTTCAAATACAGAAGATACACTCAATTTAATTAGTGAAATTAAAGATAATATTCATACCTTTGAAGTGATTAAAGGTACATTAGATGATGTGTTTGTTAATGTGGTAGGTGAACAAAATGTTTGAAATTAAATCTTTAACCCTTAGAAATATAAAAGTTTATTTAAGAGATAAGACAGCTGTATTCTTTTCATTCTTATCTGTAATTATTTTATTATCATTATATATTCTATTTATTGGTAACCAGTTTAAACCAGATGTTTTAGTAGGTATTTTAACTGAACAAGAATTAACATTTTTAATGTATTCACAGTTATTACCAGGACTGATTGTTATTAACTCGGTATCCATTCCTTTAGGTAATTTAGGTAATATTATTAATGATTTAGAGTATAAACAATTAGATGGATTCTTGGTTACACCAGTTAAACGTTTTAAGGTTGTTATTTCATACTATATCTCATCATTTTTAATTACGGTTGTTATTAGTGTATTATTAGTCATACTTGCAAGTGTTTTAATGATGCTTACAACCGGATATATTTATAATTTAGGTGTTTTTATGTATACAGTACTTTATGTTGTATTGTTCTCATTTATTTCATCTGCTATTATGGTGTTTTTAACTCAGTTTATTAAATCAGTGAATGCATTTGGTGCATTTAGTGGTGTATTTGGTTCAGTGGTAGGATTTGTTTCAGGGATTTATATGCCTTTATTTATATTGCCTGATTTTATTCAAAAAGTAGCAAGCTTAGTACCATTTACCCATATGACTATTGCATTAAAGCAAGTCATGATGAAACAAAGCTTTGAAATCATTGATCAAAAGTTTGGATCAAATATTCCTCCGACTGAATATCAAAACTTCTTAACTCAGTATAAAGAAGCAGTAGGCATAAATGATATTGGAATATTGGGACTTAATGTACCAATGTTTTGGGTCATGGTTTTAATTGTAGTATTTTCATTAGGACTACTTATTTTATCTGCAATGTTAATTAATAATCGACTTAAGAAATAAAGAATCTTTTAAGAGCTAAGATTTCTTTACTGAATTTTTACAATAACATTACTTAATGTGGTTATTTAAATCGATGTTTTCTTCTATAATGGTTGCTGGATAAATAAGAAATCTTAAGGAGATCGCATGAAAAAGTTAGTTCTGTTGTTACTGGTTTTAGTTTCAGGGTTTGCACTTGCAGCATGTGGACCACAGACTGTTGGATTTAATGAGTCATCAAAGATTGTCATTTATACAAGAGATACAACCTCTGGTACAAGAGCAGGTTTTATGGAAGGTATCGGATTTAAAGAAGCTTCAGCAAATGATTCACTTTTAGCAGAAGGATTTGTTATTCAAGATAACAATCAAATCTTTACTTCCATGCAAACAGATGAATATGGTATTGGTTATGTTTCACTTTCAACCTTAACAAATCAAGTCAAAGGTTTAAATTTTGATGGAGTTAAACCTACAATAGCAAACGTTTTAAATGATACATATGGATTAAAAAGACCATTCATGTATATTACTAGAGCAGAAGGAGATTATCCTTCCGTTGAAGTCGAAAACTTAGTTAAAGCATTTGTTGCATACTTAGGAACTTCTGATGCAGCAGATATTATAAATAATAATGGTGCAATTGCACTGCCTACTACAGTTACTTGGGATTCAATTAAATCAAATCATCCAATCACTAGTTTAGATAATTCTGGTGTTACTGTGAGATTTGGTGGATCTGATTCTATTAAAAAAGTAGCTGAGGCATTATCAAAAGCATTTAAACCTAAAGCGGGTAACTTTATTGCAGAGCATGATCATACAGGATCTGGTGATGCATATAAGAGAACTTGGGATAGTGCAATTAAAGATACTTCAGTGGGTAAAGATGTTGGATTCTCATCTAGAGCATTTACTGAATCTGAAATTGCTGGTTCTAGCTTAGCACATATGGGCCAATTATCTTGGGATGCGATTGTTGCGATTGTACATAAAAATAATCCGGTTTCTAATATTACTGGAGCACATTTAAAAAGTATTTATAATGGCACATTAAAAACATGGAAAGACTTAATCGACGCACAAGCATAAAGCATTAATCTTTCTTTGATAAGTTTATGGATGAACGGAGTATCATATGGTTCAGGTTTGGAATAAGAAGATCAATAAGAATAAGGTTATTGATAAATTAGTTAGAGGTGTATTATTTGCCTTCACACTACTTTCAGCATCATTTATTTTCATCATTGCAGGGGTAATTATCGTTAAGGGTATTACCCCTTTTATCAGTCAAAATGCAGGGCTTGGACCGGTTAACTTTTTCACCTTTATTACCGGTGATACCTGGTTAACTGGTACTGCCTTTTTTTCTAATTTATATAGTATTGGATTTATCATTGTTTCAACATTGTTTATTGCTTTTCTATCACTTTTAATTTCATTACCAATTGGGGTTATGACAGCATTATTTATAGGAAAAGTTGCACCTAAAAGAATTTCTGAAGTATTTAGAACGGTTATTGAGATGTTAGCATCTATTCCTTCAATTATTTTTGGATTATTTGGAGCAAGTATTATAAGACCATTTGTTTATGATTTATCTTCTGCTTTAGGGTATCAATCTAAGGGTGGTAACTCGATGTTAGCAACCATTTTAGTGTTAGCGATTATGACAATACCTACCATAGCATCTATTTCAGAGGTAGCTATTCGAAGTGTGGATAAGAATTTAATTGATGCATCTTTAGCATTAGGTGCTACTAAAACACAGACACATTTTAAAGTTGTTTTAACAGCTGCAAAATCTGGAATCTTTGCATCTGCAATCTTAGGTATTGGTAGAGCACTAGGTGAGGCGACTGCAGTATCACTTGTTGCAGGGGGTAGAAGAAGTGGGTTTTCATTTGATATTTTAGATACGACTTCAACCTTAACTTCAATTATGTTAGAGGGTTTAAAAGAAACAACGGGCATTGATTATGATATCCGCTTTTCAGTAGGTATCATTTTAATGGTAATTATCTTATTAACAAATGCACTCTTAAATTTCATTAAGAAGAAAGTTGGTAATATCGATGTCAAATAAAGCCAAATTCTTCGATTTCTTTAGACAGTTTTTAACCTATGGTGGGGCAACTTTAAGTTTTTCTGTTCTACTAATTATTGTGGTTAATATTATTATGAATGGAGCACCACTTTTAAACTTTAAGTTAATTGCTAATAACTATGAGGCAGTAACCTATGTAACAGATTTAAAAGAAGGTGAATTACCTGGAAATTATGTTACCGATCAGGTGTTTGAAGATAATGTATATTACTCATCTAAATGGGGAATTGCATTAAGAGATGATACCGATTTATTAGGTAAGAATGTCATATTCATTCATTATATTCACCCAGATTCACCGCTTTATGTGATGCATAATAAAAGTATTGGTCCAGAAGATATTACCTTAAATACAGACTACTCAATTATAAGAATTGCTTTTGATGGATATCCTTCAGCATTATCCATTCAAGGGTCTGAATTAATGATTATTAATTTAGATGCCAATGATTCAATTAGAGAGTTTGAGTTTCAAACTCCAGGTGGTGGGATTAGAGGGTCTATCCTTACCACTTTAGTTCTGATTGGATTAACCTTGGTGTTTGCATTACCGATTGGTATTGGAGCATCCATTTACTTAAATGAGTATGCATCTAATAACTGGTTGAATCGATTGTTAAGAGGATTTATTGAAACCTTAACTGGGGTACCTTCAATCATTTATGGATTGATGGGGTTAGCATTATTTGTTCCGATGACAATTTCACTTACAGGTGCAACCGGTGGAAATATTATCTCTGGGGCATTAACTCTGGCAGTTATTGTCTTACCAGTCATTATTAGAACTACAGAAGAGTCCTTAAAGGTTGTTCCTATAGATTATAGATTAGCTTCATTAGCACTTGGTGCAAATGAAACACAAACAACCTTTAAAATCGTCTTACCAAACGCTTTTCCAGGGATATTAACAGCGACTTTACTTGCTATAGGTAGAATCATTGGAGAGTCTGCAGCCTTAGTGTTTGCAATTGGTACTGCGATTAAAGATGAGGTACATCTAACAGATAAATCAACATCGTTAGCGGTTCATATTTGGGCAATGATGACCGATGAACCCTCGAATGTTGAATTATCAAATACGATTGCACTCATCATCTTAATCATCGTTTTAATGTTAAATATTTTAGTTAAATTTATCTCAAGTCGTTTTATGAGAAGATATGGAGTTAAAAAAGCATGAGTAAACAAGAAATATTATTTAATGTCAATCAATTAAATCTATTCTATGGAAATACCCAAGCGTTAAAAGGGATTAATATAACAATTTATGAACGTGAGATTGTTGCTTTAATCGGACCTTCAGGTTGTGGTAAATCTACTTTTTTAAGAACCTTAAATCGAATGAATGACTTAATTGAAAACTGTAAGATTCAAGGTGAAATTAAGTATCATGATGAAAATATTTATGGAGATAAATTAGATGTTTATAGTTTAAGAAAAAATGTCGGTATGGTGTTTCAAAAACCAAATCCATTTCCTATGAGTATTTATGATAATATTGCTTATGGACCTAAGTGTCAAGGTATTAAGAAAAAAGATATCCTAGATCAAATTGTTGAAGACTCATTAAAAAAAGCAGCACTTTGGGAAGAAGTTAAAGAAAGACTTCATGAATCAGCATTAGCTATTTCTGGTGGTCAGCAACAAAGATTATGTATTGCAAGAGCATTAGCGATGAAACCGGATGTCATCTTAATGGATGAACCTACATCAGCGCTTGACCCGATTGCAACCTTAAAGATTGAAGAATTGATTTTAGAACTTAAAAAAGAGTATACTATTGTTATTGTGACACACAATATGCAACAAGCTGCAAGAATTTCTGATAAAACAGCATTTTTCTATTTAGGGGAACTTATTGAATATAGTGATACAGAAAAAATATTTACCAATCCAGAGCAACAACAAACAGAAGATTATATAACAGGAAAGTTTAGTTGATTTCTTAAAAAAGGGGATAGATTATATGGCAGCATTAAGAGCATCATTATTAAAAGCAATTGAAGAATTAAGAAAAGAAGTTGTTACTATGGCTGACTTGGTGCTAAATCATATTCATGAAGCTTTTCTGGCATTTAAAACCAATGATTTAGTCAAAGCACAGTATTTAATTAAACTGGATGAAGAAGTTGATAAACTAGAGGAAGATATTTCTAAGAATGCATTGAGATTGATCTGGAAGGAACAACCTTATGCACAAGACTTAAAGATGGTTACAGGTATTTTAAAGTTGATTACTGATTTAGAAAGAATTGGGGATCATGCGGTTGATATTGCTGAGCAAACATTACATATCGGAGATTTAAAAAATCCACGTTTATTACCTAAAACAACTATCATGAGTGAGTTTGCATATCAAATGGTTTTAAATGCTATTAATGCATTTGTTAAGCTTGATGTGGATTTAGCATGGCAAGTTATTAAGGATGATGATGTTGTTGATGCACAGTTTGATGATGTGATGAAATCTGTTACAGATCAAATTAAAAATGAAACAATTGTTTCAGAATACGCAGTATCGGTTATAATGGTAGCAAAATATATGGAACGCATTGCAGATCATGCAACCAATTTAGCAGAATGGACAATATTCATCGTCACTGGAGAACACAAATCTACCCAACTATTTTAAAAGGAGGCAATAAGAGATGCTAATCTACTTTTTGGAAGATGATGGATCGATTGCGTATATTATTGAAAAAACAATTTCTAATGCAGGATATTTATCAAAGCGATTTGAAAAAGCAGAAAGTTTACTTGAAGCAATTAGAATAGAAACACCTGATTTACTATTGCTTGATATTCTATTACCAGAAAGTTCTGGATTAGAGGTTTTATTAAAGGTTAGAACGTTTTATAAAGATTTACCAATCATTATGGTGTCCGCATTAGGTACTGAAATGGATAAGGTTAAAGCACTAGATGCTGGAGCCGATGATTATATTACAAAACCGTTTGGTATTTTAGAGTTAACTTCTAGAATTAATGCTCAATTAAGAAAATCTAATGCTAAACGAGTATTAATAAAAGGTAATCTAGAACTAAATAAAGAGTCTTATAAATGTTTGATTGACCATCATGAAATTTCACTGACCACTAAAGAATTTGAAATCCTTTATTTGTTACTGAAAAATGATGGTAAGGTTGTAACAAAAGAAATGTTATTCAATGAAGTATGGCAAATGGATGTTTCAATAGAAACTAGAACATTAGATATGCATATAAAGTCTTTAAGAAATAAGATTAAAGACGCTAATTTTGAGATTATCACCATTCGTGGTATGGGTTATAGTTTATAGGTTAATAATTCATCTAGGATAAGTTTATGAACGAAAATAAAAAGATGTTTTTAAGAATAGGTATCTTAGTAGCAGTATTATTATTCATCTTTTTTAGTATGTATCAAATGCTTTATCCAGAGTGGATTAATGTTTTAATATTTGTAGTTTTCTTAATTGTTTCTGAAGGATTTGTTTTTGCACTTTATATGGATTACCGTAAGAACTATCATAATACTTTAGATAAGGATAAAGCAAGTTTTATTAAAGCTGGTCTTAAGTTTAGTGAGTATGGTTCTAGAATCGATCCTTTAGTTTCTGAAATAGAGCGTTTAAATTCAGAACTTGATCAAAGAGATGCTCAAATAGCTATGATGTCATCGTATTCACTTCAAGGTATTATACTGATTGATTCAAAAAAGAATATCATCTATTCAAATGCTAAAGGCAATGAATTATTGCATTTAGTCGAAAGTAAGAACACATCCTTTATTGCTCAAATTAGATATGCATATATTAAAGAACAAATTGAAAGAACGTTTTTAAATAATGAAAGTATTTCTAAAGAATATTTAATTAATCATAAGAACTTATCGATTAAAACTGTACCAAGTGGAAAAAAAGAAGATCTTCATGTGTTACTTTTAATCGATGACTTATCTGAAAAGATTCGACTTGAAACAGTTAAAAAAGATTTCTTTAGTTATGCCGGACATGAATTAAAAACACCAATTACTATTTTAAAAGGGTATGCGGATTTAATATATAACAATATTATTTCAGGTGAAGAAGCACATTTAGCTGCAGGTAAAATGATTGAACAAAGTGATTATATGAACGCTTTTGTCGATGATATGCTGATGTTATCTAGACTAGAAACATTTACTGATATTCCCTTACAAAAGGTTGATTTAAAGAAAACACTTTTAGATACTCTAAGTAACTATGAACATGAGATCTTAAAAAAAGAGATTGTCTTAAACGTTTATGCAGAAGATGTAGTGATGGATGCAGATAGTGTGGACATTCAAAAACTCTTTAAAAATATGATTGAAAACGCGATTAAGTATAATGTCGAAAAAGGTTCAATTGAAATTAGATTAGAAAAACATACGAATCAAATTATCTTTATGATTAAAGATAGCGGTCTGGGTATTCCTTTTGAAGATATTAACCGAGTATTTGAAAGATTCTACCGGGTCAATCAATTAAGAAAAATACCAGGAACTGGCCTTGGATTATCCATTGTAAAACATATTGTTAATAAGTATAGTGGACACATCAATGTCGAATCTGAAGTCAATAAGTTTACTAAATTTACGATTATCTTATAAAAATAAAAGCGACCAAGTCACTTTTACGAGTATCATATTAAAATAAAAGTGACCTAGTCACTTTTATGATTTTATAGCACATCTTAATTTAGCGGATTTGGCTCTTGAATTGGTAAATACTTCATCACCAGAAGGACTTAAGGGTCCTGATATTTCTTGGTATATACCATCATTTAAGAATTGTTTAAACGATTTTTTAACCAAACGGTCTTCACCGGAATGGAAACTTAAGATAGCAACCTTACCACCTTTATTTAAGTATAAAGGTATTTTTTCTAAGAATTCATATAAAGATTCAAATTCGTTATTCACATCGATTCTAAGTGCTTGAAAGGTTCTTTGGCTAGCTTTCTTAATAGCATCTTCTTTAATTGTTTTAGGCAATCTATCTAGTGCTGAGGCAATAACTTTTTGGAGTGCTTTAGTGGTATCAATGGTTTTTCCTTGACTAAATTCTTTTACAATTGCTTGTGCAATTTCTTTTGCATAAGTTTCATCAGCATTTTCAACTAACATCCCTTCAATTTCAAGGGCACTTAAATTTCTTAATCTAAAGTTTGCAGGGATGCCTAAATTAGGATTCATTCTTAAATCAAGTGGACCATCAAACTTAAAGGTAAATCCACGCATTGGATCATCAATTTGCATAGAAGAAACACCTAAGTCTGCAAGGATGAAGTCATATTTTTGTTCACCAATTAAATCAAAATCTTTAAAGTTTAAATTATGCAGTGTAAAATCGTTTTGAGTAAAACCTGAATCAAGTAATCTTTTTTCTGTTTTAGGTAGTTCAATGGTATCAAGGTCGGTTGCATGTAAGTGTCCAGTATGATTTAATTTGGTAAGTATTTCTTTACTGTGACCACCAAAACCTAATGTTGCATCTAAACCAATTTGATTAGGTTGTATATCAAAAAAAGATAAAATTTCATCGACCATGATTGAACGGTGCATACCAGCAGGTGTATTACCTTTTGAAATGACATGATTTATGATGTCTTGGTATTTTTCTGGTTCTAGTTCTTTATATTTTTCTTCGAATTTTTTAGGATATTTTCCTTTATAGCGTACTCTTCTTTGAGGTTTTGAATTTTCCATAGTATCATCTCCAAGGTTAATCATACCAAAAAAAGTTTATATCTCCAAAATAATAAAGTATAATGAATGTTCAATGATTAAAACTATCAAATAAAACCATATTTTTATTACATTTAGGAACAAATTTTTACATATTATGTGTTATCATATCACTAAAGTGAGGCAATTAAAAATGGATATAATTTCAAATGTTTATGGCTTTTTAAAGGATGTCATGCAAGATCCTGAAATCAGTTTGATTGGACTAAGTGTTGCAGATAAGGATACTGTTTTATTTGACCATAAATTAAAACCCTATATTAAAAATGGGAAGCAATTAGTATTTTCGATTACAAAATCAGTTACCTCTTTAGGTATTGGTATTTTATATGACCAAGGATTAATTGGATTAGACGATCCAATTGTTAAGTACTTTAAAGAAGAATTACCTTTAAACTATGATAGAAAGATTAATGATATAACGATTAGACATTTATTAACGATGTCATCTGGGATTGATTCTGAAAATATTTTTGAAATGTTAAGATCAACGGATTGGCGTAAACTTTACTTTAATTCAAAGTTTACTGCAATCCCTGGAACATTTTATAAATATAGTTCTATAACAACCCATATGTTATCAGCAATCGTTTCTAAGGTAACTAATAAACCTTTAGAAGAATTAATTAAGACCCATATCTTTGATGTTTTAGATATTAAAAATTATTCATGGGAGATGGCACCTGAGGGTACATCATTTGGCGGATTTGGTTTAAGTTTAGATGAATCATCTTTAGTTAAACTTGGACAATTACTATTAAATGAAGGTACATATTTAGGTAAAAGGGTTGTATCAAAAGCATATCTAGATTTAGCAACAGCTCCACAAGTAATTAAACAAGACTATGTAAATAATCCAAATACAGTTTCTATTGGATATCAATATGGATTTCAATTTCATGTGTCCCCTAATTTAAGCTACCGTGCAGATGGTGCATTTGGTCAAATCATAGTTATTTATAATAATTTGGTGATTGTAACATTATCTCAATATGCAAACTATGAACATTTATATGCGTATGTATATAAACATTTCAATAATCAACCAGTCATTAAAGCAAGAAAAGAAGTATTAAATGATTATTTAAAGGACTTAAGTTTAATTAGTAAAGGTAGTGAGTTAAAGGTTATTAAAAACGAAAGTTACTTATTACCTGATAATGAATTAAATATTAAAAAAGTAAGTTTTAATAAAGACCATGTAAAGTTTACCTATTTAGATCATAAAGAAGATATCTTTGATTTCAATTATGATCAAAAGTCATATGGCAACAGTCTTTTTATTAAAGATTTGTATTTGAGATATCAACCACACTTTGTAGTTACTAACTGGGTTGATGCATCAAAACTTATCTTAAAGGTTTATTATGTTGAAACTCCAGCTGTGGCAACCTACACTTTCAAGTTTGATGCTAAATTCCTAGAATTTGATTCAAAAGTAGCTTGTCACTTTATTTATCAAGGATTTAACATAAAAAGTTTATAATTTATATATAAAAAAAGAGGTATTTCTATCTAAAATGAGGAGATAAAACCTCTTTTTTCATATCTGTTTTCTGGAAGAAAATGTATGAAAGATACTGTAAGCATTTACATATTTATATAAGTTGCAAATCTCTTGTCCTTTCTATAAAATGTATATACTTCACTATCCGGATATGTCATAGCTCGATTTTGTATCATTATTTTTTTAATTGGCGGACTATGTCTTGATGGTGATTAGTAACTCTAAACAATATGTGAGAAGAGGGGTAAGAACCATGATAACAAAGATTAAAAAACGCGATGGTAGAATCGTAAGATTCAATCCAGAAAAGATTAATGATGCGGTTACTAAAGCATTTATAGCCACAGGACAAGACTCCAAAAAGGCTGATGAAGTAACTACAGAAGCACTAAACAAGATTGACGCAAGATTCAAAAATGAAGTACCAACGGTCGAAGACATTCAAGATGAAGTCGAACGTGCACTCATTAAACTGAATCATAGCGAAGTTGCAAAGTCTTATATTTTGTATCGTGAGGAACGAAACAAAGTAAGAGACAGAAATACCAGACTGATGCATACGTATCATGATATTGCATTTTCTAAATCAAACGAAAGTGATTTAAAAAGAGAAAATGCCAATATCAACGGTGACACACCGATGGGTGCGATGTTGAAGTATGGTAGTGAAGGTGCCAAAGAGTTTAATAAGATGTTTGTTTTAAATCCTAAACATGCTAAAGCACATGATGAAGGATTAATACATATTCATGATCTAGACTTTTTAACCCTTACTTTAACATGTTGTCAAATTGATTTAACTGAGTTATTTAAAGGCGGGTTTCAAACTGGCCATGGTAGTTTAAGAGAACCTCAAGATATTAAAACATATGCAGCACTTGCATGTATTGCGATTCAATCGAATCAAAATGATCAACATGGTGGACAATCGATTCCTAAGTTTGATTATGATATGGCATATGGTGTAAGAAAAACATATGTGAGACACTTTAGAAACAATCTTCAAAAAGCGTTTGAGATATTTGATGTAGCACTTGATGCTAAAAAACTTCTTTTAGATATAGAAGAAAAACATCATGTAAAACCAGAGTTTAAAAAACGTGATATTGATCAATATCTAAGTCTAGAAATTGATCATGTGATGATTAAAAAGATTTTAGATTTTGCAACTCATGAAGCTGAATCTGAAACGATTAGAGATACATATCAAGCGATGGAAAGTTTGATTCACAATTTAAACACCATGCACTCTAGAGCTGGAGCTCAAGTACCATTCTCATCAATTAATTATGGTACGGATACATCAGAAGAGGGTAGATTAGTTGTTACATCTATTTTAGAAGCTACGATTGCTGGTTTAGGTAGTGGAGAAACCCCAATATTTCCAATCCAAATCTTTAAAGTTAAAAAAGGAACTAACTTTAGTGAATCAGATCCAAACTATGATTTATTCTTGTTAGCGATGAAAACATCATCTAAAAGATTATTCCCTAACTTCTCATTCTTGGATGCACCATTTAATGCACAGTATTATAGAGAAGGTAACCCAAATTCAGAAATTGCTTATATGGGATGCCGTACCAGAGTGATTGGTAATGTATTTGACCCCGAAAGAGAAACAGTTACGGGTCGTGGTAATTTAAGTTTTACATCAATTAATCTACCAAGACTAGCTTTATTATCAAAGAATGAAATAACATTCTTTGATGAACTAGATGCAACAATGAATCTAGTGATTGAGCAGTTGCTTGAAAGATTTGATATCCAAAAGAAACTTCATGTATATAACTTCCCATTCTTAATGGGTCAAGGTGTATGGATGGATAGTAAGAAATTAGACGTTAATGATACGATTGAAGAAGTAATTAAACACGGATCATTAGCAGTAGGATTTATTGGACTTGCAGAGGCTTTAAAAGTACTTACTGGTAAGCATCATGGTGAGGATGAAAAAGCCCAAGAATTAGGTTTAAAGATTATTTCATTTATGCGTTCTAAAGTAGATAAACTTGCATTAGAACATCGCTTAAACTTCTCATTAATTGCAACCCCTGCTGAAGGATTATCTGGTAGATTTGTAGCAATTGATAAGAAAAAGTTTGGTGAAATAGAAGGTGTTACAAATCATGAATTTTACACCAATTCATTCCATGTACCAGTCTATTATCCAACCGAAGCATTTCATAAGATAGATATTGAGGCACCATATCATGCATTAACCAATGGTGGACATATATCATATATTGAACTTGATGGGGATCCATCTAAGAATATTAAAGCCTTTGAAACTGTGATCAAGTATATGGCAGAAAAGGGTATTGGATATGGTTCAATTAACCATTCAGTAGATTATGATCCAGTATGTAAGTATGTCGGGATTATTAATGATGAATGTCCTAAGTGCGGTAGAAAAGAAACAGCTGAACAACCATTTGATCGTATAAGAAGAATTACAGGATACTTGGTTGGTACACTTGATCGTTTCAATAATGCCAAACGTAAAGAGGTGGAAGAACGTGTTAAACACTTCCACACATGAAATCAGAGTTAATGATTTCATAACAGATTCTATTGTTGATGGATTTGGTTTAAGATTTGTAGTCTTTACTCAAGGGTGTAAACTACGGTGCAAGGGATGTCATAATCCTAAGACACATGCACTGGATGAAGGTACTTTAATAAGTACTTTAGATATTAGAAAGAAATGGAAGAAAAATCCATTACTACATGGATTAACCATTAGTGGTGGAGAACCCTTCTTACAAGTGGATGCCGTCTTAGATTTAGTCTTAATGGCTAAAGCAGATGGACTAGATGTCATTGTATATAGTGGTTATACGTATGAGGCACTCATTTCTAGAAATTGTGAAGTAACTAATCAGATTTTAAAAGAAGCAGATTACTTAATTGATGGACCATTTATTGAAGCATTAAAGAATTTAAATTTATTATGGCGAGGTAGTTCTAATCAAAGAATTATTGATTTAAAGAAAACATACTTATGTAAAGAAGTCGTCATTAGTAAAGAGAATTAAGAGGAATGAATGAAGTGATAGTTATTTTTGATAGTCTAACAGGACAAACCAAGAAGTTTGCTGATAATTTAGGTTTTAAATCCGTGCATGTAAAACTCTATGAAGGCAGTCCAGATGATGAAATCTTCTTAGTCACACGAAGCATTAATTTTGGACAAATACCATTAACAACCAAAGACTTTTTAGATACATATAAAGAAAAGGTCATTGGAGTTGCTGTCTCAGGGAATCGTAACTGGGGCATAAACTATGGTAAAGCAGGAGAAAGTATTGAAAGTTATTATGGGATCCCCCTGGTATTAAAATTTGAAGGCTCTGGTTATAAATCAGATGTTTTAAAAGTAAAGGAATGGATTTCCAATAATAGTTTGAAGAAAGAGGTATAAGTACATGGATCAAAAAAGAGATATTATCCCTGAGTGGATCGTTTTAAATAACCAAATCACCGATGAAAATGGCGATTTAAAAGACATTGATAAGGATAAGGCAGCTGCTAAGAGTTATTTCTTAAATGAAATTAATAAAAAGACTCAATTTTTCCATTCATTAGAAGAAAAGTTAGAGTATTTAATTGAGAATAATTATTATGAAAAGGCATTCTTAGAAAAATATACAATGGAACAAATAAAGACTGTATATGATATCGCATATGCAGCTAAATTTAGATTTCCAACCTATATGGGTGCGTTTAAGTTTTATAATGATTATGCCTTAAAATCTAGAGATGGTAAGAACTTTTTAGAGCGTTATGAAGATCGTTTAGCAATTAATGCACTTTACCATGCCAATGGTGATTTTGATAAGGCTAGACTATTAATTAGAAGTTTAATTGCTCAAGATTTTACCCCTGCAACACCAACGTTATTAAACACTGGTAAAAAGATGCGTGGTGAGTTTGTTTCATGTTTCTTACTTGAAGCAGGAGATTCTTTAAATGATATTTCAAGAATCTCAGAATTTAGTATGCAGCTATCAAAAGTAGGTGGTGGGGTTTCTATTAACCTGACTAATTTACGTGCAAAGGGTGAATCAATTAAAGGGATTCAAAACGTATCAAAGGGTGTTGTTGGGGTTGCAAAACTTTTAGATAATAACTTTAGATACGCAGACCAAATGGGTCAAAGAACTGGTGCTGGTGCGGTATATTTAAATATCTTCCATGCTGACATCGAAGATTTTTTATCAACTAAAAAATTAAATGCAGATGATGATATTAGAGTTAAAACATTAAGTATGGGTGTTGTTATACCAGATAAGTTTATGGAACTTGCAAGAGATAATAAAGATATGTGGTTATTTTATCCACATACCGTATTTGAACAATACGGCATTGATTTTGCTGATGTATCTATAGATATGAATAAATGGTATGACATTTTATCTGATAATCCGTTAGTTAGAAAACGTAAAGTAAATCCAAGAAAATTACTTGATATGATTGCATCTTTACAAGGAGAATCGGGATATCCTTATATTATGTTTTCTGATAATGTGAATAATGCAAATCCACTAGACCGCCCTGTTAAATTTTCAAATTTATGCACTGAAATTTTACAACCAACCATTACATCTCATTACGGTGATTATGGTGCAAATGCTGATGAAATTGGAATGGATATTTCATGTAACTTAGCATCTGGTCATATGGGCAATATGATGAAGCATAATAGTATTAAAGAAACTATTTTTGCAGCAATGGATGTTATGAATTCAGTATCAACTCAAACAGATATTAAACATGTACCTGCGGTTGCAAAAGCAAACCGTTTAAATAGAAGTGTTGGCTTTGGTATTATGGGTCATCATGGATATATTGCTGAAAACTATATTTTATATGGTAGTGATGAAAACATCGAACTCATTGATGTATTCTTTAATATGGTTAATTACTATTCATTAGTACATTCCATGAATAAGGCTAAAGAAACCGGTGAAAAATTCTATCGTTTTGAGAAATCTAAATATGCAGATGGCACATATTTTGATGGAAGAGGTCAAATACTTCCAAAGTCAGATAAGGTTAAAGAATTGTTTAAAGATATTTATATTCCAACAGATGATGATTGGTTAGAATTAAAAGAAAATGTTATGATACATGGGCTTTATAATTCACATAGACTGGCTGTTGCACCAAATGGTTCCATTGGTTATGTGATGTCTGCAACACCATCTTTAACACCAATTAAACAACTGGTCGAAGAAAGAACCTATGGTAATTCAAAAACCTATTATCCAATGCCTGCAGTAGATAAAGCAGCATTCATGTATGAGACAGCTTACCGGATGGATACATATAAAGTTATCGATGTAATCGCAACCGCTCAAAAGCATGTGGATCAAGGGATTTCATTTGAACTTTGTATTACATCAGATATTACAACTAGAGAACTTCAAAAGTATTATTTATATGCACATTATCAAGGGATTAAAACATTATATTATACAAGAACACAAAAATTAAAAATTGAAGAATGCGAATCTTGTGCGGTTTAAGGGGGATATCATGGCTAAAGAAAAAGTAGATAAAAGTTTAAAGCCATTAGAAAAAATAATTTATAATGGTGCGAACTGGAATGAAAAAGAAGATGATTATACCCAATCTTTTTATGAACAAAACTTATCACAGTTTTGGCGACCTGAAGATATTGCATTACAACCAGATTTAAATGTATGGCATATTTTACCCGATGAGGTTAAAGATGCATATGCTAAAAACTTACTTGTCTTAACATTTCTAGATACCCATCAAGGGGATATTGGAATGCCTGTTGTTGCAAGATCATTAGATGAACATTTCCATCAAAGAAAAGCTGTGATTAACTTTATGGCATCGATGGAAAATGCAGTGCATGCAAAAAGTTATTCAAATATCTTTATGACTTATATGACTGCAAATGATATTGATCAGTTATTCATTTGGGGAGAAAATCATAAGAATCTACAATCCATTATGACTCAAATTGTTGGATATTATAAAGAGTTAGATCGTTATAATTATTTAAAGAAGTTTGATACCGATCATGCAAGTTTTTCTGAAGTAGGGTTTGCTATTGCACAGTGGAAAGCGATGGTCGCATCCGTATTCTTAGAAACCTGGTTATTCTATTCAGGATTCTATTATCCATTATTCTTCTACGGACAAGGAAAACTGATGCAAGCAGGAGAAATCATTAACCTAATTTTAAGAGATGAATCGATTCATGGTTTATATATTGGACGTCTTGCTCAAGAAATTTATGAAACCTTTGATAATCAGAAACAAGATGAACTTCAAACCTGGATGTATGAATTCTTGTTGAGTTTATATCATGAACAAAATGAATTGGTTGAATCCATTTATGATGCAGTTGATTTATCTCATGATGTCAAAGTGTTTGTTAGATATAATGCCAATAAAGCATTAATGAATTTAGGGTTTGATCCATACTTTGAATATGAAGAAGTTAATCCAGTTGTATTAAATGGTTTAAATACAGAAACTAAGACCATGGATAACTTTTCAATGAAGGGGAATGGGTATCAAAAGATGAAAAGTGAAATGTTAAAGGATGCAGATTTTATTTTTCCTAATAAAAAGATTATAGACTTTGGAGATAAATAATAATGGGTGTTAAATTACTAACTAAAAATGATTGTCCACAATGTGCACAATTAAAGATGTTCTTAAAATATGGTTTAAACAATAAGTATGAAAAAGATATTGAGATCATTAATAAAGAAACCGATATTGAAAGTTTTGATAAGCTTATTGCAACCTATGGTATCTTAACCTTACCAGCAATGATTGCAGATACTGAAGTTTTAACTAAGACGCAACCAACTCCGGTTGTAGCGTTTCTTGAAAAACACGTTGGTAAAAAGTAATTAAAGTAAATATTTAAGTATAAATAGAAATCCCCTATATTTTGCAAGTCATTGCAGAAGTATAGGGGATTTTTTATCTTGTAATAGTTTATTATTTATTAAGCCCGTTTCTCATGGCATTTAATAATGTACCTGATGTATCTGTACCATATTCCCAAAACATCATACCACCTAAATCATTATCTAGAATGTATTCAGATTTTTCTAGGATGGATCTTGGATTATCAAAACTAATAAATACAGTGCCATCTTTTTTAAGAATATACGGCACACCAGCAGTTGTATCATAGATGACATCATATAAAGGATTGGCTAAATAATCATTAATGATATCCGGATAAAATACACTACCTCCTGATGACCAAGTACCTGATAGGGGATCTTTTAATTGACGTACCCCATAAAAGGCTACACCGATGATTAATTTAGAGTTTGATATACCATAACCATTAAAGATACCAACAGATGCATGGATAGATACTGTTGATGGAGTTCTACCTACATTATAAGTTGTATTATGGGCACCAATTCTTTGATATAAAGCATTTTGGTAGGAACCCGAACTGCTAGCCATACTATAGGTCATAACGTTGATAAAATCGATATATTGACCGGATACAGTTAAGTTATACATTGGGGGTTGCCACTGACCACCGGTAATCGCAGTAGTTACTAAATGTCTTGGGTTATTGGCTTTAACTTTTTCATAGATTACTTTCATCATATTAGAGTATCTGACTTGTTCACCACTTTTTGGTGTTTCCCAGTCAATATCAACACCATCAAATCCGTAAGTGTTAATCATGGTTACAATGTTATTAGCGAAGTTTTCAACAGCGATTGCATTTGCAGCAAGTGCACTCCAACTAGATTCTGGTGCGATGGAAAACAATACCCAGTTACCATGAATATTGGATTTAGGGAATATGTGCGTTGTAATATTGTTCAAGACAGAAGCACCGGATAAAGTGCCTGAAGCATCCGCTTTTATGAATGCTGTGTTAATAATATCTAAGGTTTCAAAGAAAGCATCATTAACCATATCGTAGTTTCTATAGATATAAGATGAAGCAATACCAGTTGATAAGACTTTTTTATGATGGACATCGACTTCATATGTTCTTGTAAGAGTTTGGTTAGTTGACGTTGTAATAGTTGCAGTTAAAGTCACTTTGGTTGGTTCATAGGCAACATTAAATTTTCCTGTGTTACTAATGATTTCTTCATTTGAAGATGACCATGAAATGGTATATCCACTATAGGATAATGGTAATGTTAAGTCGTTTGATACTTTAGATGGAATAAAACTATTTAAGTATGTATCTAGTGCGTCTTCATTATAGCTTTCCCATTTTGCAATAAGTGTCATTTGAGTATCACCTACTTTAATTAAGTCTTTAGAAAATACTTGAACCTCAATATCATTTAAATACCAACCAGCAAAATCAAAATCAGGTCTTACAGGTATTGGTAGTGTAGTTAGAATGTCTGATGATACTTTATAGTTTGATGCATCAGGTGATGCATCAAATACTTTGACAGTTAATGTACCTGTTTCATAGGTAGATAGTTCTTTATCAAATAGAATTGGTGAATGAATACCTGATTGGAATAAAGACTTTAAACTGTTTGATTCATCAATAGTTGAATTATGATAATGCGCAGCAATGATATAGTCATGTTCTGGGATATTTAAGTGTTCTATCGCTGCAGAATAAGGATCGGCATAAACAACTTTATAAGTGTTTAATGAATCATCGAACTTTATAAAGAGTTTATAGTACCATCTAAGTCCTGTTTCTTGTGGGGTAAATAAGATAAAGGCTTTAGAATCAAAATCGTTTTTAAAGGTAATATCAAAGGTATTTGTTGGTTCTGTTTTAATTAAGTCACTAGCATTAAAATTACCACCATTTGGATCTAGATGAATGTCAATGGTTGGTTTAAGTTCAGTAGTACATGCAAAGATTGTAAAAAGAGGCAAGAGTATTAGGGATAGTAATAAGATTTTTTTCATAAAGTCCTCATATAAGTTATTAATATAGCATTATCATACAACAGAATGTTGAAATTATATAGGTGTAGGGTTAAAATAGAATATTTGTTTCAAATTCTATAAAAAATAACAAAATCTTAAGTATTTATAGGGTGTAAGCGTATTTAATTGAATTAGGATAAATAGATATAAAAAAAGTGCTAATCATAAGCACTAAATTATAAATGGCGGGGGCAGCAGGATTTGAACCCACACAAACGGTTTTGGAGACCAGTGGTGCAAAAATATTTCAGTTAAACAGTCGAAAGACTGTTTTATTTATTTAATAGAGGTGCTAAATGTCTGAAGATATTATTTTAAAAAAATTGAGAACCGAACAAGAAGTCAGTTCCATGGGAGATCATCGAACATTTAAGTTCATTAGAAATATTCTTAGTTCTGATCTGGATACAGTTTCATTCTTAATCAA
>DHEJ01000016.1 GCA_002399815.1 Acholeplasmataceae bacterium UBA4853
GTAAAAGATACCGGTGGCACCGGTATATTAATAAATGTAGATACAGCAATAAGGGCTGCAAAAAGTGAAATAATCACCATTTTTTTAATTGTCATACAATCACCTAAAAGTAGTTTTCTAGCAATGTAGAAAGCAACTTACTATATAATCTTTTAACATCGTAAACTTTTTTCGTTTCTAAAAATATGGATGTTGCTTTATATCCTGGAAACAACACTTGATTTACATTTAACCCAATACCTACAACTACATAATCAAATTTTGTTCCGGAACTTTGTGTTTCAATTAATATCCCACATAATTTTTTGTCATTTACATATACATCATTAGGTTCTTTAAAATAAACATCAAGTCCTAGTGAACCCAATAAAGAAAAAATTGAACTCTTAACCCATTCTTTAATTAAAGTCACTTGATCAAGTGCTACATCTTTTAATAAAAGTGAACACAATAAATTCTTACCTCTAGCACTATGCCAGCGACGTTCAAACTGACCTCGTCCTTGAGTTTGATAATCAGTTCTTACCACCGTAAAAGATTTTAAATCTTGATAATTCTTCTTCAAATAATCATTTGTAGAAGGAATTTGTTTAAAAGAAATAATCTTTAATTTTGCCATATACTAAATGATTGCAAAACTAATTTGGGCTTCACATGCCAATTGATCATCAACCCAAGCTTTTGCACTTCCAAAACCAAAGTTTCCACGTATTTTAGTTAGAATAGTTTCAACTTTTAATACATCCCCTGGTAGAACTTGTCTACGCCATTTTACATCGTTTGCTCCAGTAAAATAACCGATTTTACCTTTAAATGCTGGAACACTTAATAAAGCAATTGCTCCAACTTGTGCCATCGTTTCAAGAATCAAAACACCAGGCATCACTGGATGTCCAGGAAAATGTCCTTTAAAGTAATATTCATCAATGTTTACATACTTTAATGCAACACATTTATGACTTGTTTCTAATTCTAAAACCTCATCAACCAATAAAAATGGTTCACGATGTGGTAATATTTCTTTAATTTGCTCTTTATTCATTAATGCCATAAAATCATCCCTCAAATTTCTTAAATATTAATACCGCATTCTGGCCACCAAAACCAACATTAATATTCATTGCATACTTCACATCTCTTTTAACAAACTTATTCACTGTATAATTTAAATCACAATCTTCATCTGGATTTTGATAGTGAATCGTTGGTGGAATAAGTGATGTTTCTATCGCTTTCACACAAACAATACTTTCAACTGCCCCAGTTGCCCCTAACATATGTCCTGTTGCACCTTTTGTTGATGAAATATTTAAATCATATGCATGTGCACCAAAAGCCTTTTTAATGCCTAATGTTTCAATTTTATCATTTAAAATAGTTGATGTACCATGGGCATTAATATAATCGATAACTTCAGGTTTTACTTTAGCATCATCTAATGCAACTTTAATTGCACGTGTTAAACCTTCCGCATCATTATCTGGTGCTGTCATATGGAATGCATCAGATGTTGAACCATATCCAATGATTTCCCCATAAATTTTAGCACCTCTTTGTAGTGCATGTTCATATGCTTCTAAAATGAGCACACCAGCACCTTCACCCATAACAAATCCGTTTCTTAATTTATCAAAGGGTCTAGAAGCTAAATTTTTATCAGTTTCAACAGATAATGCTTTTAATGCAGCAAACCCAAACACACCTGTTTCATTAATTGCTGCTTCTGCTCCACCAGCAAAACATAAATCTAAGTAGCCATCACGAATATTTCTAAAAGCTTCACCAATCGAGTTTGTTGCTGCACTACATGCAGTTACAACTGGAATATTTGGTCCCTTAACTTGAAACTTAATAGAAATCATTCCACCAATCATATTAATAATGGAGTTAGGAATAAAAAATGGAGAAATACGATCAGCTCCACGTAAAGCCTTCGTTGAAATATCTGCATCCATAGTTTCTAATCCACCAATACCACTGGTAACAAATATACCAAAGCGATATGGATCATAGTCACTTGGTTTTAAATTGGCATGTTTATATGCTTCCATTGCTGCAATCGTTCCAAGAACCATGACACGGTCACTACGTTTAATTTCTTTTTTATCTAAATAATCTTCAAAATTAATATCTTTTAATTCACCAGCTAATTTAACCTTTGAATTGGTAGTATCAAATAAAGTGATTTGATCAATCCCATTTTTCCCATCGATTAAAGCCTTAAAAGTTTCCTCAACTGAATTTCCAACCGGACTAATTGCTCCTAATCCTGTGATTACAACACGTCTTTTCATAATATTCTCCTAAAAATAGATTAAATCACTAATCCACCATCTATATCAATAACTACCCCGGTAATATATCCACCTTCATTGGATGCTAAAAATCCTACTAAATTAGCAATATCTTCTGGTTGTCCATAACGACCTAATCCAATATGTTTCAACATTTCACTCTTTACTTCTTCTGGTAATCTTTTAGTCATAGCAGTTTCAATAAATCCTGGTGCAATCGCATTAACAGTCACATTTCTGGATGCAAATTCTTTTGCTAAAGTCTTAGTAATACCAATGACACCAGCCTTTGCTGCTGCATAGTTAACTTGTCCGACATTACCATATTCACCAATAACTGAAGCAATATTAATTAAGCGGCCAAAACCGGATTTTAATAACGGTCTTGCAGCATGTTTAGATACATTAAATACCCCTTTTAAGTTGGTATTAATAACTCTATCAAATTGATTTTCAGTCATTCTCATAATCAATCCATCATCTGTAATACCTGCATTATTGACTACAATATTTAATCCACCAAAATGACTAATTGTTTCTTCAATTAGTTTACTTGCAGATTCAAAGTTAGATACATCAGCAAATAATGCTTTTGCTTTAACTTTGTATGTTTCACTTAATTCTTTAGCAACAAGATCTGCTTCTTCGGGACCTACAAAATAATTAACTACAATATCTGCTCCCATAGAAGCTAGTTTTGTTGCAATCGCCTTACCAATACCTGTAGAACCACCTGTTACTAAAGCTACTTTACCCTGTAAACTCATCTTATATAATCTCCTTTATTTTGATTACATCTTCAAATTTTGAAATAGATACTACTGTTACATTTGGATCAATTTTTTTAACTAAACCAGATAAAACACTGCACGGTCCTACTTCAATAAAATGTGTATATCCATCTAAAATCATTTGTCTGATCGACTGTTTAAAAT
>DHEJ01000022.1 GCA_002399815.1 Acholeplasmataceae bacterium UBA4853
GTGGTATTTCCAAAATACAATTTTGAAACTGAAGAGGCGATTACATTTATTGTCTATGATGGTATTAAACCCAGTATTCAAATTGAACCTGAAATTAGTTTAGATGTTGGAGGTAGGTTGCCAGATTTTTCTACTTTTGTTAATTATAGTGATAACTATGATGCAGTTAGTAGTTTAAAACTGACTATTTTTAGTGGGCTTGTTAATATGAATGTTACAGGGACTTATGATGTGACATATCAAGTATTAGACTTATCTATGAATGAAACAAGTGTTGTTCAAAGGGTTAAAGTAACTGACCGGATAAAACCTGTGATCAAACAAAAGACTCAAATACTTTTAAATATCAATCAAAAAATTGAAGTTGATAAGTATTTTAGTTTTGAAGATAATTATGATAAGGTTTTAAAGATTCAATTAGACGATTCTTTAGTGAATTACTTAGTTCCAGGCGTTTATGATATTTGGATTATCTCAACTGATCAATCCGGTAATGAAAGTCGTATGGGAACTAAGGTAACCATTGTTGATAATGAATCTCCTGTGATTAAACTAAAAGTTTTAAGTTTAATCATTAATTATCAAGAAGCATTATCCCTTGACCGATTAAAAAATTATATTCAAAGTGTGAGTGATAATTTAGATGATTTAAGTATTGAGGATATTCAAATTACGAGTTACGTTGAAAGTAACTTTATTGGTACATATGAAGTAATTTATGAAGTAACAGATTCTAACAACTTAAAAACAAGTGCTATCTTATCGGTAGTAGTTAAAGATATTGAAGCACCTAAGGTAGTATTAAAAAGTGAGATTGTAGTCAAAGTATTTGATTTAGAACCATATATTTATGATTACTTACTGATTACTGATAACTATGATAGAAAAGAAACATTAACCATGAGTAAAACTGGTTCGATTGATACGTCTAAAACCGGTTTATACCGTGTGATTGTTACTGTTAAAGATGCAGCAAAAAATGAAACAATAATGCCTGTTATAGTTCAAATAATTGATGATATCTGTCCAAGTGTTCATGCACCATTAGAAATACAGGTAACGGATTTTAAAAGACCTATCTATGAAACGTTAATTACTGCAAGTGATAACTATGATAAAACATTAAAAATTGTTGTTTTAGATGAAATGATTAATTACACAATAACTGGAAGTTATGAGGTTTTAATTAGCGTTAAGGATTTATCATTAAATGAGACAAAAAGAAAATTCACTTTAAACATCATTGATGATGGTCTACCAGAGGTTATTTTAAAAACCTTAAATGTACATATTGGTTTTGGTGTAGATAGGATTGATTATTTATCCTATGTAGATAAAGTATATGATCAGTATGATAAAAACATAGCATTAGAAGATATTGAAGTGATCTCAAAAGTTGATTTAAATGTTATTGGACTGTATCCTGTAATCTACCGTATTAAGGATAGTTATGGTAATGAAAGTGAGTCAACCTTATTAGTATTTATTGATGATTATGAATCACCTGTGATTACAGTCAGTGATGTGACTTTAAAAAAAGGTGAAAGATTTGATTATTTAAACTATGCAAGTGCATATGATAACTATGATTTAGATATATCCAAAAACATAAAGATTAATCCAAACTTTATTCCTACAACAATTACTGGGCATTATGAAGTCACATTTTATGTTCATGATTCATCAGGAAATTATAGTGAATCTAAAGTTATTTTAACGGTGATGGAAGATGATCTATGGGTTGACTATGTAGTCTATGGTTCTGGTGTATTTTTAGTTTTAGGCTCATTACTAGTTTTTTACATGATGAAGAAAAAACGTGAAAAATTCTAGGCTTTCTAGTATAATTAGTAATGTATTGGTTTGAAAGGGTATGTGATGATTATGGCAATACTTGTTGTTTATTGGACTGGGACTGGAAATACTGAAATTATCGCTCAAAAAATTCATGAGGGTATTTTAGAAGCTGGTGTAGATGCAGACTTAAAATTAATTGATGAAGTACTTGCTGATGATATTAGTAGTTATGATAAGATTGCTATTGGATGTCCATCGATGGGTATAGAAGAGTTAGAACCAGAAGAATTTTTACCTTGGTATGATGAAATTGAACCATTATTAGGTGATAAACCGTTAGTTATTTTTGGATCATATGGTTGGGGTGAAGGTGAATGGATGGATTATTGGCAAGACCGAGTTAGAGATCTTGGACTTAATCTGTTTGAAGAAGGTATTAAAATTAACTCAACACCGTCATCAAAAGAAGCATTAATGTGTAAAGAATTTGGTAAAAGATTTGCTTTAAGTTAAGAAGGATTTCAGTAATCCTTTTTTACTCATGTATAATAGATAATAGAGGAAAAGATGAATGATTGGTACACTTTACATTAAAAGTGCATATTCCATGTTGAATTCAACACTTCAATTAGAGTCTATTTTTTTTCATGCAAAAAAACATCAATATGATTTTGTTTGTTTAACCGACGATCAAAATCTGCATGGGTTATATAAGTTTTTAATACTTGCTAAAAAGTACCAGATTAAACCAATTATTGGATTAGAAGTAGTTTTAAAGTATAAAGAACATCAAATAAGTTTATTACTTTATGCAAGAAATGATACTGAACTCAGTAAGTTAATTGCATTTTCTTCCATGGTTTTAATTAATGGAACATTAAATTTAGTCGATGTTTTAGAAGAACTTAATCAATTGTTTGTTGTTTTTCCAAGTAACCAATTATTTGTTGAACAATATGTTGAAAAAGAAGTTTATTTAACTGAAATTATTAAAGAATTATCCTATAGCATTAAGAATTTAGCAATTGGATTATCACTTCAAAGTGATATTTTGATGCATCAAGTGACACCTTTGTTTTACCGGATTGCAAAAACATTAAAGTTACTCGTATTACCAACCCATAAAACAGTTTACATTAATCCCGATGAACATATCACGTATCAAATGTTAAAAAAAGTAGATAATCCAAATGCATTAGAAGATCAAAAGGATTATTCTTTTTTAAGTAAAAATGAGTTAACAAAACACTACAGTGATTACATGGAAGTGTTTTTGAATTTAGACAAAGTTTTTAAACATGTCACATATAGTTATTTAGATAAAGTATTTAAATTACCAAAATATCCGACTAAAGACCAAATAGATGCTCAAGTATATTTAAGTGCACTAGCAACTAAAGGCTTACAAAAAAGATTGGAAAAAGTTATTAATCCCGAACATGAAATATATCAAAAGAGGTTATTGCATGAACTGGATGTTATTCATCAAATGGGATATGACGATTATTTTTTAATCGTTTATGATTTTGTAAGATTTGCTAAAACAAATGATATTTTAGTGGGTCCAGGTAGAGGTAGTGCTGCTGGTAGTTTGGTTGCTTATTGTTTGGGTATCACAGATGTTAACCCAATTGAATATGATTTATTATTTGAACGATTTTTGAATATTGATAGACGTACCATGCCAGATATTGATTTAGATTTTCCTGATAATAAAAGAGATTTAGTCATTGATTATGTCAAAGAAAAATATGGTAAAAAGCATGTTGTTTCTATTTCAACATTTACTACATTTGCAGAAAAGTCAGCATTAAGAGATATTGCAAAGATTATGAAGATGGATGGTTCAAGAATTAATGCGATCATCAAAAGTATTTTAAAAAATACATTTGATGATACCGATAAAGAAGCTGTTACATTAATCAATATAGCAAAAACACTTGAAGGATTACCAAGACAAACAGGAACACACGCGGCTGGAATCATTTTATCAGAAGAAGATTTAAGCTTATATGTACCGCTTCAAAATGGACCGCATCAAATGCTTCAGTCGCAGTTTGAAGCATCTGATTTAGAAGCTTTAGGATTTTTAAAGATTGATTTTTTGGGGTTAAGAAACCTAAGTATTATTGATGATGTGATGAAACTTGAAGGACTTAAGTTTAAATTAAGTGATATTCCTTTAGATGATATAAAAACTTATGAAACCTTAAAGAATGTTGATGTTACAGGTATATTTCAATTAGAATCCCCTGGAATGCGTCATACAATTAGGAAGCTACAGCCTTCTAAATTCGAAGATATTGTCGCACTTTTAGCCCTTTTTAGACCTGGACCAATGGAATTTATTGATGATTATATTGATAGACTCCAAGGAGGAAGTTATGATTTAGTTGACCCTTCAATTGATGATATTTTAAAACCGACATATGGTATTATTGTGTATCAAGAACAGATTATGAAAATCGCTCAATTATTTGCGGGTTATTCTTTAAGTCAAGCAGACTTATTAAGAAGAGGGATTGCTAAAAAAGATAGAGAAATCTTAGAAAAAGAAAAGAAGAACTTTATTGAGTTATCCGTTTCTAATGGTAGAGATTTAAATACTGCAACAAAGATCTATGATTATATTGAGAAGTTTGCACTTTATGGATTTAACCGAAGTCATAGTGTTTCTTATGCATTATTAGCGTATCAAATGGCATATTTAAAAACACATTACTATCAATCATTTATGGCTGTACTTATGACAAATATGGTCTCAAATACAGAAGGACTTATTGCATATATTGATCAGGTTCAAAAAAGAAGTATTAGTGTTTTTGGACCAAACATTAATGATTCTACTGATGTATTTATGAAGTATAATCAAGGATTATTAAGTCCATTAACACTGATTAAAGGTATTGGAAATCAGATTGTTTCAAAGATTATGATTGAAAGGTCAAATGGATTGTTTAAGGATTTTGTAGATTTCAAAGAAAGAATGAAACAAAACATTAATGAAAAAACACTAATTTCATTGATACATGCTGGAGCATTTGACAGTTTTGGTTTAAGTCATGCAAGTATGTTAACAAAAACGAGTCTTCAACAATCAGGATTTGAAAATTTCATTGATGATTATCAAGAAAAAAATATAGATGAATTACCATTTGATGATTTAAAAGCACAAGAAAAGGAAGTCTTAGGATTTAATTTAAAGTATGTCTTTGATGAAGCGTTTGAAAAGTTAAAACTTAAATATAAAATTGATGTATTTGATCCATTAAAAAAAGATATTCGTGTGATTGGAAAGATTCAACAGATTAAAGAGATTAAAACAAAAAAAGGTGATCTTATGGCGTTTATTGATTTTGATGCCGGTACGATACTTAATTTAACACTGTTTCCAAAAGACTATTTAGCGTACAAAGCGCTATTTAATGAAAAATATTTACTAATTGAAGCACGTATTGATAAAAATGGTTATATAATAAATAAAATAGAGAAAGTAAAGGTCTAGAAAATGCCAAATAATATATTATTAGAAAAGTATGCAAGATTAGCTGTTGTTACGGGTGCTAATGTTCAAAAGAATCAAATTGTTGTTTTACGTACTTCAACTGAAGCAGTAGAATTAACAAGAGAAATTGCAAAGCAAGCATATATTGCTGGAGCAAAAAAAGTTCATGTCATTTGGAGTGATGAACGTATTTCAAAACACGCTTTTGATTATGCAGAAGTTGAAAATTTAAAAGAAATGCCACAATGGTCAATTGATCAATATAAGTATTTTGTTGACCAAAATGCAGCATTTATTTCTATTGTTTCTCCATTACCTAACGCACTTGCTGGTGTAGATGGTAAAAAGATGCAAGAAGTTCAAATTGCAAATATGAAACCTATCCAATTTTTTAGAGAACACACTATGGGTAATAAATCACAATGGACAATTGTTGCAGCAAGTAATCCAACTTGGGCTAGTAAATTATTTCCTGAACTTCAAGGTAGAAATGCTGTTGAAAAACTATGGGATGCAATCTTTATGGCATGTCGTGTAACCATTGATAATGACCCTGTGGAAGATTGGAAGAAACATAATGAGTACTTAAGTAGAAATAATAAAATGTTAAATGATGCAAACTTTAGATCATTACACTTTACCAATAGTTTGGGTACCGATTTAGTTGTTGAACTTATAACTGACCATGTGTGGGCAGGTGGATCTGAAAAAGCTGGTAATGGTGTTGTATTTAACCCAAATATCCCAACTGAAGAATCATTTACTATGCCTTATAAATTTGGAACTCAAGGAAAAGTAGTTGCTACGAAACCACTGAATAACCAAGGTCGTATTATTGATCAATTCTGGTTAGAATTTAAAGAAGGTAAAGTAGTTGATTTTGATGCAGCTGTAGATAAAGAAGCACTTCAAAATGTTCTTGATTTTGATCCAAATTCAAGATACATCGGTGAAATTGCTTTAATTGCTCA
>DHEJ01000018.1:0-2104 GCA_002399815.1 Acholeplasmataceae bacterium UBA4853
GAAAATAGGACGTTGCCAGGCATATCTCATCAAATTAATAGCGGAGGCTTAGCTCAGCTGGGAGAGCATCTGCCTTACAAGCAGAGGGTCGGCGGTTCGATCCCGTCAGCCTCCACCACTTTTTTAAGTTTTAATGCCGAAATAGCTCAATCTGGCAGAGCAACTGATTTGTAATCAGTAGGTTGCGGGTTCAATTCCTGTTTTCGGCACCATAACTGTCCCGTTAGCTCAGTTGGTAGAGCACTTGACTTTTAATCAAGGTGTCAATGGTTCAAATCCATTACGGGACACCATCTTATTTTATAAAAAATGCCCGGATGGTGAAATCGGTAGACACGCAGGACTTAAAATCCTGTGGCGTAACAGCCATGTCGGTTCAAGTCCGACTCCGGGCACCAACCTTTTTAAATAATATTTTCTCCCGGGGCTTTAGCTCAGCTGGGAGAGCGCCTGCCTTGCACGCAGGAGGCCAGCGGTTCGAACCCGCTAAGCTCCACCAGTTTATTTTTTTAATATCAGTTTTAAATTGTTTTACAAGATCAGATTCTAACCATCAAATGGCGGTGTAGCTCAGCTGGCTAGAGCGTGCGGTTCATACCCGCAAGGTCGAGGGTTCAAGTCCCCCCGCCGCTACCAGATTGGACCCGTAGCTCAGTTGGTTAGAGCTACCGGCTCATAACCGGTCGGTCGTTGGTTCGAGTCCAACCGGGTCCACCAAGATTTACCAATAGTACTTAAGTTTATACCGTGGAGGAATACCCAAGAGGCTGAAGGGATCGGTCTTGAAAACCGACAGGGTGTAAAAGCCGCGGGGGTTCAAATCCCTCTTCCTCCGCCATAACTAAATATGATATAATAGATATACATCGCGGGATAGAGCAGTCTGGTAGCTCGTCGGGCTCATAACCCGAAGGTCAATGGTTCAAATCCATTTCCCGCAACCAATTATAATAAGGTCCGGTGGTGTAGGGGTTAACATGTTTGCCTGTCACGCAGAAGATCGCGGGTTCAAATCCCGTCCGGACCGCCAAATTGGCTCTGTAGCTCAGTCGGTAGAGCAGTGGCCTGAAGAGCCTCGTGTCAGCGGTTCAATTCCGCTTGGAGCCACCACTTTTCAATTCAAATAAGTCTATGTTATAGACTTTTTTTATTTATTAAGGATATTTTTACGTAAACGTAAAATATATACACTCACCATCAATCTATGAAAAAACCACCTACAAAGGTGGTTTTATGCTAGTGGGGTCAAACCCCATATGGGTGAAGTTGGGCGGACTTTTTAAATTTTAAGTTTTTTACACTTAATTTTGAATACTAAACTGAATATATATATTGTATACTATATGTAGTTGTTCTAGTGATTTTTTTACAATAAATATATATAGGAGAACGTAACTATGTTTAGAAGTAGAACCAATAATTTAATGAGTGCTGTGAGTAGTTTTGTTATGGCTGGGTTTATTTTGATTGGTGGACCAATCATTATGGGAGTAAATGAACCAGAGCGGATAGTTGAAAGTATTTTTTGGAGTTTTTTATTAAGCTTAGTTTTTGTAGCTATTGGATTTCTTAATTATATGATTTATCAAAGAGAAAAAGAAAATGAAGAAAAACTGTATCAAGAAAATGAAAAATTAAAAAAGGCTTTAAGGGGTTTTGAGGATTCAAACTATAAAATGAAAGTTGGAGATGATGAATGAAAATACTAGGTAATATTATTTGGTTAATCTTTGGTGGATTATTTGCAGCAATTGGTTGGTTTATTTTAGGTGTTTTATTTTCAATTACCATTATTGGTATTCCGTTAGGTAAACAATTCTTCAAGTTTGCAGGATTTATGTTAACACCATTTGGTGATGATGTTGTACTTGATTTTAGTGCACATCCTATTTTAAATATTTTATGGTTAATATTTTTTGGTTGGGAAATGGCACTTGGTTATATTTCCTTTGGTGTAATTTTATGTATTACAATCATTGGAATTCCATTTGGATTACAGTGGTTTAAATTTGCAGGGTTGGCATTAATGCCTTTTGGTGCAAAAATAAAATAGATTGCAGGATATGTAGATGAAAATAGCTTGGATTGGTACAGGTATTATGGG
>DHEJ01000018.1:2415-17754 GCA_002399815.1 Acholeplasmataceae bacterium UBA4853
GATACGATTATTGTTGATATGACAACTTCTTCTCCAAACTTAGCAATGGATATTTATGAAAAAGCTTTAGGTTTAGGGATTAATGTATTAGATGCACCAGTTACTGGTGGAGAGATTGGCGCTATTAAAGGTGAACTTTCTATTATGGTTGGTGGAAAAAAAGAAGTATATGAAAAAGCACTTCCAGTATTTCAAACATTTGGTAAAACAATTCTATATGTTGGAAAAAGTGGTAATGGACAGTATACAAAGCTAGCGAATCAAATAGCTATAGCAGGAAATCTAGTAGGTGTTGTTGAAAGCCTATATTTTGCAGGTAAAAAGAATTTAGATTTAAATTTAGTGCATCAAATTATGATGGGTGGTAGTGCAAGTTCTAATCAACTTTTAACCAATGGATTAAAAATGATTAAAAAAGACTATCAACCAGGGTTTTATATTAAACATTTCTTAAAGGATTTAACCTTAGCTATTGAAGCATCAGATGAACCACTTACTGTTACAAATAAGGTCAAAGAAATGTTAGAAGAATTAGTTTCTAAAGGTTATGAAAATCTTGGTACTCAAGCATTAATCTTGTATTATTTAGATCAGTTTGTAGCTATTTAGTAAACGAATTAATCAGCATAATTTGGGTAAATTATCGTTAATAAGTTAAAAAATCTTACTTTCTTATACTTTATAGTATGAAAATATTTATTTATATGTTACACTTAATTTACAATATATTTTGATAATCAAAGTATTTTAAGGGAGAGACTTATGAATAAGATTGCGATCGCATTATTATCCACTTCAGGTGTGGATTATACAGATTTAGTAAATAAAGTAGAAACAATGAGATTAACTGTGTCTTTTGATGGTAAAGAGTATGTTGACCATACAGAAATTAAAGCAAATGATTTTTACCAGATGATGTTAGATAAACCAAATGCAGATATCCATACATCACAAGTTGCAACCGGAGAATTTCAATTATTATATGAAAGATTAAGAGATCAAGGATATAATCAAATTCTAGTTATCTCAATTTCTTCTAAGCTTAGTGGTACCTATCAAGGTGCTTTACTAGCAAAAGAGTTAGTAACAGGCGTTGAAGTTGAAATCGTTGATTCAAAAAGTGTATCCTTTGGTGAACTTGTTTTAGGTGCTAAGGCATTAGAACTTGTTAAAAAAGGCGTTTCTTTAAGAGAAATCGTCATGGAATTAAATAAATTTAGAGAACATATTAAGATTTATGTTTTAGTAGATACTTTAAAGTATTTAGTTAAAAATGGACGTTTATCTGCAGCTGCTGGTCTAATTGGTTCACTGCTTAAAATTAAACCGTTATTAAAAGTAATGGAAGATGGATCTTTAAAACCGTATGAAAAGATTCGTACAACAACCAAAGCTCAAAAACGTGTGATGGAAATACTACTTTCTGAAACCGAAGGTAAAGATGTGGAATATTATATTGCATATACAACAAATCTTGATAAGGCAGAACAATTTAAGGAAGAAATTGAGTCGTTAAGACCGAATGCTTCGGTTAAATTGATTCCATTAACACCAGTTGTTGGTGCGCATGCTGGTCCAGGAACAATTGGTTTAGGATACTGCATCAAATAAGGAGGATTACTGTGGCAAAGTCAAAAGAAATCATCAATAGTTTATTAGTGGACGTATTCAATCATATATTAAGTATTGAGGAACGAAAGCTTAAAGAAGTTGGTGTAACACTATCGATGACAGAAGTGCATGTTTTAGAAGCCATCAGAAATACTGAAGTACCAACAATGGGTGAAATAGCGAAACGCTTAAGAGTTACACTTGGTACATTAACTACCTCTATTACTATTTTAGTAAGAAAAAAATATGTCTTTAGATACTCAGATGAGAAAGACCGTAGAAAAGTTTATATTAAATTAACCGATACAGCAAAAGAAGTTTTAAGACTTCATGATGCATTTCATGATGAGATGATTGATGCTGTGTTTGCTGATTTAGAACTTGATAAAGACGAGGTATTAATGAAGTCTTTAGAAAACATTACGGACTATTTTAAGACTAAATATTAACCACTAAATATAAAACATACCTTAATTTATAAACTAGGTATGTTTTTTTATATACTGCTAAAAAAGTCCCAGGTTTTTGGTTCTATTTTAAGATATCTTTTGCAATATAAAGCCATGTTTAGTATAATCTTAAAGAATAATTCAAGAAAGAGGTTATCGTGGATAATATAGGCAATCAATCCGTAATTTTCGGAAGGTATGAAGAAATGGATATGCTCGAACCATACCGAATAAGTAAGGAATCAAGGTATAAAATCTCCTATCAAATAGAATTAATGATTGAAGAGGAAATGAATAGTTTAAGAAAGAGATATAAGCATGGCTACTTAGCTATAGATAACATGTTAGCACTTAATTTTGTAGCAGATGCTTTAGTAAGTTTTCATGATATTTTCTTCAAATATGTTGATCAAGATTATTTACTAGATCAAATATTTGATAAAACCAAGAAAGAGATTTATTTAAATTATCAATCGGATCCTACCATAACTTCAGTTTTAAATCGGCTATGTTTAAAGATTGATGCACGAATTAGATTACTTGATTTACATAAAAAAGATGTGACAATTCTTAAGGTAAAAAATGCTAGAATTCACCACTTATTAACCTTAAAAGACCATGTAAAAGCTGTTATTATGGATAAAAAACCGAATTATTTATTACTGGATATATTGAATAAAAAGAACATTTTTTTATTAGTAACTGATAAGAAATTAGTGGGTGGAAGGTCATATTATATTCATGTCAATCAACGTAAAATATCATTAGATGAACCTGAAAAAGAGCTTCATTCGGTTGAATTAAATGGACAATCAGGACAGTTTTTATTAGGGTTAGAAATCAATAATGATGAGCAAATCATTCAGTATAAACCGTTAAATCCTGGCTTTATCATGGTTGAACCTGAGAAGTCCTATTTGGATACAGATGGTATTGTTTTTCAAAAAATAAGAGAATCTTTTTACAAAAAACTATATCATACATATCCTGATACAGAAATCATTGTGACCTTACCAAAACTAGATATTCTAAAAGAGTATCACCAAGTCTATGACGATTTCTTATTAGATGATGTGATGTATAAGAAACATTTTACGATGTATATGAAAGAAATTAATGCAATGTTTGTTTCAAATCATCCTAAATTAAGAATCAACTTATCCTTCATTTCTGATGACCACATGTTTAGTGAATTAAAGCGCGAAATTCAAAATGTGATCAAACATAAATTTAATCAAAAAGTGAACTTTGGACTTGGTGTTGATTTAGAAACTACACTCGAATATATTGAAGCATTTAAGAAATATAATTTTGTTGTTATTGATACGGAAAGATTATATGAAGAACTTGACTATGAGGCTTCAGAACTGAATTTATTTACTAAAGATATTTCATCTTTAAACCAACGATTAAAGACCAAGTTTAAAGACATCTATATCACGGGAGAATTGATTAATGATGGGAAGTATTTTACGAAATTAGTTTCTAGAGGATTTAAAAGATTTGTAGTTAGTTATCTTCAATTTCAATCTTACTTAACGATTATAAAGAATTACCACGATACAAGAGGCAGATACTCTAAAATTCAACAAAATTGTAGTAATAATAACATTTCTTAAAACAAAATGACGAAAAGGCTTGAAATAAAAAGTCTTTTTTTATATAATTAAAAGGCTTGCGTACATACAAGTAAAGCGTTGATCTGGGAGGTTGTCGATACACGGATAGCCGTTGTCGGTGTGTAGGGTGTTCCCAGGGAGTAAAGTCTATGCAAGGATTATAGGCGAAAGGAGAATTAAAATGGCAAAAGAAATTATCAAAATCAGTTTAAAAGCATACGATCACAGATTAATTGATCAGGCTGCTAAGAAGATTGTTGAAAGTGTAGAAAAGACTGGTGCAACTGTACAAGGTCCAATTCCACTACCAACAAAGAAAGAAATCTTCACTGTGTTAAGAAGTCCTCACGTGAATAAAGACTCTCGTGAACAATTCGAAAGAAGAACACACAAAAGACTAATTCAAATCTTAGAACCAAATTCAAAAACTATTGATGCGTTGATGAGAATTGATTTACCATCAGGTATCGACATCGTCCTTAAGAAATAATTGATGTCAAAGGCTAAAAACAAAAAGAAAGAGGAAAAACAATGGCCAAAGGAATCTTAGGTAAGAAAATTGGAATGACACAAATTTTCGATGAAAATGGTGTTTTAATTCCTGTCACTGTTGTTGATGTTGAAGGCAACGTCGTATTACAACAAAAGACTGTTGAAACAGACGGTTATGTTGCAACACAAGTTGGTTTTGAATCAAAACGTGAAAAATTAAGTAACAAGCCTGAATTAGGGCACGTGAAAAAAGCTAATACAGCACCTAAGCGCTTCGTAAAAGAAATTCGATTTGAAGTGCTTAATAATGATTTAGCAAGTTTAGCAGTTGGAACAGCAATCAAAGCTGACTTATTCCAACAAGGAGAAGATATTGACGTTACAGGTACTTCAAAAGGTAAAGGTTATGCGGGAGCAATCAAACGCCATAATCAATCAAGAGGACCTATGACTCACGGATCGATGTACCACAGAGCACCAGGTTCTATGGGTGCAATTAAAGGTAATATGAAGGGCAAAAATCTTGCTGGTCATATGGGTGCCGAAACAAAGACTGTTCAAAACTTAAAGATTGTAGCAGTTGATGTTGAAAACGAATTACTATTAATCTCCGGTTCTGTACCAGGACCTAAAAAAGGTTATGTTGTAGTTAAGAGCGCTATTAAGAAAGGTAACTAAGGAGAATAATTATGCCAACAATCAATTTATTCAATCAAGCTGGTGAAAAGATTTCTGAAGTTGCTTTAAATGATGCAATCTTTGGAATCACACCAAATCAACAAGTGATTTATGATGTAGTTAATGCGCAACGTGCTGCATTAAGACAAGGAACACACAAAACAAAGACACGTGCTGAAGTTTCTGGTGGTGGTAAAAAACCATGGAGACAAAAAGGTACAGGTCGTGCACGTCAAGGTTCTATCCGTTCTCCACAATGGAGAGGTGGTGGAATTGCTTTTGGACCGGTTCCAAGAAGCTATGTTGTGAAAGTTAACCAAAAAGTTAAGCAATTAGCTTTAAAGAGTGCACTTTCATACCACGCACAAGAAAATCAATTAGTTTTAGTTGATGCACTTCAAGTGAGTCAACCAAAAACAAAATTATTTGCTGAAATCTTAAATAACTTAAAACTTACAGGTAAAACTTTAGTGTTAGTCGGTTCAATTGAAGAAAACTTATTACTTTCATCATCAAACCTACCAACTGCTCAATTAAGAGAAGTATCTCAAACTTCTGTATATGAACTATTAAAGTTTAACAATGTGGTATTAACTCAAGATGCAGTGAAATACTATGAGGAGGTCTTAGGATAATGGCTAAAATCGCTGAAACTAAGTACTATGAATTACTGCGTGCGCCGATTATTACTGAAAACTCAATGAAGTTAGTAGAATCAGCAAACAGATATACATTTAAAGTTCCTAAAACTGCTAATAAAGTAGAAATTAAAAAGGCAGTTGAAGCAATCTTTAGTGTGAATGTAATCAAGGTTAACACCATCAATGTATTACCAAAATATAAAAAAGTTGGTAAATACGAAGGTTTAAAATCAGGATACAAGAAAGCAATTGTCCAACTTAAAGAAGGACAAAAGATTCCTGCGTTTGCAGTGTAATCATCTAGTGAAAGATATAGGAGAATTAACTTATGGCAGTTAAAATTTATAAAAGAACGACTAATGGTCGTCGTAATATGAGCGTGTTAACGTTCGATGAAATTACAACATCTACTCCTGAAAAGTCACTGCTTGCGCCAATTAGTAAAACGGGTGGTCGTAACAATCAAGGTAAATTGACTGTTAGACACATCGGTGGTGGAGCGAAACGTAAGTATCGTATCGTTGACTTTAAACGTGATAAACAAGATGTAGTAGGAAAAGTGACATCTGTTGAATATGATCCAAACCGTTCAGCAAATATTGCATTAATTACTTATTTAGATGGTGAAAAGAGATATATCTTAGCACCTAAAGGTTTAACAGTTGGACTTGAAGTAGTTTCTGGTTCAAATGTTGACATTAAAGTTGGTAACTCATTACCAATTGCACATATTCCTGTTGGTACAGTTGTACATAACGTGGAATTAGCACCTGGTCGTGGTGGTCAAATTGCTAGAAGTGCGGGAACATCTGCTCAAATCTTAGGTCGTGAAGACAAATATGTCTTAGTACGTCTACAAAGTGGAGAAGTCCGTAAGATCTTAGGAACTTGCCGCGCAACAATTGGTGAAGTTGGTAACGAATCTCATGAATTAGTTAGAGTTGGTAAAGCTGGTAGAACACGTCATATGGGTATTAGACCTACAGTACGTGGATCAGTTATGAACCCGAACGATCACCCACACGGTGGTGGTGAAGGTAAACAACCAATTGGTAGAAAACAACCAATGACTCCATGGGGTAAAAAAGGACGTGGCGTTAAGACACGTGATAAGAAAAAAGCGTCTTCTAATATGATCGTTAGACGCAGAAACGCATAAGGAGGGAAAACATGGCACGTTCACTTAAAAAAGGACCTTTCGCTGATCAATCATTAATCGATAAGGTTTTAAAACAAGCAAAAGCAAATGATAAAAGAGTCATCCAAACTTGGAGCCGTCGTTCGACTATATTTCCTGAATTTATAGGTTTCACGATTGCAGTTTATAATGGCCGCGAACATGTTCCTGTATATATTACAGAAGACATGGTTGGTCATAAATTAGGAGAGTTCGCTCCAACGCGTACATTCCGAGGTCACAAAAAAGAAGATAAGAAAGTCGTCAGAAAATAAGGAGAGATATCATGGAAGCTAAAGCAATCGCAAAAACTGTCAGAATCGCTCCTAGAAAAGTTAGAATTGTTATCGATTTAATTCGTGGCAAGAATGTCAAGGAAGCTAGAGCTATTCTTATGTTTACACCGCGTGGTGCATCACCTGTTATTGCAAAAGTTTTAAATTCAGCAATCGCAAATGCAACACACAACCAAAATTTAAATGAAGATTCATTATTTGTCAAAGAAGTATGGGCAAATGAATCTGTTACAATGAAAAGAATGTTACCACGTGCTAAAGGTACAGGTAACGTTATTAAGAAACGTACATCACACATCACTGTTGTTGTGGCAGAAAGGGAGTAATTAAAGCATGGGACAAAAAACAAATCCAAATGGTTTACGTCTAGGAATCATCCGTACTTGGGAATCCAAATGGTACGCTGATAAAAAAGATGTGCCTGCACTCGTAAAAGAAGACGCTTTAATTAGAGAATTTCTAACTACTAACTTTAAAAAAGCAGGCGTATCTCAAATTGAGATTGAACGTGTGAAAGCGAAAAACAAAGAACGTATTACAATTAAGCTTTATGTTTCTAAACCTGGTATTGCACTTGGTAAAGAAGCAGCTGATAAAAATAAAGCAGTTTCAACATTAGAATACTTAACTAAAAAAGAAGTTGTATTAAATATTGTTGAAGTAAGACGTCCTGAAAAAGTTGCAGTGTTAGTTGCTCAAAGTATTGCTGAACAACTAGAACAAAGAGCATCTTTTAGAAGAACTCAAAAAATGGCGATTACAAGAGCACTTAAGTCTGGCGCTAAAGGTATTAGAACTTTAGTATCAGGTCGTTTAGGTGGAACTGAAATTGCAAGAAGCGAAGGTTATTCAGAAGGTCGTGTGCCTCTTCATACATTAAGAGCAGATGTTGATTATGCAACAGCTGAAGCATTGACTACATATGGAATTTTAGGTGTTAAGGTTTGGATTTATCATGGTGAAGTATTACCAGGACAATCAATTCTAGATACAAGAAAACCATTTGAAGCTGATCAACCAAGAAGAGGTAATGACAGACGCCCTCGTGCTGACAAACAACAACCACAAAGAGGCGACAAGCCAGCTCGTGGTAGTAGACCTCAACAAAACAAACAAAAGGAGGACTAATCTATGTTAATGCCAAAAAGAACAAAATACCGTCGTCCTCATCGTGTATCCTTTGAAGGAAAAGCGAAAGGTAGAAACGAAATTATTAATGGTGAATATGCATTAGTAGCTAAAGAAGGTGCTTGGATCAACTCTAGACAAATCGAAGCTGCTCGTATCGCGATGACTCGTGAAATGAAGCGTTTAGGTAAAGTTTGGATCAATATCTTCCCACATTTAGCAAAAACTAAAAAACCAATGGAAGTACGTATGGGTTCCGGTAAAGGAGCTCCAGATTCATGGGTTGCAGTCGTAAAAGAAGGCAAAATCATGTTTGAAATTGCAGGAGTAGCTGATGACATCGCAAAAGAAGCGTTACGTTTAGCATCTCATAAACTACCTGTTCGAACAAAAATTGTTAAGAGAGGTGATGCAGCGTGAAAGCAGCAGAAATCAGAGATTTAAAAACTGCAGATTTAAACAAAAAAATTGCTGAGTTAAAAGCTGAATTATTCAATTTACGCTTCCAGCACGCTGTCGGACAATTAGAGAACACAGCACGTTTAAAAACTGTTAAAAAAACAATCGCTCAAATGAAGACAATCATTTCTGAGCGTGGCGAGTAAGAGAGGATATAACAATGGAAAAAGCTAGCAATAAAAAAGTTTATACTGGAAAAGTTGTATCTGACAAAATGGATAAAACCATTACTGTATTAGTTGAAACACAAAAGAAGCATGCATTATACGGTAAACGTGTGAAGGTTTCTAAAAAATTCCATGCACATGATGAAAATAGTGTTGCAAAAATTGGTGATGTAGTTACGATTATTGAATCAAGACCACTTTCAAAGACAAAGAAATTTGCCTTACTTGAAGTGGTACAAAAATCTGAGTTAGTGTAAGGAGGACGAAAGAATATGTTACAGCAAGAATCAAGATTAGTAGTTGCTGACAATTCCGGTGCACGTGAAGTTCTAGTAATTAGAGTTCAAGGTGGAACCCGTCGTCGTTATGCAAACATTGGAGATATCGTAACAGTTACTGTTAAAAAAGCAACACCAACAGGTACTGTTAAAAAAGGTGAAGTTGTTCAAGCGGTTGTAGTAAGAACTAAACAAGGTATTAAAAGACCAGATGGTTCATACATTAAGTTTGACGATAACGCAGCAGTCATTATTAAAGATGACTTAAATCCAAAAGGTACACGTATCTTTGGACCGGTAGCAAGAGAATTAAGAGATAAGAACTTCATGAAGATCATCTCACTTGCACCAGAAGTATTGTAAGGAGGAGCCACATATGAATATTAAAACTGGAGATACAGTTGTAGTGATTGCTGGTGGTGATCAATTTACAGTTGATAAAAAAGGTGTTAAAACACGTAAAACTGGTCGTGTCTTAAAAGTTAACCGTCAAAAAGAAACGGTTATCGTTGAAGGCATTAACATTGTTAAAAAACATGAAAGACCAAAAAATGCTAATGATAAAGGCGGGATCATTGAAAAACCAGCTGCAATTCACGTATCTAATGTTGCTATATTAGATCCAAAAACTGGTTTACCATCAAGAGTTGGTTACCGTTTTGAAAATGGCGTTAAAGTTCGCTTTGCTAAAAAGAGCGGTACTGCTTTAGATAAGCCTGTTAAGGCAACTAAAGCTGTTAAAGAAGCTAAAGAAGTTAAAGCAACTAAATCAGAAAAACCTGCTAAAGTAACTAAACAAGTTAAAGATACTAAAGCAGCTAAAGCTGTAAAAACTGATAAAGTAGAAAAATCAACTACAGTCAAGAAAATGGGAGCTGGTAAATAATGAGTGCAACTTTAAAAGAATTATATACAACTTCGATTGTTCCTAAACTAGTTTCTTTATACGAATACGATTCAGTAATGCAAGCACCAAAATTAGAAAAGATCGTTATTAATATCGGTGTTGGTGATGCAGTTTCAAATTCTAAAGCTTTAGATCAAGCAGTAGAAGAATTGACTTTATTAACTGGTCAAAAACCAGTAACTACTAAAGCAAAGAAATCTATTTCTAACTTTAAATTACGCGAAGGCCAAGCAATTGGTGCAAAAGTTACATTAAGAGGCGACAGAATGTACTACTTCTTAGAAAAGTTAGTATCTGTTGCATTACCTCGTGTACGTGACTTCCGTGGGGTTTCAGGTGATTCATTTGATGGTCGTGGTAACTACACTTTAGGTGTAAAAGAACAAATCATCTTCCCTGAAATCAACATTGATAAAGTTACTAAAGTACGTGGTATGGACATTATCATCGTAACAACGGCAAAAACCGATAAGGAAGCTAAGAGCTTACTTACTGAATTCGGTTTTCCGTTTAAGAAGTGAGGAGTAGATTATGGCAAAGAAATCAAAAATCGCAAAAGATAAAAAGCAGCGCGCTCTCGTTGAGATATACGCTGAAAAGAGAAAAGCTTTAAAAACGGCTGGAGACTTCAAGGGACTTGCAAGTTTACCGAAAGATGCATCACCAGTACGTCTTAAAAACAGAGATTCACTTGATGGTAGACCTAGAGGTTTCATGAGAAAGTTTGGTATTTCTCGTATTACATTTAGAGAACTAGCACACAAAGGTGAATTACCTGGTGTTAAGAAAGCTAGCTGGTAAGGAGGAAGAGAATGGTTATGACTGATCCAATTGCGGACTTATTAACGCGTATCCGCAATGCTAATAAAGCGCGTCATCCGAAAGTTGACATGCCTGCTTCAAGACTAAAGAGTGAAATCTTAACAGTTATGAAGCAAGAAGGATTCATTAAAGATTTTGTAGTTTCAAGTGATAAATTCCCTAAAATTACAGTATCATTAAAATATTCTTCAACAAATGAGCGTGTTATCAAAGGATTGAAAAGGATATCGAAGCCAGGACTTCGAGTTTATGCAACTTTAGATAAGTTGCCTAAAGTCTTAAATGGTTTAGGGGTTGCATTAATCTCGACATCAAAAGGAATTTTAACAGATCGTGAAGCACGTCAACAACAAGTTGGTGGCGAAGTGCTTGCATATGTCTGGTAATTAGGGAGGAATAATAATGAGCCGTATAGGTAATAAAGTCATCGTTGTTCCTGCTGGTGTTACTGTTAACATAGGTGAAAATAATCACGTAGTTGTTAAAGGGCCAAAAGGACAATTAGAGCAAACTTTCAATCATGTTTTAGACATTAAATTAACTGGTAATGAAATTAAAATTTCAAGACCAAATAATGAAATGTTTACAAGAAAAATTCATGGTACAACAAGAGCTATTTTCTACAACATGGTTGTAGGGGTTAGTGAAGGTTTTACTAAGAAATTAGAAATCCGTGGGGTTGGGTATAGAGCACAACTTCAAGGAAGTAAATTAATTTTACAATTAGGTTTCTCACATAACGTAGAATTAGATATTCCAAAAGGCTTATCACTTGATGTGCCTAAGAATACAGAAATTACAGTATCAGGTATTGATAAAGCTGCAGTAGGTCAATTTGCTGCAGAAATCAGAGAATTCAGAAAACCAGAACCTTATAAGGGTAAAGGTATTCGTTATGTTGACGAATATGTTGCTCGTAAGGCTGGTAAGACTGCGAAGTAAGGAGTATAAATTATGATAAAGAAAATATCATCCAATGAATCCAGACAAAAAAGACATTTAAGAATTAGAAAAAGTGTCATTGGTACTCCAGAGCGTCCAAGATTAAACGTATTTCGTTCCAATACCGCGATTTATGTTCAAATTATTGACGATCAAAAACAAGCTACTTTAACAAGTGCAAATTCAAAAGAATTAAAACTAAGTGCTAATATTGAATCTGCATCAGCAGTTGGTAAACTAATTGCTGAGAAAGCTTTAAAATTAGGCATCACAAAAGTCGTATTTGACCGCGGTGGTTATTTATACCACGGACGCGTTAAAGCGTTAGCCGAAGCAGCTAGAGCTGCTGGCTTAGAATTCTAGGAAGGGGGTCTATCATGGCAGATAAATTTAATGAGAAACAAGATGAAATTGTTTTTGAAGAAAAAGTTGTTGCACTTAATCGTGTAACTAAAGTCGTAAAAGGTGGACGCCGTTTCCGTTTTGCAGCACTTGTTGTTGTAGGAAACAAACAAGGTACAGTTGGTTTTGGAACTGGTAAAGCAACTGAAGTTCCAGAAGCTATTAAAAAAGCTGTTGAATCTGCAAAAAGAAATTTAATTCAAGTTCCACTTGTAAAATCAACAATCCCTCATGATGTTGTAGGAGAATTTGGAGCAGGTAAGATCATTGTTAAACCTGCAGCTGAAGGTACTGGTATTATTGCTGGTGGAGCTGCTCGTATTATCTTTGATTTAGCTGGTGTCCATGACGTACTATCAAAATCATTAGGTTCAAAAACTGCAATTAATGTTGTGCGTGCAACATTTGCAGGATTACAATCATTAAGAACACCTGATTCCGTAGCTAAACTACGTGGTGTTGCTATTGAAAAATTGGTGTAAATCATGTTAGAAATAACATTAAAGAAATCCTTAATCGGAAGAAGACCAAACCAAGTTAAAACCGCTCACGCTTTAGGTTTAAAGAAAATTGGTCAAGCAGTAATTAAAGAACAAAACGATGCTATCGACGGAATGATCAAGACTATTGGTCATTTAGTTGAAGTAAAAGAAGTATAAGGAGGAATAACCAATGTTAAGTAACTTAAAACCAGTTCCAGGTGCAAGACACGCTAAAAAGCGTCTTGGTCGTGGACCAGGTAGTGGTACAGGTAAAACCTCTGGTAAAGGTAATAAAGGTCAATGGGCTAGAGCAGGTGGCGGCGTGCGTCCTGGATTTGAAGGGGGACAAATTCCTTTCTTCCAACGTATTCCAAAACGTGGTTTCAATAACTACACTAGAAAAGTTTATGCTATCGTAAATACCGGAGACTTAAACCTTTTTGAAGATGGTAGTGTAATCACTCCAGAAATCTTATTACAAACTAAAATGATCACTAAGATTTTATCAGGTGTTAAAGTATTAGCTTTTGGCAAGTTAGAAAAGAAGTTAACTGTAAAGGCAAACAAATTCTCAGACAGTGCGATAGAAGCAATCACAGCAGCTGGTGGAACAACAGAGGTGATCTAACGTGTGGCAACGCATAAAAAATGTATTAGCAAATAAGACAGTAATGACCCGTTTAGGGATGACACTACTACTCATTTTAGTATTTAGAATTGCAAGTTATATTCCAATTCCTTTGTTTAATATCGAATTATTTCAAAGTAATCAACAATGGACTTCAGGGTTCTTAGGTATCCTAAATAGCTATACAGGACAGGCACTAGCACGTTTTTCGGTGTTATCTCTAGGGATTTCACCATATATTACTGCATCTATTGCAGTACAATTATTACAAGTAGTTATTCCTCAAATGAAAGAATGGCAAGAACAAGGGGATGAAGGTAAAGCAAAAACTTCAAGATTGACTAAATATTTAGCAATCGTGTTAGCATTTGCACAAGCTTTACTCTTAATTCTTGGTACTGGCGTTAGAGGTTCTCAAATCCAAGTTGGTGTTGATAGTGGGTTCTTTACTTACTTCTACATGGCACTTGTCGTGACTGCAGGTTCTGCATTCACCATTTGGTTAGCAGATTTAATTACTGCTAAAGGTGTTGGTAATGGTTCATCAATCTTAATTGCTGTTGGGGTATTAACTTCAATTCCAATTATGATTACAACATTAGGTGATAAATATCTTGGAACAGATAATGGCTGGGATATTGTTATTTATGTTGGAATCTTACTACTTTATGTAGCTATTTTACTAGGCGTTGTTTATATGAACATCGCTAAAAGAAAAATTCCGATTAGTTATGCAAACCGTCAAGGTGGTGCAGGTAAATCAGATTCTAATATTCCTTTAAAGATTAACTCTGCAGGGGTATTACCAGTCATCTTTGCTTCGACATTACTATCGGTACCGTTATCGATTGTTGGTTTCTTAGAAGGCTCAGTGAATTCTGGTGCAGCTTCTTGGGTAAACTCAATCTTTAACTATCAAGAACCAATTGGATTTATCTTATATGTATTATTAATTGTTGTATTCTCATTCTTCTATACCTTCATGGTAACAAACCCACATAAGATTGCTGATAATTTATCAAAATCTAATGCGTATGTTCCAGGGGTTAGACCAGGTGATGATACTAAAAATTATATTGCGCGTATTTTATTTAAAGTAACCGTTGTAGGTACTGTATATCTAGTAATTCTAGCTGCATTACCGATTGTTACTGCTTGGGTGTTTGGATTTGTTGGCCAAAATGCTGCAAATATCACACTTGGTGGTACAGGGTTATTAATTGTAGTAGGTGTTGCTGCTGATACTACATCACAAATGGAAGCACAAGCAAATCAAGAAACTTACCAAGGATTATTTTAATGAAACGTCGGATGATTTTTGTGGGACCTCCTGGTGCAGGTAAAGGTTCACAAGCAAAAATTTTAGCAAACAAATTAAATATTCCACATATATCTACAGGCGATATGTTTAGAATGCACTTAAAAAGTCAGACACCACTTGGCATTCTTGCAAAAAGCTATACTGATCAAGGTTTATTGGTTCCAGATGATGTAACCAATGACATGGTTAAAGTTAGATTAAATGAGTCCGATGTACATGATGGATTTATCTTGGATGGTTATCCAAGAAATCCAGATCAAGCACAGTACTTAGATCAGTTGGTTAAGGATTTAGGTTGGGCAATTGATGTGGTTATTAATGTCACATCAGAAGATGAAGTAATTATTGATCGTATTACAGGTAGAAGAACATGTCCAGTATGTGGTTCGATATATCATATTACGAATTATCCACCAAAAGTGGAAGGTATTTGTGATAAAGACGGAGCAACTTTAGTTCAACGTAAAGATGATTCTAGAGAAACTATCACCAAGAGATTAGAGGTTTATAATAATGAGACTTTCCCTCTAATTGCTTATTACAAATCAAAAGGCTTATTAATTGATGTGGATGGTAATAGGGACTTAGAGCCAGTTACCAAAGACATATTAGAAATTCTGGAGCAGTAATGATTACAATTAAAAGTTCTAGAGAAATTGAACTCATGAGAAAAGCTGGTAACATCCTAGCAAGAACAAGGGAATATTTAATTCCCTTCATCAAGCCAGGTGTTACCACACATGAGCTTGATCTACTCGCAGATAAATTCATACGAGATAATGATGCAATCCCATCATTTAAAGACTATCAAGGGTTTCCGGCATCGATTTGCACTTCTGT
>DHEJ01000018.1:17976-32476 GCA_002399815.1 Acholeplasmataceae bacterium UBA4853
GATTCAGCTTGGACATTTCCTGTTGAGGAAGTTTCTAATGATGTTAAAAAGTTACTAGAAGTTACAGAAAATGCATTATGGCAAGGACTTGCTGTTATTAAACCTGGTGCGACTGTGAATCAAATTTCACGTGCAATCGAGTCAAGTATTAAACCTTATGGTTTTGGTATTGTAGAAGAGTTTACTGGTCATGGTATTGGTCAAAGTCTTCATGAAGAACCGGTTGTACCTAATTTTGGTCAAGAAGTCCACACTGTTACATTAAAAGCAGGCATGACATTTTGTGTGGAACCAATGGTTAACTTAGGCACAAAACGTATTAGGATTTTGAAAGATAACTGGACGACTGTAACACAGGATAAACGTATGAGTGCTCATTTTGAACACACGGTCTTAGTAACCAATGATGGTTATGAAATATTGACCCAAATATAAGGAGTAATACATGGCAAGAGAAGATTTAATTGAAGTTGAAGCCAAGGTAATTGAAGTTCTACCTAATACAAAATTTAAAGTTGAGCTTGATAACGGTCATACCGTAATCGCTCACGTATCTGGTAAAATCCGTATCAACAACATACGCATTTTACCTGGTGATAAAGTAACTGTTGAATTATCACCATATGACTTAAGTCGCGGTCGTATTACGTACCGTAAAAAATAAGGAGCTAATAACACATGAAAGTAAGAGCATCAGTTAAAAAACGTAGTGCCGATGATATCATTGTGCGCCGCAAGGGTCGCGTTTACGTGATCAACAAAAAAAATAAAAGACACAATCAAAGACAAGGTTAAGGAGATTAAACTATGGCAAGAATTGCAGGAGTAGATATTCCAACTCAAAAACGAGTCATAATCTCGTTACAGTACATTTATGGAATTGGAGCAAATATTGCACAAGATATTTTAAAGAATGCTAATATTTCTGAAGATATCCGTGTAAAAGATTTAAATGAAGATCAATTAGCAGCAATCCGTAGTGAGATTGCTAAATATACAACTGAAGGTGATTTACGTAGAGAAAGAACCTTAGATGTAAAAAGATTAATGGAAATTGGTTCTTATCGCGGTATTAGACACCGTAAAGGATTACCGGTTCGCGGACAAAACACAAGAAACAATGCCCGTACTAGAAAAGGTAAACCGAAAGCGATAGCCGGAAAGAAGCAGGTAAGTAAATAATTATGGCAGCTCAAAAAAGAAAAACTACTAAAAGAAAAGTAAGAAAACACATTCCACTAGGAATTGCACATATTCATACTACTTTTAATAATACAATTGTTACAATTACAGATCCAGAAGGAAATGCAATCTCATGGTCAAGCGCTGGTGCACTTGGCATTAAGGGTTCTAGAAAATCAACACCATTTGCTGCACAATTAACTTCCGAAGCTGCTGCTAAAGCTGCTATGGAAAATGGTATGGCTCGTGTTGAAGTCTTTGTTAAAGGACCTGGTCCTGGTAGAGAGGCTGCTATTAGAAGTTTACAAGCAGCAGGATTAGAAATTACAGCGATTAAAGATGTGACGCCAGTTCCGCACAACGGATGCCGTCCTCCAAAACGTCCACGTAACTAATTAATAATTAATAGGAGGTATACTTGTGAAAGATTTAAAATTTGAAAAACCAACATCCGTAGAAGAAATTTCTCAAGAAGGTTATTTGGGTCGTTTCTTAGTAAAACCACTTGAACGTGGTTATGGTTTGACTTTAGGTAATGCACTTAGAAGAGTGCTTCTGTCATCTTTACCTGGAGCAGCGATTGTCAATGTGAAAATTGAGGGTGTAGACCATGAATTCTCAACTATTGATGGCGTATATGAAGATGTTATGGGAATCGTCTTAAATTTAAAAAGAGTCGTTTTCTCTGTTGATTCACAAGATCCACATTATGAACAAAAATTAGAAATCTATGCTGAAGGACCAACAAAGGTTACTGCAGGTGATTTCAATTTAGTTGATAATATTGAAGTTATTAACAAAGATCAACATATCGCAACCCTTGCAGAAGGTGCGAAGTTATCTATGACTGTGACTGTGAGACGTGGTATCGGTTATGTACCAGCTGAACAAAACAAACAATTCTCAAAATATGAAGTTGGTGTGATCCCAATTGATTCACTTTATACACCAGTTGAACGTGTAATCTACAGTGTAGAAAAAACACGTGGTGATTTAGATGAATTAACAATGGAAATTGAAACAAATGGTGCGATTAAAGCAAAAGAAGCTTTAGCACTTGCATCTAAGATGCTTGTGGATTATTTCCAAACACTTGTTCAACTATCTGATCAAGCATCATCTTACGATTTCATTAGAGAAGTCGAAGAAGAACCAACAAGTAAAAAGTCAGATACTAAGATTGAACAATTAGACTTATCAGTTAGATTATTCAACTCACTTAAGAGAAGTGGTATCACGACTGTTGGTGAATTAATGAAGTTAAGTGAAGAAGAAGTTATGCGCTTACGTTCATTAGGTAGAAAATCATTTAAAGAATTAAAAGATAAATTAGCAGAACATGGACTTGAATTTGAACACACTGCATCAAAAGATGCTAAGTTCGAATTTGAATCAGACGAAGATAAGGAGTAATAATTATGGCAATACCATCAAGACTTCGTCGTACAACAGATCAAAGAGAAGCATTATTACGTGACTTAGTCACAGACTTAATCATCAACGATCGTATTACGACTACAGAAGCAAAAGCAAAATCACTACAAAGAGTTGCTGACAAAATGGTCACTTTAGCTAAAAAAGGAACACTTGCTGCAAGAAGACAAGCTGCAGAAACTGTTCGTTTTGAAGAAGTTAAAGAAGGACAAAATGCGCTTCAAAAACTGTTTTCAGAGATTGCACCACGTTATATGGAACGTAGTGGTGGATACACAAGAATCATTAAAACAGTACCTCGCCGTGGGGATTCAGCACCGATGGCAATTATCGAATTTATTTAAGTTGATATGAAAACTCCTTCTCAAGGAGTTTTTTATTTATCAAAATTTAGTTACTTTATATGTTGATATGATACTTTATAAAGTTATTTTTATGATTTGAATAAGGGTCTATTGATGCAGTCGAATCTTTCATAAAATGTTATTTTACTAAGTGAGTATTCATAATAATTATCAAAATACATGCTATAATATGAGTATTAAAATACATGTAACTGTGGGAGGGATATGTTATGTCAGTAACCAATGGCTTTAATTTACTAGAGTTTAGCACCTATGGTATGCTCGAGTGGGCTTTTGTTGTAGTAGTAGGACTCTTTTTAATATTTTTAGTGATCATATTACCAATAATGACTTTTAAGAAACGTAAAAAGACATATAAAGTAGCAGAGGTTAAACCAGTTTTATCTAGTGGTAATAAGAAAAACGTCTTATATAAGGCAGACACTGGGGAATCTGTATTATTTTCAAATGGAAATGCATGGTTTATTAATACCCAAGGTCAAACTGAACATTTCAAAGCGGTAGAAGGAAAGGATGTTATCTTATCTGGTAAAGTCATTTATTTAACAAAGGATGTTAAAAAAATAACTATTACACAAGATAAAGATGAAATCATTAAACGTAGTGCTTATGAAAGACAATATGTTACCTTCGATTTTCTAACACAAAATGAAGTTAAATTAGGTCAAAAATCATTCTTAACAGAAAGAGAAATTGGACATCGTAAAGCACTTCAACAACAAGCGTTAGAAACTGAACGAAAAGCTCAAGATTTAGCTGAGAAAAAAGCATCTAAAATTCAAAAGAAAGCTGACAAGGCTTTTGAAAAAGAAGAAAAAAAAGCTTTAGCACTTGAACGTAAACAAAAGAAGAACGAAGAATAATTAAGTTTTAATGAAACCTTAGAGTAATCACTTTAAGGTTTCTTTTTTCTTGATTAAACCACACATGTTTAGACTATCTTTAATTTATGTTAAAATAGGTCATAGGTTATATATATAAAAAAGGAGTAAGAGGATGAAAAAAATAAGTTTATTGATGATGATACTAGCACTTCTTTTAAGTTTAGCAGGGTGTTTTATTTTAGTAACTAAACCGGTTGCACCAAAGTATAGTGTTTCATTTAATACTATGGAAGGAGAGTCATTAAGTGATGTAGTTATTTCAAGTGATGAAGTACCTAACTTTAATGAAACACAAATACCGATTAAAGCAGGTCACACATTCTTAGGATGGTATTACGATTTTGGTTACCAACAAAGGTTTGATCAAGAAACCCCACTTACAAGTGATCTTTTATTGTATGCAAAGTGGGAAGTGCATTTATTTAATATAACATTTCATGATACATTAAATGATGTTTCAATTACCAGACAAGTAGCATACAATGAACAAGCCATTTTAGAGGTCTTTACACATGAAGGCTATGAGTTATCATATTATTATGAAACAAACGATTTAGAGCCTTTTGACTTTGATTTAGGGATAACCAGAGCGTATGATCTATATACTAAATGGGTCGTGAAATCTGGTTATATACGCATTTTATTTGAGACAAATGGGGGTAATGATTTAGATGAACATATAATCTTAAAAGATACCTTACTTTCAAAACCTACAACCCCAATTAAGGGAAACAGTGTTTTTGCAGGATGGTATACCAATAGTGATTTTACAACGATATTTGATTTTGAAACACCAGTAAGTACAGATATTACATTATATGCAAAATGGATTAGCCAAGTTGAAAGAGATTATGAAATTAATGAGGATACCTTAAGTTGGAATAGTCAGGCGGATGCTTTATTCTATGATGTTTATTTAGGTAAAGATGCTGTCGACCCAATTAGTGTTACAACAAACTTTATTGATTTAAAGCCTTATGAACAAACCCTTTTAGAAAAAACCTTAATAGAGGTTTATATCGTGTATGAAACCTATGAAAGTCATTTATTGTTTGATTTAAATGTCATGTATGAGGATGATGCACTACTTTATCAAACAGGGTTTGAAGGACCTAAGTTTCCACCTTCTACAACCTATAATAATAATGTCACTCCAAAGTATGTTGGTGATGAAGGTTATAAGTGGTTTATAATTAATGGCTCACCTTCAACAAGAACTCCACTAGCTGGTGAACAAAGCTTACAACTTAGATGGTATAGTAGTTCAACAAATACGCCATCTTTAGAAATGGATTTTACATTATCAGGTGTTAAAAAGTTAGAATTTAAAGCGAAATCAGCAGATCATGATTTAAAGGTCTTATATGAAGTAGATGGTGTATTAAATACCAATGAAGTGATCTTTGATTTAACTGGGGTAACAACACACTATGAGATTATGATTAATCAAACAGGTGCCGTAAAAATTAGATTTGAACTGGTAAAGGTTTCTAATGAAATAGGAAGACCGGTATATATTGATGATTTAGTAGTTTATGGTTTTAGCCTAGATAAAACATTAATTGAAGTAGTTGATGAGGTTACATTACCAGATGAGGCTGACTTATTAGCACTTAAAAATCAGTTTGAAAGTGACCGCAGTAAATTAGATGCACCTACCTACTTACCGTTATCAGTAGAAGGTATTAGTAACTATTATGCATCCTTAAATGGATTAACTGGTAATGAATTTAAAACCAAATTAAGACAAATTACATCATCTAATCATGAACGATTAATTTCTTATGGTGAAGCAAGATTTGTTTTAGAGTTATCAGATTTAGTGACTAAGGATTCAAAAACATATTTAGATGGTATTTACTCTGGTCATGAAATTGTTAGATACTGGGATGGTGGTAGTACTTGGGCAAGAGAACACGTATGGCCAAACTCAAGATTAGCCACTCCTAGAGTTGGTAATAGCGATAAAAATATTGCATCTGATGTACATAATTTAAGAGCGATTAATCCGTCTGTAAATAGTTCTAGATCAAATAGATATTTTACAAATGGGACTAGCTATGGATTAGTAGGTAGTCAGATGTATTATCCAGGGGATCAATATAAAGGTGATGTAGCAAGAATCTTATTTTATATGGTTACTAGATATAGTGATGTTTTAATCTTAAGAAGTACGAATATTATTGATAGTGCTTATACAAGTGAAGGTGCAGTCATGGGGTTACTGGATGTTTTATTAACCTGGCATGAGTTAGATCCAGTTTCAGAATTTGAAATACACCGTAACCAAGTAATCTATGGCTATCAAGGTAATAGAAATCCATTTATAGATCGTCCGGAGTATGTTAATGTCTACTTTGGTTAATCGTTGTTCCTGGGCATTAAAAGATGATGTTATGATGAAGTATCATGATCTAGAATGGGGAAAACCAGTAAGAAATGATTTAGAGTTATTTAGTAAACTCATGCAAGACTGTTTTCAAGCAGGACTTTCTTGGTCAATTATTTTAAATAAAAGAGATAACTTTTTAAAGGCATTTGATCATTTTAATCCATATATTGTTAAGGATTATGATCAAGATAAGATAGCAGAGTTATTACTTAATGAGGGTATTGTTAGAAATAAGTTAAAAATAAACGCTATAGTTCATAATGCTTTATGTTTTGTTAAGCATTTTAGTCAAGAAGGTAGTTTTTCGCACTTTATTTGGAAGTATTCAAATAATCAGACAATTGATCATAAACTTGAATCATTACAGGATATGAAAACAACTTCCATGATTTCAGATCAAATGAGTAAGGATTTAAAAAAGTTAGGATTTAAGTTTGTAGGGTCTACAGTGATTTACGCGTTTTTACAGGCAGTTGGCGTTTATAATGATCATTTAGTTACATGCTTTTGTCATAAGAAGTATTGAAAATCACGTATAATAGATGTATATATTAGGTAATAAACATAAGGAGAAGCATATGAAGTTTAGTGCATATAATTATCAAAGATTTGATATTGTTAAAGTAAAATCTGATTTAAATGACATGATTCAGGCATTTAATTTAGCTAAAGATAGTGATGAACAAATAAAGATTGTAGATTCATTTTTAGCATACTACGATCAAGTAGATTCAATGATGCAACTAGGTATGATAAGACATTCCATCGACACCATTGATCCATTTTATGATCAAGAACAAGAATTCATGAATGGTGCAATGCCTGAAATCCAAGAGTTTTTAGTGAATTTTACTAATAGCATGTTAGAATCAAAATTTAGAAGTGCCTTAGAAAAAAAGTATGGGGTTTTATTATTTAAACAAGCAGAACTATCTAAAAAGACATTTAGTCCAGAAATCATTTCTTTACTTCAAGAAGAAAATAGATTACAAACTGAATATGTAAAACTTAGAAGTAGTGCTAAGATTGAGTTTAATAATCAAATATATAATTTATCTCAAATGCATCCGTTTGCAACCGATAAAGATCGTTTAGTTAGACAAAAAGCAACGCTTCAGGTTTCTAATTGGTTTAAATCAAACGAAAGTGAATTTGACAAGATTTATGATCAATTAGTTAAAACACGTCATAGTATGGCATTAAAACTAGGCTACGAAAACTTTATCCAATTAGGTTATGATCGTTTAAAAAGAATTGATTATGATTTAAATGATGTTAAAAAATATCGTGATCAAGTATATAAAGAAATTGTTCCTTATGTAGCTAAACTACAATTAAGAAAAGCAAATCGTTTAGGTATTAAGGATATGAAATCCTATGATTTAGGGTTAACATTTAAAGATGGTAATCCAACACCTAAAGGTGATAGTACTTGGCAGGTTGGTGTTGCAAAGAAGATGTATGATGAAATGAGTAAAGAAACATCAACATTCTTTAGATATATGGTGGATAAAGAATTACTCGATTTAGAGAGTAAACCTAATAAAGAAGGTGGTGGATATTGTACCTATATTCCAAGCTTTGAATCCCCATTTATATTTGCTAACTTCGATGGTACCTCTGGAGATGTGGATGTCTTAACGCATGAAGCAGGACATGCATTCCAAGTATATACATCTAGAAACTTACTTCCAAGTTACCGCTGGCCATCTTATGAGGCGGCAGAAATTCATTCAATGAGTATGGAATTTCTTGCATGGCCATGGATGAAGGATTTCTTCTTAAAGGATACTGAAAAATATAAGTTTGGACATTTAAGTGGTGCAGTTGAATTCTTACCATATGGTGTATTAGTCGATGAATTCCAACATGAAGTTTATAGTCACCCAGAGTATTTACCAGAAGAAAGAAAAGCATTATGGAAGTCTTTAGAACAAAAATACTTACCATGGAAAAAGTATGATGAAAATGACTTTATGAATGAAGGAGCTTGGTGGTTTAAACAAGGACATATATTCCAAGATCCATTCTATTATATTGACTATACGTTAGCTCAAGTCGTAGCATTTGAGTTCTGGGGGTTATCTCAAATTGATCATAAAAAGACATGGGATAAATACTATGAACTTTGTAAATTAGGTGGATCAAAGAGTTTTGTAGAGTTATTAAATGCTGCTAAGCTCAGTAATCCATTTATTGATGGTATGATTAAAAAGACAATGGAACCAATTAAAGCATATCTAGATCATAAAGATGATTCCAAGTTTTAAGATCAACATGCACGAGAAATCGTGCATGTTTTATTTTAAAATAAAAAACTCATCATACTAAAAGATTTGTATATGAGTTTTATATGATTAAGAACTATGATTAACTTTGATTATTGATGAACTTAATATATCATTTGAAGAAACTATTAATAACTCTTTTAAAATATCTAAATCAACATCTTCAAGTTTATTGATATATAAACAACCCTTACCAATCTTATGTTTACCTAATCTATTTAATAAATCATATTTACCAACATCATAACCTAAATATAAAGTGATAGACTGTTTTCTAGATGCTAATCCAAGAAGTGGCATATCGCCTTCTGTACCAGTTTTATAAGTATAATGTAGATTTCCAAATCCAATAATAGAACCCCACATGACTGGTTTATCACCAGTAATTTCTGACATCATTTTGATTAAATGATTGATATCTATTAATCTATCTGGTTCTAAATTGTTTAAATAGTTTCTAATTGATTGATCTGTTATGGTCATTGTTTTAACTTCTTTAAGTAAGTATTTACACCACTAGAAATCTTTAAACCATCATGAATAGCTTTTGCTATTTGAAGTTTTCCACCAATACAATCTCCACCTGCAAATATACCTTCAATATTGGTTTCCATGTGCTCATCAACTAAGATATTCGTATGCTCTGTAACAACCCCTAATTTTAATGCTAGCTCAGATGCGGTTGGAAATCCAATAGCAACAAATACACCTTGGGTTTCATATGTATTTTCTTTTGTATGGATATGACTTAATCGTTTATCCCCACTAAATGATTTTATTCTTTCGGTGATAACTTTATATTTAGGATGTTCATATAAAACATTTTCTGAAAATATAGTAATATCATCTGTATAGTTTTCAAGTACACTTAACTCTTGTTCCATATAAGGACCAGAACCAACGATTGCTACTTTTTTCTTACGATAGAAAAAACCATCACATGTAGCACAAAGATGTATGCCTTTACCTTTAAAAATACGATAACCAGGAACACTTAAAGGTAGTCTTGGTTTACCGGTTGTTAAAACAACAGTTTTGGCTTCAAAGGTTTCTTTAATGGTTGTTACTATAAAATAATCATCAACCTTAACAACATTAAGTACTGAATCCATTATGACTGGAATACCTAAGTTCTTTGCTTGATCAATACCCTTCTTAATAAGATCTTGACCATTAATTGGAAATTGACCATAAAAATTATCAATGATATCATTTTTAGTTAATTGGCCATAATCTTTACCAATTACTAATACATCTTTATTTAAATTATTTAAGTATAGTGCTGCGGATATACCTGCAGGACCGGAACCGATGATAATTGAATCTCTCATAAGTCTAACCACTTTCTAATTTCTGATGCACTTTGTAAGCCATTAAGTTCTTTAATGACTTTACCACGATCAAATAAAATCAAGGTTGGTAAGGTCATTACATCATACTTATCTGAAATCGCTGTTTCATCTTCAACATTGATCTTATATATTTTTATTTGACCATAGTAATCATCAGAAATATCTTCTAAAATAGTCTCTAAGGACAAACAACTTCTACACCATGGTGCATGAAAATCGATTAAGACTGGGATTTCAGATTTCAAAACCATCTGCTTAAAAGATTCTTTATTGATATCAAATAACATTTAGAGAACCTCCATACCTTAACATTATATCAAAAACTTTAGATAAAAAAATGGCATTTACAATGATATAATAGAGTGTAAGACAGGGTGAAGATAAATTGATTAAGGTAAAAAATCTAAATTTTATGTATGATGACAAAAAAGAAGTCATCAAAGATTTATCATTTGAGATACCTAAGGGTTCATGGGTATCTATTTTAGGTCATAATGGTAGTGGTAAATCAACACTAGCTAAGTTATTAGTTGGACTAGTTAAGGCTGAAAGTGGTCAGATTTTTATTGATGATATTGAGTTAACAGAAAAAACAGTCAATGATGTAAGAAAGAAATTAGGCATCGTTTTTCAAAATCCTGATAACCAATTTGTTGGAGTTACGGTCAGACACGATATAGCATTTGGACTAGAAAATATGCAAATACCACATAATGAAATTGTCAGTCGAGTAGATGAATATGCTAATTTAGTAGGTATGGGTAAATACTTAACTAAAGAACCTCAACAATTATCTGGTGGACAAAAACAAAGAGTTGCTATTGCAGGGGCACTTGCAATGCATAAAGATATTATCATCTTTGATGAAGCAACCTCAATGCTAGACCCTGAAGGTGTGATGGAAGTTACGCATTTAATTCAGGATCTTAATAAGAATTATAATCAAACAATCATTACAATCACCCACGATCTAGACTTTGCTTTAAAAAGTGATTATGCAATCATTTTAAAAGAAGGTTCAATTATTGGTGAAGGTAAACCATCTGAATTATTTGTTAATGAATCTTTACTACAACAATCTAAATTAACAGTACCACTTGGACTAAAAACATACTTAGATGTATTACATGATGCATCTTTAAAAGAGAATAAAGCATTAATCGAGGCAATATGGACATACAATTTAAAGAAGTAGGATATGCCTACTATGGATTTAAGAAACTTTACCATGCAATATCAAATATTAATTTAAGTATTGATGAGTATGGTGAGTTTGTTGCAATCATCGGTCAAACTGGAAGTGGTAAATCTACTTTAGTTCAACATATGAATGCACTTCTTAAACCAACAAGCGGACAAGTAAATATCTTAGGTACGATTATCCCAAGTAAGAAAAAACAAAAGATAAACCATTTAAGACAAAAGGTTGGTTTAGTTTTCCAATTTCCTGAATATCAGTTATTTGATATCAATATTTTAAAGGATGTTGAATTTGGTCCATCAAACTTTAAAGACACTAAAGCATTTGCTAATCAATATGCTAAAGAAGCTTTAAGTATTGTAGGTATTGATGAATCCTTATATGAAGAATCACCATTTAGAATATCAGGTGGTCAAATGAGAAGAGTAGCCATTGCTGGTATTTTAGCAATGAAACCACATATTCTTGTTTTAGATGAACCAACTAGAGGATTAGATCCTCAAGGTAAAGACGATATCATGGATATGTTTTACAATATCCATAAAAGTGAAAATAAATCGATTGTTATGATTACCCATGATATGGATATTGTAGCCAAGTATGCTAAAAGAATTATTGTTTTAAATGAAGGTAAAATCGTATTTGATGGTAGTAAAGAAGCATTATTTGCTCATAAAGATTTTAATACATTTCATTTAGACTATCCAAGTCCAATGAAATTATTAAATCATTTACATGAGACACTTGGATATCCTAAGAAAATGGTGTTTAGTAATGAAGAACTCCTGACATATTTAAAGGAGGTCAATAAATGAATATAAAAATTGGACAGTATATCGCTGGTAATTCAGTACTTCATAAGTTAGATCCTAGAATTAAACTCGTTAGCATGATGATTTTAATTATTACGATATTTGTAGTTCCTGTTTCACTGGAACTAGAAAATATCATATGGATGATTGCATTATTTGTTTTTTCATTATCTTTAGTGTTTTTATCAGGCATTCGATTAGGTAAGGTCCTTCAAGGGATAAAAGCGATTGTATTTTTAATGACATTTACATTTTTAATACAGTTATTTAGTATTCAACCAATTACTGAAACACCACTGCTTGATGCACCGATGACATTATCAATTATTAGTATTCCTTTATTACTGATTTTAACTATTTTGTATCACTTTGTTAAAACAAAGATTAAATGGAAAACAACTTGGTTTTTTGTATATGTGATATTAATATTTGTTGTACAGTGGTTGGTAATTGCATATATTCCTACAGTAGGATTAAACTTTGATTATAACTTTAGTGTTTATCCTTCAGGATTATTAAGAGCTGGATTTATTTTCTTAAGAATTATTGCTGTAATGGTCATTGCATCACTGTTAACATTTACAACATCAACGATCGAATTAAATGACGGATTAGAATCCTTAATGAAACCTTTAAGATGGATTGGTGTACCAACTTATATATTCTCTATGATGATTTCATTAACCTTAAGAAGTATCCCAACACTTTTAGAAGAAACAGAAAAGATCATGAAGGCTCAAACGTCTCGTGGTGCTGATTTTAATGAAAGTTCTATTAAACAAAAGATTGGACAAATTGTTGCTTTACTCATTCCTGTATTTGTGATTAGTTTTAACAGAGCTGATGATTTAAGTAATGCAATGGAAGCAAGAGGGTATATCATCGGTGAGAAAAGAACTAAACTTGATATCTATCAAATCAAGTTTAAAGATATTTTTATCCTTTCAATGACCATACTCATACTTGCTGGATTGTTGGTGACTCGTTTTGCGTTATAAAGCGATTATTAGTTATGATGGTACGTTATATAAAGGCTATCAAAAACAAGTCAATGATATATCCATTCAAAGTGTTATTGAAAAGGCATTACGTTTAATGACAAGACTAGATATACCGACCTTTGCAGCATCTAGAACAGATAAAGGGGTACATGCAACGTACCAGGTACTTCATTTTGATTCAGATATCATATTAGATTCAAAATCTTGGGTAGAATCATTAAATAAACGATTACCTGGAGATGTAAGGTTTGTTAAAGTAACAAGAACAAAACCGGATTTTCATGCCAGATTTAATGCATTAAGTAAAACATATGTTTATAAGATAGCAAAAAGTCCATCAAGTCCATTTACCAGTAATTATGAACTTTATGTAAAGAATTTTGATATTAATTTAGTTAAAGATGAATTAAATAGTATTGTTGGAACACATGACTTTTCTGCATTTAGTCCAAATACAGAAGATAAACCACCGATTAAAACAATTTATTCATTTACATATAGAGAAACAAAGACACATTTTATATTTAAGATTCATGGCAATCACTTCTTAAGATATATGGTTAGAAGTATTATGGGGAATGTGATTGCAATTGGTTTAGGTAAAAAACCTCAAGATCATTTACGTGTTATGCTGGAAACAAAGAATCGTTTAATTACTGCTAAAACAGCTGATGCAAAAGGTCTTTACTTAACACATATATATTATTAAAAAAAGACGTATCGAATAGTTATTAGGAAGGAATAATGCACATGTTTATCACGTTTGAAGGTGGAGAAGGTAGTGGGAAAACTACCCTAATTGCAAAAATTGCAACCGAGTTAAGAAGTAGAAGTTTAGATGTAGTTACCACAAGAGAACCAGGGGGTTCTTTAATTGCTGAAAAAATTAGAAGTATTTTACTGGATAATGATAATGTGGCAATTAAAGCACACACGGAAGCATTATTATTTGCTGCTTCAAGAGCACAGCATTTAGATGAGGTCATTATACCGAATCTACATAAGATTATTTTATGTGACCGATATATTGATTCATCCTTTGCATACCAAGCAATTGGTAGAGATTTAGGCCTAGATTTTGTTAAAAACGTGAACAGTTATGCATTAAACTATATGCCTGATTTAACCTTTTATATCGACTTAGATCCAAAAGTAGGGATGCAAAGAGTTCATAACAATCGTAGTAATAAAAAAGACCGTCTAGACTTAGAAACGAATAATTTTCATTTAAAGGTTAGAGAAGGTTATTTAATGGTTGCTAAACTTTATAAAGAGCGTGTAATTGTGATAGATGGTAATCGCAGTGTGCTTGAAATCTATGATGAAATCATGGGATATATCGATAGTAAATTATGAAAGATATTGTAAAAGGGTTTGTTAATGCAATTGAAAAGAACAGGTTGTCTCACTTATATTTATTAAGTGGGAAAGCAGGTGTTACTAAAAAAAAGATCGTAAAAGAAATTGCATACGAGATTTTTAAACATGACAATGATTATAAAGAGTTAAAACAACAACTTGATAATGAGAACCATCCAAACTTTATGTATATATCAAAAGATGGACAAGGTATTAAAAAAGAACAAGTT
>DHEJ01000018.1:32752-40359 GCA_002399815.1 Acholeplasmataceae bacterium UBA4853
AATATGATTCTTCAAACCATTAGGTCAAGAGCTCAAGTCATTCGGGTTGAAGATAATTTTGAACATGTATTTATTGATCTTTTAATGAAACAAGAAATTGATATGCCGCATGCATATTATGTAGCTAGTTTAACTAATGACTTAGAAGAAGCACTTACAATCTATGGTAATCCAATGTATCAAAAAAGTGTCGAGTACTTTCAAGGGTTACTCGCTTGGATTAAAGACCCAGTACTTCCTTTAAGTTTATTAATTAATGAGGTTGGTAATAACTTTTTTGAAGATAAGTCATGGATTTCATTTATTTTAGATCAACTATCTATGACATTTTTAGATATGATTCATCTTCATATGAATCAAAAGATTCGTTTTGAGTTTTTATATGATGATTTAATTGGTTTAATCACTAAAATCTCTGTAGGTAAAGCAGAAAAAATGATTCGTCTCATTCATGAAACGATTAAGAATTTAAGAATACCGATTAATATTACATTAGCTTTACAAGCATTTGCTATTCAAGCGGAGGAAATATTTAAACGATGAAGTCTAGAGATTTATTAGGCACAGATTTGATAATTGAATCAAAACCAGGTAAAGCCTTTAATTTAGATACAGTTGTTTTAAGTGATTTTGTAAGACTACCTAAAAATACGCATTTAGTATTTGATTTTGGATGTGGTAATGCAGCAATTATGCTTTATTTATCACATAAATTTAAAGGATTTATTAAAGGGTTTGAAATTCAATCTCACCGAGTGTTATCAGCAATTCAAAATATTAAATTAAATCAATTAGAAGATAGGTTGATAGTTGTAGAGGTCGATTTAAAGTCTCATGTAGAACCTAAATTAGCAGATGTTATTGTTTCTAATCCACCTTTTTTCAAAGTGAATTTAAATTCAAAACGTAGTTTAGATTCAGATATGGAAATTGCTAAGCATGAAGTTCATTTAAATTTAGAAGATTTAGTATATGCTGCTAGAAAAAATATTAATCATGGTGGTTTATTTTTTATGATTCATAAAGCAGACAGATTAGAAGAAATCATATCTACTTTAAATAAATATGACTTTAGAGTTAAACGTCTTCGTTTTGTTCATCCAACTATTAACCATGAACCAAATCAAGTTTTAATTGAAGCACAGTTTAAAGCGAAACCTCATATGATTGTCATGCCACCACTCATTCAGTATGAAAGTGGTACAATATATACGAAAGAAATGCAATCTATTTATGAAGGAAGAAGTTATATTAAATGAGAATCCAACATAGCTTTTTAGAAGATAAACCAACTTTATATGTGGTGAGTACACCAATCGGTAACTTAGGTGATATGTCTAAAAGAGCACTTGAGATTTTAGAGATGGTGGATCTTATTTTATGCGAGGATACAAGAGTTACTGCTAAACTGTTAAATTACTTTAATTTAAAAAATAAGATGGAAAGTTATCAAATTTTTAATGAACATAGTAAAGTAGAGGATTTAGTTTCTAGAATGCGTGAGGGTATGAATGTAGCACTTGTTAGTGATGCGGGTACGCCACTTGTTAATGATCCTGGATATCTTTTAGTTAAAGAAGCAATTAGACAAGAAATAAATGTGGTAAGTATACCTGGTGCTAGTGCACTACTTACAGCTTTAGTATCATCTGGATTACTGCCTCAACCTTTTACCTTTATCGGTTTTTTACCTAAAAAACAAGGTGAACTTACTAAGGTTCTAACAAAGTATATTAAAAGAGAAGAAACACTAATTATTTATGAATCCCCATTAAGAATCAGTAAAACATTAAAAGATTTATTTGATGTCTTAGGAAATAGAAATCTAGTCTTATGCCGTGAACTTACAAAGAAGTTTGAAACGATCTATCGTGGTGACTTAGTATCAATGATGGATGAGGTCTTTGATACCAGAGGTGAGTATGTCATCTTACTTGAAGGTGATTTTGTTGAAGTTGAACAAGTACTTGATGCCATAGCTTTAGTAAACCTGTATAAGGAACAAGGACTAGAAGAAAAAGAAGCTTTTAAAAAGGCAGCTAAGGATTTAGGCGTTCATAAATCAGAAGTGTATAAAGTGTATAAAATTAGTAAAACATGAGTGCTTTATTTTTATATTTATAATATAATAAACATGACAACTAAATCATACAATTAAAAAGAGTTTGTATACTATAATTATTTTAAAGAGAGTCTTATCAAGGTGGAAGTAAGACAAATAGTAGATACAGTATGGCTTTTTAGTAACTCATTTGAATTCATAGTAATTTGAGTCGTTATACTTACGTTACAAGTAAAGAGGGCTAGAGCAATCTAGAACTAAGGTGGTACCGCGGAAATTAAAATCTTTCGTCCTTAGACTAATTTTTAGTTTAAGGATTTTTTATTTAAAAATATATTTAGGAGACAAAAAGATGTCAAAGAAACCATATTATATATCAACAGCAATTGCATATGCATCAGCAATTCCTCATATCGGAAACGTTTATGAAATCATCCTAGCGGATGCTATTGCTAGATTTAAACGTTTAGAAGGGTATGATGTATATTTCCAAACTGGAACTGATGAACACGGCCAAAAAATAGAGAATAATGCGAAAAATCAAGACTTACCTACTCAAGGTTATGTCGATATGATTTCATCTGAGATTATGAGAATATTTGATTTAGTTAATATCAGTTATGATAAGTTTGTTAGAACAACGGATCAAAATCATAAGACAGCTGTAGCTCATATCTTTGAAAAACTGCTTTTACAAGGTGATATTTATTTAGGTAAATATGAAGGTTGGTACTCGATTGCAGATGAAGCATTTTTAACTAAAACAGAAATTGTTGATGGTAAAGGACCAAGCGGTGACATTCCTGTTTGGATGAGTGAAGAAGCTTACTTCTTTAAATTAAGTAAGTACCAAGATCGTTTAATTAAACATATCCACGATAATCCATCCTTTATTAAACCAGAATCTAGAAAAAATGAAGTTTTAACAAATTTCTTAAGTGAACCATTACCAGATTTAAGTGTATCAAGAACATCCTTTAAATGGGGGATACCTGTGATATCTAATCCTAAACATGTTATTTATGTATGGATGGATGCATTAAGTAACTATATTACTGGTTTAGGATATGATCCTTTAACAAGTCGTAACGATTTTAGTAAGTTCTGGCCAGCTGATCTTCATTTGATTGGTAAAGATATTATTAGATTCCATGTTATTTATTGGCCGATTATCTTAATGGCTTTAGGCATTGAATTACCAAAAGCAATTTTTGGTCATCCTTGGGTATTAGTTGATAAGAATAAGATGAGTAAATCAGTGGGTAATACGTTATACACTGATAAGCTTGTTCAACATTTTGGTGTCGATGCTTTAAGATATTATGTATTACATGAGATTCCTTATGCTCAAGATGGTAATATAACTTATGAGTTAATGATTGAAAGAAATAACTCTGATTTAGCAAACACATTAGGAAACTTAGTGAATCGTACGATTGGTATGATTAATAAGTATCAAAATGGGTTAGTTAAAAAAGTAATGCTAGATGAGATGTTTGAATATGGTTTAAAGGAAAAAGCAGAAGCATTGTTTGATACTGTTAAAAATCATATGGATGAACTTAGAGTTGGGGATGCACTTGAATCATTAATGATTGTAGCAAGAGCTGCTAATAAGTATATTGATATATCTGAACCTTGGAACTTGAAAAAACAAGGAGAAGATGATAAATTAGCACATGTTTTATACAGTTTAGTTGAAACAATTAGAGTTCTAGCTGTCTACTTACAAGTGTTTATGCCACAAACTGCAACAAAGATTTTTAATCAACTAAATATTGAACAAACTGGCTTAGATAGTGTTAAAATATTTGGTGGTTACGAAGAACAAATGATTGGTAAAGCAGAAGTATTATTTGAACGATTTGACCCAGAAAAGAAGTTAGCTGAGATTATAGGATAAGAGATGAAAAAGATAAAAGAATTCTTTGCAAGTGAATTATATAAGAAAAAAATTAGACCGGAATTAGTTAGAACAGTCGCTGTGATTGTTTTTACGATTATTTATGGTTTTGGTGTCACATGGTTTTTAGAGTCATCAGTAATTCCGATGTATACCGGTGGTATACCAGGTATTGCACAATTAATCCGTGATTTCATGAAATACTCATTGTTATGGGATATTTCTGGATGGGAAGGTTTATTCTTAAGTTTATTTGTTGTAATAGCAAACATTCCTATTATGTTATTGGGATGGTTTGGTGTTTCAAAGAAATTCGTTATATATTCTTTTATCTCAGTCATTATTCAAGCGACCATGTTAGGATTTATTCCTAGAATTGATTTAGGATTATCCAGTGAGTCACAAGCACTAACAGCTACAATTCTAGGTGGTATTTTAATTGGTATTGGTGTGGGTGGTGCTTTAAAATATGGTACATCAACTGGTGGACTTGATATTGTTGCTCAATATCTTTCACTTAAAAAAGGTAAGAGTGTTGGGTTTATTTCAATGATTATGAACATCGTGATTGCATTATTAGGTGGTATCATTACAGCACCAGATTTAGTCACTAGAGGTGTTTTAGCAAACGTTGATCAAGCAACTGCAGCTGCAGGAATTGTTATTAGTTATACAATCTTAAGACTGGTTGTATCAACCATTATGACAGATAGATTACATACAGCATATCAATTCATATTAGTAGACATTATTACTGAAAATCCTAGTGACATTGTTTCTGATATATTGGTTAAGATCTACCGTGGTGTGACCCTTATTAATGTGCAAGGTGGATTTACTAAAAAGGATAAAACATTAATTAAAGTTGTGATCTCAAGTTATGAATTAACAAGTTTAACCCAAATGGTTAATCAAATAGACCCTAAAGCATTTATTATTACACAACCGGTTAAACAAGTATTTGGAAACTTCAAGAAGAAAACGATTGCTTAAATATACACATAAAAGAGGTGTAGTTCATGATGTCAGACTTTATCATTTCAACAACCCATCAATTAGAAGGGTACAAGATTACTAAGTACATTGATGTAATCTTTGAAGAAAATGTATTTGGACTGAGTTTAGAAACATCCGTTCAATCATTTGGTGAAATCTTTAAAGGTTTTTCTGGAGAACGTTTTGATGCAATTTCTAATCGCATTGAAGAAATTAAAGAAGAAGTTAAGAAAAGAATCATTAGAAAAGCGATTAGAAAAGGTGCAAATGCACTCATTGGTTTTGATGTAGAAACAACATCAAGAGAAAATGGTGGTATTACGATTTCAATGTCAGGTACTGCTGTGTTTATTGAAAAGCGTGTATAAGAACATTAATATTTTGAATTTAAATTATCTACAAATGTAGATAATTTTTTTTATGAAATAGAGAAACCGAAAAAATTATAGTTATTTACCTTCAATTTATAAATAATGCTATAATTAAAGTATGAAATACTACAAGATGAATGATTAAAAAATGGTTGAGTATTTGTAGATCAACTTTTTAATCACAAAAAGGTATATATGATATTAACAGGGGAGAATTTAAGACTATTTATTTCTCAAGGGTTTACCTTATATTTTTTATTGATGTTCATCCCTTTAAAGGCACCTGTTAAAAGAAATGTCATATATATTTTGGTTCTAGCAACCTTAGTTACTATGATTAATGCTTTAATAATCATTAATTTTGGCATTAATTTTTATATTGATTTTTATTTTTTCACCTTAACCATTCCATATATATTGATATTTTTATGTTTTGCAGTATATAAGGGTAATCCCTTAGTATTTGGTTTATTAACTATTCAAACCATGGGTAATATTGGTGTCTTAAATGGATTACTTGCATCATTTGTCTTTTTTGGTGAAGATAATGCATATGTGGATATCATTGCTAGAGTATTGACCTATTTATTATATACTCCTATTTTATTCAAATTTATTAAACCGAATTACTTAAAGATGGTTAAGATGCTTAAACAAGAGTGGTGGATTTTAAATGCAACCCTCCTTGTTTCTTATGCATTAGCTTATTATTTACTCTTTGTACCTACACCAGTATTTGATAGACCTGATTTCTTTATCCATAGTTATTTAGGTATTTTATTATCTATTTTGGTTTATATGATCATGTTTATTTTCTTCATTGAAGTGAAATTAAAAAAAGACATTGAAATAGATAAACAACTCTTATCTCAACAAGTTAGTTATTTAGCAAAAGAATCTGAAAAGATTATATCTATTGCATATATAGACACATTAACTGGCGTTAAAAATAGATATTCATTATATCGAAACTTAGATCAGTTAATTCTAACTAAGAAGCACTTTTTAGTATTATTTATTGACCTGGATAACTTTAAAATTATTAATGATGATTATGACCATGCAAAAGGGGATTGTTACTTAAAGACGTTTGTTAAAACACTTGAAACGTATATCAAAGGTTATGGTGAGGTTTACCGATTTGCAGGAGATGAGTTTGTTTGTCTAGTCACTGAAAACACAGATACATTTATTCCAAATCAGCTTAGAGAATCACTTGAAGAAGCGTTTAAGATGGATATACCATTTTACGGATTTAGTCAAGGAATATCGGTTTATCCGTTACACGGATTAAATGCGGATGACTTAATTAATTATGCAGATCAAATGATGTATACAGAGAAAAAAGCAAAAAAAATTAGAAGATAAATAAAGGGTATTATGTATTATGAGTGTGATTAGAAGGTTTATTTGTTTCATCTTTATGGTTTTAAGTTTGATAGCGATTGTTGGTATTTCGATGATATTTGCAACGATTGCTTTAAACTTTAATTATGTGTTTGATTTTGAAGCATTTATGAACTCACTTGGAACATCAAGTATTGAAGATATACTACAAACTTTAGGGTATTTCTTATTTGTAGTATTTCAAGTTTATGGCATACCACTGATAATTTTTCTAATTAGTTTAATTGGGTTAACGGTTGGTAAAAAGTAAGAAATACACAACAAAATTAAAAGTATGTATCAAGCACTTAATCAAAACACTTCTAAATAAATGGAAGTATTTTTTTATAATTTTCAAGATACAAAAATAAAAAGTAGACACGAATTTTATTTCGCATCTACTTAATAGATTTTCTTAAAATAATTACTGTTTTTTATAGATGTTCATACCAACACCATAGTCTTCAATTAGAGCCTCTTTAGGGTATTTAAGTACTTTATATGCTACATAGAAATCCCCAATACAGCCTGATGTATGAATGGCTATAACTAAGTAAATCATATAAGCATAAGCTGGTAATAAAAACATAAGTAAAATCAAAATTGGTGTGATAATTATAAATGGTGCTAGACCAGTTAATAGATAGTGCTTTTTATAAAAATAAACACCTTTTACTGATGCAGAAAACGCATAGATATGAAACTTATAATTCACCTTTTCATCTGTACCTAATTTAAAGAAGATACCATGTATAAACTCATGAATCATAATGATAACTAAAAAGCCTACAACTGTTATAAGTGCATCAGTTAGATATAATCGGAATTCAAATGCACTTTGAGAAAATATATTATAAAGTATGATTCCCAGTGCAAAAGGTAAAATCAT
>DHEJ01000018.1:40574-43606 GCA_002399815.1 Acholeplasmataceae bacterium UBA4853
TCATATGTTTACAAATATCCTTGCATCAACAAGTGGTAGTAAGAGTGGTTGAAGGTAACAGCTTGCTGTCACTGAAGAGATTAATGATCTTAGGTGAGGAAACAATACTTGAACTGCTGGAATTTGTAAAAAGTTTTCCATATGCGTTTCAGTGGTTTCATTATCAAATGTAAATGTACCGGATAAGGATACATTAAGATCGACTGGAAATGGTTTTTCTGGTGTATTCATTGTTGCAAAGTTTAAAGTCAGGATATATGTATGACTATCGACTTTTTCAATCTGTTTGGTATATATTGGAGCCATCTGAAAATTACCTTTTAAATCATTATTGATAACAGAAACTTTCTTTACTTGAATCACTGTATTTAGTACTTTCATAGATTCACATCCTTTATTTGATTTTATCACACATTTATGCTAGAATGCTTGACTTTTAATAAGTATTATTATAAGATATTTGACGGTACGTTTTAAACCTTATAATTCCACATTGCCCTTATAATGAAAAATATAAGGAGAAAGTAAAATTATGAAAACATTTATGGCAAACGAAGCATCCATTTCCCGCAAATGGTATGTCGTAGACGCTGAAGGTAAAACTTTAGGTCGTCTAGCAACTAAGATTGCAACTATCTTAAAAGGCAAACACAAACCAAGCTACACTCCACATGTAGACACAGGTGATTACGTGATTGTCATCAACGCGGAAAAAATTAATCTCACTGGTAAAAAATGGACTGACAAGATGTATTATAAGCATTCAGGCTATAATGGTGGCTTAACAGCTACATCTGCTAAAGACCAATTAGCTAAACTACCTACATCACTTGTAGAAAAAGCAGTTAAAGGTATGATTCCTCATACAACTTTAGGTGCTGATATGTTAAGAAAATTGTTTGTATATGCAGGACCTGAACATAAACATCAAGCACAACAACCAGAAAGTCTAGAGGTGTAACAAGATGGCAAAAGAACTTGTACAATACTTAGGTACCGGACGCAGAAAGTCATCTGTTGCTCGTGTAATCTTAACTCCTGGTAAGGGAGAAATTATCATCAATGGTAGAACTTTCGAGAACTACATTCCATCTGCTGCAACACGTTTAGACGTGTTACAACCACTTGAATTAACTGAAAACATGGGCAAATTTAATGTCTCTGCAAACGTTAATGGCGGTGGATTAACAGGACAAGCAGGAGCAATCCGTTTAGGTATTACTCGTGCATTAATGGAAGTTGATGAAGCATTACGTAAGACACTTAAACCAGCTGGTTTAGTGACACGTGATCCAAGAGCTAAAGAACGTAAAAAATACGGTCTTAAAAAAGCACGTCGTGCACCACAATTCTCTAAGAGATAATATGTTTAAAAGAAGCTTCGGCTTCTTTTTTTCTTTATAGAAAAGAAATCTTTTTAAAGAGTTAGTTGTGATGTTTGGAATATTTGACTTAAACTAAGGGTATAAAACAAAAAAAACTTGTTTATTTATGATAAATAACTTATAATTATACATGCTTAGAAAGAAGGGTTTAGATGAAAAAAGTTAGAGCACGATATGCACCTTCTCCAACTGGTTTGCTTCATATTGGTAATGCTAGAACAGCATTATTTAATTATTTATTTGCCCGTCACCATGGTGGGGACTTTTTAATTCGGATTGAAGACACCGATGTTGCACGTAATGTCAGCGGTGGTGAAAAATCACAATTAGAGTTTTTAAGTTGGTTAGGTATTACTTGGGATGAAGGTCCAGATAAGGGCGGAAATTATGGCCCATATCATCAATTAAAACGTTTAGATTTATATAAAGAATATGCTGAAATATTACTTGAAAAGGGATTTGCATATAAAGATATTAAAGAGGGTTCAGATAGTTATGCAATCCGCTTTAAAGTGCCACAAGATGTCACTTATACTTTCGATGATATTATTCGTGGTAAATTATCCTTTATGTCTAAAGAAATTGAAGACTGGATTATATTAAAGGATAATGGGATTCCAACCTATAACTTCGCGGTTGTTATTGATGATCACTTTATGGAAATTACACATGTACTTCGTGGTGAGGAACATATTACCAATACACCGAAACAATTAATGGTTTATGATGCATTTGGTTGGGAATATCCAAGCTTTGGTCATATGACAATTATTGTTAATGAAGAAAAGAAGAAGCTCAGTAAAAGAGATACCAATACCGTACAGTTTATTAGTGAATATGCCAATATGGGATACTTACCTGAGGCGATGTTAAATTTCTTATCACTTTTAGGATGGAGTCCTCAAAGTAATAAAGAAATATTAAGTCATGATGAATTAGTTTCTTTATTTGATGAACATAAATTAAGTGCAGCACCAAGTTATTTTGATCGTCAAAAGTTAGCATTTATTAATTCAAGATATATGAAGTTATTAAGTTTAGAAGATTTAAAGAAATTAACTAGACCGTTCTTAGAAAAAGAGAATATTCATATACCAAATGAAGTATGGTTTGAAAATTTATTAAGTGTTCTTAAAGACCGTTTAAGTTATGGACAAGAAATTGTTAAATACTATCATGAGTTTTTCCATGAAAGTATTACATTAACAGATGAGATTCAAACTGAGATTAAAGCATTTGATTATGAAAAGGTATTAAATGATTTTCTAACTAAGGTTGATCAGTTAGATTTCATGGATGCTTTAGAAATTGAACAAGCAATTAAGCAAGTTGGATTAGATACCAATATTAAAGGTAAAGGATTATTTATGCCTTTAAGAATTGCAACCACTGGTGAAGCACATGGACCAAGTTTACCAGTATCCTTACTACTGTTAGGCAAAAAGAAAGTTATGAATCGTATTTTACAAACATTAAAGGAACTTAAAGGAGTTACTGCATGAAGAAATTTATTACCCTATTCATTTTAGGCATTACCTTAATCCTGGTATCTTGTACACCAGCAGCACAATCTAATGCTAGAGCATATGTGACTGCTTATACATCTACTACAATGGATGCAAGTTTTAAAGTAGAAGTTAGAGACCC
>DHEJ01000018.1:43828-44910 GCA_002399815.1 Acholeplasmataceae bacterium UBA4853
AGAACAATTTCAGTAGATGGACTAAGTCGTGTAACAAGTTATCAAGTAGTAGTTAAGGGACTTAAAGGCGGGTCTGAAATTGAATTATATAAAAAAGTTGACGCATTTAAGACCGTTGCTCAAGGTGATGTAAAAAACGATCCATTATTTGTTTCATCAGTTGATGATTTTAAATCAATGGACTCTAAGAAACACTATAAATTATCTAATGATATTGATTTTGGTAATCAATCCATTACACCTTTATTTGGATCAGGTTCTCCATTTAATGGAAGCTTTGATGGGGATTCATTTACATTAAAGAATATTAATATTACTGCTGAAACTGATGTTTATAAATCATATTTATCTTTATTTGGATATGCATCTAAATCATCAATTGAAAACGTTAAGTTAGATAATGTTCATATTAATAATGATTCAAAACCTTATATTGGTATTCACTATGTTGGATTAATTGTAAGTAAAGTATCAAATAATGAATTTAAATTAAATAATATTGAAATTACAAATTCAAGTATTACAGTTAAACATAATATCAATCAATCATCAACAAATCGTAATTTATATATTGGATTACTTGGTGGTTCTCTACAAGGTATTATTTCAAATATCGTCATTAAAGATTCAGCGCTTAATGTCACTCAAAATGCAGTTCATGGTACGTATTCAGGAACTGATGCAGCAACTGCTGGTACTTATATTGGTGGTGCGGTTGGTTTAATTGAACAAGATAAGGGTTTAAACATTTCTAAGATTGCTGTTATGGATACAAACATTGATGTTGTTGTAAACCAAGATAAGAAGTCTTTAGGAACTGGATTAGTCTTTGTTGGTGGAATCTTTGGTGCATACCGTAGTGATAAAAACGTTACAGAACTTGTTTCTAACGCTGAAATTTCATTTAATCATACAAAACATGTAGATACAGAAGCAGATAAAAAAGATACAGTTTACTTAGGTGGATTAATTGGTAGTATTACAAAAGCAAATGCATCTGACCTATTCTTTTATGGATCGATTGATTTAACAGCAAGTGAAGCACTAAACCGTATTTATACTGGACTAGTTGTTGCACAATC
>DHEJ01000018.1:45087-50620 GCA_002399815.1 Acholeplasmataceae bacterium UBA4853
ACTGTGATTTCAGGGGTTTATAATTATGATTGGGCAAACAAACTTCAACAAGTGAAGTTAATGTCAAGTGCTGCAATTACAATTGATACTGTAATATCTGATTTAAGTGGTTACACAAATGTATTAGTAGTCTCTGATTTCATAACTTCAGAGTTTATTAACAATCAAATTTAATTAGTTACAAAATAACTTAGATGATATTAAAAGATACACCGTGCATTACTAAATGCAGGTGTATTTTTTTGTCTCATAAAATGAATTTAATAGGTTTATGTTTAAGATTTACTATGTAGTTAAGTGGTGATAGTGTATTCTTAGACATATAAAAAATACATTTACAAATTAAGTAATTTAAGACACCTTATTTTTAAGGGTACTTTTTTCATGTATAATAGATGTAAATCAAAAAGGAATGAGACTGTATGAGTGGATTAATTAATAAGATTTCAAAAACAAGATTCATCAAAGGGATTAATTGCCCAAGATTTTTTCCGTTATTTGAAATATACAAAAATAAAGAACAAGCAACTGTCTCTTTTAAGGATGACTTATCGGATTTAATGACTGAAGAAAACAGTTTAAAGATATCTGATTATTTATCGGATATGTATGAGGAACAAAATCCAGATGATGATTTAGAAGAACTAGATGATGATGAATTACCTAAAGTTCTGATTGATAAAATTAATAAGCCAGATCCAAAACTTGAAGTGATGATGCCATACTTTAAACAAATGGAAGCATTATCTGCAAGTTATGCTGAATACAAATTTAAAACGAAAGTAATTTTTGATTTTGAAACCTATAAACAAAAAAGATTTGAAGCTAAGATAGAAGATTATGATTTTTATAGTTTCTTAGATGCCTATCAAGAAACGGATACTTTAGCTAGAGTCATAGAAACTAAAGCAACAACTTCAAAAAAGTTTGTTAATGTAACATATACTTCAGAAGATAAAGAAAAGTTAAACTTTTTTGTAGAATCTCCTGATGGTATCTTAATGACTAGAGAAGCATTAAAACTTGATGTTGATGAGAAATACTTTAAGAAAAAAGCAGATATCTTAAAACGGATGCATGCTGTGGGATCATATATTTATGATTTAACCTATCAAAGATACGTTATTGAAAAATCTAATACCTTAAATAAACCGGTAAAATATTTACTTGCAGTATTAAATCATGAATATGTGTTTGATGGTGTATATAAAAACGGTAAACCGGATTATTTAAAGGATATGGATAAAGATAAGTACTTAATTAAGTTTATTGATGTTACAGACTTAACTAAGGATTTTTTAGCTTCATTTGAAGCGGATGTTGATATTGTTATTGATAGATTAGATCATATGACATATGATGAATCAAATCCAGGACCTTTATGTCCAAGAACTGGTAAACATAAATGTATGTTTCATGATATTTGTTACAAAAATATTCCTAAATACAACTCTATTTTTACATATATTGGTAGTCATAATGGATTTAAAGATGAACATAAAATCACCCATACAAGACAAGAAATGATTGATATGGGTATGATCAATTTGTTAGATGTACCGTATAGTTGGTTAAATAGAACATCAAATGTACTTCAATATGATGTTGTACATGATAATAAAGTTTATATGGATAAAGAACGTATTAAATTAATCATTGATAAGTTTACATATCCACTTTATCATTTAGATTTTGAAACCTTTGCTTCACCGTTACCAAGATTTAAAGGTGAAGTACCTTATGTTCAATCGGTATTTCAATTTAATTTACATATTGAGCATAAACCTGGTGTTAGTGATGAGGATAAAGATAGTTATGTGTATCTTGCAACAGATGAATTTGATCACCGAGAACAGTTAACTAAGTATTTATGTGAACTGATTAAAGATGATGGATTAGTCATTGCATGGAATGATAAATTTGAAAAAGGTCGCATGAAAGAACTGGCATCATATTTTCCACAATACAGTGATAAGTTAAATGAAATCATTAATAAAACATTTGATTTATGGTACGTTTTTAATGGGTTTAGACATGTACTTTACGATCGTTGGAATATTCCTGAGAAAAAAGGATTTAACTATTACCATAAGGATTTAAATGGTTCTTTTTCAATTAAAAAAGTATTACCCATTTTTGTTCCTGAATTATCCTACGATAATTTAGAAGTCAAAAATGGTAATGAAGCATTAGTGGTTTATGCGAATTTCCCTACTATGAAAAAAGAAGAATTTGAAGTACAAAAAAATGCTTTAATTGCTTACTGTAAACAAGATACTTGGGCAATGGTTTTATTACTGGATGCCTTAAGAAAAAGCATCTAAAAGAAGCGGTTTTAGGTTATAATAGGTATAGGTAGGAGTTTTTGTTATGCTAAAAATATATAATTCATTATCAAATCAAATTGAAACATTTATCCCACTGAATAAAAACAAAGTCAATATGTATGTTTGTGGACCTACAGTATATGATGATATACATATTGGTAACGGACGTCCGGTTGTTTTTTTTGATGTTTTAAAACGTTATTTATTATTTTTAGGGTATGAAGTTACCTATGCATCTAATATTACAGATGTTGATGATAAGATTATTGAAAAAGCAAACCAATTACAGATGACTGAAAAAGCTTTATCAACAAAATATGCAGATGCATTTTTTAATGTGGTTAAAGCGGTTAATAGTTTAGATTTTGATATGACCCCTTATGCAACAAATTATATTGATCAAATGATTGAGTTCATTGATGCACTCATCAAAGATGGTTATGCATATGTAACAGATAATGGGGTTTATTTTAGAGTATCTAAGATAAATGATTATGGCATTTTATCAAATCAAAAACTTGATCAATTAAAAACTGGAGTTCGAATTGACTTAGAAACCAATAAAGAATCAGATGCTGATTTTGTTTTATGGAAAACAACAAGTGAAGGTATTAGTTTTAAATCTCCTTGGGGAAATGGTAGACCGGGGTGGCATACTGAGTGTGTTGTGATGAATAATGCGATATTTAATACTAAACTTGATATTCATGGTGGTGGTTTTGATTTAAAGTTCCCACATCATGAAAATGAGATTGCTCAAAGTATGGCACATAATCATCACCACTTATCTAAATACTGGATGCATGTCGGTAGACTGGATTTAGATAAAGAAAAGATGAGTAAGAGCTTAGGAAATGATATTAAATTAGTTAATTTATTGAAAAATTATCATGCAAATAGTTACCGTTTAATGTTACTGGCACATCATTACCGTCAACCAATTGGATTTAATAATGATTTAATTGAGCAATATCAAAAGGCTTATGATAAAATATCATATACACTAAATAAGTGGCATTTTAACTTTGTTTTAAACCAAAATGACGAGTTATTAAGTGATGAAGCATCGATTGAATCCTTTAAACAGTTTATGGATGATGATTTTAATACACCAAATGTTGTAACACTTATAGATGGGTTATTAAAAACATTAAATAAAGAATCAAATAAAAAAATATATAATGCGATTATGGTTATTCTTGATTGTTTAGGTATTAAACCAAATATTTTAGAAGTAACAAAAGAAGATATCAATAATTACCGTATGTGGGAAACTGCAAGAGTACAAAAAGACTTTAAAAAAGCAGATGAATTAAGAAATCTGTTAAGTACTAAAGGATGGATTTGATGAACGGACTTTCACTGGCTTATCTTGGTGATGCATACTTTGAATTAGAAGTTAGAAAGTATTTACTGAATTTAGGCATTACAAAAATCAATAGTTTGCATAAAGAAAAAGTGAAGTTTGCATCAAATGTTAGTCAAGCAAAAATTATGGAATATCTATTAGCATCTGATGTTTTAAATACAGATGAAATTGATGCTTATAAAAAAGGGCGAAATGCAGCACACTTTTCCCGTAAGAACTTAGATATGGTAACATATCAACAAGCAACAGGATTTGAAAGTTTAATTGGATATTTATCTTTAAATGATGAAGTAAGATGTAAAGTGATTATTGGATTAGCTATGGAATTTATAAAGCAAGGTGATGGAGATGGACAAAGACCAACAAAGTGAATTAATGTCTTTACTAGAAGACCCGAAAACTGAAGAAAAAAAGAAGCGTAAACAAAAGGGCCCTAAAACAGTAGTTGTTGAGGAACCTTTAGCTATGTCTGGAGATCCACTTGGTTTGATTCAACCAAAATCTACAATCAATGACATTCAAACACCGGCTAGAATCAAATCTAAAAATGATATTGTTATTCAAAGATATAATCCTGAAATTAAGTTGGGGTTAACATCGGATGATGTTGAACAACGTCAATTAGCAGGATTAGTTAACGTTTCAGAAAAAGGATCTACTAAGACAGTAGCCAATATTATTTTTAGTAACTCAGTTACATTTTTTAACCTTTTAATATTAGGTATTGTGATACTTTTATGGTTAACTGGGGCAAGAATTACTCAAACCTTTTCAATTTTCATTGTTTTAATTAATACAACAATTGGTATTATCCAAGAAATTAACGCTAAGAAAATGATTGATAAATTATCTTTATTAAGTGCACCGACTGCACTGGTTATTAGAGATGGTTTAGAACAAGAAATTGGTGTTTCTGATGTTGTCATTGATGAAATTATTAAATTAAATGCAGGAAAACAAATTATTGTTGATGCTGTTGTTAGAGAAGGTAATGTTGAGGTTAATGAATCGTTATTAACTGGTGAATCAGACCCTGTTGTTAAAAAAGCTGGAGATACATTATATAGTGGTTCATTTGTTATTTCAGGAAGTGTTTATGCACAAGCAACAGCAATCGGAAATGATATTTATATTGAGAAGTTAACATCTCAAGCTAAAAAATATAAAAAACCGAAATCCGATATTTTTAGATCACTTAAATTAATTATTAGAGTCATTGGATTCTTTATTTTACCGATTGGATTTGGGTTATATGCACTTGCATTAAACGGTATATATGATCCGTTAATTGTACCGATTTATGTTGAACAAACAGCTGGTGCAATTATTGGTATGATTCCATCTGGATTATTCTTATTAACTAGTGTCGCACTAGCGGTTGGGGTTGTACGATTGGGTCAAAATAATACTTTAGTTCAAGAATTATACTGTATTGAAATGTTAGCGAGAATTGATACATTATGTTTAGATAAAACCGGAACAATTACAGATGGTACAATGACTGTGAAATCAGTTATTGAATATGAAAGTATTCCAACACTGCCATTAAAACAATTAGTTTCTGCAATGTTAAATGCTCAAAATGATTCAAACCTAACAAGTGAAGCTTTATTTGAAAGATTTGGTAATCAAAAACGTATTAGACATAAAGCACTCATTAGTTTTTCATCTTCAAGAAAATATTCTGCAGTTGAATTTGAAAAGTATGGAACGTTTGCGATTGGTGCACCAGAGTTTGTATTAAAAGATCAATATGCTTTAATTGCTCAAGAAGTTGAAAAACAAGCAATGGAAGGATATCGTGTTTTAGTTATAGCTAGAACGGATCAAAGTATTA
>DHEJ01000032.1 GCA_002399815.1 Acholeplasmataceae bacterium UBA4853
AGAATTCTTTCTTCACGGTCTTCATAATTAAAGATGTATGTACCAGCAACAACCATGGTTGCTCCTGCATCTTTACATTGTTTTGCTGATGAAACATTAATACCACCATCAACTTCAATTTCATAATGGTAATTCATCTCTTTTTTAATTCTTGCTAGTTCTTCAATCTTCTTTAATTGACTTTGAATAAACATTTGACCGCCATAGCCAGGTTCTACACCCATGACTAAGACTAAATCTACTTGCCCTAAATATGGTTTAATAAATTCTACATCCGTACTTGGTTTAATACATAATCCAGCCTTTTTACCTAAGTATAAAATACGTCTGATACTTTCCGCAAAACGGTGGCATTCCGCATGAACTGTAATAAATTCAGTGGTTGGAAAATTCACTTTATCAATCCAGTTAAGTGGGTATTCAACCATTAAATGGATATCCATAGGTAATTTAGTTAATTGCCCTATTTGACCGGCAATTGCTGGTCCAAAACTAATATTTGGGACAAAGTGTCCGTCCATAATATCCACATGGATATAATCTGAACCTTTTTCCACTGATTTTAATTCATCTTCTAAGCGAACAAAATTCGCTGTTAAAATTGAAGGTGCGACTTTCATCTAATTCCTCCTAATATTTTTCTTTTCTTTGCTTTAATTCATCTACAAAACTTGTATAACTTTCATATCTACTTTTTAGAATATGTCCTTCTTCAACTAATCTTTTTACCTCACAACCAGGTTCACTTAAGTGTAGACAATTATGACCAAACTTACATGATGATTCCGCTTCAACAAATTCTTTAAAGTGTGCTTTTAATATTTTATAATCATGAAACTCAAATTCGATTTTACTAAATCCTGGTGTATCAGCGATATAACCTTCATTAAATGGATAAAGCTCTGAATGTCTTGTTGTATGCTTACCACGACCTAAAGCCATCGAAATCTCTTGAGTCTTTAACTTTAATTCAGGAATCAGTGCATTTAATAATGTACTTTTACCAACCCCTGTTTGACCAGCAAGTACTGTGATTTTATCTTTAAAAATTCTTTCAAGGGTATCAAATCCAATTCTTTGTTTACTATTAACAAAGTAAATATCATAATACTTCTGATAGAACACTAATTTATCTTTTAAATCATTTAATCCTTGTTCATCAATTAAATCTATTTTACTAATAATTAGAATAGGATTTAATTGATTATATCCAAGAATCACTAAAAACTTATCCAGTAATGTAAAACTAAAATCCGGTCTAATTGAAGAAAATAATAATAAGACTTGATCGATATTTGCCACATCAGGTCTAACAAGCTCATTTTTACGTTCTAAAATCTCATCAATCATATATTGATTGGATTCAAACGTATAATGAATCATATCGCCAACTTTAGGGCTTAATACCATATCTTTAGCATCAACTTTAGTACTCTTAGTTAAGTTTCGATTAAAACTCGAATCTTTTTCCACTCTAATTTTTCTAAACTTCCCCTTTGCATAACCTTCAAATATCTCATTGGTTGTTATGTCTTTAAATGTGTAGAGTCCACCGATTAATTTTATGATTAAAGCTTGGTTCAAACATTTTCTCCTAATTATAGATGTTGACTTCTTAATTGACCACATGCAGCATTAATATCATGACCTTGTTCTTTACGAAGCACTGCAGTAATCTTGTTTCGTTTTAAGATATTATAAAAAGCTTCTCTACGATCAAGGGTTGAACGTTCATAAGGCGCTTCCTTAACTTTATTATAAGGAATTAAGTTCACATAAACATTCATACCTTTTAATACTCTTGCTAACTCTAATGCAATTTCTGGTGTATCATTTAATTCTTGAATCATAATATATTCAATAGTTACACGGCGATTGGTTACATTAATATAGTATTTAATTGCATCAATCACATCTTCAACCTTAAATCTATCATTAATCTTCATTAACTTCGAACGAACTTCATTATTTGGTGCATGTAGTGAAATAGCTAAATTCACTTGAACCCCTAAATGAGCAAACTCTTTAATCTTAGGTACTAAGCCTGATGTTGAAACTGTAATATGTCTTGCTCCAATTGCTAAACCTTTTGGATGGTTAACGATCTTTAAAAAACTCACTAAGTTCTTATAGTTATCAAATGGTTCACCAATCCCCATTACAACAATACTAGAGATTCTAACACCAGAATCTTTTTCTGTTTTAATGATTTGACCAACAATTTCACCAGCTGTCAAGTCACGATGTTTCTTTAAGATACCTGATGCACAAAAAGAACATCCAATGTTACAGCCTACTTGTGTTGTCACACAAGCACTCATACCATAGTTATGTTTCATTAATACGGTTTCAATTAAGTTTGCATCATGTAAGTCATATAAAAACTTCATTGTTCCATCTTCTGAAACGTTTTTAATCACTAATTCCATGGAATCAAACTTAAAATTTTGTTCTAATAGTTTTACTATTTCAACAGGCATATTAATCATTTCATCAAATCTATCAATCTTTTGTTTATAAACCCAGTGCCATACTTGACTGGTTCTATACTTTGGAAACCCATTTTGGATGAAAAACTCTTCTAGTTCTTCATATGTTAAATCATAAATTAGCATATACTCACAACCTTTATCTATATTATACTAGAAATCTCTTAAATTCATAAGAAAAAGAGCAAGTAGCTCTTAGTCTCTAAATACTGTTTTATAAGTAAATTCTAAACGATTTTTAATTGATTTTAAAGCTTTTTCAACATCGTTTTTCTCTAAAGTCTTTTCTTTATCATTAAATGTAATAGAAACTGCTAATGATTGATAACCTGACTCTAAATTCTTACCTTCATAAACATCAAATAATGTAACATCAACAATAAGTTTTCTTGCTGTTTGTTTAATTAGTGCCAATATCTCATTGATAGCTACATCTTTTTTAACTACAAATGATAAATCTCTTGATATCGATGGAAATTTAGAAATAGCTTCCATTTTAACAATTGGTTTTGCTTCTTTTAAGAAACCTAAATCGAGTTCAAATACATAAACATTCTTAATATCATAATGTTCTTCCATACTTGGATGAATCTTTCCGATATATCCGATTAAAACATCCTTTAAATAAATCGCACTTGAAATGCCAGGATGTAATGCACTGACCTCATCAACTTTTCTAAATGTCAACTCAACATCTAGGCTTGAAGCAATCTTTTCAACAATGCCTTTAATTACATAATAACTAGATTCTAAATCATTTTTACTCCAAGTCCCATCAACAAACTTACCTTCTAATAATCCTGCTATGTGATTGTTTTCAACATCTTTAGCAAACACATGACCCATCTCAAATAAAGCTAAGTCACTCATTTGTCTAGATAAATGATATCTTGCTGTGCTTAATAAACCAGGAATGAGTGATTGTCTTAAAATCATTCGATCCTCACTCATCGGCATTAATAGTTTTACTGGTTCACCAATCAAAGGAAACTCGGTAACTTCTTGTTCACTTAACAAACTATAATTAATCACTTCATTAAAGCCAAGTCCTGCAAGTGTATGTTTTAAATTTCTTAGTTTTTGTTGAACATGAGTTAATTTACCTTGATTTTGAATTGCTAAGAAATGATTAGGAATTTGATCATAACCATATATACGTGCAATCTCTTCAACAATATCTGCTTCAATTAAGATATCTTTACGATATAAAGGTGCACTCACATACATCTCTTTCTTACCGGTTATTTGATAATTTAATCGTTTCAGTAAAGAAATGACTTGATCCTTAGTTAGATTTAAACCTAGCTTAGCGTTTAATCTATTCATATCTAATAAAATCTTTGGATTTTCCTCAAGTTTAGCAACACTTTTTGAAATACCTTCATAAACTTTAGCATGTGCATATTTAGTTAAAAGTTCAGTTGCTGCTTCTAAACCAAGGTGTACTCTACTTTGGTCAACCCCACGTTCAAAACGTAATGAAGAATCACTTTTTAAACCAAGTCTTGTAGAAGTCTTTAAGATGTTTTGTTTATCAAATAGTGCAGCTTCTAAAATAATCTTATGTGTATGATCATCAATTGCACTATTTGCTAGTCCCATCACACCACCTAATGCAATCGGTTTTTTACCATTGGTAATGACAATATCTGTTTCATCTAAAACTCTTTTTTCATCATCTAAAGTATAAACTTCTTCATTTTCGTAAGCATTTCTAACAACAATCTCTTTTGAATCTACCTTTTGATAATCAAATGCATGTAGTGGTGTACCATATGTGATTAATACATAGTTTGTAATATCAACTACGTTATTAATTGGTCTAATACCACTTTGAATTAATGCATTCTTTAACCACCAAGGAGAATCTTTAACAGTAACTTCAAGTACTCTTGCCTCATATGATAAACAACGATCATAATTAATTTTAACTTCAATATCGTTTTTTAATTTAGATTCTTTAAACGTTGTTTTAGGTAGTTTAACTTCCTTTTTAATCATCGATGCTAAATCGTAAGCAAACCCTAAATGAGAAAGTAAATCCCCTCTATTTGTCGTCATTCCAAG
>DHEJ01000005.1:0-5372 GCA_002399815.1 Acholeplasmataceae bacterium UBA4853
GGAGACCGTTTATTTGGGACAAAATAATGAATGATTTAGTCAGATATTTAGTGTTTTGGGGTATCTTTGTAGTTGGATTTTATGCCAATTTTAGAATTCTTCAAGCATTAGAAATAGAAAAATACTTTAAAAAGTATCGTCAGATTGAGATTCATTTAGCATATATTATCTTAAGTGTATTAAGTAGTTATTTGTTAGGAAAATTCATTTTAGATATGATAGATTTATTTCCAGGGAACTAAAATTTCTTTAGTTCCTTTTTTTATGATTTTTTTAAATAAATGACTGTTTGTATCTAATAAAGTTTCATCGTCAATAAATGATAGTGTATAAGTTACATCAGTTAAATAGGATTTATCTAGAATGTGATTTGAAAATAATTGATCCATTAAGTTAATTTTTTCATAGCTAAAAGTCACTTCATATTCAGTGGATAATACTTGTTTAAATAATTCTAATTTTTGGATGCATTCTTTAGTTGCTTGAGCATAGGCTCTAATTAAACCACCACTACCAAGTTTGATCCCACCAAAATATCTAACAACAACAGCATATACATTTTTAAGTAACCGTTGATTAAGCATTTCAAGAATTGGGATGCCTGCCGTACCAGATGGTTCTCCATCGTCACTTGAACCTTGTGTATTTTCAAGGACATAAGCAGTACAATAGTGATTAGCCTTTGGAAATTTCTTTTTAATTTGTTTTAAGATGGGTAAAAAATCACTAGTAGATTCTACAGGAAAAATCATGGCTATAAATTCAGATTTTTCTATGATTAAGCTGTGTTCAACACTTTGTTTGATTTGAAACATGAGATATCACCTAAGAAAAGTATATCACAAACTTTCCTTATGTTTTTGGAAAAAAGCTAAGAATTTGATATAATATTTAATAGTGTTTATTATTTGAAAACTAAAGCAGCAAAGAGGGAAAATTATGAGTTTAATGGTCGCTAAAAAGTTAATTAGAGATTTAAAGAAAAATGGCTATCAAGCTTACTTAGTTGGTGGTGTTGTTAGAGATTTCTTAATGAGAAAAGAATTTAGTGATATTGATATTACGACCAATGCTAAACCCTTTGATGTTATGAAGTTATTTAAAACAATTCCAACCGGTTTAAAATATGGTTCAGTAACTGTACTTTATGAAGATTATAAATTTGAAGTTACAACATTTAGAAAAGATGGACCAACCTGTGATTTTAGACATCCGGATTCCGTGATTTATTCGAGTGAAGTTAAAGATGATATCGAGCGAAGAGACTTTACAATGAATGGTATTTTGATGGATGAACGTCAAAATATATATGATTATATTGGTGGTCAGCAAGATATTCATGATAAAGTGATTCGTGCAATTGGAGATCCAAATGCACGCTTTAATGAAGATGCCTTAAGAATTCTTAGAGCACTTTATTTCCAATCCAAATTAGGATTTAGTATTGAACCTAAGACAAAACAAGCTATGATGGATCATCGTTTATTGATTGCTAATTTAGCCAATGAACGAGTTCATGCTGAATTAATTAAGATTCTTCAAGGAAAATATTTAAAGCTTGCATTAGAAACAATGGTAGAAACAAGAATTCATGAAGTACTACCAGGATTAGAAAAAGGTATTTTATTTACATCTAAACTTGAACAAATGCCTTTTATTGATACATTCTTTTCATTATCATTTACATTAAATAATGGTGTTATTCCTAGCGTATGGACATTTTCTAATATCCATCGCCATAAGTATTTAAAGGCTAGTGAAGTTGCATTAAAGGTTCCTGGTATGGTTGATAATGTAACGTTATATCACTATGGATTAGAAACCTGTTTACTAGCAAATAAGGTAAACTATTATTTAGGTAAGAGTAAACACTTATCAAAGATTATTACCAAAGTTTATGATGAATTACCAATTAAGTCTGAATTAGATCTTGCATTAAGTAGTCAAGAAATTATGACGATTATGAATAAAAAAGCTGGTTCTTGGTTAGGTAATCTAAAAAAAGAAATGATTAATGATGTGTTAACGAAACACGTTTTAAATACTAAAGAGAGTTTAACAAAGTATTTAGAAAAAAAGAGGGGTTAGTATGGATCAAATAATCGGTAAAGTTGAATCAATTAATAAAGGTGCAAACTATTGTAATGCATCGTTAGTTCTTGAGAATAAAGCACATTTCAATGTTAAGTTAACATTAGGTGATGATCAATTACTTCAAGTTGGTAAGGTTTATGTCTTTGAACTCGATAGTTTCTTAAGAGAAGATGTAACTCAATACAAAGCTAAAGACATGGTTCCACTTGAAAATGCAGATATTTCTAAAGATGAAATGAACCGTTTGATTTCTGTATTCTATGATTTTGCCCCACTACCTTTAAATGAGATTAGAGTTGGTATTGAAGGATATTTAAATAAAATAGAAAATAAGATACTACATGATGTTACTAAGGCTTTATATCAAAAGTATGATACCTTATACTACATGCATCCTGCAGCAACCAAGTTCCATCATGCATATGTGGGTGGTCTTGCATATCATACCTTAACCATGTTAAAAGTGGCAGAAGCTATGTTAGGGGTATATAGTTATTTAAATAAGGATCTATTGTTTGCAGCAACCATTTTACATGATATTTCTAAGATTAATGAAATGACTGGTGTCGATGGTGAGTATACTAAAGAAGGATTACTGATTGGTCACTTAGTTATGGCATCTATTGAAGTTGAAAAGATTGCTGTTACATTAGGTTACGAACAAAGTGAAGAAGTGTTATTACTAAAACACTTAATTGTATCGCATCATGGACAACTAAACTTTGGTTCTCCTAAAAAGCCTCAAACCGGTGAAGCATTATTATTATGGTTTATTGATACCATGGATTCTAAATTCACCGAACTTGAAACAGCATTAAAAGAGACAAACAGTGGTGAGTTTACTCAGTCCATTGCGGTCCTTGATAAAATGCGTTTCTATAAACCTAAATTTTAAACTAAACCTCGAAAGAGGTTTTTTTTATGGAGTTTCATGTATAAAAAAACTGGATAGATTTAACTATCCAGTTCATTTGTATGATTTAATTACCATGTAAGACTGTGAAGAAGTCTCCATAAGATGCTGCATATTCTGCATTGTAAGCACGGTCATAGATTGTTGAACCTGTACCATCGATACCTTCGAAGTATGCATAGTTGAAGAATTGGTTAAAGTTTGCTTGACGTAATACTTGTAGTTTAGTATTCATAGCACTATCTTGTAATACAACATTACCATCGAAGATGAATAGGAATGCGATTTCTAATTGTGCATAGGATGAGTCATAATATGATTGTGACTTAATTGTACTAAAGTATTTAGTAATTGCAGTTTGAACAGATGTAGGTAATGTAACAACACCTGTTTCTTCTTTTGATTCTTCAATGAAGATTAAGATTTGTTCCCAAGTTAGATTATTTGAATCATTGTTGTAACCAACTAATTTAGCTGATGTGTTATATGGGTTTTCAATCTTAGAAGTATATTCAGCAATTTCGCTTGTTGAGATTGCTTCTAATTTAGCGGAATCTGGGTGTGTATAACCAGTTGCTAAGATTAAGTGCCATCCGAATCCTGATCGTACAACTGAGTTACCATCTGATAAGATTGTGTTTGCAGTAGTAATTGATGCTGGTGCGTATAATGGTAATAATGCATTAGCACGAGCAACCATTTCTTCTTTAGTAGGTTCTACACCACCAACAACTTCAGTAACTTCAGCTTTTACGTAATTAGCAAGTTGTAATGCATATTCGTAGAAGTCAACATCAAGACCTGATTGTTGAGTTGGGAAGTTTGTCTGGTTAGAGATTTCACCTAATGATTGATATTGAAGTTGTAAACCAGCTTTTTTATATGGAACCCAAACGTCTTCACGGTTGTAGTTATTGATATAATCCATAATTTCTTCTGGAGTTGGGTTAGCAGGTAATGTTACAGTTGTTAATTCGTATCTTGTACCAGCGTTATATGCAGTTACAACTGCTTGTAATCCAGCTTCCATAGTAGAAGATAGTTTAGCACGTTTGTTAATTTCAACAATTAAACTTGAAACTAATACTTCTAATGCATCACGTTCTGCTTGGTCTAAGTCATTTGGATTATCTGGTTTACCATCAAAGTCAAAGTCAGTAGAGATTAATAAGTGAGAAGCAGTAATGCTAACTTGTTCATCACGTAAGTTTTTAGCAAGTTGAGCAAATTTAGTATAAATGTTATTTGTTGGTGTATTGTCTTCGAAGTGAACAGTTAAGTCATTTCCGAATAAGTCTCTTAATTCAGTTTGAACAAACACTTTATCAATAGCATCAGCAGTAGCACTACGGCCATCACGAGCCCATGCACCAAATCCTAATAATAAGAAGTTATCTAAACCAAGAGTTGCAGGGAAACCTGCTGATTCGTATTGACCAGCTAAGAATGGATTAACATATTGATCTTCGAATTGTTTTCTAAAATCTTCCATATCTTTATCTGTGATTTCTGAAGCATATTCTTCTCTTAATTTTTGCATGAAGATTAAATCAAGCGCAGTAGATAATCCTAATGTTTCTTCTAAACTTTCATAATAAGCATCAACAGTTAAATCTTGTCCGTTTACAGTAGCAACAACGTCGTTACCATTAAATCCTGTTGAACCTTTATATTCATTTTGGTTCTTATAGAATTCACGAATTAATGGATCATAAATGTCTACTTGTACATCTTCATACTTTTCAGTAACTTTACTTTGAACATAAGCAGCAGTAAATCTTGCTTCAATTAATGCTTCATATGCTTCAAGTTTAATTGCTTGAGCATTTGCATTGTCAGCAAATACAACTTTTTCTGAATCTGTTTCATCTAAAACATCTTCATCATTTGCACGCTCATCGTTAAATAAGAATACTAAGTAAGGCACGCTTTCAAATGTTTGTACTTGACGTGAATAGGGTTTTGCATATGGATTACCATCTTCATCAACACCATTACCACTGTCATATAAAACATCGGAATCCATGTTATATAAGTTTGTTCTTAATTCAGTAGCATTAGCAAGAATTGCATCTGTATATTTATAAGTGAATGCTGCTTCTAATTGGCTACGAGTAATTACAGCATTTGCTAAGTCTTGAGCATATGTTGTATCATTTAAATCATCATAGATTTGTAAGAATACTGCTAATACTTCATTGTTATCAGCTGAGTCATCAAGAATTAATGTTTGGTCAGTTGAAGAGTTTAAAGTATATTTAGCATAATATGTAGCAAACTCACTTGTTCTATAGTCAACAGTAGTGAAACTACCTTGAACCATATTTAAATCATCAACTAAGATAGTTGCTGCTTTAGCATGTGA
>DHEJ01000005.1:5533-11934 GCA_002399815.1 Acholeplasmataceae bacterium UBA4853
TTTGGTAATTGGTACCAGTCTCCACGAGCATTTGATTTAATAGCATATTTGTAACGAGCGATTTCATGTTCTTTAACTGAACTGAATTTAATGATTAAAGCAGAAGTATCATATCTACCAGCAATCGCGTTTTTATATTGAGTCACAGCGTTTGCTTCTGAAATGTATACGCTTGATTCTTCATCATTGATTTCGCCATCTAAACCTTCACCAACAACATTACCTAACAAACCTTTAGCATAAACTTTTTTAGCTACTGCCACACGGTATTGTTCGAATAATGCATCGATGATTGAGCTTGCAGTTGGATATGCAACTTTGTTCATATAACCAAATACAAAGTCAGCTTCTTCATCAAATGAAACTGCTTCAGCTCTTGCAATCACATCAGCAACAACATCATCTAAAAAGTTGATGAATGCTGTTTTATCAGTGCCCGGATTAGTGATTACAAACGAATCAGCAAATGATAGTATACGTTGAGCGATTTGACTATCCGAGTAGTTGCTAATATCTTTAGCCTTAATGGTTGCAGATGAGAACAGTGCCGTATTAATTTCTTGTTCAAATGCAGTAACCTCAAATTCAGATAGATTCGCAGCGTTTAAAACAACATCTGCAAATACAATTTCGTCAATGTAAGTTGTTAATCTATTCAACGATGACGTTCTTAATTGATCGTATAGTTGTTTTTCGGTTACCTTGTAGTCTCCGAGTTGTAAATATGTATCGTCCCCGATTGTTCCATAGGGTGTTCCTGTTGGTTGATTACAAGCCACCAAGACTAGCATTGAAACTAGTGCTAATAAAAAAATAGCGAGTTTCTTTGCTGAGAATAACGTTTTTAATAAATTCATGTATGCGTTTCACTCCTTAAATGTGTTTAAAAAAATACAGCACATATAATATAGCATTTTTTACGGTCTATTGCAACCACTTTTTAAAAGTAATGATATAAATATCATGGTTTTTATATCAACTTACACACCTTTATTATTGTGTGTTACAATAGTGTTAGGTGAAAATTATGGAAGTATTTGTATTAGCATCTGGTTCGAAGGGAAACGTTACTTTTGTTAAAAACGAGGTCGTTTCATTCTTTATCGATGCAGGAATTAGTTATCAAAAAATTGTTTCTAAGATGAAAAACTATGGTGAAGACATTCATTCGGCTAAAACACTTTTCTTAACACATGAGCATCACGATCATATTTATGGGTTAAAAGGGTTGCTTAAATCAGGGATTATTGAAGATGTTTATCTGACAAAAGGTACCTATGATGCCTTAAATCAAGAGGTTAAGGATTTATTACCAAGGGTTGAAATTATAAGAGCTGATGAGCCTTTTTATTATTATCAATTCGAGGTTTTACCGATTATGCTATCACATGATGCAAGTGAACCGGTCGGTTTTAAGTTCATATGGAAAGATAAAACATTTGTCTTATTAACAGATACTGGATATGTTGATCAAAGTTATATTGATGTTTTAAAAGATGCAGATTTATATATTTTAGAGTCTAATCATGATCCTAAAAAGTTATTAAACTCTGGTAGACCATTTTCATTAAAACAAAGAATCCTTGGTGTACAAGGACACTTATCTAATGAAGATGCTGCATCACTTATGAATAAACTGGTTCAAACTAAGCATGCTAAGTGGGTTGTGGCACATATTAGTGAGGATTGTAATGACCATTTTGATATTGAAAAAGCGATTGTTGATAGTATTGAGGATTTACTTAAAATTGATGTCTTTTTTGCATCTCAAGAATCTTTACCGGGAATTAAGTTATGAAGATTAAAATCATCGGTGTTGGTAAGATTAAACAAAAAGCTATATTAGAGTTACTAAATGACTATCTGAAGCAAATGAAAGATGTTTCAATTGTTGAGATTAACGATGAAAAAGATAGTTTAGGAATGGATAAAGAAGGAGAAAATATTTTATCAAAAATATCTTTGGATGAATATGTAATCGCCTTAGCAATTGAAGGTGAAATGATGTCTAGTGAAGTGTTTGCTAGTACCCTTGATAAGATTGTGACATTCCAAAGTCCTAATGTGTGTTTTATCATAGGTGGTTCTTGGGGATTATCTAGTAAGGTCAAGAAAAGAGCAAATCTATTAGTATCTTTTTCTAAAATGACTTTCCCACATCAACTCATGCGTTTAATTTTAGTCGAACAAATATACCGGGCAAAAGCAATTTTAAGAAAGCACCCTTATCACAAATAAGTGTGCTTTTTTTATGAGCAATCAAGCAATTTTGATGAATATTTGATATGATATAAGTAAAGACTATTTTACAAATCAATAAAAAGGAGAAATAGTATGGAAAAGGTAACTAAATTACCAAAAAGAGCTAAAGCAAAAGGCTTTTTAAAGGGTTTCAAGAGTTTTATTATGAAGGGAAATGTAGTTGATTTAGCTGTTGGGGTTGTCATTGGGGGAGCATTTGGTAAAATTATTACCAGTTTGGTCAATGATATCATTTTACCGCCAATTGGTGTGTTATTAGGTGGTGTAGAATTTAGAGATCTACAAGCATTAATTAGCAGTAAACCAGTACTTGATGATAATGGAGCACAAGTGGTTATTGACGGTATTAGTCAATGGAATAATGTGTATATTCGTTATGGAAACCTAATTCAAGTGATCTTAGAATTCTTAATTATTGCTTTTGCGATTTACTTAGTATTGTTCTTTATTATTAAACGTAAAGAAATTGAACAAAAGCTTATTGATGAAGAAAATGCACGTTTAGAAGCGATTGAAAAAGCATTACATAAAGAGGAAGTTAAAGAAGAAGTTATCCCTCAAGATGTCTTACTTTTAACTGAAATTAGAGATTTACTTAAAGATAAAAAATGAAACATAAAGTCAAAGTAATTGTATGTTCGAATGCTGCACTTGATTATGTTGTGTATTCTAAAGAGATTGAAATTTTTAGAAGTAAAATTCATTTTGGGAGTGAATCCTTCGATGATTTTACAGAGATCAATGCAGTAGATTTTTATGATAGACTAAAAAAGGAACCAAATAATACACCTAAAACCAGTTATGTATCTTTAGGTTATATGATGGAAACTTTTGAACGATTAGAAAAAGAAGGGTTTACAGATGTTTTAGTCATTACGATTGCAAAACCATTATCTGGGCTTCATGATGCAATTGTTCATTTAAGTAAAGATGTTAAAATTAAAGTACATGTATATGATTCAAAAACACTTGCATATCCTGAAGCATATATGGCATTAACTGCACATAAGATGTTTGATTTAGGTGCTAATATTAAAGAGGTTTTAAGTGTTCTTGATTTTATTAGAGATAATAATAAAATGTATTTTGCTGTAGATACGTTACTATATTTAGTTAAAAATGGACGTTTATCTAAGATTAATGGAACAATTGGTACTGTTTTAAAGATTAAGCCGGTATTAACCCTTGATAAAGTTGGGAAAGTTGAAACGATTGAAAAGATTAGAACAACTAATAAAGCAATCCATAGAATTGTTGAATTATATTTAGAAGCAACCAAGGATCAAGATGTTATCACCTTTATTTCTCATGCTCATAATGATGAAGGGGTTCAAATGATTAGTGATTTGGTGCATGAAAAATATCCAGAAAGACAGATAGTTACAAGCTATTTAACCCCGGTTGTTGGTGCACATTGTGGACCTAAGGCAATTGCTATTGGTTATATTCTTAAACATAAATAATTATTTTTGATTGTAAATTATTTCTAGTTGTGATAGTATATTAACAACAACAGAAAGTTGGTATTATATGTTTCAAACATTTGCTTATTATTACTATTATCAGATGTAAAAGGAACCTGCATACGATGCATTCCTTTTTATAGTGATATAGAGTGTATAAGGAATGTTACCCAAGCATAAACAATCGATGATTATGACTCCTTAAGGGCTAAATTCCTTTAAGGAGTTTTATTTTACAAGAAAGGTAAGAGAGAAAATGATTGTACAAATGAAGAAAAATGTTAGCCAAGATGAGGTTAAACATTTACAGAATTATTTAATTAAAAAAGGATTTGGAATTAAAGATGCATCGAGTGCTGATTTGGTGTTATTTGGCATTTTAGGTGATGTGAAATCTTTAGATATGGACCAAATTAAAGTGTTTTCCGGGGTTGAGAATGTTACTAGAATTAGTAGTCCATACAAATTAGCTAGTAAAGCATTTAAGAAGGAACAAACCGTTATTACATTAAAAAATGGTGTAAAAATTGGCGATGGTAGTTTTGTTGTTATGTCAGGTCCATGTAGTGTTGAATCAGAAGAACAATTAAGAATAATTGCTAAAGCGGTAAAGGATTCTGGTTCCTTAGTGTTAAGAGGTGGCGTATTTAAGCCAAGAACTTCACCTTATGCATTTCAAGGGTTAGGTATTGAAGGTTTAAAGATGATGCGTAAAGTGGCTGATGAACTTGGTATGGCGATTGTTACTGAGTTAATGGGTACTGAGCATCTGGATGAATTTGTTAAATATGCAGATATCATTCAAATTGGTGCCCGTAATATGCAGAACTTTGACCTTTTAAAAGCGGTTGGGAAAACTAAAGTACCAGTACTTTTAAAAAGAGGTTTAAGTAATACCATTGAAGAATGGTTGATGAGTGCTGAATATATTATGGCTTCAGGTAATGAAAAGGTCATCTTATGTGAACGTGGTATTAGAACTTTTGAAAAATATACAAGAAATACATTAGATATTTCAGCTGTTTTAGCAATTAGAGAATTATCACATTTACCTGTGATTGTTGACCCGTCTCATGCTGCAGGTAAATGGGAAATGATTGAAGCTTTATCTATGGCAGCATTAGCTGTTGAATCAGATGGTATTATTGTTGAAGTTCATCATGACCCTGAAAATGCATTAAGTGATGGAGCTCAAAGTTTAAAACCGGCTAAATTTGATCATATGATGCAAAGATTAGAAAAATTATCTACTGTTTTAGATAAAAAATTAAACAGATGAAAGTATTTATTGTCGGATTAGGATTAATGGGTGGGTCTTATGCTTTAGGTTTAAAGGATAAGAACTATGAAGTTTTTGGTTATGATCATAAAAATGATGTTGTTCACAAAGCGATGAATGATGGACTGATTAAGGGTAGCGATTTTAATGATTTAGCATCTGCTGATTTAGTGATACTGGCACTTTACCCTAAAGAAAATATTCATTTTCTAAATACACATAAACAATACTTTAAGAAGCAATTGATTACAGATTTAGCAGGAACAAAAGAACATCTGGTTAAAGAAGTGATTCAATTATTTCCTAATGGCATACGATATGTCTCACATCATCCGATGGCTGGTAAGGAAAAATCCGGTTATGCTAACATTGATAGTAAGATGTTTTTGAATGCAAACTTTTTAGTTGTAGATACACCTTATTCGAATGCATCAGATATTGAAATCATAAAAAAATTAGGTAAAGATTTAGGCTTTGGTAGAATCACCGTTTTAAGTCCATATGAACATGACCATTTGATTGCCCATACATCACAGTTAACACATTTACTTGCAGTAGGGTTAATGTTGATAGATAAAGTAGATCATACTAAGGATGCGACTGGGGACTCATTTAGAGATTTAACTAGAATTGCTAAAATTAATGAAGATATGTGGACAGAGTTGTTTTTAGATAATAAAGATGCATTAATTGAAAAAACAGATGAGTTCATACAAGTTTTAAATGATATCAAACAAAGTATCATAAACAACGATTCAAAAAAGATTAAACAGATGCTCAAAGAATCTAAAGAAAAGAGGATTGCATTTGATGTTAATAAATATGAATGAATATAATATTTTGGTGGAAATGAATAGTTTTGATGCACTCAATGAACACATTCGCGATGTTTATGATTTGAAAAAACTATTTGTAGTTACAGATGAAAATGTGTTTTTAATTTATGGTGAAAAATTAAAAACTATTTTAGTTGATTTTGAAGTGGAATATGTTGTAATACCTCCGTTTGAAACTTCAAAATCTTATGCGATGTATGAAAAGGTGGTATCTTCTTTAATTCATAAAGGAATGAAGAAAAATCATTTATTAGTTGCATTTGGTGGTGGGGTTGTAGGTGATTTAGCAGGGTTTGTTGCTGGAACACTTTACCGAGGCGTAAACTTTATTCAAATACCTACAACATTGCTTGCAATGGTTGATTCATCCATTGGTGGTAAAACCGGTATTGATACTAAAGAAGGTAAAAATATGGTAGGGGTATTTAAGAATCCTCAAAAGGTTATTATTGATCCTAAACTACTTGATACTTTACCTAAATTAGAATATAAAAACGGATTAGCTGAAGTACTAAAGGCTGGTATTATTGGTGATGTTTCTTTATATGAGTATTTAAAAAA
>DHEJ01000005.1:12138-12964 GCA_002399815.1 Acholeplasmataceae bacterium UBA4853
CGTATGTTTTTAAACTTTGGTCATACCTTTGGTCATGCTATTGAAAGACATTATGATTATGCAATTAAACATGGTGTTGCGATTTCATATGGTATGTTAATGAGTTTATCTGAAGGTATTGCTTTAGGGATTACACCTAAGTACTTATATGAAGAAGTTAAAGATATTCTTATTCGTTTAGAACTAGTTAAAGAACCCTTAATGAAAAAAGAGATGTTTTTAAGTTATATTTCAAATGATAAAAAACAAAGTGATGGTGGATTAAGTTTCATCTTTATTAAAGCGTTAGAACAACCAGAAATCGTTAAAGGTGTGAAGTTTAAATGATTACATTAATTCCAAAAAAATTAACCGGAGATATTACAATTATTTCATCTAAATCATTGTCGCATCGTTATGTCCTTGCAGCTTCTTTAGCTAAAGGTGTTTCAACAATTGATAATGTATTAAGCTCAGATGATTTAGTTGCAACCAAACAAGCAATGGTTTCTTTAGGTGCAAAAATTGATGGAAACAAGATTACTGGATCAAAACTTAAGAAAGTTCATGATGTGATTGATGCATTTGAATCAGGTTCGACTTTAAGATTTTTAATTCCAGTAGCAATGCTATTAAATGAAAAGATTACCTTTGTTGGTAAAGGCTTGTTACCCGTAAGAACTCAAGAAATTTATCAAAATATGTTTAAAGATAACTATGTATTTAATCATCCTAAAGATCAGTGGTTACCACTTGAAGTTCAAGGACCACTTCAAAGTGGCATTTATCATATGCCAGGTAATGTTTCTAGTCAATTTGTTACTGGTCTTCTTTATGCATTACCACT
>DHEJ01000005.1:13137-27658 GCA_002399815.1 Acholeplasmataceae bacterium UBA4853
TATGTGGATTTAACTCTGGATGTGTTAAAACAATTTGGAATAAAGATTAAGTATGAAAACAATACATTTATGATCCCTGGTAATCAAGTTTATCAACCGATTAAAACACACGTTGAAGGTGATTTTAGTGGTGCAGCATTCTTTGTTGTTGCAGGTATTATTGGTAGTAGATTAGAACTTAAAGGTTTAAGAAAAGATAGCTTACAAGGGGATAGAGCAATCATTGATATTGTTCGACAAATGGGTGGAGTCATTCATGATACTAAAGATGGTTATGAGGTTATTCCTAGTCAAACAAAAGGTATTACAATTGATGTTGGTCAAATACCTGATTTAGGTCCAATACTGATGGTATTAGGTGCTTTAAGTTCTGGAGTTACAACCATAACAAATGCATCTAGATTAAGAATAAAAGAATCTGATCGATTAGATGCAATGATTCAAAACTTAACAAAGTTAGGTGTAAAATTAGAAGTGCATGATGATACTGTTAAGATTCATGGCGTTCCTAATTTTAATCAAGAAGCATCCGTTTCATCCTATAAAGATCATCGAATTGCAATGGCCATGGCAATTGCATCCATTCGTTCAACAAAGCCAATTACACTAGATGATGAAACTGTAGTATCTAAGAGTTATCCAACATTCTTTAATGAGTTTATTCGATTGGGTGGTGAATTTAAATGAGTCTTGAACAATATAGAAAAACAATAGATGAAATTGATCATGAATTAGTTAAATTGTTAGAAAAAAGGTTTGAAGTTGTTAGAAAGATTGGTGCTTATAAGCTTGCTAATAACTTACCAATTCATGATCCTAAAAGAGAAGCTTATGTGTTAGAAAGTAAAAAGGCTTTAGTTAAAAATTTAAGTGATTGGCCTTATTTTGAAAAGATTTTTAAACAGTTTATGGATATTTCTAAGGAAATGGAAAAATGAAAATATTTGGACTAGTTGGGTATCCTTTAAGTCATTCATACTCGCCTAAGTTACATGAAATCATTGCACAAGAAAAAGGTGTATTTTTAGAATATAAATTATTTCCTATTAAAGAAATTAAACAGATAGAAACGATTATTTCAAAGTTAAAACGTCATGAGATTTATGGTTTTAATGTAACGATTCCTTATAAAGAATCCATTATGCCATATTTAGATGTGATATCGGATAAAGCATTAAAGATTAAGGCTGTGAATACCGTATATTTAAAAGATGGTAAGGTTTATGGTGATAATACAGATTATGATGGGTTTAAAGGGCTACTTGATCAAAACATGATTGATTTAAGTAACAAAAAAGTTATTATCTTAGGTTCTGGTGGAGCCTCTAAGGCTGTGTATCAGGTTTTAATGGATTTAGCGATCGAACCTATTGTTGTATCAAGGACTAAGATAGTTGATCAAGCATTTAAACATATAATGTTGTATGAAGATTTAAAAGCCTCTGATTATGATGTCATTATCAATACAACACCGGTTGGAATGTATCCTTTAGTCGATCAATCACCACTAGAAGCTAAATATGTTAAAGATAAGTTAGTCATTGATTTAATCTATAATCCTAAAGAAACAAAGTTAATGCATGATGGAAAGAATTCCTTTAATGGTTTAGATATGTTGATTATTCAAGCAATGGTTGCAGAAAATATATGGTTTAATCAAAAAGATATACAAAAGTTAATTGGGTTTAAGGAAATAAGGGAGGCTTTTGATGAATACTTACGGAAAACTATTTAAAATAACTTTATATGGTGAATCACATCAAGATGCAATTGGGGTAGTTATTGATGGGGTATTACCAGGATTAAAGATTGATTGGCAAAAAATAGAAGCAGACTTACTTTTAAGAAGACCTGGTGCAGTAGGTACTACGCCTAGAGTTGAGAAGGATGAACTGATTGTTACATCAGGTATTTTTAATGAATATACAACAGGTTCTCCAATTCATGTCATGATTAAAAATGAGAATGTGATCTCAAAAGATTATTCACATTTGGTGAATCAACCAAGACCGGGGCATGCGGATTATGTAGCATTTAAAAAGTATCAAGGGTTTAACGATTATCGAGGTGGTGGTAGATTTTCTGGAAGATTAACTACACCAATTGTTGTAGCCGGAAGTATTGCTAAACAGATGTTACCATTTGAGTTTAGTCATCAGTTAATACAAGTAGGTAGCTTAAAAGATATGGACCAATTAGATGACTACCTAAGAGAGATTGCAAATCAAGGTGATTCAGTGGGTGGTATTATTGAGGTTCGTGTTAAAAATGTTTTTGTTGGATTAGGGGAACCAATGTTTGAAAAATTAGACTCAAAAATTGGTGAAATGATGTTTTCAATACCGGCTGTTAAAGGTGTTGAAATTGGTACTGGATTTGATGGTGTTGAACTTAAAGGGTCTGAATTTAATGATGTATATGTAGATGAATTAGGACATACATTAACCAATCATTCAGGTGGTGTTTCAGGTGGTATATCTAATGGTAATGATATTGTAGTTAAGGTTTTTGTTAAGCCAACTTCAAGCATTAAGAAAGCTCAAACATCATTTAATTTAAAAAGCAATGAATCAACGGAATTTGAAGTTAAGGGACGTCATGATGTCGCAATTGTTAGACGTGCCGGAATCATTTTAGAAAATGCATTAGCAATTGTTTTAGCAGATCTATATTTGGCATCTAAGGTTTATCTTTAATGGCTAAAAAAATCATTCATACGACAATTCAATTAGTTTTAGTAGCAATCATTTCTGCAAGTCTTGCATATCTTTTTGGTATGAAGGATTATATTTTAGTCGGTACTATTGGGATATTATCAGTATCACTTACTAAAACAGATACATTATCCAATGGTATTAAACGATATATTGATGTGGTATATGGTTTAATACTTTCAACCCTGATATTGAGTTTGATTGGCTTTAATTTAATTGGACTTATGACGTTTCTAGTGATTTTCATTGCATCGTCTTTTATATTTAAAATTGAAATTGGGTTAGTACCAAGCTTAGTACTAGCAAAACATGTTTTTGAATTTGGTGTGTTTGATGTCATGTTTTTATTAGAAGAGGTTGGAATTATTACACTTGGTGTTGGGGTAGCTATAGTTATAAGTATGTTATATCCAAGTGACTTTAATAAGGAATTAAATCGATATGTCAGTAAAGTGGATTTAATGATTAAAGACCATTTATTTATGCTATCGATTATACTTAAATCAAATGAAGATTTTAAAGATTTTATGAAGCATTATGAATTGATTAATCAAGGTATTCAAGATGTTATTAGAAAAGCAGAACAAAAAGATAAGGATAAATTATTCTCAAATGATCATCGCTATTTAGCTTATTTATATATGCGGCAAAATCAACTAAGTTTTATCAATACCATGTATGAAGCCACCTTAAGAATTAAAGAAAAACATCCCTATCAATTGATCATCTCAGATTATATCAAAGAGCTTGTAGAAGCAATCGGTAAGGATAATAAGGCTTTTGATCGATTAGAAAAATTAAATCAACTTAGAATTAACTTTTCTAAAGAAGCATTACCTAAAACAAGAACTGAATTTGAAACTAGAGCATTACTTTATCATATGTTAGCTGATTTAGAAGCGATGTTAAAAGTAAAGGTATCGTTTCATGAACGATACCCAAATTTAGAAATTAATTAAGTTAGCGATTACTTAAGAAGGCTTTAGCCTCTTCCACAGTAATTCGCTTTTCTTTTAGCATGTGGTTAACCACACTGGTAACCTCATCTGGTAAAGCACCTGCTTGGATGGCAACATTTCTTGCATGTAACCTCATATGACCTTTATTAATACCATCAGTTGTTAGGGCATAAAGTGCTGCAAAGTTTTGAGCAAGTCCTAAACATGCAGCAACCATCATTAATTCTTTAGCAGATTGAATGTTTAAGATTTTCTTTGAGAGTTTAACCTTGGGTAAAATACCCATGGAACCTCCGATGATACCAAGCGGTAGTGGGATCGTTATTTTACCAACTAAATAGCCATCCATCTTTGTCCAAGTAGTCAGTGGTAAATAATTGCCTGTAATGGATGCATATGCATGTGCAGAAGCTTCAATTGCTCTGGTATCATTACCGGTTGCAAGCATCAATGCTGTAATACCATTCATAACACCTTTATTGTGGGTTGCACCTCTAAAAGGATCAATTGATGCATAAAGTGATGCATTTGCGATATCATCTGCAATGGTTTCACTATGATTTAAAGTGTTTGGATGAATTCGAACAGAAGCAGTAACTAAAGATTCAGTAGCAAGATTCGATAAAATACTCATTAAGACTTCGCTTTTAAAGTCTGAAGTAATATAGGATGCCAAGGCTTCTAATATCGTATTGATGGTATTAGCGCCCATTGCATCAAGACAGTTGATTGTTGCATATAAGGTAACAAATCCATGAGGTTTAATAACTACAGTAAAATCTTTTAAACCACCACCAAGTTCATAAATACTTGGATGTGCTTTATTTGCTACCTCAAATAATGTTTGTTTATTTTCTTCTAAATAATTTTTTAAGGCATTTTGGTTTTCAACATGTTTAAAAATGATTTGTCCAATCATCAGACGTTCTAAGGATTCAATCTTAAATCCACCATTACGCATAATAATTTTAGCAGCATGAGAAGCACCTGCAATAACTGATGGTTCTTCGGTTGCCATTGGAATATGATAGATTTTTCCATCAATTAAGAAATCAGGTGCAACACCTAGTGGAACTTCATAGGTTGTGATATAGTTTTCTATTAGGTTATTAAAAACTGACTCGTCTGCTTTAATATCTAAGGATTGATCGTATAAGTTGATAGATTTTAAAGCGTTTTTTCTTTCTTCAACGGATTTTTTATAAAATTGGTTCATTGGTTTGTTCATAATCCACCTCGTATCTTGACATTATATCACGTAAAGACTACTAAATACTTCGTGTTGTGTTATAATTTTTTTGCACGTTTCATTTATTTTAAAGGAGCATTTCATGAAAATAGGAATTAACCAAATATCCTTTTACATACCAAAGTATTATTTAGATTTAAAAACATTAGCAAAAGCTAGAGGCGTTGACCCACTCAAATATACGAATGGTTTATTACAAAAAAAGATGAGTGTAGCACCACTTAGTCAAGATCCAGTATCGATGGGGGCAAACGCTGCACTTCAAATACTGAAAAGTGAAGATATTAAAGATATCGATTTAGTACTTTTTTCTACGGAAACTGGTAATGATTACTCTAAGAGTGCATCCACGCATTTATTGAGCTTATTAGGATTAAAAAAAGAAGTCAGAGCAATCGAACTTAAACAAGCATGTTATGCAGTAACTGCTGCATTATATTTTGCTAAAGGACATATTTTACAAAATCCATCCTCTAAGGTTTTAGTGATTGGTTCAGATATTGCAAGATACGGATTAAATTCTGATGGTGAACCAACTCAAGGTGCTGGTGCGGTTGCAATGATTATTGCTAAGAATCCTAAAATTATGGTTTTAAATGATGAGTATGGTATTTATTCAGAGGACATCTATGATTTTTTTAGACCAAATGGTAGTGATTATGCTGTAGTTGATGGTAAGTTTTCAAATGAAATGTATAAAAAGATGTTTCAAGAAACGTTTAACCGATATCAAGAAAAAACACATCAAACATTAAATGACTTTAAAGCCTTGATCTATCATATTCCATATTCAAAAATCGGATTAAGAAGTTTACAAATGATTACAAATGAATCAGAAAAACCAGAGTTATTTAGAAACTATCAAGCATCGATTAAATATAACCAAGAAGTTGGTAATATTTATACAGGATCATTATTCTTAAGTTTAATTTCTTTACTTGAAAATGGAAAACTAAAGGCGAATGATTTAGTCGGTATGTATTCTTATGGATCTGGTGCGGTTGCCGAGTTCTTTACCGGAAAATTAGTGAGAGGTTATAAAAAACAATTACATAAAGATTTCCATAAGAACTTACTTAAAAACCGTGTAAAACTAAACATGAAAACCTACGAATCTTTAATTACAACCACAATTAAACAAGATATCGTATTAGAATTAGATAAAGAAGTATTGGTACAGTTAAAATGTATTGAGAATCAAAGAAGAATCTATCAAAAGAAAGACTAAAAAGGATTTAAAATAGATACCTTATAAATTTTAGAAATCAACCACAATTTTAATACGAAAAGTGGTTGATTTTTTTGTAGAAAAATACAAAATTTAAATATTATTTAGAAAATATCGTCAAAGTATTTATATAAAGCGATCAATAACTGTTTTAAAGTACGAATAATTTAGGGTAAAAACACACATAAAATCCATGTTTTTACCATAATAAAAGGCTCATAAAAATTTCTTTATATTTTCTTGGTCATTTTGGTATACATTTTTAAAAAAAGATATATAATTGTTTATCGTAATATAAAAAATATATGGAGGAATTTTTGGTGAATCAAAACGTGTTAATTGAATTGTCCCACGTTGTAAAGCAGTTCGATAATGAACTGATTGTTAAGGATTTAAGTTTGAAGATTTTTGAAAATGAGTTTATTACACTCTTAGGACCATCAGGTTGTGGAAAAACTACGACCTTACGGATGATTGGGGGATTTGAAAAACCCGATTCTGGCGATATTATTATTAATGGCAAGGTGTTTAATGATTTACCACCATATGCCAGACCACTAAATACTGTTTTCCAAAAGTATGCGTTATTCCCACATTTAAATGTGTTTGATAATGTTGCCTTTGGATTAAAGAATAGAAATAAGAAGTATTTAATTAATTTCTTTAAAATTGACTTAAATTTATCACCAAAAGAGCAAAATATCCTAATTAAAGAAAAGATTGCTGGTGCTGTTAAAGAAGCTTTAGCACTGGTTAAACTTGCAGGATATGAAAATAGAAAAATTGATAATATGAGTGGTGGGCAACAACAAAGAGTTGCACTTGCTAGAGCATTAGTGAATAAACCACAGATTTTATTATTAGATGAACCACTTGCTGCACTTGACTTAAAATTAAGACAAAACATGCAATATGAATTAAAAGAGATGCAAAGAAAATTAGGCATTACTTTTATCTTTGTTACCCATGATCAAGAAGAAGCAATGACGATGAGTGACCGTATTGTTGTTATGAAGGATGGAATTATTCAACAATTAGATACACCTAAACATATTTATAATGAACCTGTAAATAGATATGTTGCAACATTCATTGGAGAATCAAATATCTTACCTGGTACATACATTAAAAAGAATGTTGTATCATTTATGGGTGTTAATTTTGACTGTAATGGTTATGAATTTAATGATAACGAAGTTGTTGACGTTGTCATTCGTCCTGAAGACTGGGATGTTGTATCTTTAGATCAAGCTAAACTTACTGGTGTTGTTACATCAAGTATCTTTAAAGGTGTTCATAATGAACTAGATGTCTTAGTTAACGGTGTATCACTTATGGTAAATACTTATGAAAATTACCAAGTAGGCGATAAAATCGGATTAAAGATTGATGCTTATGAAATTCATTTAATGAAGGTTTCAAATAATGAACAAACCGTTTAAGTTTCTTTCAATACCATATATTGTATGGTTAGGGTTATTAGCTTTAATTCCTATGTTAGTCATGGTTTTTCTATCATTTTCAAGAACTGAAGGATTATCCTTAGATAATTATGAATTCAGCTTGTTTATGTTAGATGTTTTAGCAGAAAGATCTATTTTAACTGCTTTATTTAATTCGATTTATTTTGCTGTTATTACTACAGTAGTTTCATTATTATTAGGATATTTAGTAGCTTATACAGTATTTAGATCAAAATTAAGAAACAAGTTTTTAGTACTGGCTATCTTTATTTTACCGATGTGGTCAAATCTTCTACTTAGAACAGAAGCATTAGGTAACTTAATGAATGAAAATAATATCATTACAGATATTTTAAGTACAATGTTAAATACCAATATTACATTTATGGTGTTTAAGGGTACTGAGGTTGCAGTCATTGTTGGTTTAGTGTTAACGTATTTACCGTTTATGATTTTACCAATTTTTACAGCACTAGAAAAAATTGATTATGCGCTTGAAGAAGCGGCACTTGATTTAGGGTTAACGGAATTACAAAAATTCTTTAAAGTTGTCTTACCGTTATCACTTAAAGGGGTAGCAACCGGTTCTATTCTTGTCTTTTTACCTTCTATGAGTGGATTTGCAATTCCTGAGATTTTAGGAGCTGGTAATATCTTATTAATTGGTAACGTGATTGAACAAGCATTTAGATATATGGATTATAATTTAGGATCATTATTATCCGTTGTAATCTTACTGATTATATTTGTTGCAATCTTCTTTGTAAGTAAAGTTGATAAAGAAGGAGAAACATTATTATGACGCATAATTATCCAAAAGCAAATTTATCAGATTATGGTTATAAAGATCATTCAAAAGCAAAACAAGTATTTAAAGTGTTACGTTTAATTGCAGTTATTTTCATTGTTGCATTATTATATGTTCCAATTGTTGTTTTATTTATTCAATCCGTTAACTCATCAGCTAATGTGAACCAGTTTGAGAATTTTACATTGGATTGGTATCTTCAAATGTTTTCAAACCGTAGTCTAACCAATGCCATTGTAAATACGTTATTAACCAGTTTAGTAGCTACTTTACTAGCAACAGTGCTTGGTACACTGATGGCAGTAGGTATTCATGCATTATCTAAGAAGAAACGTCAACAAGTAATGTTATTAAACAATATTCCGATCTTAAATGCGGATATTGTATCTGGTATTTCATTGATGTTAGTATTCTCACTATTATTACCAATTTTCCCTTATATTTTTGGACCAGTTACGCTTGTTTTAGCACACTTATTCTTTACAATGCCTTATGTTGTATTAAGCGTACTACCTAAATTAAAAGAGATGAATCCATACTTAATGGATGCAGCACTTGATTTAGGTGTTAAACCATATAAAGCATTATTAAAAGTTGTTTTACCTGCGATTCTATCGGGTGTATTTTCTGGAATGTTACTGGCTTTAACTATGAGTATTGATGACTTTGTTATTAGTTATTATACAACGGGTAATGGATTTGATAATCTATCTATTTGGATTTATGGTTCAATTGGTAGAAAGAGTTTAACACCGTCTGTATATGCTTTTTCAACACTGTTAACCTTTACAACTTTAATACTTTTAACTGTCTATCAAATATTCATTAAAAGAGGTAAAAAGAAATGATTAGAAAAATATATGCACTATCATTTTTAGCCTTATCACTTATGATTATGGGTGGCTGTTCGACTTCAGAAAAATTATTAATTTTAAACTGGGGTGAATATATTAATGAAGATTTAGTCTTACTATTTGAAGAAACATATAATGTTGAAGTATCAATTTCTATTGCAGATAGTAATGAATTATTTTATTCAAAAGTAAAATCTGGTACAACAGCATTTGACTTAGTATTACCCTCAGATTATATGATTGAAAAGATGATTGAACAAGATTTACTTCAAACCATTGATTTTAGTAAATTATCTAATTATGATCAAACAAATAATCCATATATGCAAGGATTAAAAGGCATTATGAGTACGATGTCTCCTGGTAGTAATGAATACTTTGTTCCTTACTTTTGGGGTACCTTTGGTTTAATGTATAATAAGCGTGTTGAAGGATTAGAAACAGCACTTGATACATATGGATGGCAAGCATATTTTGATCAATCATTAAGACCTACCAATCGCGTTGGAATGTATGATGTTGCACAGTATGCTTATGCTGCAGCGATGTTATATTTAGATTTAAACCCTAATGCTTTACCAAGTGATATATCAGAAGGTCAAACAATTTCTAATTTGGAATTAGCTAGACAAGCACTGATTGATGCACAGTTTAGCGTCTTTGCTGATGATGCACTTAAAAAAGATATTCAAGCAAATAACCTAGATTTAGCATTTGTTTGGACTGGGGATTTCCTTGATATGCTTTATGTGGATTTAGATGAGGGTATGGATTATGATGAAAAGCTTTATGATATCTATATTCCTGATAATACAATGGCTTTCTTAGATGGTTTTGTTATTCCTAAAAAAGCAAGACATGTGGACTTAGCACACTTATTTATCGACTTTTTCTTAGATGCTGATCATGCCTATGAAAATGCATCTGTTGTAGGTTATGCAACACCACTTGAAAATACATATAATCAAATTACAACTTATGCAGAAGATGATGCATGGCTTAATAACTGGAAGCGTGCTTACTTAGATTATTATCCAGATACACCACTATTTAGAGGAACACCTTATGCTAATTTTTCTCAAAGTGTCATGAGCCAACTCATTAGCATGTTAAATGATGTAAAAACAAATTAATTAGTTATTCAAATAAAGTCTTAATTTAAGTGAATTAAGGCTTTTTTTATAATTATGTTATGTACTAGTGCTAGGCTATAAACTTCATAAGTGATTAGAAAGTGAATTACCCACCACTTAACCTCTTAATATTTGAAGTAGGGTTTACTACCCATTCAAAAGTATTTTTTAGTGTATCAGTAGACTATCCCCTTAGTTTCTACGTTTCTAATAACTTATGCAATTTTTTTAACTGTAAGTAGTTATGAGCCTTTATTTCTAATATAGATTACTGCATTATTGTCTCGATCGATACTTTGTCTATAACGTTTACTGTGATATATATGTTCACCTATTTTTAGTTTGGTTTTTAAGGGTATACTATATAGACTTCAGACTATTAAAACTTAAAATTAGTTTAGATTACGTCATATATGTCGTTTGAATTCATATTTTTTCTTTTATACTATTATTGAGCCAATCAAATACATTAATTTAAGTTAAACTTCTATACATTGAGCTAAAAGTAATCAAAAAGAAGGTGGTATATGTTTTTATCAAATCCGATTTGAACTTATTATCAGTTTTATTGATTAAAATAAATCTTTTACCTATGTTAAATTATATAAACAAGTGATGTCGCATGTTTTTTTATATTAAACAGTTGAGATTAATCTACTAAAGATATAGTTATGTTTGGCATAAAGATTTTATAGTTATTTATATTTTAATTATTGAGTATGATGTATTATTTTTCAGTAATACATCATCATTTTAGGTATCAAGTATTTGATGTGTAGGAAAAATTATTAATATTTACCTAAGGATAGTTTAAACAATATATACTAAAAGGGGAAAAAGTTTGAGCAAATTTAAAACATATATTTTTATTTCGTTGATGATATCCATGTTTTTATTAGGATATAAGGCAACAGAAAATACCAATCATAAGTACAATGTTGGTAGTGATAATGCGACACAAGTCTACTATAGAGATGATATCTTTGGTGGATGGGGTTGGGGATTTCTACTAACCTTCGGTTATAGAGTTGAAGTTTCACTAACAGAATATTCATCCTATACACCAATAAGCGTTGTTAAGGACAATGTAGAATTGTGGTGGACAGTAAGTAATCCAACAAATGCAACAGTCACTAGAACGCAATCAACGACCGTATCATTAGCTGGTGAGATATCTGCTAAGATAAGTTCAGGAACAGATTTGATTAAGAAAGAAATTGGTGCTGAAGTATCTGCTTCTTATTCTGAGACGATCTCTTTGCAGGTCGTATGCCCACCTAATACATCAATTGATGTTTATACATACACAGCATTAAAAAAAATCGGCTATTTGAAAGAAGTTGTACAGCCACAATCGAGAATTTTATTTTGGTTTGTCAACACAGGTAATCCTGCAACATTTTATGGTACAGCAAGAGCATTCAAAGGTGCAGGAACAGATTTAGTTTATCAATAATATCTAAAAAATTATCCTACTAGTTTTAATTTTTCCTACCAGCAATAAAGATATCAAGAGGTGTAATAAAATGAGATTTCTAAAAAATAAACATAATATGATTATTACCGTTATTTTTATAATCATAATCTTAGTACTATCAATAAGCGTATTCATTTTATCCAATGATAGATATAAAGATTTCAAAAAAGGTATTTATGTAAGAAAACAAGTTGGTCAAATTGTTATAATTGATGAAGGATTTATCGATTTTACATTTTACTCTGTAAAAAAGGAAAACTATGATTTTTTATTATGGGATATTACTTTTGAAACTGATGATAATATTCAATTAAATGGTAATGATCATGAGATATCTGTTTCATCAGAAAATGAGTTAATTGATAAAATAATTCTAACTATACAGACAACAGAAAATATTCAATTAAATGGGAAATACTTATCCAATCTAATTTTTAGTAAAGATAATGAAACAATCAAATTGAGTATAGGACATATATTAATCCATACTATATCCTCAGAAAATTATATCAGTGGAATAATGAGCGTAGCATATAATGCAATACTTATAAATGATAACTATACAATGGAGTTTACAAATATTTCAGATTATCCGATTCTTTTTCAGAAAGTCAGTATTAATGATCAAGAGTTTTTATCTAATCATGAACTATTACCAGGTGAGGTCGCGCAATTTGAATATAGTTTAACTGATTTAGTAAATGAGTACCCAAATTTCGATATCGTACTAAATCCGCTAATTAACTTTGATTTTGATGAAACAAGTTATACAAATACTAATCCAACAAACTCATACTTCAATTACCTTAAAAACGAGAGCGAATTAATGGAATTCATTAAGGAGGCAAATCCTATTTAGGATTTGATAAACAGATTATGGCGATTAAAATAGAGAATATTAGTAAAAAATACAGTGATTTTTATGCTTTAAAGAATGTATCTATTACACTTGAGTATGGTAAAATCTATTGTTTAATTGGAGATTCCGGTTCTGGAAAATCCACTTTTTTGAAAATAGTTAGTGGTTTATTATTACCAAGTGATGGAACTGTTACATATGACAATAAAAATATCTATCAATTAAGTAACAATGAATTATCGATACACCGAAATGAAAATGTAGGGTTTGTTTTTCAGGATTATTTTCTTGAAGAAAATTTAAGTGTCTACGAAAATACTATGGTCCCATTACTTATAAGAGGGAATATTAAACATGATGTATTGAAGGAAACTGTAATTAATGCTTTAACTGCTGTTGGTATGGCACATAAAATGGATCAAATAGTAAACACATTGTCGGGTGGAGAAAAGCAGAGAGTATCTATTGCAAGAGCAATAGTGGGAAATCCCAAAATAATTTTTGCTGATGAACCCACTGGAAACTTAGACTCTACTAATGGAAATAGGATTATGGAAGTGTTTTTAGGTTTGAATCTAAAAGGAACAACTATTATGATTGTCACACATAATGAAAATATAGCCAATTTAATAGACAACAAGATCTATATTAAGGATGGCTCTATTATCGAGAGTAATCATGATTAAATATATACTAAAGGTTGTAAAGATTCCAAAGATTCAAATGTTTTTTTTAGTGTTCACCACTTCTATAGTGCTTTTTTTAGCATTATTAATATCAAATGGTATCATTGGTTTTATAGAAATCAAAGAATCTTGGTATAAAACACATGACTATTATAGACAAGTAACATTGATTAATGATGAAAGTTTAGAATTAGCAAATTTTGATAGTAGAAAGATAGGTATCTATCATACAAGCGGCAGAGTTAGTAATAACAGTATAAACATAACTCTTGGATCTGCAACTGAAGTAGATTATTTTCTTGATAGTGATATAAATAGTGGATTTGGTATTATTGGTGATAAAATTGAATCTTCAAATGAAATCATTATTACATATGATCTTTATATTAATCTGGGTATTTCACTAAATGAGAATCCAGTTCTTTTAGTATTAGAAGAGGATGTTGAAGTAGCATACCTAGTTGTTGGGTATTTTAATGAAACATATAGTTCATATTTAAAAACATTAGGGTATTCTCTTGACGTCATTAAACTTTCAAACGAACCTACTTCAGACTTTATATTAACGGTTGAGTTTCCATCATTGGATGAACTTAGAGAATATGATTTTGATAGTCTTGTTTTTACGTATAAAGAGGATATAAGTAAGTCAGATTTCTATTTTAATATCATATTGTTTGCTCTATTTATAATACTTGGGTTTGTTGTATTACTTTCTACAATATCTATGATACTTATGATGTATTATTTGATTACTGAAAATAAAAAAACGCTCTTCTTATTGTCAACCCTAGGAATGAAGAATAAAACATTAACCGGATTTGCCTCTATATTTATTGTTACTTTTTTAGGTATTTCAATCATACTATCACTGATAATAAATCTGATTACAAAAAATATTTTTAACAGTTTTTTTACACCCATGGTATTTGGAGAATTAAACATTTTTGAATTGAACATTCATTCTATAGCATTACTCTTAGTATTATCAGTACCTATATATTTAACAACCATGTTATTAAAAGGTAGATCATTATTAAAATCTCATTTAGAAAGAGGTTTGTGATGTTTAGACTATTTCAAATTCAAAA
>DHEJ01000005.1:27945-31611 GCA_002399815.1 Acholeplasmataceae bacterium UBA4853
CAAATAATACCCGATAGCTTAGAGGAAACACTAAATCTCCTTGCATCAGTAAATAAAGTAATAGTTGATTACACGTATATATTGAACCAAGATGATCAAATCTATATTAAGAATAATGATGATGAGATTAGAATAATTGAAGAACTTAAAGGGTTTAACTTTGATTTTGACGTGTTTTCTACTTTAGATGAAATAACGGCAGATGTAAGCCAGTCATTGATTATAGGTGACTATCAAAGTCATGATAAAAATGATATATTAATCGATGAAAGCATCATGTATTTATTAGGATATAACCCTGATAGCATTTTAAATCAAAAGATTGAATTGCATATTCATAATGAAGTGTATTTAATGAATATAATAGGTGTCTATGATCGGAGAGTCGGATTTGGATTTTTTTCCATAGATGATTTTTCTAAAGCAACAGAAGCATATAAAAATGATATGTATCAAATGATATTACATGGTGGTGTCATCCATCCTTTTGTATTTAACAAAGATTTTTTACTTCAAAATGTATCATCAGAAACATCAAAAAACAAGGTATTTGTTGAAGTTAAAGATGTGTCAGATGTTATTTTTGTTCATGGTTTGATTGAAAAAAATACTCAACTATTTATTCATTCTTCATTAGGAGAAATTAATAATTATCTTCAAGAAACCGAAAAATACTATCAATTGATCGGATTAGTATTTATATCAATTGGAATATCATTAATCATGATTACAATTATGTCAATTGATTTAAAAATGAGAAATCAAAAAAAATTTATTGCGGTACTCAAAGTGATTGGTTACAGACGTAAGTCTATTTTTGCTGTATATATTTATGAGATTCTTTATCAGTTAATAATAGTAACTGTTATGTATTCATTTTTATCACTATTATTTTCATTCGGTCTAGAATCAGCTATGAAAAATATATATTATAATTCAATAAGTGATAAGGAAGGTCTTTTCATTTTAGATATTAGATTATTGATTCAATTCATTATTTACTACTCATTGATATATTTACTTTTTTCAAGTGTATCTGTATTTCTTTCAGTGAATAAGATTTTTGTTGATGAGGATGTGGCAAAAATTGAATAGTAAAAGAATAAGTTTAGGTATTATAGTATTATCAATAAGTAACATTTTGTTCTCTTTTTTAATCATGCCGATTTTTGTTTCAATTCTTTTTCCAGGTGAATATGGTAGTGACCCTATTGTCTTAATACTCGTACAATTTTTAGGGAGTATAATCCCATTACTCTTAGTTTTATATTTGGTATATGGAAAGGATGCTGAACGAAAACTAACAAGCATAATAAAACCAAAAAATATAACAGTTAGAGAAGTAATGATTATCTTAGTATTATCAGTCATATCATTTTTTATGGTGAAGATGTTTTCTATATCAATTGAAAATGTGATGGTACTAACATTCAAACAACCACCACCATCAAAATTTATATATAATTTTGATGGTATTCATTTCACTCTGTTATTATTAGCTTATGCAATTATTCCAGGAATTTATGAAGAGATTACTTATAGAGGACTATATTATGAGGGAGGTTCTAGTAAGATTGTCGCATTTCTATTATCAGTTATTCCATTTGCATTTATGCACTATCCGATTTTAAATATATTGAATGCATTCGTTTTAGGATCGATTTACTTTTTTATTAGAGAAAAAAAGAACAGTGTTTTTTATTTGGTGATAATGCATATAACTAACAATATTTTAGCAATTATTTTTGCAAATTATATAATTCTACCAATAGAACTAGTTTACACATATCAAAGTACTCTCACACAAAATGATACTATAATTAATATCTTAAATTCGTTAATATTCTTTGTAGTGTTTTTTTGGTTACTGATTTTCGGAATGTCCTTCTTAAAAAATGACAATAATCAAAGAGAAAAGTTATCAAATAAAATATCTCTAATAACTCTTTTAATCGTATGTGTTTTATATACCACAGCATTAGTTGTTAATCTTATAATAAGTTTATAGTGTGAATTTACAGTCTATTTAGACACTCAAACAAAAATTATATGCAAATACGGTTTGGATTATACGTACAAATTTATATTCCTAATCAAACTTTCCTTTCGAAATCCGCTTTCTTTGTTTTTTTGTTATAATCTAGGTATGAATAAAGATCTGATAAACATCAGTGGTGTTGGTGAAAAAGTTAATCGTTATTTCAAAGAAAAAGGGCTATGGAATACATATGATTTAGTTACCTACTTGCCTAAAAAGTATAGTGACTTTACTCAAACATCATATGAGATGTTAAAACATCTAGATACTGTAACCGTGATTGGCACAATACAATCGGAATTGAAAACATTTAAAAAGAAAGTTGAACTTACAACAACTTTTTTAAACTTAGACGAGCATTTGATTAAATTATCTATTTTTGGTCGAGCATATTTAGATAAACAATTAAAAATTGGTGATGAGGTTATTGTTAAGGGAAAATATAATTTCTTTAATAATGAAATCACTGTTTTAATGATTTCTAAACAAATTAATATTCCTGAAATCAAACCAGTTTATGAAATTGATAGAGTTCCCGATAGTAATGTTTCTAAGATTATTCAACATATTTTTAATGATGATGTGGTTGATATCTTTGAAACACTACCACCAAATTTAATTTATAAATATGATTTATTACCTAGAAAAACGGCACTATATCATCTACATCTACCAAAATCAAGAGTTGATTTGGATGCTGCGATTTTAAGACAAAAGTATGAAGAGGCATTTTTTCATTTATTAAGTTATCAAATGTATATGGCACCGAAGCAAAAAAGAACGCCTATTGCTTATGATATTAAACAAGTAAAATCTTATATTCAAAGATTACCGTATCAACTGACATTTGATCAGCAGGAAGCTGTAAATGATATATTTAAGGATTATCATCAGGATTATTCAACATATCGCCTTATTCAAGGTGATGTTGGAAGTGGAAAGACCTTTGTTACATTTATTGCATTATTAGGGATGTTAACTGCAGGTTTTCAAGTCGCATTTATGGCACCAACTGAAATCCTTGCTAGACAACATCATGAAAACTTTATTAAATATTTTAATGATATTAAGTCCTGTGTTTTAACATCATCTAGTAAAGATAGAAAAACGATATTAGAATCTATTGAAAGTGGCGATATGAAAGTGGTTTTTGGAACCCATTTATTAGCTTCTGAGTCAACAAGGTTTCATCAATTAGGATTAGTTATTATTGATGAACAACATAAGTTTGGTGTGGATACAAGAGATCAATTAATTAAAAAATCAATAACAAATGATACGCTCTATTTATCAGCAACACCAATTCCTAGAAGCTTAACATTAACATTTTTTGGTGATTTAGAAATATCAACAATTAAACAAAAACCAGTAAAAAAACCACCTATAAAAACAATGATTATCGATTATAAGGCGCAAGATAAGATTATAGATATATTAAAAAGCACTCAAGATAACAATGAACAAAGTTTTGTTGTTGTGCCTTCAATTATTGATAATCAGAATAAGGTTTCAATTGAAAGTGCATATGAATTCATTAAGCCTTTTATAAATGATCAAGATCTATATGTAATTCATGGAAAACTAAAGATTGAAGAAATAGATTTAATAATGGATAGATTCATTCAAAA
>DHEJ01000005.1:31790-32997 GCA_002399815.1 Acholeplasmataceae bacterium UBA4853
AAAAATGCAACCACCATGATTATTATGGGAGCAGATAGCTTTGGACTTAGTCAACTACATCAGATTAGAGGACGTGTTGGCAGAGGTGATAAACCTGGATTTTGTTACTTAGTGACAAGTAAAACTGATGCATTAAGATTGGATTTTTTAGAGAAAAACGATGATGGATTTAAATTAAGTGAATATGATTTAAAGTTAAGAGGACCAGGTATATTTTCAGGACTTATTCAAAGTGGACAGGTTAAGTTTAAATATTTAGATTTAAGTTGCGATATGAAAATATTAAGACAAATGAAAATAGAAGCTAAATTTTATTTGACGCATATTGATAAATATCTTTATTTAAAAAAGAGAATCCAACAGATAGTGATATAATTTATATAGTGAAAGTTGAGGAATTTATGATGATACGTTTAGCAATTGATGGAATGGGTGGAGATTTTGCACCTAAAGAAATTGTATTAGGTACACTTGAGGCATTAAATGCTTATAGTAATATTGAATTAACAATCTTTGGTGATGAAGAAAAAATGAAGCCTTACTTAGTCACACATCCAAGACTAAAAGTTATTCATGCACCTAAGGCATTTGATATGGGTGTTAAAAATATTGGAAGAGATACACTAAGAAACGATAAAGATACTTCGATGTTAATGGCTATGCAATATGTTAAAGATGGTTTAGCAGATGGTTTAGTTTCAGCAGGACCTTCTCAAGCTCTTATTTTTTCTGCATTTTTTATGATTCGTCCAATGAAGATTATGAGTCGGATAGCTATTGCACCCATGGTTCCAGTGCCATCAGGAAAACCAACAATTTTACTAGATGCTGGTGGAAATGTTGATGCAAAACCAGAACACTTAGAAGATTTTTCAGTATTTAGTACGATCGTTTTAAAAGAAGTTTATGGGGTAGAAAAACCACTTGTTGGACTAATTAATATTGGGACTGAAAAAGGTAAAGGTAGAGACTTTGATGTTGAAACCTATAAGTTATTAGAAGCTAATCCGAATTTAAATTTTTACGGTAATTTAGAACCTAAAGAGATTTTAACAAGTGATGCAAATATTTTATTATCTGATGGATTTACAGCAAACATCGTGATGAAAACCATTGAAGGCACAGCAAAAGCTATGGGTGGCGTTTTAAAATCTGAAATTAAGAGTAGCTTTTTTGCTATGATTGGTGCTAAGTTATTTTTAAATAA
>DHEJ01000005.1:33185-40355 GCA_002399815.1 Acholeplasmataceae bacterium UBA4853
GTTAAGGCTCATGGTTCTAGTAATGCATATGCATTTAAAAATGCCATTAGACAAGCAAAAGATTTAGTAGAACATGATGTAATTAATAAAGTAAAGAAAGTAATGGAGAAGACAGATGCATGAGTTATTAGAAAAACTTGGGTTAGTGCCAAAGGATGAGAAAATATATATTCAAGCATTAACGCATACTTCTTTTGCACATGAGAATAATACGTTACATAATGAAAGATTAGAGTTTTTAGGTGATGCAGTCATTCAGATTATGATGAGTGAATATTTATATAAAAATGTATCTAAGGATCAAGGTATTCTAACTAAAAAACGTGCTCAAAGTGTACGAGAAGAAGCTTTATTTTTATACGCTATCAAAATTGATTTACCTAAATACATGTTTTTAGGTAATGGTGAACAAGAAGCTAAACAAAGTATGGTTGCTGATGCTTTTGAAGCACTTTTTGCTGCAATTTATTTAGATTTAGGATTTAATGAAGCATTTCGTGTATTTGAAGAGATTGTGATACCACACTTACATTTAGTAGAAAATTTAAAAGATTATAAGACACAACTTCAAGAGTTTATTCAACTAGAAAGAAAAAGTTTAGTATATAAGACTGTTAAAATTGGTGGACCTTCACATAAGCCAACCTTTAGATCAGAGGTGTTATTAGAAGGTGATATTTCTTTAGGCGTAGGTATTGGTTCTACCATTAAAGAGGCGGAACAAAGTGCTGCTAATGCAGCATTATCAAAAGTTGTAAAGGGGGTTTAAGTCATGATCCAAAAATTATATGAAGAACATTTTTTAGAAATAGATTCATTGTTGACTAAAGAATGTAAAAGATTAAAACTCTCACCTAATGAATTAGTTATTTTAAAAACACTTTTTCAAACGTATAAGAAAAAGATTTTTTCTATTACAAGTATTGCACGAAAGATTGATCTTTCTGCTGACGATATTGGTAAAGCAGTAGATAAACTAGTATCTAAAGGATTTGTTAGTTTAAATTTAGAAACCTTAAACGAAAAAGAAGTTGAAGTTTTTGATTTATCGGGTACATTCAAAAAAATAACAGAACTTTATGAAGCAGATTTAAGAGAAGTTAGAAAAGTTAACCATGAATCACAAATCGGTCAAACAATTAAATTAATAGAAAATGCACTGAGTAAGAATTTATCAGCTAGCGAATTAGAAATCATCCGTTCTTGGTATGATAAGGCATTGTATCCTCATGACCAGATTATTTCTAAAATTGAATCTTTAGGTCAATCAGGACGTTTTTCTATTAAGTTTTTAGAAAGAAGTTTGAATCAAACGTTATTAAAGAAAGCTCCAACAAATGAATTAGCAGATAAAGCAATTGATGAAATATTTAAGGCAATTAAATGACAAAGAGTCAAAGTATTTTCTTTTCTAACTATTTAGATGAACTATTTCCAAATGCCGGTCCTGAACTTGATTATACAAATCATTTTGAATTACTAATTGCAGTCGTCTTATCAGCTCAAACTACAGATATTGCTGTAAATAAGGTAACTCCTGGTTTATTTAAAGCATTTCCATCACCTTATGAATTAATGAATGCCCAAGTGGGGATTGTTGAATCTTTAATTAAAACAATTGGTTTATATAAAACAAAAGCAAAACATATCATTGCCTTATCAAAAATATTAGTTGAAAAGTATGATGGTTTAATACCAGGTCAAAGAGCAGATTTAGAATCTTTACCTGGAGTTGGTAGAAAAACAGCAAATGTTTTATTATCAAATGCCTTTGGAACACCAGCCTTGGCTGTTGATACACATATTATGAGAATTTCAAAAAGATTAGGCATTGCAGATGAATCTGATGATGCATATCAAATAGAGATGAAATTAACGGCATTATATGATGAATCCTTATGGCAGAAACTACATCATCAACTGATTTTTTTTGGCCGATATCACTGTATTGCTAAAAAACCTAAATGTAGTGAATGTAAGATGAATAAAATATGTCCTTTTTACTTAAGAGAAAATACTTAAGATAAGAAGGATTTTTTCTTATTAAAATGGATATTTGAAAGTACTTTTGGAAAAACCCTATAGATTCAAAGGTTTTAATCATCTATAATAAGATAAAATAAACCGAAAAGAGTGATAAGTACTTATGTATATACATATCGGACTTTTAAAAAGTCAATTAGCATTAAGAAAGCATCTACCAATTCATAATTTAGAAATTGGTTCTATCATTAAGCATCGAAGAATTGAAAAAGCATTAACACTAGAAGAATCTGCAGAGGGTATTTGTAGTGTATCTTATTTATCAAAAGTAGAAAACAATTTGATTGTTCCTTCAAAAAAGTATATTGGACTTTTTGAAGAAAGATTTGAAATATGTTTAAAAGAAACACCACAAGAAGATACAGAAGCAATCCTTGATCAAATTGTTGATTATTTATTTTATGATGAACGATTGGTCATGGATGAAAAATTATTTATTGGATTTGATTACCGATCTAAATTGTATCATTTTGGATACTTGGTGACACTTAAGGACTATGCTTCTGCTAAAAAGATGTATTTCGAATTAAATCCATATATTAAAAACTTTTCTAATGTTGAAGTTTTTGTCTATTTATATTTAGCTTCTTGGTTACTTCAAGAAGAAGGGCGAATTAAGGATGCATTTACGGTTTTAAATTTAAAGTATGGTGTGTGTACACATCATAAGTTAAAGACATTAATCGATAAAGAAAAGGTAGCATTAGCGACACTAATGAATAATCATCCATATATCCTTTTAAATTATGAAAAGACCATGGAACAGTTAATGGCACATGAATACTATCACCTGATTCATGATCAAAAATTTAAATATATTTCTTATTTATCGCAATTCATAAATCAAAATGATTTGAATCAAGTGCTTGATAAGGTGCTACATATTAATGAACATCAGAAGAATTATATTATCGCACGTCATGAGTTTTTAAATATGAATTATAAAGAAAGTTATCAGATGATCATGGGTAAAGAAAATCTTAATTTAAGATATTTTTGTTTAGCACTTCAAGTTTTAAATAAATTAGCTTATAAAGAACCTTTAAGGTCATTATTGGTGATGCCTTATGAAACAGAAAATGTGCATATAAAACTCATTATAGAGTACTTAAAACAAAAGCACTTTACTAAAAAGATCAATCAAGCAAACTTTATTAAAAATCAAGTTTTAAAGATTCATGACCTACCAGATACTGTTGATTTATTGCATTTTTGGTATGATGAAGGTATGGAAGCATTTAAAGAAGTAGGCTATTATAAGGATGCAACAGCCTTAGGACAGTTAATTTTTAGAAAAATAAAAGATTTATCTACAAATGTGAGTTGAAATAGACTTTTATTGTGATACAATTATATTTGTAGAAATTAAATAGATGGATTTAACAAAATTGATGAATGGGAGGTACTTGTTGATGTTAACAATCAAGAGAAAACTATTCATTATGGGTGAAGATTACTAATCTATTAACCATAATGAAGGATAACATGTTGTAATGTGTTTTTGCCCTTCAGACAATTTTTAGATATTTTTTTATGTCTTTATTAACGAGGGGTTCTGTCCCTCGTTTTATTTTTCTAACAGATATTTAAAGGAGTTTTTTATGAAATTTTTATCACTATGGAAACTTACTAAAGGCCATTTACTGGGATACATTGTATTGCTTTTCTTAACGATTTTCCATCGTTTCTCATATTCATATGTGCCACTATTCACGCAGTATTTAATCAGGACACTCTATATTCATTTTGATCCGTTAAATAATCAAATGCAGGCTGTTAATATACCAACGTTTGTTAGTGACTTTTTTGAATCTGGAGAAACTGTTTTACAAATCATTTTATACGTTGCATTAACATTAATATTCTTCCAAGCATTTAGATATTTAATGATGTATTTTGAAGTTTATTTAAGAGGTAGAATTCAAGAGAGTATCGCTAAGAATTTAAGGGTTAAACTCTATAATCATATCCAAAATCTTAGTTATAAGTTTCATAATAATGCAGATAGTGGAGATTTAATTCAAAGAGTTACATCCGATGTTGAAACAACAACTGGTTTTATCGTTGTTCAATTAATGCAATTAGTTGGATTGGTTGCCTCACTCTTATCAGGAGTTTTCCAAATGTATTATATTAATCAAACAATTATGTGGATTTGTTTAGCGGTTATTCCACTTTATGCAGTATCATCATTATTCTATTTTATGAAAATCGAAAAGATTTTTGAAAAAGTAGAAAAAGATGAATCTGCAATGATGACAGTTATTCAAGAAAATGTCAGTGCAAACAAAGTGGTTAAAGCGTTTGCGAATGAACCATATGAAATTGATAAGATGGAAGTTAAAAACCAAGAATATACAAAGAGTAATATTCGTGCAAACAAAGTGGTTGCTATATATTGGGGTTCAATGGATTTTGTTTCAATGACTCAATATGCTTTAATAACAATCCTATGTATTGTCTATGTTAGAGAAGGTGTCATGGATGGACCAAGTTTTGTTGCTGCCATGATGTTACTTGGTTTACTTGTTTGGCCGATTCGTGGATTAGGACGTTTAATTAATGAATTTACTAAAGCATTTGTTGCTATTGGTAGAATTAATCATATCTTAGAACAACCATCTGAATTTTTAGTAGATGGCACTCAAACACCAGATATCTTAGGACATATCATTTTTGATAAAGTTTCTTTTAGATTTGATGATGATAAAGATTATTTATTAAAAGATATCTCATTTGAGATTAAAGCTGGTCAAACTGTTGCCTTTATCGGTAAAACAGGAAGTGGTAAATCAACCATTATTAACTTACTCATGAGAATGTATGATTATGAAGGATCTATTACGGTTGATGGTGTTGAACTTAGAGATATTAAGAAACAACATATCAGACAATCTATTGGTGCTGTGTTGCAAGATCCTTTCTTATACTCAAGAACGGTTTATGAGAATATTGCGATTACAAATCGTAATGCAAAAGAAGAAGAGATTAAAGAGGCTGCAAATATTGCGGCATTAGAAAAAGATATTCATACCTTCCAAAAAGGATATGATACATTAGTTGGTGAAAAAGGGACAACTTTATCAGGTGGACAAAAACAAAGAGTTGCAATTGCTAGAGTATTGATTAGTGAAAAACCAATTTTAGTATTTGATGATGCATTATCGGCTGTTGATAATAAAACAGATATGATGATTCGTAAAGCCTTAAATGAAAAGACCTTTAGATCAACCAACATTATTATTACTCATAGAATTACTACAGCTAAAGAAGCTGATGCTATCATTGTGATTAATCAAGGTAAGATTGAAGCGATTGGTACGCACCATGATTTAGCTTCTGTACCGGGATTATATCAATCCTTATGGGGCATTCAAGGTAAACTTGAAGAAGAATTCCTTGAGTTAGTAAAGGAGGCAATATAAGATGCATGATCAAGAACAAGAAGACGTAATTAAACAAATATCATTGCCTGTTTGGGGTCGATTATTTAAAGTCATATTAAAGGATAAAGCAAGTTTTCTAATTATGATTGGCTGTGCTGTCTTTTTAGCAAGTTTAGATGCTTTAACGGTAGTATTAAGTCAATATGCATTAGATGAAATGATTACAAAAGGTAATTATACATATTTTGATGTATACAATCTACTAAATATATTACTTGCATTAGGATTTGGGATTGGTGTTTGGGGTTTTATTTATCAAGGTGGAAAGATTGAAGCAAGAGTAAATTATACACTGAGAAAAGAAGCATTTAAAACACTACAAAGATTACCGTTCTCATATTATGATAAGACACCTCAAGGGTGGATTATGGCAAGAATGACCAGTGATGCAAGAAGACTTTCTAACATTATTTCATGGGGATTAGTTGACCTAGTTTGGTCAGTATTATTAATGATTTTTACGTTAACAATCTTATATGTTTATTTTTGGCAATTGGCAATTATTGTAACCATAGCATTACCTGTTATGTTTGGGGTAACATTATTATTTAGAAAAAGAGTGCTTAAAAGACATCGTCAAGCAAGACACTATAACTCAGAATTAACTGCAAAATATAGTGAAGGATTTCATGGTGCTAAGACATCGAAATCATTAGTTATTGAAGCAGATAACTTAAAAGATTTCGATTATACTGCAAATCTAATGTTTAGATCATCAGTGAAGGCAAACGGCCTGTCTGCAATGTTTTCATCAATTTTACTGATGGTATGTTATTTCTTTGTAGCTATTATTATGTATAGTGGAACACACTTTACAATGAATGGCATGATTGCGATTGGAACACTTTATTTATTTATCCGTTCAACAGTAAGTTTCTTTGATCCGGTTTTAAACTTATCGAACTTTATTTCACAACTACAACAAGCGCAAGCCTCTGCAGAACGTATTCTAGATTTAATTTCAACACCATCAGATATCAAAGATAGTGATGATGTTGTTTCTAAATATGGTGATTGGTTTCATAAGAAAAAGGAAAACTGGGAATCACTTAAAGGGGAAATTGAATTTAAAGATGTAACATTCTACTATAATGAAAATGAAATTATTCTGAATCAGTTTAATTTAAAAATCAAAGAAGGTATGAGTGTTGCACTCGTAGGTCATACGGGTAGTGGAAAAACTACAATTGTTAACTTAATCTCTAGATTTTATGAACCTAAAGGTGGTCAAATTTTATTAGATGGTGTGGATTATAAAGAAAGAAGTATTTCATGGTTACATGAAAAACTAGGTTATGTACTACAGTCGCCACATCTATTTTCAACAACTATCAAGGATAATATCCGTTATGGTAGATTAGATGCAACGGATGATGAAGTCATAGAAGCGGCTAAAGCAATCGGATTACATGAGTTTGTTGTTAAGCTAGAAAAAGGATATGATACACATGTAGGTGAAGGTGGGAATCTGCTATCAATGGGACAAAAACAATTGATCTCATTTGCTAGAGCAATTCTTGCAAATCCAAGAATTTTAATTTTAGATGAAGCAACCTCATCTATTGACAGTGAAGCTGAAAGTCTCATTCAAAGTGCAACCAAGTCACTACTTAAAAATAGAACAAGTTTAATTGTTGCTCATAGACTATCAACCATTGTTGAATCTGACTTAATTGTAATG
>DHEJ01000026.1 GCA_002399815.1 Acholeplasmataceae bacterium UBA4853
ATGATTGTAACTCCATTTAAACCTTCACCAGCGCCACCATATCTATGTGATTTTATGTAAGGTGAGGTCTTAATGTACGCATGAACTGCTTTTCTAATAGCACCTGTACCAAAACCATGAATGACGCGTATAAATGGTAAATGTCCAAGTATTGCATCATCAATTGCTTTATCCATGAGTTCTTTGACTTCTTCGTATCTGACCCCTCTTAAATCAAGTTCAATAGAACCACCTTTAGCGGGTGTTGTTCCAACACTGGATTTAAGGACTTTTTTAACTTCTTTAGGTTTACTATCAACCTTGGTTACCTCTGACTTATCAAATGATAATTCAAACTGTCCTAAAGAAACGCTGACCTTATCTTTTTTAATATCTGTTACGATACCTTCTTGTTGATAGGTTAAAATATATACCGTGTCATTGATTTTGATATCTTCGTTATTTTTAAGTTGTTTTTGATCAGGTTTTGCATTAATCTTACCTTTAAAACTGGCTTTTTCTGGTACACTTAAGGTTTCTTTTTTTGATAGTTCATCGATTAACTCAAGTGCCTCAGCTTTTAACTTATCATATTTCTTTTGTTCTTTTACTTTGATTTTCTCAAGCATTTCTTGCTTTTCTAAATCAAACTGTCTTTGTTTATCTTTATAGGATTGAATTTGACGATTCAGTTCCTTTTCTTTGATCGCCATCTCTTCTTTAAACAGTTCCAGTTTATTTTGTTCACTTGATAGTTTTTCAATACTTTTAGCAATATTTGACTGTCTTCCACTTAATAAACTTTTAGCACGCTCAATAATTGATTTTTGTAAACCCAGTCTTTCAGCTATAGAAATCGCATGAGATGAACCGGAAATACCTAACTGTAATCGGTATAATGGTTTTAATGTTTCCACATCAAAAGCCACACTAGCGGTTAGAATATCTGTATGTTCATATGCATAAAGTTTTAATTCTGAGTAATGGGTGGTTAAGATTAATCGAACATCTTTTTTATGTCTGAGTTCTTCAATAATAGAGATTGCGAGTGCTACCCCTTCAATTGGATCTGTACCACTTCCTAGTTCATCTAATAGAATTAGTGTTGAACCATAAAGATTATCAAACAACGATTTAATTTTAGTTAAATGTGATGAAAATGTTGATAAGGACTGTGCAATGGATTGCTCATCCCCAATATCTGCAAAGACATTTCGGAATAAAGACATCGTACTACCTTCATTGACTGGAACAAGAATTCCAGATTGCAGCATAATGGTTAATAATCCAACTGTTTTAAGAGCAACCGTCTTACCTCCGGTATTAGGTCCAGTAATCATCAGTATTTTAGTATCACTGTTTAAAATGACATCAATAGGGACAACCACTTCAGGATTGATGAGTGGATGTCTAGCTTTTTTCATATCAATCTGTCCATCAATATTAATAGTTGGTAAAATACCTTTAATCATCACACTATACATTGCTTTAGCATGAATCACATCTAACTTAACAAAAGCATCAATCTGAACAATCAGTGTTTCACTAAATGGTCTAAGTTTATTCGTAAGATCTGTTAAGATTTTTAATATTTCAGAAGATTCTAATTGCTGTAAATATTCTAAATCCTGAGTTACTTGCCTAATATCATCTGGTTCAATATAAACAGTTTGTTTAGATGCTGAAAAATCATGAATAACACCTTTAACTTTATTCTTAAATGATTCTTTAACGGGAATTGCATATCTACCGTTACGCATTACAATTAAACTTTCATTTAAATAGCTACCATACTTAGTTAATACTTCAGATAATAACTTTTCTAATAATCTATTTTTAGTTTTAATACTACGTCTGATTTCATTTAAGGTTGTTGTAACATTATCATAAATAATTGAATCATCAGAAATAACCAAATCTATTTCTTTAATCACTGTATCTATATGCTTTAACGACTTTAAATAGTCAAATATGTGTTTATAACTGCTATTCATTTGACTTTGATATGATTCAAATGCGATTTGCATTTTAACAAATCTTCTAAGTGCAACAAATGATTCAATGCTTAAACTTGTAGATAGTCCTAATGACTTAGCTATCTTTGTAATATCAAAATCTTCAACAAATGGAAAATGGCCAAAACGATGTATTAAGCTTAAGGTTTCATCGACCTGTTCTAAGCTTAAAATAACTCCTTTAAAATCATTAGAAGGTTTAGTTTCTAGGATAATTTCTTTGGCACTTTGTGAATAAACTTTCTCACTAATTGTCTCTAAAATTTGATTTAATTCCAAAACATTGTGTGACAATATCATTAATTCCCTCCTTAGGGCGTTAACTTCGTGGTATAATAGATATGAACAGGAGTACTAACTTGAGAAATTACACAATTAGTTTATCTAGTCAACAACTAGATGCTTTAAAAAAATTCTATAATAATTATTTATTAAAGGTTAATCAACCATACCTTTATTTTGTTGCTCAACATAATGATATTCGCATTAGTGCTTTTTCAACCGGTAAAGTACTTTTACAAGGTGATGAAATCAATTCTGAATTGGTTGCGATTAAATCCTTTTTAAATATCAAATTGTATCCTGCAATAGGTTCTGATGAAGTTGGAACTGGTGATGTATTCGGTCCAGTTGTAGTATGTACAGTCTATACATCCTTAGAAGATCTTGAATGGTTAGAATCTCAAAACGTTAGAGACTCTAAAACGATGAGTAACCGTGATATTATCAAGATTGCTCCAATTATTGCAAAACGTTTAACTCATACACTAGTTATTTTAACACCAGAAAAATATAATGAGCAAACAAAGAAGGGTTTAAACTTAAATAAAATTAAGGCGTTATTACATAACCACATGATTATTAAGACTACTTCTAAGGTTGAAGCGAGTGTCCCAGTCATTTTAGATCAGTTCTGTTTACCAACTCATTACTTTAATTATTTAAAAGACGAGAAACTTATTTACCGTGATATCGAGTTTTATACAAAAGCCGAATCAGTTCACTTAAGTGTTGCTGCAGCATCTATTATTGCTAGATATGCATTCTTAGTTAAGATGCATGAAATATCTAAAGAAATCGGATTTAATCTAAAGCTTGGCGCAAGTAAAGAAGTTGATGAGCAAGTTAAAGAAATTCATGCAACCAAAGG
>DHEJ01000007.1 GCA_002399815.1 Acholeplasmataceae bacterium UBA4853
CAAATCCGGTCGGGGCCTCCAAAAACATCTTGAATTGGTTCACCAAAAACGAGCTAATTACACAAAATTTTGCCCTTGTTGGGCATTTTTTTGTAATTTAACTAAGAGAAATGATAAGTTCAAATTCGTCTACAGGTAGATAGATGAGATAAGTTAATTAATATTACAAGTGATTGAACCAAATGGATATATTTCGTTACAAGTGACTGAACCTCTTTTAGGATAAAATTGATACATATAGAAGTAACACGTAATCTTGAGTATCGATTGTATTATTTTTACACAATTAAGAGGATTTTCATGTGTTTAGATTTTAATGGGATATTGAGAAGAAACGCCGACGAAATGAAAAAACAGGAAAAAATGGTTTTACAGTATTTTATACACTTTTATCCTGATAAAGGATAATGAAACGATTAAAAAGCTTATAGTTAACGCGGGAGAAGATATAGAAAATCAAAGTTATATTATAGTTTTATTTATTGACTATCTTTGATATAATTGAAACATAACGATGTTGTTTAGGGGAAAAATATGAGAAAAGAAGAAACTATTAAAAACATTATTAAACTTTTATCTATACTACAAACAGAGATAAGTCTTTTAAATAGTATCAGCTATTTTGATATAAACATTTCTTCAGAGTCTTTTTATGCAGATTTATTGAATATTATTTTTGATTATAGTTTAACCAATTTGAATAGCATGGAGAAGAATATGACATCCATTGATCTTGGTGATAAGACAAAAAGAATATCATATCAAGTAACATCCGATAACTCGAGTTCTAAAATTATTGAGACGGTTGATAAATTTAAAAAGAATAAAATGTATAAAGATTATGATGAATTGTACATATTATTATTAAGAGAAAAAAAGAAGTACAAAACCAAAAAAATTGACACAGAGAGTTTGTTTGACTTTGAACAAAATCATATTATAGATAACTCCGATTTGATAGCTCGAATTCAATCATTATCTATGAGTAAAATTAATGAAGTATATAAATTTCTTAAGGACAATATTTCATATCAAACAGAATCAGATATAATTTCAAAATCATATGAAGTTGAAACAATTATTGAACTAATTAATTATATCTCAACAGCAACTATTGATAAATACTATGATTCGATGATTGTGGATCCTGAGTTTAAAATAGATAGTAGATTCAAAGAGTATGCCGATATTATTAAAGAACAGTACTCAAATTTGGGAAAAAACTATGGTTCTCTCATAAAAGAAATTAAAATTAGTTTAATTAATGATGCCGGGAAAAATGAAGTAATTAAAGCCTATCTACAAGATATAAGTATTCTCCACCTTGAAAATAATAATAATGATCCTATTAAAGCATTAAGTACTTTGGTAGAGTTTTTTGAACATGAAATATCTAAATCCGGAATTAAATTTGATCGTTCTGCAATAAAATATTTTTTAATACATGAGACAATTAGTTGTTCAGTTTTTCCGAATATTAGTACAAATACTGGTGATAGTAATGATGATTGATAGAAATATTGCATATTTAGAACCAAGTTTCACAGGCTATTTAATATTAAAAGTTTTCGACAAGGATAAACTAGAAAAACTCACACTTTATGAATTAATGGATAAGATAAAACATCACGGTATTACAACAAGCAGACAATTGATAATTGGTTTAACATTTTTATTTTCTCTGGATTTAATATTGATTGATGAGGTGCATGTATGTCTAAAGAAATGAACAGAATAAAACTTATTAAATTATACTCGTCAAATGATATTTTTGATCCCATTATTTTTGATGATGGTATTAATCTCATATTAGGTGAGAAGTTTGAAGATGAGCAAAATAAGAGAGTTGGCAAGAAAACAAATGGTGTTGGCAAATCAATGGCTATTCAATTCATTGATTTTTGCTTGCTTAGCGATTATGATAAGTCTAGGATTAGTTTAATACCGGAAGATGTTTTAGCTAAAGATGAAGAAATAATGCTGGACATGATTATTGGCGAAAAGCAGTTAACAATTATAAGATCCAAAGGTCATGAGAAGAATCCTAAGATATTGGTAAATGAGACCGAGATTCTTTTTGATAATTTAGATTCAGCAAAAAAATATTTGGAGGATTTAATGTTTATAAACTATGGGGTTGCAAACGCCCCATCCTTTAGAAACCTCTTGTCACTACTAAATAGAGATGAAAGATCTGAATTTAAAGATATACTGAAATGTCACGATTCTGATAAGAGAATACCTGATGACCTAACCGCACACTTATATTTACTTGGGATATCAATAGAAAAATACAAAGCTTTAGAAACCCTAAATAAGGAAATAACTGGTTTAAAAAAGGTTATAAGTAAAAACAAGAAAGATCTAACTAATGATGGTGAAATCAAGATTTCATCAATTAAAGCTGAATTGAATGATTTAGAAGGCGAAATTAAGTTGATTGATAATGCCTTAGATAACTTCAAGACAACAGAAGCCTTTGAATCATTACATGATGAAATAATCATGTTAGAGAGTAATTTGGATTCATATAGACGAGAAGCTATTATCTTAAAATCACAATTAAAGAAAATTAACAGTATGCCAAAAGTGGATAAAATATCTAGCAAAGAAATCGAGTTGATTTATAATAAATTTAGAAAGGATTTGGGAAATCAAATTAAAAAAAATTTAGAAGAAGTGATGTTATTCAGTGACAGAGTACAGGGTTTTCAACGTTCAATTCTAGGTAAAAAAGCACAAGAAATAACATCTCAGTTAACTCATTTAAATAGCATCATAAAGAAGTTGGATAATGATTACTCAGAAAAAATAAAAATTCTAGATACTCAAGGCATTTTTAAAAACTTAAAGAGCGGTTTAAAAATTTACGAAGAGAAAAAAACTAAATTACAGAAAACAATTGTTTTATATGACGAATATGAAAAAAACAACAGGTTTTCAAAAGAATTGGATTTATTGAAAGCAAAGACTATTTTAGAATTAGATGATGATTTAAAAAGTAACAGTACTAAGATAGATCAATTTCTTACCACTATTACTACAATACATGAGTTTATTATGGGTAATAAGGAATGTTCCTTTGATTTATCAACTCCAGAAAGTAATAAAACAACAACCCCATTGAATGTTACTATGAGAATAAGAGATGACGGAAGTCGAAGTGTGAATAGAACAAAGGTGTTTATTTATGATGTTGCAATGTTGATTGATTCTAACACAAGCAATAGACACCCAAGTTTGCTAATTCATGATAATATTTTTGATGTCGACCAAGATACATTAGTTCAGAGTTTAAACTTTCTCCATAGGTACGAGCAAAATGATTATGAGTTTCAATATATCCTTACACTGAACAGAGATAAAATTGAAAATGAAGAGCGCATGCAAGAAATTGATTTTAATGTTGAAGACAAGAAAGTTGCCTCATTCACTAAGAATATCCCATTTTTAAAGAAAAAGTATAAGGAACTATAGAATCTTATAAGAATATCTAATTAATGTTAGTTACTTATACATAGAATAAACTTTGAGAAATTGTACTTGATATAAAAATAAGCGATCTTATTATTGATAATTATGCATTATTTTTCTCCAGATATTTAGATTAGTAAAGTAGCTTTTACGAATCGTACATGTAAATAAGGGATAATTTATAGCGCTTATTTTCTCGATTTTTCCATTATTTTCCACTTCAGGTCATTTTCTTACCAGTTAAGGTTAAAGAGCCCCAATAATCACGACCCTTTAAGGTTAACAGAGACTCCAAAGAAATCTAATTGGTAGCGAAAAACTACCAAATAACACCAAATTATGCCCTTTTAGGGCATTTTTTAATAAAAATAGTCCATCTGAAAGTCTGTAACGACCTACGAGATGGACTTTTATTTTTGAAGATATAAATTGAAATTAAGTTGTGACACGGGTTTGAACTGCTATTCAAAAAAGTTGTGACACGGGTTCGAACTTTATAGATAAACAGAATATCTAACATTAACATTTTTATAACCAAGTTTCAAAGGTAATACGGATTCAATTAACTTATGATTATACTCACCATTGTCAAATAGATTAAGTTTGATAGAATAATTTGATATCGAATGGATTGTAATTGCAGCGAAAATTTTTTTGATTTCTTGTATATCTAAAGTATCATCAATATTATGAACAAACTTAAAGTAACTGGGAAGATTGTTTTTTGCAGATAAAAGTTTAGTTTTGAAATTTAATAAGTCTATCTTTTCGTTAACATTTTCTAAATCAGCATCACAAACAGTTACACTTTCATTTATGTATGATGTAATGTTTGGTGTTAAATCATTCATATAAAATTTCATTTGAGAGATAACATCCATTAGTAGAATAATTAAGTTTTCAACAGTAATACTTACTCTATTCTTTTTCTACTTATTATAGCAATATAAGTTAATGAATCAAAAAATGATATAATAACTACAAAGAACATAAAGTACATGAAAATGGTATCAATTCAAAATTTCCAAAAATGGAGTGAAGTATCCTAAAAAATAAGAGGAGTGCTTAAAGTGGAAAAACATCAACTAATAATAAATGAACTTGAAAAAGTCGAAACTTGGAAAGATGAAGAGTCTTTTTTAGTTGATGCACTAATCATGAGTAATGCAAAACTATTCATCAAATCATATAAAGATATTGAAGAACATAGCATAGTAACAGTCGCACCTCTATTAAGACAGGTTCATGAAAATATTATAGCCATCCTTGGGATAGGTGATGGTGTTATCACAATGAAAGACTTCATTGATCAATCATATAAACCCAAAACAGTTATGAATAAAATAAAAGATAAAAACCCTCAAATTGATAGTGATAATTTTGATTTTGCTAACAATTATTTGTTTGGAATAAAGGAAACGCTTAATGTATTTACTCATACAAATTTTGAAGGAATTATGACTTTATTTACAGAAAGATTTCAAGTCTTTGAGTCAATTGAATTTAATAAAATCATGATGAAGTTTTTTGTAACATTGTTGGAAGGTCCTTTTATTGCAATTGTAAATAGCATTTATAAATTAGATATAGAGTTACCAGCTAAGTATGACCTGAATAAAGAGTTGAAACGTATAAATTCTCTTAAATACATCACAAGACATTTTCCTGAACCTATTAAAGAATTTATAAATAATTCAGAAGTTCTTAATGGGTATTATAAGAACATTATAAATTCTATTAAAAAAGCCTCAAATGAAGTAAATGGAAGATCCCGTTCTAATTCAAACTAAATGCAGGAATCACTTTTGAAATCAGTTTTTCATATAAGATTGAATATAGATTTTGTAAAAAAGAGGAATGAGTATGTTTGATAAAATTTTGATTCATGCTAATGATTTTTTTGAAGTAGCTAGGAGATGTGCCTTTCCTAAAGGAGACGTTACTAAAAATAATTTACCATTAATTGTTCCTGAGTTTGTAAACCTTGCTTTTGCATGTGAGTTATACATAAAATATATTGCTCAATTCACCAATGCTAATGTCAAGAAAACTCATAAACTTGATGAATTATTTGATAAATTAAGTGCTAATGACAAAGAGGCAGTTTACTCTCTTTGGAGAATTACTAATGGCAATAATATGGATGATCATAAATATGTTAGGCAAATGTTTAAAAATAACTTAGAGGCCATTACAAATGTTTTCACAAGATTTAGGTATACTCATGAATGGGCAACCACAACTATTAGTTTAGAACATAGTTTTACTGCTGAACAGTTTATGAAATTTTCACCATTGAGTGCAAGTAGACCTTTTGGGTCGCCACGAGTATATTCTGGATTTTTAAAGCAATTTGCTATATCATTAAAAACATATGCAGAACAACTAATGGGGAAACAATATAATTCGTAGTTTAATATAGAATCTGTTAGATTAATGAATTCAATAAAGTAAATAAATTTATTCAAGTAGGTGATAAAGGTGCACAACTATTCCAACTCAGCTTATCAATTGCATTCGAGAGAACAAGAAAATGAAACTATTAAGAAAACACTAATTGTAACTGGAAATGGATTTGATCTGCAATGTGGATTAAAGTCTAGTTATTATGATTTTTTTAGTTGGTGTGAATTAAATATAAAGGGATTTAAAGACTTAAAAAATGCTAGAAATAGTATGTTTAATAGTCAAGGGCTAATTCAGGGAGCATTTGAAAATAATCCCAATCTAACAGTCTGGGATTTATACTTCATGTATAAAAGCACATTAACAAATAACAAATGGTGTGATATTGAATTTGAAATAAATGAATCTATCCAGTCTGGTTTTTGGAATTCCATAATTAGTGACATTAACTATTTTCAAGAAAATGGAAATTGGTCTTATCCTGACAAAGATTGATTCTTTGCGTGGATGATGAATGATAGATATTACAGTAATAACAATTGGATGTACTTAAACTCTGGATTTCCAACTGGAATGATTAAAACAGTTCAAGTGTCAAATGATGATTTTCACAGAAAGTTATTACTGGAATTAAATAATTTTGAGAGAAGATTTTCCAACTATATGGAAGAAGAATTAATGAGAAATACGGATTATCAAATGAATCAATCACATCTTATTAATAAATTAGTAAAATCAACAACAAATGATTATGAATATAGTATATTGACGTTTAACTACACACCATATAATTCGGAATACAAATATATAAATATTCATGGTGATTTAAAATCATTAATTTTTGGCATAAGTAATAATAACAACAAAAACAATCTTGCCCATATATTTACAAAGTCATATAGAAGAATGGAAAAAGAATTGCCAATACTGGCTGATTTTGTTTCAAGTAAAGAAAACACAGTGGTTTTTTATGGAGTGTCATTCAACAATTTGGATATTGATTATTATAGGATGATTATAGAACAATTCGGATATGATAGATTGTACTTTTGCTATTCAGACTACGGAGAAACAAATAGAAAATCCGAGCATGAAAATGTAATTAAAAAATTGGTTGAACAATTATCTATTGGGGATTTCTATAATTTGAGAGAAAAGGGAAAAATTAGAATCATAAAAATCAATTAATATTTATGTTGATAACTAAAAATGAATAATATAAAAGTAATCTATTCAATAATAGTGGTTTATGAATGCTTAAAGCAGAAAATGACATACTTTTATGGGTAAAAGATATACAAAATCCAGTAAATAATGGGAAATTAAGAAATGGGGGAAACGCAATGCATTTTAATGGAAGAGCACAATGTTTAATTGTAAGAAATAATAAAATTTTAATGGTTAAACATCGCATTAATGAAGACGAATGGTTTTCTTTGCCAGGTGGCGGAATTGAAATAGGTGAAAATCCAGAAACTGCAGCTATAAGAGAACTTAAAGAGGAGTGTCTAGTACAAGGAAATATTATTAAAAAAGTAAGTGAATTTGCAGATCCTTTTGATAGTAATAAGACCTTTTATACCTTTCATATAGACATACAAAACCAAACACCTAGATTAGGCAGTGATCCGGAATTTCTTGAAAATCCAATATTAATCGAAGTTTGTTGGTTGGCACTAAACGAGATCAGTGAAATAGATAGGGCTTATTTGTGGTCATCAGGTTTATTTGCAATAAAAAAATTTGCTGAGGAGCTACATACTTGGAGTAGGGAAATAAGTTATCCAAGAAAACGGTAAAATCAGTATAATTTTAATGAATGCAATAATCACTGTTTATGCACTCTTAAATAGGAAGATGTTATACTTTATTGGGTAATAGATATGCAAATAGTAGTAAAATCAAGTAAATTAGAAAATCAAAAATAAAGGAACAATTTCATGAGTAAAAAATATAAAACTGAAGATGAAGTCAAAAAGATTCTAGGTATAGATTCTTTTCGCAATTTATCAAAGGAAAAAGTTGTTGAGTTTATTTCTCTTCTCCCTAACATTGACAAAGATATAGCGCTTAGTGCAATTAATCAGTTTCCAAAATATACAGAATTTGCTGGTACAATAGTTAGTAAAATGAAAGATATGTGTGAAACTGCACTTAAAGAGAATTCATCTAGCCAAAAGGGAGCTATTGAAGGATATTTAATTATTCTTAACTCATATTCTGAACAGATTAAGAATGATAACTTAACGGAATCTGAAAGAAAAACTTTAAATAAAGAAATGATCAAAATTGCAGATAAGTTGTCTGCAAAAGATACAGAAAATAAAAACTTCATTATGGGTATTATTAAAACTGGTGGGGCAGTTCTTACTATAGCGTTAGCAGTTGGCGGCGCTCTTCTTGGCGTTAATATAAATGCAAGAAAAATCAAATAATTTTTTGAATTATCAATCAAGTTAATAATTAGGGTTTATGACGTCTTAAAACAGAAAATATTATACTTTTATGGGTAATAGATAGGCGAAATCGAGTTAATATGAGTAAATCAAAAAAATTATAGTAATCGTCACTATCAATTAAAAATGGGAAGAAGTGTATAAACATGAAATGGTTTAGTGGTTTAATAGCTAGTAGGTTATTAAGAAGAAAATCCAAAATAGATGAATCAAATACTATAAGACAACCACAAGCATGGGGAATTACCATCTTTTTATTATCATTTGTTTGTATTGCTATTTTGTTACTTGCAATTATATTTCCTAATATATTTGGTGGCAAGGAAGAAAGTGTTGGTATGATAGTATTTTTCGGAGTTATGTTTTTACCGGTTATGTTTCTTTATGCCTATCTTATGATATGGAAAGTTGAAGTCTTTGAATCTTATTTTAAGTTTAGATCAATTTTTAAAAATAAAAAAATATCATATGACAATATTGAAGTTAGAGATGTGAGTTCAGGCTTTAGATTTTATGATAATAATAGACACCTTTTATCTATATCTTATCTCCAAGATAACTATAGATTGTTAAGTGATGCAATTAAAGAATACCAAAAAGATAAAAAAATTAAAATCGAGAAAAGCGTCACTAATGTTCTTAAGCCAATTCAAGGTTTATGGTTTAGTGCAGTTTTATTATTATTTCTAACTATTTTTGTGACAGTTGCTATCCTTATTAAAGATGGCACAAGTACAGTTTTTTATATATCATTACCCTTTAATCTTTTATCAATACTCATAATACTGTACATGATAAACTGGAAAATAGAGTTTAACGATGACTTTCTAATTAAACGCTCTATATGGGGTTGGAGTAAAAAATACGCATTAATGGATGTAACATTTTTACAACGTCAATTTTTTGGTAATCCAAATGATACTAAAATATACTATAAAAATAAGAAAATCGCTCTTATCATGGGAAATACAAATAATCTTTATGAATTGCAATCAGTGATTAAATCAAGGACTTAATCATACCAGATGATGAATTCAATAATACTAGTTAATGAAGTCTTAAATAGGAAAATAGATATCCTTTTTAAATAGTTCAACAGCTGCGTAAATATGGGTAAATTAAAATTTGATACTACAATAGAAAAAGGAGAAAATAAAATGTTAGAAATCAAACAATCAAGTACTTTTGAAAATAGCAGAATATATTTAGCTGATTTTTTTGTTGATGGATTTTACATTTGGTTAAAATACTTTTCTAAAAATAAAACTAAATTAAAGAAAGCATTCGCACATATCTTTGTTTTAGAACATTTTTATGTTGCTTTCAAGGATGGAAACCCAGCAGGCATGGCAGCTGTTAGTGATGGAAACACTTTGGTTGTGAAACTTAATAAAAAGGAACTAACAAAACATCTAGGTTTTATAATTGGCCGCATCGCGTTTTATGTATTAAAAAAAGAGTTTGAAGTTCTAGGTAAACAGGGACTTCCTAGATTTCCAGAAGTATCTTTTGTTTCGGTTTTAGAAAAATATCGGCGTCAAGGGATTGCAGAAGAACTGATTAATTATGTAATTTCGCACACAACATATGAAAAGTATATTTTAGAAGTGGCAGATAATAATACACCAGCTGTTAAACTATATGAAAAACTTGGATTTAAAGAGTATTTCAGGGTGCCAGTTAAGAATAAAAAACAGACAGGGTTTGATTTCTATATATATTTAATTAAAGAAAAATAGTTTAACAAGAATTAAAATTTTAGAAATCAACGCTGGTATTTAATCAATTCAATAATTAGCGTTTCTAACACCTTAAATGAGAAATGATATACTTACAAGGGTAAACGGTAGATGTTATTGAGTAAATACGAGTAATTAAAAGGTGTGCTTATTGGAATGATTAAAGTACACAAAATGCAACGTAAATGTTTTACAAGGAGGATATTGATATGTCTTATGAATTTGTGTCAAAAAATGAATATACACCAGTTCGAATATTGTTAGAAGAAATAATATTTGAAATACAAAACAAAATGAAACCGGAATATACTTTTCAGTTTTCGTTGATTGGTAGTGGAAGAAAAAAACTGATTACACGTGAGGTCGGTTCTAATAAAGGATTTGATTTTGATTATAATTTTTCACTTCAAAAAATAAAATCAGATTATGATGGAGCACAAGCAATACGTGAAAACTTTTTTGAAATAATTCAGCAAGTTGCTAATGATTTTGGTTACCAAACTGAAGATAACAAAAGTGCTATCACTATTAAACTTGTTGATCAAAATAATAGTAGAATAGTTCACTCATGTGATTTTGGCATTGTTGAAGATTATGTTGACAATAGCGGTGATGATAGACAACGAATTATAGTTAGAGATAAAAACATGTTATCAACTACATATGTTTGGAATGAGAGACCAAAGAGTAAAAATTACTCGGTAAAACTAAGTAATATTGAAGCTGCAGGACTTTGGGAAGTTCTTAAGACTGAATACATAAAACTCAAGAACAATAATAAAGACATTGAGAAAAAATCATATCAGTTATTTATTGAAGCGATAAGCAATGTGTATAATCAATATGACTGGCAAAACTGAAAAGTATATTGATATACACATCACTAAATCAAACTTAATGAAGAAAATGATATTTAGTGATGAAAAAGAAATGCATCGTTGTAGTAAATATCTTGATTTAAAGGGCGTTGCTTACCACGTACTTCTTATTAATTTAATTGGTTTAGATGGAGATGGTGAAATCAAATATAAACTCATTTCTGATGTATATAAATACGATAAGAAAATTAGAAATAGACTGTACAAGTTTCTATCAGCATTTGAAGAACAAATAAGAGCCTTTATCGCAAATAGTTTTAATCATGGCTTATCAACGCTTCAATTAGGAGATAGTATCAATAAAAACTTGAAAAGTGGAAGCAATATTGCTTTTGAGTTAGAAGATTTAGATTTTGGTCAGTTGCTCCAAATTGTTGAAAAATTCACAGCAAAAGATTTGAAGAGAATGTTTCCTAAAAGTGATGAACATATAATTGATAATTTAAAAGCCATAAAAGAGTTAAGAAATGCGATAAGTCATCACAGGATTTTGTTGCTATATGATGAGTTTGAAAAATGCTATATTGATGGTATAGAAAAAACGGATTTAATTAGTAACATAAAGAATTTAGTTAATTTGATTGATCAGTATTATAGGCAATTTTTAATAGACGCAATAAATGAAGCAACAAGTGATAAGAGAGACAGTACTTTCTTCATCCCAGAAAGATTTATAGTTTCGCTTTAATTTTTTGGAGGTAAAATAATGATTGAAAAATATTTTTTAAATGATGATAAATTACCCAATTTACCTACACCACATGATTGTATAGTGGAAAAAGTATCATTTGATGAAGAATTTTTGGTATTTACTTTTGAAAAAGATATTTCTTCATATGATTCAATAAAACATATTAATCCAAATTTTTATTCGCTCATAATTAGATATCATTTGATTGATTCATTATTTGATACATATAAATGGAAATTACACACATCATTGTTTGGTCGTGAAGGTTATGTTCTAATTGATAATAAAAAACTTACAGATATTGCTAAAAGTCATAAACTTGAATATCTATATCAAAATGTTGGTTATCAATCAATCATAATAAAATTGTTTCAAGATGGACATATAATGATTGATGTGCAAGTCGATTATATAGAGTATGAGTGGATAGAAAAATCAATTTAAATTTAAGCACAACGTAATCAATTCAATAACTACAGTTTATGAAGTCATCATTGAGTAATCGATATACCTTTGAGAGTAAAGACTATACTTTATTGGGTAAACGTGAGTAAAAAGAAAAACCACCCAAAATGGATGGTTTGGAGTTAAGACAGAGAACACATTCGATAGGTAAATTTGCGTTTTACAAATTCACGAGCATTAGCAATCGCTAGTGCTTTTTCTTTTACTACAAATGAATCAAGCAATATATCATTTTCATAAAATTGAACTTGATATAAAGTTTCATTCCATCTACCATAAGTAGTGCCACTTTCAATAAATGCTCTTTTTGATAAGTGCCTATTGTGATAGTTTTTCATAAGTTTAAAGTCTGGATAAAATTCAGTCATCGTAAGTTCCTCCTTGGCTTGTTTGTATTTAAACTTAATAACTTTGATTATGCAAGTCTTTGATAATCTTTAATTGGTAAGAATTAGAACTGATTGGTTCTTTTATTTTTGTATGCTCTGAGCCAACCCATGAAAAATGATATAAGCGGTAAAATCCATGTGAGCTGGTAATGAACCTACTGCATAGAGAGTAGCGAGAAATAGTCGTAGTTCCTCTATAGTCTTTAGAAACGAGGACTGATGATGAGAAAGGATAATTATCAAAAATGGAAGACTGATGGTACCTTGGAATCCAAACTAAAACTTATTAAAGAACTAGCAAGTCGTTCATGTGGTATGGGTGTCATTGCATCTGAACTGGGTAAGGCTGAAAACTCGTTATATGCACTAAGAAAAAAATATAAAGATGTAGATAAAGCATACGAAGATGGTAGAAACTTACTTAAGAGATCATTACTAGAAAAGATGCTTGAACGTGCAATGGGATTCACTATTACAAATGAAGACCAAATCATTGAACAAACACCAACTGGAACCAAGAAGAAAATTATTAAACAAACCAGGACTATCATTGGCGATATGAGTGTTGCCAGATATCTTCTTATCGTAAACTTTGGTAAAGAATATAGTGAAAAGAAATATGAAATTGAACTATCTGAACAAAAGGTAATTGATAAGAAAAATGAAAATGATTGGGAACGTTTAGAAATAGGAGAAATCGATGCAAATAACAAACAAAAAGATAAGCGATCTTAAAGAGTATGAAAACAATCCTAGAGATAATACTCAGGCAGTAGAAGCGGTTGCTAATTCAATTAAAGAATTTGGATTTAAAGTACCAATTATTATAGATAATCAAAACATAATCATTGCTGGGCATACAAGATTAAAAGCAGCTATCTTACTAGAACTAACTGAAGTACCATGTATCATTGCAAGTGACTTAACACCTGATCAAGTTAAAGCATTTAGACTTGCAGATAATAAGGTTGGTGAGATTGCTACATGGGATATTGAAAAGTTAAAATTAGAACTAGAAAATATTGATGGACTTGATATGTCCCTTTTTGGCTTTGAAGCAAGTGACTATATTGAAGAAGTTTATGAAGATGACTTTGATCCAAATGAACATATTACAGAAATACCTTTCTCACAAATCTGTGATATCTACATTTTAGGGAATCACCGGTTACAATGTGGTGACTCTGCTAAAGAAGAAGATATTAAAAGATTAGTTGATGGCAATCAAATAGATTTGGTATTAACAGATCCACCATATAATGTCGATGTTGGTGCTAAAGGTGATGGTAATGAACAATTTGATAATAGAAGAATTAAGAATGATAATATGTCATCTGATGACTTTTTAGCATTCTTAGTTAAAGTATTCAAAAACATGAGAGAAGTTATGAAACCAGGTGGCTCATATTATGTATGTCATGGTTCAAGTTCTTTAGTGGAGTTTGACAGAGCACTACAAATGAATAACTTAAAACCAAGACAACAACTTATTTGGAATAAAAATACATTAGTCCTTGGTAGACAAGATTTTCAGTGGCGACATGAATGTATCTACTATGGTTGGAAAGAAGGTAAGGCACATTACTTTGTTGATGATAGAAAACTAACAACTGTAATTGATGCACCAAGTCTTGATTTCAAATCAATGAAAAAGGAAGAACTCATCCAAAGATTAGAAGATATCTACTCATTAGTAAATAGTGTTCTAAACCATGATAAGCCAACTAAAAATGATTTACATCCAACGATGAAACCAATCTCACTCTTAGGAGATTTGTTAAAATACTCATCTAGAGTAAATGAGAATGTATTAGATCCATTTAGCGGGAGTGGCTCAACCTTGATTGTTTGTGAAGAATTAAAGCGAAATGCATTCCTTAATGAACTAGATGAAAACTATGTAGATGTTATTGTAAAAAGATATATTAACTTTAAAGGTAGCAATGAAGATTGTTACTTAATTAGAAACGGCATTAAAGAGCCGTTAGCAAATATAGAATTCTTTGGAAAGAGAGAGGTGTAAACGTGATAAAAAAAAGTGAATCAGTCCTTAAAGGACATCCTGATAAAATCTGTGATGGTGTTGCAGATTACATTCTAACTGAACTACTGAAACAAGATAATGATACAAGAGCAGGGATTGAATGCTTAATTAAAGATGAACTGTTAGTCATAGCTGGCGAAGTATCAACCAAAGCAGTTGTTAACTACAAAGAACTTGCTAAAGCGTGTTTAGAAGATATTGGACTTAATAGTAATGAGTTTGAGATACTAGAAAAGATAAGTGTTCAATCAAGTGATATTGCATTAGGTGTAGATATTGGTGGTGCAGGTGATCAAGGTATTATGTATGGTTATGCAGAAAAAGGTACTGAAAAGTTCATGCCACTACCAATTGTATTATCAAGAAAACTTGCAGTAAAACTTGATGAATTAAACACTAGAGAAACAACACTCTTTGGTAAAGATGGTAAATGTCAAGTATCAGTTAAGTATGATAAGGATAAACCAGTAGCAATTACAGCTGTTGTTGTATCATTACAAACCAAACCAGGAATCAAAAGAGAAATCTATGAAGTACTTATTTTAAAAGTAATCAAAGAAACCATTTCAAGTGAACTAATTACTAGTGAAACTAAAATATTAATTAATCCCACTGGTGAGTTTGTTAAAGGTGGATCATATGCAGACTCAGGACTAACTGGCCGTAAACTTCAATGTGATAGTTATGGTGGACTAGCACTACATGGTGGTGGTGCTTTGAGTGGTAAAGACTTTTCTAAAGTAGATAGAAGTGCTAGTTACTATGCAAGATACATAGCAAAGAATATTGTTGCAGCTAACTTAGCAGATAAGTGTGAAATAGGTATTGCATATGCGATAGGTATAAAAGAACCAGTAAGTGTTTCAATCAATACCTTTGGAACAGGGGCGATTGGTGAAGATAGTTTACTTGAAATTATCCATCAAGTATTTAACTTTGAACCAAGAAGAATAATTGAAGAAATTAATTATACTGATTTATATAAATTATCAACTTACGGTCATGTTGGGGTTAATATTGATGAACTACCTTGGGAAAGATTAGATAAGGTAGAAATATTAAATAGATTAGCGAATGACTATTAAGAAACTTTATTCATCATCAGCGTGGCAAAAGCAACGAAAATATAAGATGATGACTGAAAATTATAAGTGTAATAGATGCGGTGGTTTGGCTGAAGATGTACATCATAAAATAACATTAACAGAGTATAATGTTAATGATTCCAATGTATCACTAAATCTAGATAATCTCGAATGCCTGTGTCGAAAATGTCACAATAAAGAAACTCACAAAAAAAGATGATTATATCTTTGATGAAAATGGAGACCTTATAGAAAAATAGGGTCTTTTTTGTTATAATTACATAAAAAGATAGGAGATTAATTATGGATTATACTTTAGACGATGTTTTAAATTATATAGGATTTAAAAGTGGTATACCCAGACGATTGGGTTACACTAAAATAAGTAACAAACTTAGTGAATATGGTTTAGATTATGGAAAGAAATTTGATAATGATGAATTGTTCTATGATTTGAATGGACCTGAAGATAATGAAGGAAGATATTTTGTTAGTATGTTTGGTGAGTCATTTAAACCACAAGAACTATACTATATTTTGAAGGATATACTAGAAGAGAATGGACTAACAGATATTTTAGAATCAATGATAATAAATAATGCAGAAGAATATGAAACGGATTTAATCGAATCTTTACCTAATCTAAAACAGCAATTAGTAGATACAAAAAAAGTATTAGCAGGAAAGTATAATAAAGTAGAAGATTATTTAGCAAAGGCATTTACTAAATTGATAACCGGAAACGAAATAAGAAATGCTCTTGATGACTTGAGATTTGCATTAGAACAATTACTACAAGTCATATACAAAAATAATCAAACTTTAGAAAACAACATTACAAGATTAAGAAAAGATATTAAAGATAAAGATATAGAACCGCATGTCGCAAGTATGGTTGGAACTTTACTAACATTATATCCTGATTATCAAAATGCAAATGTTAAGCATAATGATACATTTAATTCAAATAGTGCAGAGTTTATCTTTGACATAACAGCTACAATAATCAAACTGATAGTTAAGATTCTTTAATCTGCTTATTAATCTGGCTATGCTTCATTAAGACATTTTTAGCAGGGTTTTTGATATATTGATATAATCAATCATTAAAACGATAAAGGTAGAGAGTTTATGGATGAAATAAGATGCATTTATTGCAATAGCAAGGATAATATCTCTGTTTCTGATATTATTCCAGATAGTATAACAACTGCAAAATGTACTAATAAGAATGTGTGCAAAAAATGTAACAACTTAACTAATACAGAATTCGAGATAAAATTTGCAAAACTGTTTGCTTTTTTTAGAAATCAACTTGGCTATAGAAATAGAAGAAATAACAAAGCAATTCCATATGAAGTGGGGTTCTATATAAATAGAATGCCAAAACCTAATAGTAAGCCAGATTACACTAAGACATTTACAACATTAAAAGAATTCTATTCACGAAATTTCGTAATCGATGAATCTGGAGTCATGATTGGATTAAAAAATGCACCAAACAAATTCACTAAACTAATAAAACCACAGGTCGGTTATAATCACCCAATAAATTATAAGGAACTGTTTTTATCAATCATTACATTAAGAACTGTTGCTAAAATTTGCTATGAGTGGCATTGTAAAAAGAATAAAGTTTATGGATATAATGAAAAAAGATACCAAAGAATAACTAATTATATAAACGGAAAGAATAAAGGGAAAAGTCCAATAGAAATAATTGATGACAATATGTTTGAAATGCATACGGTTCATATGCTTGGATATGTTGATGGATCACATGCATTATTAGAGTATATTGAAAACGGGAAAAGAACTGTATTATTTTCACTATTTGGTTCAATATGGTATAAGGTAAACATTTGTGAAGATTTTACCTCATCAGAAAGATTAGAAGAATTAGAACAATATTCATTGGATAAAGCAATAAGAATAAACAAGAGCAATGGGATTGCTATTGATTATAATAAAAATGATTTTTCTATTATTAACAAAATAGTTAATTATTTTGAAAAACCTAAAACTATTCAATTATCTAAAATAGAAAAAGGAACGATTATTAAATGCATCAATAAACTTGAATACTTATTGAAAAATTTTATAGTAACGTATCAAGAAATTGAAAGGCAGTTGTCAATTTTAGAAAAAGAAAACTTCATTAATGAAAGTATTTTTTATTACTATGATTTAATCAATTACAAGGAGAATAGGAAAATTCTAATAATCATTTTAATGTATGTAATTGATGAGTTAGGATGGAAAAAAGAAGAAAATATAAAAAACACGTTAATTGTTTGGTATAAAAAAGTGATTACATACAGTCAGGATGAAACAACTTTGCTTAATTTTTGGAATAAAAATGTAAATAGTAATAGATTTAATGAGTTTAAGAAAAGAGTATCAAATGGAGCAAATATATTTAGAACAATCCCCCCACAATAATGGTTTAAAAAAACACCACCACACCGAACGCCCCACCTCCAAAATACGTGGGGCAATTTTTTTGGAAAATCGAATTTCAGTTTCAATCAAAACCTTTAGACTAGCGACATTTGCTGGTCTTTTTTCATGCTAAAAATCATAACTGCACCACCTATACCGCAACAATAAAAACTTGACTAAACTTTGTATGCTCTGAGCCAACCTATGACAAATATGAGCAAGCGGTATAATCACCATAACGATGTATAATTGAAGTCAAAGAAACAGAAACCCAAGTCGTAAACAGACATCTAAATAGGCTCATTTCTAACTTTGACTCGCAATAAAGGTTGTTGACGAAATAAACCATTCAATATCGAGTAATGTGTCATTTGTCTTTCAAACTTATGTCGACAATTTGAAGAAGAAAGATAGTTTGATGATAAGGCATAAAACTCTGCTTTAAGATATGCACAAGAAAAGATTTTAAATGATTTAAGAAAACTTGCTAAAAAAAACATCCTTGAACATTATGTAGATATTAATGGATGGATTACAACACAAATTGAATCCACCATATATTTACTAAAAAAATAATAATGCCTTTTTAATTAACATAATTGGGTAAAATAGAGTCAACAAAAAAAAGATAGTCCTTAGAGGCTATCTTTTTTGCTTTTGCCAGTAATCAATCATTACATCTTCTAGATTTAACTCGAAATCTTTTTCAATCAGCTTGTAAAAGTGGTCTCTTAAGTTCTTGTTAATATCCAAATCAAATAGTTGGACACATTTCACGATTGCTTCGTTTCTTAGTTCTATATGATCTAGTTGATGATGACAAAGTGATTTGAAGTAGTATAACTGACCTATCAAATAATGATGATGGTATTCAAAAGATATCTTGATACCAATTTCACAAAGTTTAAGTGCTTCAGTAAAATGTTTCTTCAGACCATGATGTTGGATTAATGAATACAAAATAATCAAATGAGAATCAAGTGAATTCATATCGGTAACTTCGTGATTAATAAGCACCTCAGTCAATTTATCGATCACTTTATCCCTCTCATCGTTCGGCAGATCCTGGGAGTAGTTTGATAGAATCAACATTTCGTAGTGGGATAAAAACTGAAAGTTGAGTATTTTTGGATAGTTGATGAGGGTTGCAACATAATCCTTATATTCAAATAGGAAAGTCAAATCTTTCTTCCGTTGATAAAAATACTTACAAAAGCTATATAAGGTCTTATTCGCTTCAAGAACAAACCTTTTCTCAGCATAATCACGAATCATCTCATCAGCCCGATCAAATTTACCAGTCATTAGATGGTTATAAATGCCTCGTGTAAACATAGTTTCTTTTCTTTCTTCTTCTGAATAAAAACTTAAAAATTCATCTATCGTCATGTTTGACCTCCCTAAGAATAAATTCAGTATATCAAAAGGTATTTGAGATTCATTATTAATATATCTTCTATATTGTCTAACATCACAAATACCGTCCACAAATGCTTCTTGACTCTTAAAATCTCTTTTTACACGCAATATTTCCATGATAAATCCATTTCTTAATAACATATGTCCCCCAAGATTTCAAGGACTAAATTGTCCTGTATTGTTGTTCAAAACTTAGATATCCTTAAGACATATTCAAGAAAGGAGAAATTACATGAAAAAGGTATTGCTTGTAATGGTTATTCTTATCGCTAGTTTATCTCTAGTTTCGACTAAAGAGCATAAAGACGACACCGCTATAGAAAAAGCAGATTACATTGCTTTAGACTTTGGCGATGCTGGTGGACCACCTGCGAATGGACCAATAACCCCATAATTTAAACGAAATGTACGATTTATGTGCAATCTTTCTGTTTAGATTGTCTTTACTAGTGTAGGGTAATCAAATGCTACTTTGATTGGGAAACACCAGGAATCTATCCGGATCAGACAGGGGTGTCGGTGTTAATGGAAGATTTAGTCTTCTTGGGAATGATTATATAGACGTCAAATGGGTTCATGTGTATGAAAAATGGATATAGAAGGGTTTGTGAGTTCCTATGAATACATCATAGAAAGAATGATTAGAATATTCAATGTCAAAAATAAGGACTTTATTGATGACATCAAGCAAGAACTTAGGATGAAGTTAGTACATGTGTATGATCAAGTAATTCATAAGGATTCGATTGAAAATTTGGAGTCATACATATTTATTATACTAAAAAGAACAACAATTAACATCCTTAAGAAAGAGTCAAGGTTTAAGCATATATCTCTTAATCAGAAAAGAGTTAATTCTAATGAGGAATGGATAAATGAAATCATTGACTTGAAAACAGTGGATGATTCATCTGGAAAACTGGACGAAATGATCAAATATATGGATGATTATTTCACAGTTGAGGAGAAAGAATTATTTCATCTTTATCTCGAAAGTGATTTTAGCTATGAAGAAATAGGGAAAATGTATCAGACATCTAGAGAGACCATTAGACGTAAACTCAATCAAATGAAAGAAAAGATAAGGAGGTGGTACACATGATGGATGAAAAAGAGCACTTAAGATCAACGTTGAACGAATTCGAGAAAGATAAAATCAAAACACTTAATACGTTTTTTATGAAGAGTATTTCTCATGGATTGATTTTTGCATTCCTTTTATTCGTGATTACGGTTGGTCTATTACTGTTTACGATTATTGCAACCGACATGGATTCATCGGTAAAGATTACGATTATTTCTATGGTTGCAACATTTGTTTTAACGAGTAGCAAAACTTTAATGGATCGAACGGTTGAGATTATTACTTATACGGTTCGATTACTAGGCGAAGAGCAACGTGGATTTAATAAGAAGATTGGAATTGAAATTGATCCAGTTGAGTTTGAAGAGTTGACTGATGACAACAACAAGGAGGAAAAGAAAAATGTATAAATCTTTTTATTTACCTTATACTTTTGAAATCAATTTAAATCGATATAAAAATAGGAGGAATCAAGATGATTAAAGTAAACCGAATAAAAGAAGTAGAAACATATAATCAAAAAATAGACATAAAATTTTTACAATACTTACTGACCAAAAAACCTTTTACACAATCTGAAATTGTAGATAAAAGGAAAGATGAGTTTAAAGAGTTGGTAAGTGCATATTCAATTTTCAAAGAAGCTCCAATTTCTAAAGAAACAATACAAACTATTTATCAGGTTTTGGCGAAGAAAGATATCGAAATAACAGATGATTTGATGATGAGTATATCATGCATTTATGGAAAAGAGAATGTAATCCACGAAAACATTGAACTTTTTATTAGCATCTTAGAATCTCAGTGTCTGCTTGACAAAACCTACGAGATGGCACAGTTAATTTTTAATAAAATCTTAATTGATCACAGTTACTGTCCAATCATTTTCTATCCAGATAAGGTAACAACTATTCTAATAGCAAGTCAAAATAACCAATCAATTGAAACAATAGACAACTTATTTTACAAATTATTCATAAGTACCTACCAGCACTATAACATTCCAAGAGATATGAAATCACGAGAGGAAATCTTCAACTTGATTTTAGATCACGAGGTCATGTTAAGAGAACTTTATGGTATTAACTCATTGGGATTATTTGGATCATATGCGAGAGATGAGCAACATGAGTATAGTGACATTGATATTTGGATTAAGTGCAGTACTCAACTTGATAAGACTGAACTCTTTAATATAAGAAGTTTATTACGCACTTTGCTTAATCTATATGTGGATTTGAATCTATGGCAAGAAAGTTTAAGTGAAACAATGTTTATAGACTCAATTACAATCTTCTAGGTTCAATCATGATAGAGCGAATTCAAGTCAATGACAAACTGTATTATCGATTCATTGAGTTCACAAGTAAATTAGTCAATATAGATTTGCCACATGAAACATTCAAATTAATAGCACTAGATCAATACACAGTTCAAAGTAGAACAGAGACTAGAGTAAAAAGATTGAGCGATTCATTTCGTTTTATGATTAACAACTTAAGTTCTGATGTGACATTTGACCTCATCAATACAGCGTACTATTTGCTAACTGGAAAGAGAATTAATAAACAAACAGCAGAAGCTTTACTGGATGCTTATTATCACCGAATTGACGCTCATGCACATCAAAAAGCAACCGATGTATTCATATTTGTAATCAGTTCAAGTATAAAACAAAAAACAGAATTTGCATTTATTATGATGAACTATATCCTTATAAAACGTGGATTTTATCCAGTCATTATTTATCCTACGGATAAGAAAATCTACCAGGATGCTGTCAAACAAATCAAGAACAATCCGAATCAGTTGTATTTGCTGATCGTACAATCAGAGCACTTTATCCGAAAGTCGCATGCACACAAAGTATTGAATAAAGTGGAACAAAAATCAAAAGAAGAAGTGATAAATTTCTTAAAAAATGAAAGTGGAATTTTAATGAAAAAATATCACGTAAAGCACTTGTATTTATACGGTTCATATTGTAAAGAATCAACTATTGCAACGAGCGATATCGATATTTTGGTAGTTCTCAACGATTATTTAATCAACTATGAAAAAACAGAAGCACTTAAAAACTTAAGAAAATATCTATTTGAAGTAATGAATTACCGAATTGATGTCATGGAATTTAGCCATGCATTGTCATCCCTAGAAATACATGAGATGACGCACATTATAACAATCATTTAAAAAATATAAAGGAGAAAAACATGATACAAAAATTAACGAATTTAAACGATTTAACAATCGAAACAAATTATCTACATCCAAGTCAACCAACATCCGGCAATTATAATATTGGATTGATTGATTCTAATAACCAAATTGAAGGTATGCTATTAATTAAGATTAGTGGATTAAACTTTTCTTATATTGATGAAATATCCAAAATGGTTCTTGTTTTACCATTAGCACATATGAGTAATGGTGTTAGGTTTTTTGCAAGAGAAGTAACAAGTGACTATGTACCAACGGGTACAAATGAAGTGAATTGGAATAATAAACCTACTGTAAATCCAAGTCAAATCGAAGCTGAACACTATGTGGAAATATTCGGTTCTGGTATTGCATCACCGAGTAAGGATGCTGCAATTTTTGATTTAACCAATTTGGCTAGAAAATGGAAAAAAAGCGGAACCACAAATACGAGTATTGCAATATTTACGACAGCATCATGGGGTCATATTTACACCCCTAGACATAGTCAAATTCACAATCAAAGTGAAGTTTTAGTGGTTGAAAATGCAAGACAAACTGGTCTAGCACAGCATTTGAGCTTCACTGAACAAGAAGCAGGATTTGCAGGGAAGGGTTTTGTCAATAATTTTACAGGGAAAATGCTTGCTGCCTTTTCTGGATTTAGTACAGATTCGCAAAAAGCACCGATTTCAATTGGCGCATTTTATGCACAGCACAGACCAAGTGGAATTTCACCACTAAATCAAAAAGTATCTATGCCTTCTAATTGGCGCATGAGTTTTGATTTTGGTGTTTCAACCACTAGTAAACGTTATACCATTTTACATCCAGATGGTTCGGCTCAACATTATGATGAAATCAGTAAAGAACAGGCTACGAGATATAATATTGAAACTGAAAAAGAAAAAGTATATGTTAACTTCTTTGATTTTTCATACATTGAAGATGAAGTTAGCGATTTAAAGATTATTGATCGAAGTAAAAATCAAATGATGTTAAGCAAAACCGGATTGATTAAAAACTTAGTCCAAGCAGATGGAACTACAGTCACCTTTACTAATAATGGTACAAAAATTACATCGATTAATGCAGATGGCAGAAACGTAGTTATTAGATATTTGGGAAGCTTTGTTCAAAGTGTTGAGTTTATTGAAGAAGCAAAAAGATTGTATTTTGAATATGGATCATTTGGGCCGACAAAAATTAAACTTCAAGATATCACCTATGTATCTTCTAGCACATCATCAGGTGGATCGATTACTACAAAGAATTTTATTGACCGATATGAAGCAAGATATGAATATTCAAATGCCGTTTTGACTCGCATGATTGATGTCAAATTAAATACAGCAGTCAAAGTTGATTACACTAACTTGAAAGTATCAAAAATTACGAGCCAAGTATTCTCACCTTTAGCAAATGGTGCTTATGTGACATTATTCTATGATACAACTAGGTTGCACACAGCCATTCAAGATCATATGGGAAATGTCACCTATTTATATCAAAATAATTATGGGCAATGCATTCAAAAAATCGATGGTGATGGCAATACAGTATCTATGGGTTATGGGAAAGTCTCAGAAGATGGAACTCAACAAATGCTTCAAGATGCATCAAGTTTAATCTTTAATGTTAGAAATCCAATTCTTAATCAAAGTTTTGATGAATCGGTTGAACCGATTGAATCAAATAGTGTTGGATGGAAGACAAACTTACCATCGACTGTGAAAGTGATTGATGGTGGTGTATATGGTGACAAATGTCTTAGAGTTAGAAGAATTGGTTCAGGATTGACTAAAGTTTTTCAAAATGTGATCCCACAATCTGGTAATCAGAAGTTAGTGTTTTTTGCAAAATCAAAAGATGCTTTAGGAACTGCTAAAGTTAATGTAACAATTCATTATATGATTAAACGACTTGCCTTACCAGGAGAGTTTGGTGTTGTAGACGAAATTGATGGACAAGCATATGTCATCGTTGATGCAGATTCAATCATTAAAGATAGTATCAATGTTATCGGTCATGATGATTGGACAAGATTTGAGATTACTGGACTAAACATACCTAGTAACATGACTTCAGCATCCATGGAACTTAGTATTCTATGCGAACATACACAAGGTGAAGTTTATTTTGATGATTTCCAAATGGTAACACCACATCGGACATCCTATAACTTGATTCAAAATGGATACTTTGATGGTGAAACAGGCAATATTCCAACAGGATGGACTCCTTCAAATAACTATCATTATCAAGATGGTTTAGTGAATTCATATATGACTCAACCATTTGACAAAATACTTGGATCCAAAAATATGATGCTTGTTGGAGAACCTAATAAGCTTAAAACATTATCGAATCACTTAGCTGTAAGTGGTGGTGCAGGAGAAGAGTTTACACTTGTTGCATGGGCAAGAGGATATTCACTTGCAACAGATATTTTTAGAATAAAGGTTTTAATTGAATACCCTGGTTTTGATAACGATGAACTCGTATTTGATTTTAGTAAGGAAACAACGAATTGGCAGATGCTTCTTAGAAACATTACAACTGGAAAACCATATATTGGGTTTACGATTACAATCGAGCATAACGGACCAAATACGGTAAATTTTGATGCCATTCAACTTTATAAAGATGCCTCTGGGAAACATTATAATTATGATGAAAAAGGCAACTTGATTGATCAAATGAATAGCGATAAGTCGAAATCCTCATTGGATTATGATGAAAGTAATAAAGTCGTTCAATCGGTTGACCCATCTGGTGATACCTACAAATACACCTATGGTGCTAACGACAAACTAACTGAGATTAATGATGCGAAGGGCAATAAAATTAATTTTGAATATGATGGTAACGGTAATCGTACAAAATCTGAGATTACCTCAGAAGAAGGCAAAATCACTTTTGAACAAACATTTAACGTAGATAACAAAGTTATATCGACTAAAGATGAACTTGGAAATACCTCAACCATACAATATGATGCAAAAGGCAGAGTATTTAAAGAAACTAATGCTAAATCTGTGATCAAAACAAGTTATTATGACAATTATGACAACTTAATTCAATTGATTCAAAGTGGTGATGGTAAATCAACAGCTCATACGTATCAATATAATACCGATCAATCGCTTAAATCAATCACAACCGACAATGGAACGAAGTATGACTTCATCTATGATGATTGGGGTAAACTAAAACAAGTGAAAGTCAATAATCAAACATTCGCATCTTATGAACATAACTATATCAAAAATGGTGTTGAAACTGATTTAATTACAAAACAAACCTATGGAACGGATGCAGATGAGTCATTCGAATTCACTTATGATTCTAAAGGACGTCTTTATGAAGTAGAATTTAGAAGAGAACTTGTTGCAAGATATCACTATAACGATAAGGGGCAAGTTTATCAGATTGATACAGATACAGTAAGAAAATACTTTAGTTATGATTTTAAAGGGAAACTAATTAAGGAATCAGATTCAAATGGAAAAATGATTCGCTTTGATTATGATAACTTGGATCAAGTTCAAAAAGCCACCTTCGATATCAATGGAGTAATTCGTAGTTATGATTATGAATACACGAATGAATTCAACCAATATAATAAAGAGGGATTAAGAACAAGGATTTCAAATGCATATGGTGATGATGTAGTAAAAGACTACTTCTCATATAGCGGTATGCATGGCATGAGAACAGATTTGGTTTCAAGTGCGTTCTTTACAGTAGATAGCATTTTAAAAGATAGAGTGATTACACTTACAAAAAACTCTTCAAAAATTATCTATGATTTAAACTCTGTAAATAGCAACAGAACCACTGGGAAGATTCATGGTGGATGGTTTGACAAGATTGATTGGAGAAACAGGTTCTATTATAACAAGTCTTTCTTTGGTTGGTTTAGATTAACTGGATTAACTGAAGAACGTGTTATTTTAAGTACCGGAAAAAATGGCAGTGACTATTTTAAGGTATTGGCTAAAAAAGTTGATTCAAATTACGAATTCACACTTAAATATACAAAGAGTGGTGCAAATAGTACTAAAGGCACTTTAACAATACCAGCTAACGATACATGGCATTTAGTCGGATTAACCGTTAACAAGGCAGATGGAAATACAGAATTAGCTTTCGCGGTAGATAATCTATATGTATACAATTTTATGAGTAGCACCGATGTGACTTATGAGTTAAATGATCTAGCTATTGGTGATAGAAGTCAAGCACCTGGTGGAAGTAACGAACCGAATTCAACATATCAACCAAAGATTCATATGTTAACCGTTGGCGCACACAAACATCGTCAAAGTTCATTCAAAGTATTATATAATCAAGGCGTAAAATACCTGACTAATGATGCCGGACTAACACCAAAAACAGGCGTATCCTTTGAAAACCCAGAAATCTATGATTCATTAGACACCGTATCATTAAATGGTACATTCATTTCTAAACAAGGGATTAAACCATTGTCTTATGCTTACACAGATAAGAGTTACTCACTTGATAAAACGAGACTATTTGAGTATGACTTTACGGATAAGAAACATGTCTATGGTAGTTACGATGGTTTAATGGGACTTTCTGAAACAAAAGGTAAACTGGTCTATGATTTTGATTTGAAATCAAAGGGTACCTTAAGTATCAAGTTTAAACCAACAAGTACGTCTACTGAGGATAGAATCATCCTTATGAACAAAAAAGATGGTAATAATGCATTCGGTGTCATTTTAAAGACTGATAACAAGTTGTATATGGTATTAAATAATATTGAATACCTTGTCAGAAATGCTACAGTATCACTAGATGCATGGAAAACCGTTGTCTTAACGTGGGATGGAAACACATACAGCGTACATGATGGTGTTGCTACAAAAACAGAAAATGCAACCCTATCATTGGAAGGATCTCAAACCGTTATTGGGTCAAACCTAAATGGTTTTAGCCCAGAAAAACACTTAAATGGACAACTAGAGATGCTTGCCTATAAAGATGATGTTGTTAATTCAACCATTATCTCAAAACTATTCCAAGCAAATCATATGATGTCAGTGAAAACCTATGTGGATCATCTTGGTAGAAGTACCAAAGATGTGATTAATACTGGGTTACATACATTAGAGAACAGTTATACCTATAAAGCACCAGGTACTGGTAAATCATCCCTGCAAGTAGAATCCATTCAAAAATACGACAATACAACCGTTATTTACTCGTATGATGTCTTAGGAAATGTAACATCAATGATTACGCCTGACGGTACCTATGAATATGAGTATGATTACTTGAATCGTTTGGTTAGGGAATACAATCCAAAAGATGGTCAGCCACTTGGTAGAACGTTAATCATGACCTATACTGGTAATAACAATATCCAGTTTAAAAAATACTACAACGGCAATCAACCACTTTTAACTCAACTAACACCAAATGAATCTTATGAATATAAGTATGACAACGCTTGGAAAGATCAATTAACTCGGATCATTAAGTATGTTGATGGCGTTATAGATAGCACAGAAAATATCTCATATGTTGGTAGTAACTTTATGGGTAATCCTAGTCAAATAGGAAGTAAATCGTTAACATGGTCAGGTAGAAGATTAATAGCAATTACTGAACCAAACAAAGATAATATCGAATATTTCTACAATGAAGAAGGTATTAGAACTAAAAAGATTGTAGGTAGTGATATCACGACATATCAACTTGTGGGTTCAAAAATCATTTCAGAAACAAAAAACGGTACACAAACAACTAGATATATCTATAATGAAAGAGGACTTCTAGTAGGGTTCGAATACCTGAGCAAAATGTATTATTATAATAGAGACTTACTTGGAATCATCACAGAAATCGTTGATGAAAATAAAGAAGTTATGGTATCATATAAATATGATGCATGGGGTAGATTACTTAACAAAGTTTATACGCCAAATACCATTGGGGAAGATATTGCAGAATTGAACAGTTTTATCTACAAAGGTTATTACTTAGATGAAGAAACTGGATGGTACTACTTAAAATCTAGATTTTATTCTTCAAGTAGTATGAGGTTTATTAGTGCAGATAATTGTGTAGATATTCAATCAAAGATTTCTATCAATCTATTTGAATACTGTTTCTCAAATCCAATCACTATGATTGATGATAACGGGAATCTTGCATTCTTTCTTGTAACCGGATTGATAGGTGCAGTAGCAGGAGCTGTGGTTGGTGGAATTATTGCAGCCTCAAATGGACAAAACATAGCTGCTGGAGCTGCTATTGGTGCAGTAGCAGGTGGCTTATTAGGAATGGGGGCAGGAGCACTTTATGCAGGTTTTGCTGCAGGAAGCTTCACGGCCTCAACTACAACTGTTTTTACAGGTACTAAATTAATGGTTGCAGCGTATAAAATTGGTGGTGCAACCTCAGCTGGATACATGGCGTTAGATAATATATCAAATGCCATAAATCAAACACAGCATGTATTCTGGTCTGGAGGAGAATTGGCAAAAAATGAAGCTGCCAAGTTTGCAAATACTATAGGTGGTAAAACCTTAGAAATGACTAGATTCGGGCAATATCTTGAGAGTATTCCGTTTAATAAAGATTTGTGGAATATAGCTTCAGAAAACTTTGCTAATCAAGTAAGTCCATATAGTCAAGTAGATGCATTTTTAAACATACCAGCAATGCATGAAAAAGCAGTCTGGTTAACTGTGGAATTACCCAAGTTAGCAGAAAAATTTGTTGAGATAGTTAAACATATTTTAGGAGGATAAAACTTATGTACTTTATGATGAGCAGAAGATTTAACAAGACTAAACCCTCTGATTTTGGATTGATAGAGACGATGAATAAAGGTATTTTTTATAGAGATAGTGATAACAGTTATTGGGAAAAAATACAGTTGATAGATTTAGGATGGGGACGTGAAGTGGGTTTCTTTAAACTACCCAAACTTAACTATGATAATTTGATTGAATTAGTTATGCATTCTGATATAGAAGATGATTTCTTTGGGTCAATTTCCATCTTATTGGATGAATATCCAAGAGAGTTTTTAGCGTTACTTGAAAGGCAGTTTCTTCAAAATATTAACCAAAAGAGATTGCGTAACATAACTGATATATTATCAACTCAGCTTATATTCAACTCAGAGTACATAAAAAACCAATCGCCTGATATTAATATCGATTTGGATAGATGGAAAAAAATTGTTGGAGAGTAAATCAAAAATAAGATTAAATTTAAATCTATTAATCATTGTAAAGAGTTATACTATATGCGTTTATACTTAAAAATATTATATAATTGATAAAAGATAATTGACTGTTGGGACTTTGAAAAGCAAGACTTTTCGGAGCTATCAACAGTCTTTATTGTTTCTGTATCGAAATAAGATTTTTCCAAAACATTTATGAATTTTATCCTCATAATACTCTTAGAAAACCCCTTAGTTTTATTAAAAAATTCTTTATTACTTTAGACAACAATTAGAGATTTCTTAGATATGGGCGAATCCTATGAATCATGTGAATTGCTGTGCTAAAACGTATGAATAAGAACCAATGTATTACATAGACAGTATGCATGGAAATCTAGAATAATGTTTATTTTTGAGGCAGTTACTTTCTCGAATTTTACACTTTAGGTCATTTTCTTACCAGTTGTAGTAGGTCAACTATTTTCCATTATTTACCCATGGATACCACTACTTACTCGATTTTTCTCGAATAGGCAAATTCTTACTAGTTAAGGTTAAAGAGCCCCTAAAAACACAACCCTTTAAGGTTAACAGAGACTCCAAATTAGCATATCAAGAGTTATCGTCTGGTTAATCCGGGAATTTAAGATAACTCTTTTTCTTTTTACCATTATACTTCTATCAAATTCATGCATTATGCTGATTAAAGAGTTGCTCTTTATAAATGAATTAGTAATTTATTTTAAAGTTCTTCAAATAACTAATTTTATCATCTTATGTGATTATTACCATTTAGGTAATTTATAATTGACAAAAACCATTTCTAATGTATAATAATATTATGATTACCATTTGGGTAAGGAAGGAGAGTTTCATGGAAATAGAATTTGATGCTAAGAAAGTGCAAACTCTCTTTAATGATTTTAGCTTAATGTCAAGAAAAATAGGAATAGATATTACAAAAATAATAAAAAAGAGATATGAACAACTCAAGGCTGCTGAGACATTTGCTGAATATCTTTTAACCGGCTTAGGGAAGCCTCACTCACTTTCTGGTAATAGAGATTATCTATATGGTATTAGTATTACTGGAAATATTAGACTTATCGTTCAACCTGTATCTGAAGATTTAAGTATGGAATCACTAAAAAAATGCATAAAAGTTATTATAAAAGGAGCTGAAGACTACCATGGCGACAAGATTACAACATATATTCCCTGATGAATTGCTTATTCATCCTGGGGAAACTATACTTGAAATGATTCAAGATAGAAACATATCACAAAAAGAACTGGCGATTAGAACTGGTTTTACAGAGAAACATATTTCTACAGTTATTAATGGACAAAAAAATATATCCGCAGAATTCGCAATGAGATTAGAATATGCACTTGGAGTTCCTGCATCCTTTTGGCGTAATCTTCAAACAAATTATGATTTAGAAGTAGTTGCGTTTAATGAACAACACAATATTTCTGATGAAGAAAAACATATAGCTAAAGAAGTAAAACAAACTGTTGAAACACTAACAAATCAAGAAATTAAAGTTAATAATGGAGTTGATTCTGTATATAAAATAAGACAGATATTAGGCGTTAGTAATCTAACTTCATTAGTACCACTAAATGCAGCGCAATATAGAGCACAATTTGCAGAAAACACAAGTGGAAATGTCATGTATGCATGGCAATATCTATGCGAAAAAAAAGCAGAAAATCAAACTGATAAACAATTGGATGTAGAAAAATTAGCAAATAGCCTTGAATTAATAAAAAATATAATGCATCAAGATGCAACAAAACATATCACTCTAATTCAAAAGATTTTAAATGATTGTGGCATATTATTTGTTGTTGAAAAAGATGTTAAAAAGGCTCCTATAAAGGGACTGACAGTTAAAACTAAGAAAGGTCAGGTTATGATTGCTCTAACGATTCGTGGTAAGTTTGTTGATATATTTTGGTTTACATTATTTCATGAAATAGGACATATTATTTATGGTGATTATTTGAAAAATCAGAAGCATTGGGAAAAAGATAATATAATAGAAAAAAATGCAGATGAATTTGCTGCAAATACGCTCATCGACAAAAAATCATATGAAGAGTTTATTATAAAAAAGAATTTCTCAATGGATGCAATAAAAGTTTTTGCAAAGATAAACAATGTTTTACCGGCAATAGTTATCGGTAGACTTATGAATGATCAATACATACCGTGGAGTGCCGATCAAAGACAAACATATGTATGGGTTGAAGGGGAATAAAGAAAATAAAAGTATATGAGAGATGCGTAGTATATTTGATTATATATTTTCAATTGAAACTTATTACATCAGGCGAAATAAAATAGTTGCTATTAGCTTGAGTGATTTATCAAAATATAATTATTATAGAGGATGATGCTTGTAGTGTATTGAAGATCTTATATAATTTTGACGTATAAATAAATATTTTATTCACTGTCTCAATGTATGATTTTTACATATATTTTTGAAGTATGGAAGTATGGAGGAATAAAATGAAAATTTATTATCAAATGGTATACCTCAGAGTGATTACCTGTTTTTGTATTTTTATTTCATCACTTTTCTTGGTGTCTTGTAAAGAAAAAGAAAATGTGATTTCTTCGGATGGTATCGAAGTTATATTTTCAGAAGAAGGATATTCTGCCTTAAATGATATTTCTGTTTCAGTTTTTATTGGAATTGGTAGAGAAGTTACGACATTTACCAACAACACTAATGAAGAAATAATATATAGAGTTATAATTACCAATAATGTTGATGAAGAGCATGATTTAAATGATAATCTGATGATGTTACTAGAAATATCAGATTATGAGAATGGCAAATACAATTATGTTTTAGATGAAAACAATGCACCTAGTTATATTTTCAATACAATCATTACAATTTCAAATGATATCTTTACAGATTCAGAAGGTTATTTTTACATAGGATTATCAGAAATACATGTTGATTCGAACGATATTGAAACCATTGGTTCAATTATGAAAATTCAATATGTTTATTAGATTACAAACGATGTAATTACAATTTCGGCGTATAGAACTAATAATGCTCAATGAATTTATAACAAATCAAAGAAAGGTATATTCAGTATAAATCAAATGTTACATATTGAATATACAGGTGAGTTAAAGTAAGTCGGTTTGAAGTTTTAGATTTATCATCAAAAATATTTTAAATAAATTCACATAAATTCACATATTTCGCCTATCATTGGTTCATTAAGCCTTCAATTATAACTTTCGTTGCGTTATATTTTTAATTTGCTATAATGAGATTAGAATCGATAAGAATAGAATACTTAGCAAACTGTGTGAAAGTGCAGGACGCAAAGCTATAGGGCCTTTAAACTGGCAGCCAGTTGCATTTAATTGACTTTATAACTGAAGTTTAAATCACATGCAATTGCGTGTGATTTTTTATTTTTGCAATTTATTGAAAGGGCAAGGTATGATCTCTAGAAGAGTTAAACTAAGCACATTAATTACTTTAATTGTCTTATTTATATCTTCATTAATGATCCTAATAAATCTTCCAAATCAGTCTCCGGATATAAATGAAGATAAAGTAGTTGTTAACTACAGACTCCCTCAAAAGGTTTCTGTTTTTATGGCTTTAGGACAAGATGGATCAGAATCAAACCCATATATAATTAGTGATGCGGAAGATATGAATGCATTATCTTTAGCAGTTTTAAGCGGTAACACATTTTCTGGAAAAATTATTGTAGTTTCATCTGAAGTTAACGAAATAGGATTAGGAAACTTTACACCGATTGGAACACCTGCAAAACCATTTGCTGGGACATTTGATGGTTTTGGAGTAAAGTTTATATTAAATATTAATAAACCTGATGTAGACTATCAAGGTTTATTTGGTTATGTTTCTGATGCAGTCATTGAAAACTTATCTGTTTCAGGAAAGGTTATTGGTAATAACTATGTTGCAGGTATTGTAGGATATACCATAAATAGTAGAGTTCAAAATGTATATAACGAATCCAATATCAAAGGAACCGGAAATTATATTGGTGGTATTATTGGTAGATCATATTATAAATCAATCATCGATTATGTTTATAATACAGGTGAAGTAGTTGGAACATCTTATGTTGGTGGTATCACAGGAAATATTGCTAGTGCCTATCAAAATAATTCATACATCAGAAATACATATAGCAGAGGTAAAGTTGCTGGTGTATCTTATGTAGGTGGAGTTTATGGAACAAGTAGTTCAGATTATATAACAATTACAAATGATTATTATGATGTTTCAGTTATTGCTAATTACTATCAACCAGTTGGTTTAGTAAAGCCTTCAAGCTTAGAATCTACAGCGCATGCTATTAACAGTCAAAAGTTTTATGATATGGATAGTAAATCTTTAAATAGTCTTTACTTTCATTTTGAAACAAGAACATCTACATATGGCTATTATCCTCAGTTAAAATATTTTATAAACCATCCGAATGATTCTTTATCATATAAGAAAAATAGTTCTTTACAATCCGTTCGAGTTAATATCGTAGATGGGATTGGGACTCTTGATTATCCATTCTTAATTTATAATGAGGCAGATTTTATTGA
>DHEJ01000039.1:0-3239 GCA_002399815.1 Acholeplasmataceae bacterium UBA4853
AAATCATTCACAGAAGTTGCATAATTTTCCTCGCCAGTTATTGCCGGGCGATGTGTGTCAGCTGGTGCAGCAAAAACAAAGTCCGTAAAATAGTATTGGTTTACTTGATCCCCTGATGTTTCAAAATTACTAACAAACCACTCATAGTCGTTGACGCCAATTTCAACAGTATCTGGATAATTCATAAAATCAAACGTTGAAACAACACCTACTTGACCTGAATAAGTGCCAATTAAATAAGTAACTGTAGGACTATAATGAAAATAAAACTTAAACCCTACCACGTTATTTAATCCTTCGAAGGCAAAATCAAATGAGGAACTAGATCCTTCATTTGGAATATCACGGCTACCGTTTTTTGTTAAATAATAACGCTCTGGATAAGTTGTATCTTTAACAATATCCCAGCCACTGGAATGTGCAGCAAAAACCGGCTGTGTCATTGTAATTGTCAAAAACAATGCACTAATAAATAAACTTAAAGCAAAAACTATTTTTTTCATAAATAAACCTTTCTGGCAACAATGCCACTTTTTTTGTTTTGATAGTTTTTAACTATCTAAGCTCATCATTTCATAGCAATATCTTTTTTCAATGTTTAGGCGATAATTTTGTAAGTTCTCTCTTTCAAATCTTTTGGTTAGGATTGAGTATCAATCCGTTAAAACTTATATTCTTTGTTTTTAATGGCCAGTCGCTAATTTTAAGGTAACAAGATAATCAAGCCTTATCTACAGATTTAATCCTTAAAATTATAAACGGCCTGAAAGAATTCAAATAAGATAATCATATTTTATCTACATCAAAATGAATTCTTGAGTCACTGAGGCGACAGCCTTTAACTAATCCAGATTTACATATAATCTTTATCTTTATTTAAAGGTTTTTTTAAAAGGTAATACTGTCTATACACACTTACATTATGTGCTATAGACGGTTACAATACTTGCTATAGACGGTTACAAATATCAAAAGAAAAAAAAGACCCGACATGGTCTTCGAAGGGTCAATTTTAGAGTGTTTTTGATTGTATTTATGTGTGTTAGTACATTTCGGTTCCTAATGAAACGTGGAAAATGACCACGTTTAGTGGCCTTTGTGAAGTATTAATTGGATTCCGTCCAATTAGCGTCCAACAATTTTTCGGGTGGGTTATATACAAGCGATTTAAGCGTATTAATTGCTGTTTTATCAGCTCTAGTGAAGTCATATTCAATTACTACATCAAAGTCGCCAAATTGGTTATACTGCATTGATAAATAGATGCCTTTTAATTTACTTTTACGAGCGTTAACATCCGATACTTGAGTTTTAATAATTCCATTAATAATGTTTCTAATCAAACTTAAAGGACGTCTTTTTAAGAAACGTTTTTCCCTTGATCTAGCTTTGTATCCAGATGCTTCAGCTTCATCATACATTGTTGATAGAAGATCTTTTATTTTATTAACATCTAAAACAACTCGGCGATTTGTCATACCTTGAGCATCAACAACATTTATAAATTCCCCTGTTACAGATTTATACTGACGAATGATAATTCCCATGTTTTCCATGTTTTTTAAAGCGGATTGAACACCGGATAATGAAACTCCAAATTGTTTCATTAATGCAGGATTTTGAGCATAAATACGATCTTCAGGTTTCTTATTTTTATTATCATCAGAAGAATAGTAAAAAGCAAAAGTCAAAGTGATTTTTTGAATCAAATCAACTTGTTTACTTAGTAACCATGTATTTATATCTATGTTGTTATGAAAGAATGTTGATTCGCCTAATATTGGCTTATCTGAATTCTTTAGATATGTGTCAAAGCTCAATCAGCTAAATCCTCATTTTCTTGTAATTTTTTCATATAGTCCTGAACAAATTTAGGACTATTTGCTATTTGTTGATCATAAGTGTTTTTGTTTGTTGTCTTTTTCTTTGTTTCAAATGCAATTGTTAATTGCAGCTGTGATAATGCATCATCCAGAGTTTGTACTTCAAACTTTTTAAAGCGTTCAAGAACTGAATTTAAATACTTATTATTTGGTATTTCATGATCCTTTTTTACTCTCATACCTAAAGCAATTGCTACTTTTAATATATCATCATCAAATCCATATTTTAGCTTTGATTTACGATGCCAGGTGCTTAGTCTTTTAGCTTCTATTTTAGGATCTATTTTAGTACTAAATTGATATGCAACGTCTAACAAAGTTAATGTTTTAAATGCTTGTACTATTTCCATTTTGTTAATTCCAATCTATCAATATGTAAATTAATAATTAATAACAATACATTTAATCCAATTATTAATGTTAAAAGCATGTAATAAAGTTGATCCATATTAATTCTCTGATAAAACATTACAATCAAGTTTTAAAGCATAATAATGTGCTAAATCAAATGTATTAAATCTATCTGCAGCATCTAGATCAACAAATGCAGCTTTAAGTTGATTTACTGAATTACTATTGACTTTTGTATTCACTTTTAGAATCTTTAGAAATTGATTATGTTTATTAACTACTAAATAACTCATTAAGCTACCTCGATAGAAAAAATATCGTAATTATGTGTAAAACTTCCGGTTTCAAAAAGTTCATGCATTTTCTCTTCCAAATCCCCATTGAATGAAAATTTTAGATTCATTAATGCCTGGTAGAATTCTTGAATAGTTACTAGCTTGTGATTAACTCTAAATACATACTTCATTTTAAAACCTCCATGTAATCTAATTTTTAGATTTAGGAAATGTATGACAGATTACATGGACGTATCGAGGTCATACACTTCCTGAATCTACCTGGTTTGAAGTTAACCAGGGAAATCCAGAAAATAAGGGAAATTATACTTAACAGCTATTAAGCATAGAAAGCAACTTCATTTCTTTTCGAGGCTCGACTCTCTACTAAGAAATAAAATTGCTTTCTATACCACTGTCGAGCGATTTAGTTTGTTGATATCTGATACGTTGCCACTCTATTTTTTTAAACATGTATTTAACATCAATTAGATCGTAATTCATAACTCTAACCATTACTTGAATTGCTACATTTGATGACTTCGTAATAGAAAGCAGTTTTTTATACGTCCTAATAAACCCTCTCTTTTTATAGTGTGCAGTATCTTTTAATAACATTTTTTTATAGTCATCAAGACCCAAATTACAACCTCCCTTTTAAAATAAAAATCCCTTTATCGGGATGTGTTAAAGGTGTGTGAAAGAGTTTCGAATCCCTCTTCAGACGCCA
>DHEJ01000039.1:3348-60243 GCA_002399815.1 Acholeplasmataceae bacterium UBA4853
TCGAATCCCTCTTCAGACGCCATATTGTCTTACACGAGTTTATCATGTTTCAATGATACATTAATTGTATGTTGATTGATATGGTAAACTTTTATTTTTATAAAAACAAGGTAGGAAAGTCGTAAAACATTGACTTGATCCTACCTTTTTTATTTTGTTGTTTTTATTTAGTTCAGTCGGGATTTGGAATTTATTTGTTCGGGATTTAAAACGTGATTATATCAAAAATAAGAATAGGACACATATGCCCTGTTCAAATGATAACTAATTGATTATATTAAGGTAAAACTGTGGAGATTTCTGTAAGTTCAATCGTCTTATTTATTATATGACAATAAAATATAAAGAAAGGACTGGTTTCTATGAGGGTTTGATTACAAAAAGAGATTTAAATGATTAATAATATTGATTTATCTGATTATTGCTTTAAAAATTAGAAGTAACAGTATATAATGTGGTTGAAATACCACAAAAATTAGAAAAGGAAAAAGATATGAAAAAAATAATATTATCTGTTTTAGTGGTTATTTCGGTAGGAATATCATTTGTTCTTGTGGATAATTCTTATGCCAGTTCTCAAGTACAGCAACAAACTAGAACTGTTTTTTACGAAGATAAAGATGTTTTCGATCAGAGTTTTTTAAACGATTTTGATGAATATGATATCACATCAGATGAATATGGATCACAGTTAGTTGCTAAAAAATCATTTGATATGTCTATTTTAGATGAGATAGACTTTGTAGGACTTGATGAAAATGATGAACAGTTTACTGTTCGTTATGAACTTGCTTATATAGCAGAAGAAGATACCGTTTTATTAACGGTTACGATTGAAGGATATGATGAAATTCCTATCATTGAAACAATACCAGGGCTACCATCACTTAATGATGCTGGTGAACCTGATGTGATGTTTGTAGTTGATGGTGAATACTTGTGGCTTTCGGATTTGAATGAATCAGCACTGTTCAATGAAGTTGGTTGGTTCAGCAGTTTAGTAAAAGTTGTTACCAAAGCAGTGACAGATGCTGCCACTGCTGTTGTTAAAGCAATTGCACCAATTCTAAAACCTGCGGTAAGATTAGTCGTAAATGTTGGTATTACAATTCTTGGTCCTGAAAGAGCAGCTAGTTGGGGTGCTAAAGTTCTTAACATGAGCATTGATGAGCAAGGTATTTATCATGCTAATTTTGACGCATGGCAACAGTATTTTGGCTATACAGATCTTTATGATGTTGTATTTAATGCGGCTACAAGTATGAGAAGTGCAAAATTTGAATTTGATATTAATAACGATAGTATAAATGATTATATAATATGGGTATGGAAAGGTGATTATCTAAATCTTGGGGCAGGTGCAGAACTAGGCATATACAAAAGATGGTCGTATAGTGATGTTATATGGATTGTTGATAAATCTCTTGCTATGACAATGACAATGCAACTTGATTATAAACAAACAAATATTATCAACTGGCAACCAACTGCCAAACAATGGTGGATTACAGGTTTCAACTATAATTATAGAAATATTAACAGAGATGATTTGACAGCAAGATTTTCAGTTACCTTTAACAATTCTATAATGTATAATGCTTTCAAAAATAGATGGGACCCATGGGATGATAGATGGGATTTCACAGGTGGATATAAAGCTAATTTTTCATTCTAAAAAAGTTTAAACAAATACAAACATGGGAGGATAATATGAAAAAAACATTATCGTTCGTTACATTGTTTACATTATTACTTGCCAGTATATATCTATTATCAGGATGTAGTTATGAAAGCGATAATGATATTGCAGTCAAAAATCTTGAAAAACTACTAACAGCTATTGAAAACGAAGATCATGATGGGATTAGAACATTGTTTGCGCCTAATATAATTGCTGATATAGACAGTTTTGATCAAAGTATTACTGATTTGATAGCGTATTATAATGGAAATTACGAATCATATGGTAGTAAAGGACTTGGATCTGAATATGATAGACATGATGGTGTCGAAAAGAAATGGCTTAATATGGGATATGATATTACGACAACAATGGATGTATATCGCATAGCTATTGTATGGCACATACAAGATACTTCAAATGCTGGAAACGTTGGCATTTGGTCATTATATATCATTAGATTTGATGATGATCCAAACCCTAGCTATACTTATGCGGGTGATGGTTTGTGGACAAATGGCATTCACATTGGAAAAACTTATGAAGGACAACTAGATTAAAGTGATAAATATGGAGACAAGAAGTAAAAGAGTAAACTTAAAATACATTATTCTGATAATGATATCGATACTTATAACAGTAGTTTTGAGTTTGGCATATTTTTTACTATGGCGCATGCCTTCCTCGCAAGAAGTATTTCTTAATGCGCAACATTTTGTTGTTGAATTAAAGTCACAAACATCGGAAAACTTTGTAACGTATGGTTCTGCAGTTATCATCGATAAGGAAGGTACTATCGTTTCAAATGCTCATATGGTAACATACAAAGAAGCTGGTTTATATAAAGCATATGAGTCATTTGAAGTTCGCTTTTCATTTGAAATTGATTATCGATCTGTTACACTTGTGAAATACGATATTGATGAAGATATTGCAATACTAAAACTTGATGATGTCTCAACTATTATGATTAAAAATGCAAAAATAGCTGATAATTTGAAAGTTAAATCTGGTGATAAAGTCTATGCAGTTGGTAACGGAATGAATCATGGAATTAGTATAAGTCAAGGTATAGTGAGTTTACCACAGGTAAACATTGATTATGATGGCAATGTTCGTAAAGTTATTCAATGTGACTTAACCATTAATGAAGGTAACAGCGGAGGTGCACTTCTAGATGAACGAGGAAGACTTATTGGAATCATATCATTTAGAATCAAGGATAACCAAGGAAATCCAATCTATGGGGTTGCATTTTCTATTCCTATTTATATTGTTCTTGAGTTTGCAATATAATTATATGGTAAGTTTGTAAAAAAGTATTCAGATTAATATCTAAAGTAAAGTGTTAAATAAAACTAAGGTAGGATAGTCATAAAAACTTGACTTAAACCTACCTTAGTTTTATTATAGATTCATTTGTTCGTTGGTTTAACTGATTAAAATATAACACCAAAAGTGGTGTGATAATCTGTTTTTCTAATTGTGTGAACGATTGTATCTAAAAACAATATACCCTTATTTGATAACTCAATTGAATCAATGCTTCTAAGATTTATATAAAAGTATATATAATCTCTTTTTATGATAACAACTTTTGAAAAGACTGTTTTTATATCTAAGTTTTTATAATGGCCATTGTACTCTTCTAATTCCTTAAGCACTTTTTTCAAGTTTATTATCTTGGATTCAAAATTATACTGTGTTAGGATTTTATTTCTTAATGATGCATAATCTATTTTTAACTGATTGATTTCAGTGTTCAGTTTTTTCAAAGCCATATGACTGATTGCGTCATTAGAAGAAGTCATGTCGCTATACTTTTGCTGTAAGGCCGATAATTTGGCTTCTGTGGCTTTTGTTTCTTTAATTAGGTTAATGTATTGAATATCTGTTTCTAGGGCGTTTTGTGCCAAAAGTAACACTTCATTTTTGTTTTCTAACAGAAGATTGATTTGTTTGGCTAGTATGATATCAAATGTATCAGAGAAGAAAGTCTCAGATTGGCACGTCTTGCTGTTTTTATTTGATGAACAGATTAGCATACGTCTTGCAAATTGTGTATTTGAATTATTGATTTTGTGATGGAAGGTATGACCACATAGTCCACAATGACATAAACTTGCATATTGTGTTTCAGGAAAACTTTTCATATCTGTTAATCTGTTGACCATTTTTGAATCTAGGCGGTGCTGAACTTTATCATAAGTTTCTTGATCGATAATTTTAGGATGCGAGTTTTCAACGTAATACTTAGGAATAATGTAATCATTTTTAATTGATTTTTTAACTTTAAAATCAGGTCTTAGAGTTTTTTGAAGATAAGCATTCCCAGTATACTTTTCATTTCTTAGAATACCAATAACAGAAGAAACGCGCCATACATCATTATTTCTTACAGTCTTTATTTTATGATTTGTGAGATGTTTTGCTATTGAGGGAGCACCCATTCCGCTTAAGTATAATTCATAAATTTTTCTGACAATTTTTGCTTGTTCTTCATTAATAAAGATACTACCACTTTTGTCTTTTTCATAACCCATGACATTATTGGTATTGATAATTACTTCACCATTTTTAAATTTCTTACGAACACTCCATTTCACGTTTTCACTAATGGTTCTTGACTCTTCCTCGGCCATACCTGCTAAAACAGTAATCACAAACTCGATTTTCGGATCAAATGATGAAATGTTTTCTTTTTCAAAAAATACTTCGGTGCCATGCTTTCTTAATTCTTGTAGAATGGATAATGTGTCAATCACATTTCTTGCAAAGCGTGATATGGATTTTGTAAGGATAAGATCAATATGTTTTGTTTTAGCAAGATCAATCATCATTTGAAATTGATCACGTCTTTGTATGGAAGTACCACTTTTCCCTTCATCAGCATAAACACCGATAAAGTTCCATTCAGTATTGTCTAGAATAAGATTTGTATAGTAACTAACTTGTGCATCAAAACTTTCAATTTGCGTATCTTTCTCTGATGATACACGCGCATACGCACAAACGTTTCTTTTTTTAAGTAGATTAGTATTATTATCTAGAACATTAACGATTTTATCATTCATGATTATTTTCCTCGTGTTTGACAATTTTGTATGTGATTGTTCTATCTGTTCTTTCATCAATATGGACACCTTCATAAATGATTGGTAGTTCTTTAAATAAAGAGATATTTGCTGTCATTTCATCTCTAGTGATTTCTTTGTTAGACATCACGAATAATACTTTATCTTTTGTTATGACAATGATGCGTTTGAATATACTTTTTATGATGTTATAACTAATCGCTTGATCATTTTCTAGAAAACTTTTAATTTCTTGTTTCCGAAGATTATTCTCATGATGATCAAGTAACTTTACTTCTAAGTCATCGATTAATGATTGATTAGAACTAATGGTTTTGCGTTTTCCTTCATATAAATCATTGTAATATTTGGACTTTGATACATCAGCATCATTGATTTTAGCCTCAATGATTTTACTGATAGCAGATTCTGCTTTAGTGATGTCATCTTTCAACTTTGCTATTTCATTCATTATTTTATCTGATGTAAAAGTAGAAGCAATGATATCAACTGTTTTATTAATAATTGTGTCATCAAATAGATTGATATGTTTGATGGCTGTCACACAAGCATTTTCTAGTGTTTGGTTATCGATGTTTTCTCCTGGACAATCAATGATTTCTTGATATCGATTCTTACAACTTAGGACAATACGTTGATTAGGTTTTCCATAGCTGTAGTAATGTCTATTCATGATGCGACCACAATAGCCACAGTGCACTAAACCACTCAATGGATAAGTAGTTTTAAATGTAGATGCAGTTGATGTAATCGAGCGTTTATTTTTAAGTGTTTGTACGATTTGGAAAACCTCTTTAGAAATAATTGGTTCATGATTGTCAATGATATGATACATGGGTACATGATTTTCATTTTTAACTGATCGATGTGTCAAGTAATCTAAAACAACTCTTTTTTGTAATATCGCATCGCCACTATATTTTTCATTGGACAAAATCCCCATGATTGATGAATGATTCCATTTAACTAGTCCTCGACCATTTTTAATTTCATTTTTAGTTAGTTTATCAGCAATTTGTTTATAGGATAGACCAGCAATAAATAAATTGAAAATCATTTTAACTGTTTTTGCTTCAGATTCATTTATAATAATCTGTCCGTTTTCATCTTTATCATAACCTAGGAAACGTGAAGTGTTTATCTTGACATTACCATCTTTGAATCTTTTTCTAATACCCCATTTTACATTATCGCTAATATTTCTCGCTTCTTCCTGTGCCATTGAAGAGAAGATAGTAAGCATAAAGTCTACTTTTGGATCTGATGAATATAAGTTTTCTTTTTCAAAAAAGATTTCAACATTTACATCTCTAAGTTCTCTGATGATAGTTAGACTATCCACAGTGTTTCTTGAAAACCTTGATAATGATTTTGTAAGTATCAAATCTATTTTATTATTCTTGGCATCATTTATCATTTTTAAGAAATTTGGTCTTTTACTCATACTTGTTCCAGTAATACCTTCATCGGCATACATACCAACAAATTCCCAATGTTGATTTGCTTGAATACGTTCTGTAAATTCTTTGATTTGTGCATGATAACTATGGACCTGGTCTTCTTGGTCTGTTGATACTCTAGCATAAGCACATACTCTTTTCTTGGGTATTTCAGTAGAATCTAAAGTATTTAATTTATGAACTCTTGGTTCTATGGTGATAATTCTTTTTTCTTGCATTATTTTTCCTTCCTTTCTGTTACGTATATACATCACTCAAAAAGCAATGAATATCAAGTAAAAAATGAATCGAGTTTATCATTTTGCATATTTAACACCATATGATTCAAATAGCTTAAGTATTGTTTCATACCATTCAAAAAAAGTAATTAGATTGTTAGCATAAGCGGTATCAATTTTGTGTCTTATTAATTGTTGTTCAATTTCAGATTTCATAATGTCCTTTCTATAAAAACAAAGAAAAAAAGAACTGCAGAAGCAATTCTTTACAAAAGGATACATCGAAAATCATATTGTCAAAATATATGACAAGAACAAGTTCACCATATGTAGTCTATCAATTCAAAGATAAAAATGATACATGCAATATGCACAATAGCAAAAAATGATTGTTCTAGATAAAAATGACAGCTCCTAAAATCTATGATAAAATTGGTAGTGATAGTATGTTTGTATAAAAGTGGGTTTAATAGGAGGACTGTTTAAATGGATGTAATTTATAAAGGTCTTTGGTTTTTACCAAGTAGCAAATCATTTCCTAATGGACTGATTTCAGTAGATAAAGATAAATGCCTCGAGGGTACACTTACAATAAATGAAGAAGGTTTTTATACTTTAGAAACTTTAGGAAATTTTCCTGATGTAATTGAACAACCATTTGTGATTAATGGTAACTCTACTGACGGAAAAGCGATAACACTTTTTGACTGTTATGATTTTAAAGGACCATTTAATTCTAGTGCACTGGTTAATCAAAATAAATATATTGCAAATTACGTAACGATTACAAAAAATCAAACAAAAAAAGCATATTTCAACTCAATTAATGAAATAAAAATAAGTAAGTTTTATTTTAATTCGCATAATTTTAGCAGTTGGTTATGGAATAATAATTTTATATTTGATAAACCGTCAAAGGGTAGATCAGGTAAGACTATTTCAATTAAGTATAGAATACCAAAAAAAGATAAAGGGGTTGAGATTAAAAAAGACTTTCGTATCAGAATTTTAACTTATCCGGTTATATCAGGACATGAAATGGCTACAACAAAGAGGGATATTTCAGAGCGAAATTATGTTCTAATAAGTGGAAAGAACATTAAAATTGATAATGCATTAGAAGCAATGCACAAATTTTTAGATTTCTTGACTGTTGCAATTGGTGAAACACAAACACATCAAGAAGTTATTTTTTTCAACCAGGGCATTAGATATGAGTATTACTTTAACTCATCTAAAAAAGGTGAGAAAAGGAAGATATATCCACCGCATATGTTCTTTAATTATCATATGATCAAAGATAGATGGAATGATATTCTAATAAGATGGTTTGATACTTATGAAAATATGATTGATATTTTTAGATTGTTTTTCTCATTATGCAATAATAGAGTAATTTATTTGGAACAAAAATTCCTATTTTTAGTTCAGTTTTTAGAGTCGTTTCACAGAAAAATTAATCCAGTTAATGAAGAAAAAATAAATGATTGGAAAGAACTATTAGAAAAATCGTTTAGCAATGAGATAAGTAAGGATGAGATAAAGGACTTGAAAGGTAAACTGAAATATGGTTATGAACCATCTTTAGAGGCTAGACTTAATGATTTATTTAAGTCCTCAAATATAACAAAAAAAATTCTTAATGAAAAAAAGTATACTATTTTTTCAAAAAAAGTATCTGAAACAAGAAATTATCGTACACATCTTGGTACCAAAACCGAAAATGTAATAGATGATTCTAAAGAACTATTAAAAGTTTGTAATATCTTGGATAGATTGGCCAGATACAATATCTTGAAAATTATGGGTTTTACGGATGAACAAGTTGCTGAAATTATGAAGTTACATCTGTGGGTTGGATAGAGATTAAAATAATGAGGTAACTAAAAATGAATGTAGATCTTTCACGAAAAATGATAGCAAGCGCTAATGATTTTTTGGAAGCTGCAAAAAGATGCAGTTTCTCTAAAGAAAATATTACAAAAGATAACTTGCCTTTGCTTGTACCTGAGTTTGTTAATCGTGCATTTGCCTGCGAACTTTATCTAAAGGCGATAGCGGCATTAAGAAATATAGATACCGGTAGAAAGCACGAACTTGATGACTTATTTTATTTGCTAAATGACGAAGATAAAAAAAGTATATATGATACTTGGAGAGAATGTGCAGGTGATAATATCATTGATGTTGATTATATCAAAAAGATGTTTATTGATAATCTAAAGAGCATAAGAAATGTCTTCAAAAGATTCAGATATGCACATGAATGGAGTGGTAGTACTATTAGTATTTCAAGCAGTTATACACCTGATCAATATCACTTACTCTTTAATTTTCAAGTTTATTCTGGATTTTTAGAACAGTTTACAGAAACATTACAAATGTATATAAACATTATCAAATTAAATTAATCTCCTTATATTGCCACATTAGTCAATGTGGTTTTTATTTTTTTGATTAATATAACTGGTGATGAACTTGTCAAAATCAATATTAAAATCATCTTCAATTAATTGATAGTATTTTTTAATCTTTGATGGATTACTTTCAGCATACAGTATGCCATAGCATTTGAATAATGAGCTTTGATAATTCTCTAGATCATTTATTGCAAAATAAGCGAGAGATAGGAAATAGTAGAAGTCTACCAACAAGTAGTTGCTTTTTGTTTTAAGTGCTATGTCAACACCTCTTTTGGAATAGTTAATGACACTGTCATAGTTTTGATTGATTCCATAAAACTCTGTTAGCTGATGAATGCACAAAAGTAGCATTTTTGAATTGTGACCACTGATTATTAGATTTGGATTATCTATATGAAATTCAATGAGTTTTGCTACCTTATCTTTTTCATCAAAATGAGGATAACTCATAAGTGAGGTCAAAATAATCATTTCTGTTGAAGAGAATACAGTGTTTTTAAGTACCTTCTCATAGTTAACTAGTTTCTTTGTTTGATAAATCGCATCACTTTCGGTGATCTTTTTTGTGTAATAGTTTAAGAGTATCAATGAATATTTAAAAATCTTTTCATTATTTTGATCAAAGACAAATTTAAAATACCCTTCTTGTAACATACTCTGAGCAAAAGCATAATTTCCATTAACAATATGATTATGAAATTCATTTAAACTTTGTGTTTCCTTGATTCTTGCTGACTCGAATTCAAGGATCAAGTATGCAGGTTTGAAACCAAGTTTGTAAGAAAATTCATTAATTACATATTGAGGAATTCGGTAGGTGCCATTTAAATACCTTCTAAACTGCCTTAAGGAGATAATACCGTCTACTAGGTCTGCCTGTGTCATAAATCTAGAATAGCGTAGCATATCAAAATACCGCGTTAACTCAATTGAATAACTCATATTATCCAAATCATAAAACCTCCATATCTGATGGGACGCTCTCGCCCTTTAAGTCATCTCCTAATAAACATAAAATGTTTGCTGGAAAGGAGTGATTTATCATGAAGAAGATACTTTTACCAGCTTTATTAGCAATAATTGTATTAGGAGGAATAGTCACAATGAGTAATGTTAATTATAAACATGGGTTTGAAGCGAAACACCCAGAAATTCATGTTGATGAGCATTCAAACGATTTCACTGATCCAAAGACACTTGGCTTTGGTGACAAGGGACATCCTGAAATCTTTGAGCTAAGTATTAAGAATAATGAATCAACTAAAAAACTTGATAAAACAAATATCTAAGTTTTAAGAGTGAAAAGGATTGACGTAACCAAGAAAAAATGGCTATGTCAATCTTTTTTTGTTTAGTGGGACGGTTTCGCTCTTTATCGAATTTATATCCTTTTATACAATGAGAAATGCTACGCTAAAATGTCAAAACTAGAAGAAGTTATCAATGTTAAATTCTTTAGTTAAGTGCGATAAATGGATACCTAGGTAAAAGATACTTTCAGCTTGAGTTTTAGTAAATGTGATCATGTCATCATTAATAAAGAATGAACCAGAACCATCTTTATGATAATACACCTTCGATTGATAAACCTTATCAAAGTATTCAAAGAGCATCACATGATTCTTTTGATAGTAATTGGATTTCCAAAAGAAATCAAGACGTAAATCGTTTTGTTTTAACACGATGACATCATCCAAAATCGTTGATATTGTAATCGGGAAAGTCTTTTTGATCTCGCCATTATCTAAGGTATAAGTTGTAAACTTTAATTCATTGACGTTTTTAGTGTGATATGGATTGCCGGTAATCATATCTAAAGAAACGTTGTAGAATTCTGCAATGGCCATTAAGTCAATGATCGTGATATGTCTGAGTCCATTCTCATAATTAACATAGGCTTGTCTGGTTTTATTTAAGATTTCAGCAACTTTTGTATAGGTCAATCCATGTGCAAGTCTGAGTCGTCTTAGATTTTCACATATAAAAAGAAGTTTTACTTGATCCTCTTGCATCTTTACACGCTCCCTATTTTAGTAAATAACTAACCTTATCATATCACAACAAATGTAGCGTAGTCAAATAAAATTAATGCATTAATTAGTCTTTAATTGTCTTTTAAATAGAAAATATAAAACAATATGTTGCCTTTTTGATTTTGTTGTTTCAAGTCATTTTTATTCGTTTTGATTCTTACTATAATGATTGCACCACCATTAAAAGAGTCAAATCAATGAAAAAGGAGGTTAAGGATGGAACAGCATGTAACAAAAGGTAAACACTATTCAAACACGCCACTACCAAGATTTTACTTAGCAGAACACCGGCTTAAACTTGGTTTATCTGTAGAAGAGTTATCTAGAAGATTAAATGTTTCAAGGTTTTACTATTATCAGATTGAAAGTGGCCGTAGAGGATCGTCATTAAAACCAAGTATTGCTTTTGCACTGGTAAATGAATTAAAGATGGATGCGTATTATTTTTTAGAATCTGAGCATGAACACATGAAAAAATATCATGAGCTTAATCAGAAATAAAAAAAGGGCTAGAAGATGCATCAAGCACCATCTAGCAGGTAACAAGGTTGTAGCTAGTTACCTGCATATATTATACCCTAGATTAGATTTAAAAATATGTATTTAAAGGATGAAACCATGGAAGATAATAAAACATTACTCGAGAGAATCCAAGAATACATCGAATATATAGACAATAAACCAAACACAAAGCAAAGTTATAAAAGAATACTCGAAGCATATGAAACGTATATATCGACAAGAACAAGTACACCAAATAGAAGCGATATATTAAAGTATAAAGAATACTTGAAGGAACATGTGAGAGCTGCATCTGTCCAAAAATATATTGTCATCATCAGAAACTTTTATCGGTGGTACCACATAGAAGGTTATGGAGCAAATATTGCAGAAGGCGTTAAAGGTGCCAAGATTGAATCGAATTTCAAAAGAGAGGCACTTTCAGTTGAAGAAGCAAAAAAGTTATTAGCACGTGCGAATTTTTTTGCGCACAGAAGTTTGATTGGGAAAAGAGATTATGCACTGGTGTCGCTGCTTCTAACAACCGGTCTTAGAACGATTGAAATTGAAAGAGCGGATGTTTTAGATATTGCACAGGTCGATGGCACAAATGTTTTATATATCATGGGTAAAGGTCATGATGATAAAGATTCATATGTCAAATTATCGCCTAAGGTTTTTGAGATTATCCAGGATTATTTAATGGAGCGTAGTGATGAATATGTACCACTATTTATAAGTCATGGTACCAAGTCAAAAGGTGAGCGTATCAAGACCAGAACGATTAGAGGGGTTATCAAAGAACTTTTAAGGCAGATTGGTATTGATAATAAGAAATTCTCGGCACATAGCTTGAGACATACGACCGCAACCATCTCATTAATAGAAGGTGCCAATATTGAAGAAACTCAAAGTTTACTCAGACACAAAGATCCAGCAACAACTCAGATTTATATTCATAGGCTAGATAAGATGCGTGGGAATTTAGAACAAAAGGTAAGCGATGCACTCTTTGAACATCCCAAGAAGAAAAAATAAGAGGTTATCAATATGATTAGAGTGTTCAATGATTCAAAGTATGGAACCATTAGAACCGCCGTAGTAAAAGGTGAACCTAGTTTTTGTTTGAAAGATGTCTGTCAGATGCTAGACATAAAAAGTATTCCTGAATGTCGAGGAAAACTCAATGAATCTGGTATTAGACTCATAGATGTCGATGAAGGTGGTTCAAGAAAGAAAATGCTGTTTATTACAGCTGATAATTTGAGTGGTTGTCTTTTTCAATCACCCAAAGCAGAAGCAGAACAGATTTGTGAGTGGTTATATTTAACCGTATTACCTAGATTAAAAACATATGTGATTATAATGTGGAGCAATTTAAAAATCCAGATGTTACAGTGAAATTTTTAGATCAGTTTGAAGATCTTAAAATAAAAGCAAGCCTCATGGAAACCAGCTTAAAGGTTAATGCATCCAAGATGAATGTCATCGACACACTTTTTGGTACCAAGAATTGTTATGACTTAGGTTTGGTTCATGAGATGCTTAAGTTTAAGGGTCTAAGAAATACCCAGTTATTAAAAATCTTGCGATCATATAATGTGCTTGATATGGATAATATGCCAAGACAAGAATTCATTGATAAAAGGTTCTTTAGAGTCGTTGAATCAAAGGTAAATCAAGCCAGTCATACGGTTATGATTAAAAGAGTCTATGTTTATCAAAGTGGATTAACATTTATTGAGAAAATAGTTAAAAAGTTTGAAGGTGATAAACATGCAAAGACAAAATGATATCATTTATACAGTCAATGACTTAATGGATATTTTACAAGTATCTAGAAGAACCATCCTAAAATATATCAAAGAAAACCGCATTAAAGCTTTCAAACTAGGTTATGATTGGCGGATTACTAAGAAGCATTTAGATGAGTTTATTGAAAAGAATTTGAAGTGAGATTTCATTGATAGACTAACATGCACTGCAGTACCGATAATGTAAGTGAACGGCAACATGAAATAACCATAGATACCAAGTTAAAGGTATATCAAGTGTAGATTAAATGTTAGTCTATTGATGTTTTGTTATTGGCTTTTAAAAGTCTGTTTTTTAAGTAAAATTTGAGGAGAGTTATATGGCACGACCATTTAAAAAAGGTATTCAGTACTTTCCTTTAGACGTTAACATTTTTGATGATGATAAAATGCAGGATTTAAATTATCAAGCTGGTCCTTTAGGTGAAATTGTTTTTATCAGAATTCTTACTTTAATTTATGCAAATGGTTATTATCTGGCATGTGACATCGAAAGTTTAACCAGAATATTGCATAAGCAAATGGGACAGACTTGGTTGAAATTAGAAAAGATCAGAGCGTTAATCCACGCTTGTCTGGAGGTGCGTCTTTTTGATAAGGGACTCGCAGCACAAGGTGTGATGACTTCTGTGGCCATCCAAAAACAGTTTATCCTATCGACTAAAAGAAGGATGAAAGCCGAAATAGATAAGTATTGCTTACTTGATGATAAAACACTACTTAATCTACAAGGTTTTTTAACAACGCCTAATGGATTAGATAATGTTATCAGTAATGAAGTTATTGTATACAAAAACCAAATTAATGTTGAGAATAATACCCAAAAAGAAAAAGAAAATAAGAATGATAAAAAGATAAATAAAGATAAAGAGAATTTCCTGTATCCGAATTTGCATTTTATCACGAAGGCAATCATTAAAAATAAGTATGTCGAAAAAGACTCTTTAGAAATCGGTAAGTACAATAAGCTATTTAAATATACATGTAAACTATACGATTTTGATGATGTCTTAATTGTGGTTCACTATATTGTTTCTTATGTCAAGAGAAATGATGATAAGGTTAATTACCGGTTTTTTTTTCTAAAGGAATCTTTATTAAAGAATTTAGATCAATACAATCATAGGAGGAATCAGTATGAAACCATTGACGAATGGATCAAAAAACTTTTACCAATGGATCAATAGTGTGAAAGCAGCTAAAAAAAGTCTTGATTCCTTATATAGCAAAAAGGATTATTATGAAACAAAATTCTATAGTGTAAGAACCATGACATATGAACCCTTTAGAGGTAGTAATTACCAAGATAAGGATATGAAGATGTACTGGATGATTAAGATTGATGAGGTTGAACAAAAGATTAGTAAATCGTTAACTTTGATTCATGCATACCAAACATTTCATACCAACTTAAATGAGGCAGAAAGGAGCGTGATAGATGCCATCTTAAGGGAGCATATATCGTTTACAGCATTAGCTAAAGAAATGAAGGTGAGTAGAACTAGAATATACGAGATAAGAGATTACATCATTAGAAAACACAGCAAAAGATAAGCTTCTTAAAACTTGATATCGTCAGTATTTCCACGAAATAAAAATTCGTAGAGGAATACAAAAGATGTTAAAAGTGATTGAGTTATTCGCAGGTGTTGGCGCACAAACACAAGGATTAAAAGAAGCAGGTATCAAACATGCAGTGGTAGCAATATCTGAAATTGATAAGTATGCATCAAGGGCATATGAACTACTCCATGGTAAGGTTAATAATCTAGGTGATATTACTAAAATAAAAAAACTACCACAAGCAGATTTATGGACATACTCATTTCCATGTACCGATATCTCGTTAGCAGGTAAACAGCGTGGATTTAGTAAAGATTCAAATACACAGAGTAGTTTACTGTGGGAAGTTGAAAGATTGCTGGATGTAGCAAGCGAGCATCATGAATTACCAAAGTATTTGTTAATGGAGAATGTCAAAGCATTAGTCAACAAAAAGTTTAAAAGTGAATTTGAACTATGGTGTTTATATTTAGAAGAGTTAGGCTACAAGAATTTTTATCAAGTCTTAAATGCAAAAAACTATGGCGTTCCCCAAAATAGGGAGCGCGTTTTTTTGATCAGTATCAAGGATAAAGATGCTAAGTATCAGTTTCCAGAAAAACAACCACTCAACACCAAACTGCTTGACTACCTAGAACCGGTGGTTGATGAGAAGTATTTTTTATCGATTAAAAGGATAGAAAACTTCTCTAGTTTAGAAAATCGCAATGGCTGGATTAGAGGAGAACGATTCAAACCACATAACGAAAAAAGTCCATATGCTTATACGATTTGTACAACATCTGGTAATAGAGCAACCGATAATTTCATTATTGTACCTGAAAACACAAAGGCGGGTTACAGGCTTGCAGAAGTTGGAGATGGCATTTATACCAATAGAACCAGTAAAAAGCGCGGTGTCGTGCAAAAAAGCGCCATACCAACGCTTAAGACCTCGGTTGCTGATTTAGCAGTTGTTGTTGAAAAGGATGATTTGATATCGATTAGAAGATTAACACCAAGAGAGTGTTTTAGATTAATGGGATGGCAGGATGATAAAATCGATCTAATCATCAATGATTTTTCAGACACTCAAATGTATAAGATGACAGGTAATAGTATTGTTGTTCATGTTTTGGCTGGGATTTTTAAAGCACTATTTGAGATTTGATTTGTAATTGATGATAATTAAAAGTATAATAAAATCATAAGAAATCAAGCTGGGAGACTCCTGTATGAAACTTGGACGAAAAAAAGACATTTCAATTAAAGAGCATTACAAAACTGAAAAAGCATTCTCAAAATGGTTAGCATCAGATGATGGGGTTGAATATTTAAGTGAACAGATTGGTGTGTCGCTTGAAAATCCAAGATTAGAAAACTCAGGTAATGGAAAGTTTCCTGTAGACATTACTTTTGAGTTTGAAATTCCAGATGAAGACGAACCGATTGTTGTGTGCGTGGAAAATCAGTTTGGTGCCACAAACCATGATCATTTTTCCAAGCTGATTACGTATGCAGCAAATTGTGATGCAAGATACGCCGTTTGGATTGCAGAAGAGGTACATCCAGATCATAAAAATGCAGTGCAATATTTAAATGAACACTTAGATGAAAAACTAAGAATTTTCTTACTCAAAGCAAGCATGATGTCAATTGATGATTCTAATCCGATTTTGATATTGGATTCAGTAGTAGAACCTGAAGGTGGTATTGTCAAACCAGAAGCAAAAGGTACATTGTCTGAACTTAATGTTTTGCAGAATAGATTCTGGTTTTCATACAAAGAAAAGTGCAATGAATTAAAGAAAGAAAATTTAGCTCGTAGTAAACCCTATCCACAACATTGGTATGATGTACGTGTTGGTAGTTCCAAATATCATATAACCATTTCAACATCAGCAAAAAGAAATCAGACAATCAAAGTGGGGTTATGGATTCATGATGATATAGCATTGTTTTCTAAACTGTATGAACAAAAAGAAAAAATTGAAGCTGAATTTGGTCGCGAGTTAGATTGGCAAAACAAAGATGAAAAGAAAGCAAGACATGTTTGGCATGTTGTAATAGATGATTTTGATATTTATGATGAAAGCAAATGGAATGATTATTTTGAAAAAATTATAACCGCTGTAGAAGAATATAGGGATATATTTTATAAGTATTTATAATACAACTTTTATAAAAAGTAGTAAAACGAGAGATTTTGTAATCTCTCGTTTTTTTAATGAAAAAAGACTGGATGATTTGTCTGATTATATTTATAAGTTCTATAAGGTAAATATATTTTTAGAGCATTAATTCAGGTAAGTGATAGTCTTCCTTTTTTAGACATCTAGTGTCAATAATAATTGTGAATAAAATGTGTGTTTATTTATAAATACATAAATATTTTTAAAAAAGTCGGGGATTTTTTCTTTGTCAATCGTCTTATTTAGTGTAATTGACAGCAAAAATTAAATTATGAGGGAGTGGTTTAAAATGAGGGTTTGATTTTATTAATCAAGAAAACACTAATAGAGAAATAATGCTGTCAAAAATAAAATATGGAGGATAAATAGTATGAAAATTAGAAAAATCTTATCAATGATATGTTTACTTACACTCTCTTTTGTTCTGGTTGCTTGCGGAAGTTCAGTTGATAATCCAATTCCTAGTGCAAATCAAGGAACATATGTATCCGAAGCTGAAAAATTAGGAGTAAAGGGCGAAATACGTGTTACAGAAACGACTGCTCAACTCATAGATGTATATGCATATGTTTCATCTAGTAATCAAGTAATTGGTTATGCTTTAGTAACAACATCACCCTTTGTTTTTGATTACACTATAAGTGGAAATACAGTTACAATTAGTGCTGATTTGAGTGGTAAGGCTGAAGATGCACAAGGAAATGTTTATAACATAACGATGCATTTTAGTGCAAAACTTAATAGATCAACTAATATAATTACGCTTGGTGGAATAAATTATATCAAAAAGTAACAAATCTTAAGCTAGTAAGATGATTGATGGCATCGATAATTTCGATGCCATCGATTAAATAGGAGGACAAAATGATTGAAGTTAAGCATCTGAATAAACAGTATGGAAATTTTTATGCAATTAAGGATATTAATTTGAATATTAATGAAGGGGATTATATTGCGATTACTGGAAGATCTGGTAGCGGAAAATCAACATTATTTAATATTATTGGGGGATTAGATAGTCCTTCTTCAGGAGAAGTGAAGTATCGAAATGAAAATGTAGACAAATTTGATGATCAGAAAATTTCAAAATATAGAAACACAGTTATCGGATTCATATTTCAGTCGTACAACCTCGAGTTATCATATACCGTATATCAAAATATAGAAATTCCACTATTGATATCAGGAATATCGAAAAAAAACCGTCATAACAGAATATTAGAAGTAGCAAAAAAACTGAATATTGAATCAAAACTATATACCCCATCAAATAAATTATCCGGAGGAGAAAAGCAGCGTGTGGCTATTGCAAGAGCCTTGATTAATAATCCAAAGATTATTTTAGCAGATGAACCTTGTGGGAATTTGGATTCAACAAATTCTAAAGCAATACTAGATATATTTAAAGGATTGAATGATGACGGAATCACAATTTTGCTTGTAACTCATCAGATAACAGACGCAAAAGATGCAAAAAGAATTATTACTTTAGCGGATGGAGAGATACTTAATGAGCATATTGCAACTTTTTAGTTTTATATATAAAGAATTAAAAACTCAAAAATTATTATATACTTTATTTTTTATAATTTTACTGATTATGTATTCTATAACTATATCAACATTTTCTACTGCCATTTATATACCACAAAAATATAAATCTGATATACAAATGAATTACCCTGAAGGTGTATCCATATCAGCAAAAGGGAATATTAATGAGTTAGTATCAATTGTATATGATAAAGTAGATTTTTTAAATATTAATAATCATAAACTGCTTGAAAATATAGTTATAAGTAATGATTTAATGCAACACTCAAACAGTATAGGATTAGCATATAAATTTACTGATTATAATCTTGTCGATTATCAAATGATTCAAGGAGACTTTTGGAGCAGCCAAAGTAATGGTTCATTTGATATATGGATAAGTGAGTATATTTCAGATTATTTGGGTGCTTTAATAGGACAAGAGATTATTTTTACAACTTTTAGTGATATTTCATTTTCTTTTATTATACGTGGAATTTATAAAACAGACTCCGGAACCGATTTTCTAATATCCGTAAAAACTCTTTTATTACTTTCTTCTATAGACTTAGATGGCAATGCAGTTATAGGCGTCAAAAATGTGTTAAAAATAAGAGATATAGCAAGTATATTAAGCAGTGAAGGATTTGATTATCTTGATTTTACAGGAATGGTTGATATGATAGAAGCGATAACTGCTTCTGAGATACTTTTTTGGTCATTAACCGTGATTCTATTTTTTGTTAGTGCCTTTATGATGAACACTTTTCTCTTGATGATTGTCAATAGTAGAGAAAAGACATATGGTTTATATAAAGCATTAGGTTTAAATAGTTCAACAATCTTGACTATTGTATTTTCTGTTTTAATATTGATTATTATTATGTCGATACTTTTTGGTATATGGGGATCAAAATTAATTAATTTGCATTATAGAGAATTAATCTACAGTTTATTTGAATTTGAAGTTGAGATAGCAATTTTGTGGTACATTCCAATTATAGTGTTTGTATTTAGTATAGTATTAGTGGTGAGCTGCTTGATTAGATACAAGTCAAAAATTAGTAAGACTACAGCCACATTAATCATGAGTGAGGAAAACTAGTATGAAACTATATATGATATTCAAAATAGCATATCAAAATGTGAAAAACAGAAAAAAAACAGCAGTTAAATTACTTTTTTCTTTGATATCAATACTTATAATTACTTTAACGTTTTCTTCATATAATATAGCAATTAACAATCAATACAAAGAAATACTAGAAAGTTCTGCATCAGTCAATTTTATAAGAATGAGTAATATAGATTATATTTCAGACGACGACTACTCACATATTAAATCATTTACTGGTATTGAAGAAATAAAACATACTACGAGAAAGTACTACAATTATAATTTATATGAAGTACTTATTGAGAATAAAAGCATACAATACACAGAAGATATCAATCTAATATCTATTAATGATTCGCAACTTTTCTCTAATAATGAGATTAAAGAATTTGAGAAGCGTTTTCCAAACAGCAGTATTATCAATGGAAGTCAATTTATAGGGTTAGATGAAGTGATTCTATCATATGAAATTGCAAGTAATATTTTTGGCGATATTAATAATATTTTAGGAAATAGAATCACTATTAAAAATAATAGTAATGAGATTATTATTGATAATTTAAAAGTGATTGGAATAACACATGAAAACTATCATCACCTAGCAAGCAACTATCCAAGTTCAGACATATACATTAGCAAAAAAATGGATGACTTTTTAATTCAATATTTTGATCTGTATGTAACTGACTTCTCCGTTGGAAATGATGTGTTAAAAACCTTGAAAATTCATTTTATTAACGCAGATATAAGTATAAATTATTATGCTGCAGTAATAATTGCAAGAATAGAATATTTAAGAAATCAGCAGATATTGATCAATCAGATAATGTACTTCATAGGATTAGTTTTTATAATTGCCATTATTATGAGTACTATAACAAACACGCTTTATGTTCTTAAAAAAAGAACTATTTACTTTGGTGTTTTAAAGGCGGTTGGAATGCAAATTAAAGATATTTATAAAGTTGTGTTTTTGGAAAATATAATCATTTTTATGGGGGCTATTGTTAGTTCTTTCACAATTTCATTAGCTATCATTGGTGTTATTTCGAATATCACAAATAGTATGTTAGGTGTTAGTTTAAGCTTATTAGCCATTGATTACTTTACTATACTAATCATTCATATAGTAATTGGAATCATTTTTATGGCGGCACTATCTTTAATGCAGGTTCTATGTATAAAGAATAAAGAAGTTTTTAGGATAATATAGGTAAATTTTTAGCATCAGATAAATAGTATTTAGTCGAATAGAGGTGATATCATAAATAATTGCATTTTAAATATAAGGAGGTGAAAAATAAATAGATTGTTTTAGGCATAGGAGTCACGAAAGATATATTTCTAATAATATTTATAAGGTGTAATAAAATTAAAAAAGGAGCTTTAAATGAAACAAATAATTAAGATTTCATTGACTAAAAAAATAGTAGTAATCGTTTTATTATTACTAACTGGTATTATGTTTGGTACAAATTACGCATATGCGAAATCAAAAGAATACAAAACTATACATTATAACTTGCTCTCTTCTGAAAAAATTAGTCATTTTTCTCATAGAACTGAATTGAAAGATCAAGTTATGTTAACTTCAGAAGATAAAAGTTTTGTATATGAACTTGGAGGTTTGGATTTAAAACAAGATACAATTTATGCTAAATCACATTCTATAGAAATTCAGATTACAAAATACGATTGGTATGTAGTAACATATGATGATGGAAGAAGTATTATTGCAGCAGATATAATAACTGGAGTTGAGAATCCTGAGATTGAAAGAATAACAGGGGCTTTTATATATGCTAAAAATAGTGGTAAGTATCTAGGTGAAGAGGGCAATATATTTGGAGTGAGTTTTGAAGAGTATGATGTATTAGAAGTTTTTTATATATCTGAAGATTTCAACACATTGCATAAAGTATTTATATTACTGGATGAAGGCGTTTTTTCTATTATTTCAGAGTTATCCCAAGAGTTGATTTTAAACGAAGAAAATTTGGTTTCAGAAATAATTCAGGCCAGTTTGAGTTGGGAAAGAACATTTAAAAGTTCAATGCAAAAGGAAAAACAAGTTACTTCTGTTACTGATTAATATGTAAGATCTCATATAGAATTGGGATTGGATAACAGTTTAACTCAGACAGAAATGTCGTATGGTTCATTTGCAAATAGTGCACAAACTGTTATTATGAATTCATATGATAACTATACTAATTCTGATGGCATATTGAATGATTATGCCTCTGTATATCGTAGGAAAAACCATAAGTATTACGTTGGAGGAGCAGAAATTGCGACATCTGATGATCCAATAATAAACCTTATTCCAAGAAATCTTTTTATTACAAGAGGAACTTATTCATATATTGGTTTAGAATATGGTTTTTATATTAAAACATATCAAGATTATGGTAATGATAATATTTCTGAATTTATTCTTTTTGATATCACAAGAACTGAATTGTATCCTGAAAGATTAAGCAATGATGCACCCATTATAAAGATTAACCCCGTTTACTCAGGATCGGCTATGTACGACTATAGCAGAAAAGTGATTCATGAACCATTTTCGATTGATACATATTTAGCATTGGCAAATATCAATGTTAAAGTTGGTCTAAGAAACTATGATCAATTGAATATTGATGATTCGGGATATAACAAATATAACGATTATGGAAACTTTTTTTCTTCATCATCAGTCACTGCAAAGGGTGAGGGAATAAAAAGAGACAAAACAAATGTTGATTTAAGTTTGCTAAAAATTGCTGTTGCAGGAGTGAAGTTTCTTATACCTGGTCCAGTAGGAACCATTGTTAGCATGATTGGTAGACCCATATTGACTGCAACGGAATCATATTTTAATGGATATTACGCAAGTAATAGGGTTAGTTATCATAATTTAGAGAAACTCTCTGATGGTAGATATTTTGGGAATCAAACAACACTTGGAAACAATAATGCAAATAGTGTAATAAATAACTATGGCAATTTACCTAAAGATTTAACAGCAGTTTTGGTTAATAATTCTCACAATACAAATACAAATTATCCGCTTCTTTATAAGAATAATACGGATTATTTTCAAGTTAGTTATTCATTAGCACAAAAAGATTCAAGTATTAACTGGAACACACTTGTGTCTACAGAAATTAGTTTAGATATATATCGTGATGACACAGGATGGTTTCTGTGGTGGACTACTGGAAGTTTATCACATATGGACTCTGTATATGGAGGTAAAATTGAATATTTCAATGAAAGTCCAAGTCATTCAAATGGTGGTAATATAATTGAAGGATCGGTTATGCGTGCATTATTTAAAAATGGTAATGGAGTTGCATACAATCATTCTCATAATCCAGTTTTAGGTTCTTACCAAGATTTCTATTTTACTCCGAATAGAACCTTCTCTTATGTGATTGAGACCTTCAATCGTGTTGGAGATCCTTATTTGAAAATTTTTGATGTAAATAACAATTTAATTGCATTTAATGATGATGGTGCTAACAATTTAAACTCACGCATAAATATTACATTGAATAGTGGGCAAACATATAGAATAAGAGTTTCTACATATTCATATAAATCTGGCTCACTAAACTTCATTGTTAGGAAAAATGGAGATATACAAGAAGCACAAGGCACAAACTTAAATTCATTATCTACCACAGTAAGTAATGATGCAATTTGGTATGAGTTTACAGCAAAAACAAATGATTATTATACATTTTACACAACAGGGACTGCAGATTCCTACCTAACGCTTTATGATGCCAGCTATAATCAATTATCTTTTAATGATGATGGTGGAACAAATCGAAATGCTCAAATAGATATGTATCTATTTAAAGGAAAAAAATACTATATTAAAGCTAGTACTTTTGGAATGCAATCAGGAAATTTTAATTTACACGTAAATAGGCAGGAAACCATAAAAATTGATGAATTATATACATTTAGTGAAGTGTATTATAACAGTAGTGGTGGATTTCCAGAGTTCTATAGATTTATACCAGCACAAACGAAGAATTATGTTATTGAAACATATCGGTATGAAGGAGATCCAGTTTTAAGCATTTATGATGAAAATATGATTTTAATTGCAAACAATGATGATGGAGCAGGAAATTCAAATGCTCGATTGTCCCTTCAATTAACTGCTGGAAAAATCTATTATTTTAGAGTGAGAAGCTTTGGAAGTTCAGCAGATGGATATGGATATGTTAGATTATTAGAATAAATACTAGCTTTGGACTACTCCAGGCGATTTTATCGTCTGGAGTGGTCTTAAATATAAGGAGATAAACTATTGTATGCTCATAGTTAAAGATATTAAAAAAGTGTATAAAACAAAATATTATATACAAAATGCTTTACTTAACGTATCATTTGAATTGCCTAGTCAAGGAATGGTTTTTATTACTGGTAAAAGTGGTAGTGGAAAAAGTACATTATTAAACATACTAGGTGGAATTGACAAGCCAGAGCATGGTAACATATATTATAATAATGTTAATTTAGATTATTTAAACCAACATGCCCTTGATGAATATAGAAAAAGCACTGCTTCATTCATATTTCAAAAATTTAATCTTATCGACAATCGAAATGTAATTGATAACATTATTATTGCGGGAAAAATCCAAAGAAGGATACCTACTCAAGAAGAAATTAGTGATATTTTAAAGCAAGTTGATTTAGAAAAATTTGCTTTTCATAAAGCAAATCAGTTATCAATTGGTCAACAACAACGTGTTGCTATTGCAAGAGCTCTAATCAAAGATTCTAAAATCATTATAGCAGATGAACCTACGAGTAGTTTAGATAGTGAAAATAGCAAGTATATGTTTCATATATTAAAGCAATTATCAGGAAAAAGATTAATCATTATTGCATCACATGATGAAGTTGCAGCATATAAATATGGCGATAAAGTGATTAATCTTGATGATGGCATAGTTAATAAAATAGACTTGTTGAATGAAATTGAAAATAAAGGTAATGATTTGTTTGTAAATAAAGATAAGAGACCTTCTTTAAAGTTTCTAATAAATACATCAAAGGAGTTTGTTAAGAAGAGAATTTTTAAAAGTCTTGTATCATTTATATTGACTTTAATGACTATTGTTTTTTTTGGTATCAGTTTGACAATGTTATTTATGGATAAAAATAGTATAATCGTTGATAATTTAAAATCAAATGAGAACGATCATGTCATAATTCAAAACAAGTCTACTAATAATTATGCAAATCTATATGAAGGACCCTCATTTGCAGGGATGTATTTAACCTATGATTATTTGTTTAAAGAAGGAATACAATTATCATGGTCAAATTATACTACAGAGATTAGTGATTTTAATGACTATAGATTAAATTTCATATATGGAGGAGCAGCAAAAAATTATAACCAAATTGTTATTACTGACTATATTGCTCAAAAGACGATTAATGAAAAGTTTAATGGGATGATAGAACTTTCTGAACTGATCGATATGGACTTTGATTTCAATGTCTCAGGTATAGATACAACATTTAAGATTACTGTAAGTGGTATTATTCAGACAAAGTATACAGAAATAGGTGATAGATTTGTTTCGTTTGATGATGCGCTTTCGGATAGTTATTATGTTAAAAAAGGGTTCATGAATCAGCATCTAGATAAACTGAAATACGCAAAAGGCTCATTTGAGATAAAAAATAATAATCAAATCTTTCATAGTTATGATCTTATAGTTAATGATAAACAACCAACTATAGTAAAAAAGTCAAAAATCACAAATAAAAATCATCTGCGTGTAGTAACGAACTCTGGAATTGTCAATTTGACTGAGATAGAACTTAATAGTAATGAACTCATTATAAACTTGTACTATTACAATAGATTATTTAATAAATTTGAAGACTATATCACTGTGGAAAATATTAATCATGAAAGTATCGATTTTGATAAAATGATTGATTTAGAATATACAGATAGTAATGTGTTTTTAAGTCCAATGTTTAGAAAGAATTTAGTAATCAAAGGTATTATATTTGATCCTGAAAATGAACTAGCATTAGATAATACTAGTTTATATGATTATGAGGCACTAAACATTATGCTCTCCGATTCACTTTTTGATGAGATGACGACTTTTTATCATATACCATATAAATATTTATATAATATTTACAATTCCCAAGTAGTTGATTTTTTTCAAAAACACTATCAAATAATCAATCAAATTGAGAGCGATGATATAATTATTACTCAATTTGATTATGTCTACTTAGATTTTATGAGTAATATGTCAAGATTTAATGGAGTACTTGCATTAATTAGCGCGGTGTTTGCGATCTTCTCAATTGCTCTAATTTACAATAATACTTCGAGCAATATTGAAAGTAATAAAGTTGAAGTAGGTATCTTAAGATCATTAGGATTAAGTAGGAATAATGTGTTACAGATTTTTTTTCATGAAAGTTTACTAAATCTAATCATTATTATTCCACTAGCATTGACAATTGTTTACTTGTTCAACGAGTCAGTTAATAAAAATATCATCATTAATGATCACCAATTTGATTTACTAAAATTCAGCATATTTAATGTAAGTATGATTGTTTTGTATACATTATTTATTGTACTGGTTTCTATTTTTATGCCACTTTATAAACTTTTAAGAAAAACACCAGTCGAAATTATTAGAATAGGGTAATATTGATTAGTGTTCTATGCTTCCTTTACTGACTATATTTTGATTAATATAGTTTAATCTATTGGAAAGTAAAACACTAAACAGACTCCTATTTTGATTTTTTATGGTATTATTCAATCAGTAGCGATATGATATTTGTATACGTCCATTTAAGGAGATGAACCATAATGAATGAAATTTTTTTTACAGTATCTACTAATTCTTCTGAGATAGTATTAGCGATTGCTCTTATTATTTTTGGAATATTAATATTAATTATGCAATTTATTACATTATTTAAATATGATTGGATTAGACTTTTTTTGATTTGGTGGAATGAAAATATTTGGAAAATGCATCAATTGCCATATGAAGGACCAAGTGAATTGGCTGAAAAAATATCTAAATGGTCTAGTCTATTCATAATTCCGCTTGCGATTTTTTTCGTTTTTATTGGAATTGGAATAATTGTTATTGGTGTTAGTTGATAAAGTTCAAAAAACTGTGTTAAATTATGCCTTACCAGTTAATAACGATAATTTGGGTTTAAAAATTAAATATATTGTGTAATTTTTCAAAACATAAATTTAATACTAATTATAGAAATAATCACATGGATATTCACTAAATCTATGCTTTTATTGTTATATGCAAAAATAGGTATGAAAAAAGTAAAAATTAGAACTTATCCTAGATTTACAAGCTGAGTAACAATGAGAATTGTCTATCAAACGTTTGAATAGGGCGAAAAATATCAAATTCTGATTCGCGAAATACACAATTATTGAATTGAGATTACTTCTATTATTAAGTTAAGAACTGGAAGCGACCGTTAGGAATGTAAAATTCATTGACTTAAGTAATGATAATTAATAGAGTATAGATATATTAGACTAGCAAAATTATTTTTTAGTCTTTTCATTTTTATGTGGAGATTTTTCTTTTGTCGATCGTCTTATTTTACGAAACAGTAGAAAGGACAATAAATTATGAAAAAGATATTAGTTACTATTTTATTAGTATTAACAACAGTTACACTTACCATGTTAGATAATCAAAAAAATCATAGAATTTTTATTGAAAGAAGTGAAAAGAACTTACTAACAGTTAGCAATGCAAGTAGTTATAATTTAGGAGATGAAAAAAAAGATATCGTGATGTCAGTTATATTAAACTATGATCCATTTGGAGATGAAATTTATTATCAAAACAATGATTATTATGATTTTGATTCGTATATTGAAACATCGAAAGCATATCACTATGAATTTAACACAGAATATCATGAACTACTAAAGATTGATTCTGATGATGTTTTTATCAGTGAATATACACCGTTCATTTATTACTATTTTGATGAAAATAGTTTTGATGAGATTTATCATATGGCGACTGAATTTATTGATGAATTATTTGTAGATTCTGTGTATTTATATGAACCATCATTATATGAATCGCAATCAACAGCAGAAGCAAAAGAAATGATAAATGATTATCAGGAGATGGAATTACTATTAACCGATTATCGAGAGTTTATTAACTATGATAATTTTCCTAAAGGAACACCATATACTGGATTAGGAATCAAAATCGGTATATTTGATACTGGAATATTCAATCCAAATCATCAAAATTTTTCAGATGTCTATGCTGAAGTAACTTATGATACCTATACTGCAAACAATAATAGTTCATCAGCACAACATCCAACATGGGTAGCATCTGTATTAGGTGGGAAGTATGGCATTGCTAATGAAGCGAGTCTATATTATGTGGACGCAAACTCGCAAAGCGGATTTACAGCAATTGAGAAACTAATTAATAAAGGTGTACATGTCATCAATATGAGTATTGCTAGTAAAACTTACTATAATAATGGTGAGTATAGTAGTAGTCAAGAAGCATATTTGGATTATATGTATGTATCCACAAGAGTTGTGATGATAGCAGCAACTGGTAATAGCTTAAATGTTGAAGGTAGTGGTGGTTATATTGCGCTACCTGCACTTGCTTCAAATATTATTGCGGTTGGCTCTGTTACTTCAATTGGTAATATGGCACAATCATCAAGTTATAACAATAAAAATGATATAAAATCAAAACCTAATTTGGTTGCTGTAGGTGCAAGCAGAAGTATTCCAAATTTTGGCACTAAAAGCGGATCTAGCTTTAGTGCACCAGCTGTAACTGGTGCGGTTGCTCTGTTTTTTCAAAAACGTGGTGTAAAAGATATGCCTGCAACTTTAGCTGCGTTATCAGTCACAGCTGATAATGATGGTGTGAGTAAGAATACACAAACAATTGAAATGAGACAGTATAACAGTTCAAATGATACATACACAAATACCGGAAATACCACTTCAGCTACCAACTATCAAAAGAGTGGGTCAGGATTACATGAAAGAAGTGGCGCAGGTAAATTAGATATTAAGGCATTACTAAATTATGATCGAGCATTTATCGGTGGGACTTATACACTAACTTCAACTGATTATGTAACACTTAACTCATATATTTACTTATCTGCTGGTCAAACGATTACTGCAGCACTGGCCTGGCAAAGAAATGCAACGAAAAAAACAGAGTGGATATTTTGGACCACATATACATCAGCACCACTTGCAGACTTAGATATTGCATTAACAAACACAACTGGAACGGTTTTTAAAAAAACATCAGCCACTTATACAAACACTGAATTATTTAGACACACAGTGACTACATCAGGTATTTATCAGTTAAGATTTAAACCTTACAGCAATTATACTGATTTAAAGTATATTAATTATGCTTACATAGTTAATTAAAATTTTTTTGTGACGGATATGCCCTTTTATAGCGTAGCATTATAATGTTATAATAATGTTACGTAAAGGTGGGGATTAAATGAAAGTTGACAGGAGTGTCATCATTAGGTTAAAAGCTAAAGATGAGCAAGCGTTTGAAATTGTTTTCAAGCAATATGTTAATTTAGTTTATCATGTGATATATCTAATCGTTAAAGATAAAGATGATTCGGATGATTTGACTCAAGATACATTAATTCAAATGATGAAATCAATTGAAAATTTCGATGAAAAAAATAACTTCAAATATTGGTTATTGACAATCGCTAAAAACAAAGCTTATGATTTTTTGAAGAAACGTAGACCTTTAGTTAATGGTGAATACATTATTCATACATTTAGTAATGGTATAACACAACAAGATGAAAAAGCAGATTTTGATGACATGATGAGTCAATATCAGCATATAATTACGATAGAAGAATTTGATATTATTACATTACACTTGTTTCATGGATTAAGATTTAAAGAAATTGCCAAAATATACGAAAAAACAGTTAGCTCTGTAAACAATATTTATCACAGAGGTATTAGTAAGATAAGAAAAAATTGGAGGTGATATTATGGCAAAAAAAGAAAAAGATTTTTTTAAGAATTACCCTAGCGATGTTAAATTTTCTAGAAGCATTGAAGATGTTAAAAAACATATTGAATTTGCTGAATCAATCAAAGAAAATGATTTAGAACATAGGAAAATATTTAATCTAAAGTTTATTCTCTCTATTTTGATCATTATTTTTATAATTACACCAGTATCTTTTTTCATAGGATACTTAAGTAATGATAAGGGAATTGTTCCAATTGATCAAAATCCAAATGAAAGTTCAGTCATACAGATTTATTTGAAAGAGAATTTTGAAACTTATTTAGAAAACGCCATTGTTTCAAAAATTATGGTTGAGGATCTTGAGATTGCTTTTTATGTGGGTAAATCTGAAGGGAATGATTATTTGGTTATCTATATCAAAAGTGCTAATGATTATACAGTTAAAATCAATCGAGATGAAACCGAGATATCTACACTAAATAGTTCTTTAATTGATAAAGAAATGTATTTAATTGAATACCACGTTTTTGAATTAGAAATCATTGTTTTAAATGGAAATCTGATTTTAGAAACTAGTATTATCCAATTTGAATTGGATCAGTATCTAAATTTACTTAAGTAATTTACTAAATCTTAAAAATCTCACAAGGATGAGATTTTTTTATTTTCTTGGGGATTTTTATAAGTTCAATCGTCTTATTTAATAAAAGACGGAAAAGGAGAATATTTTTATGAAAAAAACATATTTCCTAATAATTTGCGTTATTTTAGGAGTAGTATTAACTGCATGCGACTTATTCAATGATGACAAGAAAGAATATACAGTTACAGTTGTATCAGAAATAGGAGGAACTGCTTCTGGTGGAGGTACAGTGAATAAAAATTCAGCAGTAACAGTGATAGCTAATGCAAATGCAAATTACTTTTTCTTGGGATGGTACGAATCTGATGTAATAATGTCGAAAAGTGCATCATATTCTTTTGTTGTAACAAAAGATACTAAGTTGACAGCAAAATTCAGTGGGTTATTAGAAGCACCAGCTCTAAAGCATGATATATCCATTAATAGGAATAGAAAATTAGATTCTAAAGATAAAGAAAAAGTAACAGGACTGTTTTGGATAACAGTTGGTCATAATGTCACTGAAAAATATTTAATAGAAGATTATAAAAATGGTGTTTTGTATGAGTTCGGTCACTGGCAAGATTCTGGTAGCATAAGCGTTACATTTAGTGAAATAACAAGAGAAAATATAGAAAAGGTAGTCACTGAAACATTTTCAATTGGTTTGCCTGTGGGCAAACTTGTTAGATTAGGCTATGATTACAAACAGACAGTTACAAGTATTGTTAACACAACTCGTTCATTAAGTTCAACTTCAACATTTGACTTATCAAACTACAAGTCAGGCTATGATTATAGAATCGTTTTAATTGGTGAATATCAGATATATGAAGTGACTACTTATTATGAATCTACAAATGGAAAAATTAAGGATAAGGAAATCAATTATGAATTAGTTGTAAGAAATCCATCAAATATTCGTATACGAGTAGTTTCACGTAAAAAATAGAAATCCGCAGAATATGAGTATCGACGGGTAAGTACTATAAGTTTAATATATTCTATATAATATCGGTTTACATGATAATATCGGTTTACATGGGGTTGGTTATTATGAACATTTTGAAAAATAGTGTCACGATTATATCGTTTGTTCTGTGCCACATACTGTTTAGTATCTTGGATACTATTTTATTAGAAGTAATTTAGCTCCAATAAATTACACACCATTTAACTATGAATTGTTTTACATAGCCGACAATTGGTGCGAACGGATACAGCAATGTAATAACAAATATTATTTAGTTATTAATGATGAAGCAAGTGTATGTTTGTTGATGTAGCAAAAAAATTAAACAATATCAAACAAAAACATTTTAATTTTGGAGATTTATTTTAATATTATCATCTTATTTATTGAAACATAAAAACTAGAAAGGAGGTAACTAACTATGAAGAAAACTACAAAAGTTTTGAGTATAATAAATTCAGTCATTATAATATCTATGATGGTTTTACTCGGATTATATCTATATGAAACATACAATACAGATAATGGCTGGTCAGCAATCGGTTTCTATTTTATTTCATTATTATTTTTACTTGTATCTTTATTATTGACGGTACCAATGGTTTATTTCATCTTGAAAATAGGATTCAAGAATGTTAGATATTATGCATATAGCCATCTATTTTTAGTTTTGATCAGTATCATCATGCTGATTATTAGTTTTACAATTACCTAATCTAAAAGGAGATTTAAACGAATGAAGAAAACAATTATTTTTATATTAGTTTTATTTATGATTTCATCTTTCTTTATAGGACAAACAGTTTATGCATATGATGGAGAATTTGAAATGGTTAAAGAAAAGAACCAAATTGTTCAAGAAAAGCATAATGATATTAAGAAACCACTTTTCTTAGTGCCATTTGAGGATTCAATTATATATACTAATGCGGTAAATGCTATTGAGGATGACCTTTCTTTTCATAATACATCGGTTTTAGATGAACTCATTAAACAGAAAAATATGTATGAAAATATGATCTTAAATGTCGATGCGGAAGATATTAAAACAATTCAATCATTGATAAATACACTAACAGATCTAATTTCTGATTATCAAGTTTATTATTTAAACGATTATAGTAATAACATTTCACCGATGGGTGGCTTCCATTTATTTTATTCACCAATTGTTGAATCGGCTATTGCGTTTTTCTCTTTGAATGGATACAATTTGTCTGCCGAACTCCTAATTCATGCGAGAGATAATGATGTTCTGGATTCATATTATACGCCAGCAAATAGATCTAACATTGAAAATTCCTCAATATACACTGGTGTTGTTGATAGCAGTAGTTTATCTGGATCGTCTGCTTTTCCAAATAGTGGTTCAGATAACGATAAAGACTTATACTATTCAATTCATTCTTTTAACTATTTTAAATCAAGTAGTAGTAATGCTGTAGTTATTACTGATAGATATGATTTTGAAGGCACTTCTTGGACGAGTTTTGGTGGAGTTGCTGTTGACTTAATATATCATGCACAACAAGCAGGTGTATTAGTCCCATACCTAATGGAGTTGGACTTCACTACGAGTCAATCTGCTTCAAATCCTCCAGTTGAATCATTCACGGTTAGTTCGAGTACTAGATACATAGAGAAAATAGCTACTTTAGGCAAAACTGAATATCAAGAATATTTGGTGACCTTTGTGACTGGAGGAAATAAGATAATTCAAACATTTGGATCAAAAGATGCATATCTTTATCTGTATGATTCTAATGGTAATTTATTGCAATCAAATGATGATAGCGGACATGGACTGAATGCTTGGATAAGATTGAGTGCAACAGCAAATACTCAGTATAGGATAAGAGTCAAATTTTACAGCACAAGTCGATATGGGAGAATTAAATTGGGAATCACACCAGCAAATATGGGAAGTTCTCAACCACAACAAATGAATAGTTGGGAAAGCATATTCATGACGGATATGGCGAACAGTTTACATTTTAGCACTTGGACAAATCTAAATGGAACGAATATATATAGAATAAAAATAAACGAAACTAGAAATTATATTCTTGAGACAGATAAATATGACGATCATCCCTATATTGATATGTATTTATATTTGATAGATCCAACTTCAATGAGGAATCATTGGTATAATGATGATGGCGGAACGGGTTACAGACAATCAAAGATAACTGCATATTTAGAATCAGGAAAGACTTATTTGATTATAATGTCAACGTTTTATATTCCAACGCAAAGTGGTCCTTTCTTACTAAGGGTTACTAAGCAATAATATTTATATATAAAAATGCTGAATATAATTTATAAAAAAATCAGACCATTGCTTTAGATAATCTATATGGATGTAGTTTAAATTTTTTACAAATGAGTAATTATTATCCTGAGAATAGAGCGTTTTTATTATAGGTAAGGTTCTATTGATAACACTCATTAGGTTACAAAGTTTACCATTACCGATAATTGGTGTGAACGGCAACTTAAACTGCATGCAAGTGATACAGCAATATAGCACTAAATAGTTATAGAATGTATTCAGATTGAATGCATATAAAAGCACATAAAACGGCTCTATGAAAATAATGATTGTGCAGTTTGCTTCTTTACATGTCAAGTGTTTTTGAGTAAACTAACATTATCGTGGAGTACTGGCTAGAAAGCCTAGAAGTTCAAGGATCATGTCATTTCATGGTCCTTTTTCTTTTGCAGAAATACATGTAGTAAATCCAACTCAAACAATATGGAGTTGAATTATTATGGCAAACACGAAAGATGCTTATCAAAAGTGGAAGGAATCTGGTGTTTTAGAATCAAAACTTAAATTAATCATTGACTACTATTCATACAAAGAAGCGAGAGGACTTATTTATAATCTGCTTGGTATTAGTGAATCTACTTGGGAAAGACTTAAGAAAAAGTATGCTGATATTAGGTTTGCAATTTCAGAAGCTAAGAAACTGCATGAACATTTACTTTTGGTCAGTTTAACAAGAAGAGCTGAGGGTGAATACTATGAAGATACTCAAACGATTATTGAAGAGTCAGCTGGTAAAACGAAGAAAAAGATTGTCAAATTCAAGAAATATATACCAGGAGATGTTGGTGCAAATAAGTATCTTTTATCAAGACTTCATGGTGAGAAGTACAACGAGAATAAAGAAATGTTAGAAATTGCTAGAAAGCGTCAAGAAAACAATACGGAGGTATGGAATACAGATGAAGATACAAATGATGAAACCGAGTGATTTAGTACAATATGATAATAATCCAAGAAACAATGACGATGCAGTTGATGCGGTTGCTAATTCAATCAAAGCATTTGGATTTAAAGTGCCAATTGTTATTACAAAAGATAACATCATTATTGCTGGTCATACGAGATTAAAGGCGAGTATTCAGTTAGGATTAGAAACTGTGCCTTGTATTGTTGCTGATGATTTAACAGAAGAACAAATCAAAGCCTTTCGTTTAACTGATAATAAAACAGCTGAACTTGCGACATGGGATTTAACTAAACTTGAAACTGAACTCTTTGATATTGATATGGATATGCTACAGTTTGGTTTTGAAGAATTAGAATCAAGTATTCCGGATAATGCAACCGATGATGACTTTGATCCAACAGATGATATTCCAGAAATACCAGTGAGCCAAAAAGGTGACCTTTATGTCTTAGGTAATCATCGTGTCTTATGCGGAGATTCTACTCAAAAAGAAGAGGTCAATAAATTAATCGATGGTCAAATCATCGATATGATCTTTACTGATCCACCATACAATGTAGATTATGAAGGAACAGCTGGTAAAATTCAAAACGATAAAATGGAAGATAGTGCATTCTATCTTTTTTTATTGGATGCTTTCACTAATATGTTTGAGCATACCAAAAAAGGTGGAGCAATCTATGTCTGTCATGCAGATACTGAAGGACTTAACTTTAGAAACGCATTTAAAACGGCAGGGTTTAAACTTGCAGAATGTTTAATTTGGGTTAAGAATGCTTTAGTACTTGGCAGACAAGATTATCACTGGCGTCATGAGCCAATTCTTTATGGATGGAAAGAGGGTGCAGCACACTTCTTTATAGATGATAGAACGCAAGACACTATTTGGGAATATAACAAACCAAAAAAGAATGAAGAACATCCAACGATGAAACCACTTGAACTAGTAGGTAAGGCAATTGCTAACTCTTCAAGAGCCAATGAGAATGTCCTAGATTTGTTTGGCGGTAGTGGTTCAACTTTAATTGCATCTGATCAGTTATCAAGAAAAGCATTTTTGATGGAACTTGATGAGAAATTTGTTGACGTTATTGTTAAAAGATACATTAGACATAAAGATAATCAAAATGATGGTTGTTATCGCGTGCGTGATGGTGTTAAAACACCATTAAATGAAATACCTGAGTTTAATCTTGAGTATGAGTCACTATAGTGAAAATAAGACTTGCTATTTTATGCCTTTAGAGTGATATAGTGTAATGAAAGGTTGTGGTAGATAAACCACATTTAGGTGATTAGAGATGAAACAACAAAGAACAAAAGAAGGACGCGCATTAGTTAAGGTTTTACAAGAAAAATTAAAAGGATTAACATTTCAACCAAACTACATCAGTGAAACGGATTCAGATTCAAGATACAAAGCATTAAGAATTATTGATGAGAAGTTAAATAAGGACATTGATTGGAATTGGAGCAAAACCGATTATTCAAGTATTAAGAGTGAACCAATCATTATTGAGTTTTCTGCAAACGATGAGATTTCCATTCTTGATGCATGTCAAATCATTAAAGAAAACTTGCCAGAAACATTGATACCAATGAACGGTGGAGATTTACTCATCATTCTTAACAAATAAAGCACAATCGATTTGAGACATTAACAGTAGATAAATTCTGCTGTTTTTTTGTTCTTGAAAAGTATTTAAACAATAAATCACTATAGTGAAAAAAGTACTTGCTATTAAACTCTTTTAGAGTGATTAATAGTTATACCAAAAGAAAAGGAAGGTATAGATGATGAAAGTACATTTTGATACAAAATCATTGAGTCAAGACTATAACAAATTAGATGAATTTATAATCGAAAAAGTTGTAGAAGTGAGTTTAAAAGAGTTTTCTAAATACATCAATGGAACACTAAGCGATTTCGATTACATTAAAGTAAACAAGCATTTGATGTTTATTGATGAAAAACAAGTGTGGCATTGCATCTTCTTAACAGCAAAGGAACTTGACCACGGTATTCTCATTCAATCAGATGGTCATAACTTTGCAAGATACTCTGCTTACCTAGAAAAGTCAGAAATAGAAGGTATAGTTCTATGAAAGCAAACTTCATAAGAAAAGCAACCAAAGAACAATTGATTCCACCAGATGAATTTGTGATTGAAAAAGTAATAGAAATTGAACATGCAATGTTTCAATACTTTATTGGTTATCCACTTGATAGTTTTGATTTTATTAAAGAAAATAGAGAGTTGATGTATTGTGATGAAAACGAGGTGTTCCATTGTATATTTTTAACCAGTAAAGAATCAGACTTTGGTATCTTGGTTGAATCAGAAGGTTATGATTATGCTAGATATACTGCACACTTGCCTAAAGCATTTATTAAGGATAAAGAATCATGAGTATTTATCAATATAGTAATCCACATCCTAAAGATTTATTAACAAGTGATTGTGTGGTAAGAGCAGTAGCACTCGCTTTTGATAAAGAGTATTTAGAGGTAAGAAGAACACTGAATCAAGCAAAAAGAGAACTTGGCTTTAACAGCTATAAAGACCCTAAATTAATTTACAAGTATTTAGAAACATTTGATAGAATCATCTTTAAAGTACCAAGGGGTAAACCAAGAGTAAAATCTAAAGATTTTGTTGAACTCTTTAAAGAAGGAACATATATTGTTAAGATGTCAAAACACATTGCATGTATTAAAGATGGTAAGTTGCTTGATACATGGGATTCCAGTAACAGATCAATCTATACAGCATGGAAGATAAAATAACTTAAAGGCTTTAATAGAGCCTTTTTCTTTTGATATAAGGGCAACATTTGGCTTGTGCGCTCTTTTTATCTTTAGTAGCGATAAACACTCGAAACAAATAAATAAAACGAACGTGAGGGGAATAACGAAATGAAAAGAATTATCAGTAGTGAATCAGTTTTTGATGGACATCCTGATAAGGTGTGTGATCAAATCAGTGATGCAATTTTAGATGAAATATTAACAGAAGATAAAGATGCTAGAGTTGCAGTTGAGGTAGCAATCAAAAACAATCAAGTCTATATCTTTGGTGAGGTCACAACAACAGCAAAAGTTGATTATAAATTGGTGGCATTAAAGACATTATTAGAAATTGGTTATGTAGATAACTTTAATGTGAATATCAACATCTCTGAGCAGTCATGGGATATTGCATTAGGTGTCAACGAAAAGTTTGGTCATGAGCAAGGTGCAGGAGACCAAGGAATGATGTATGGCTATGCTACAGATGAAACCTTTGAGAGAATACCAAAACCACTAGCAATCGCACATCAGATATCAAAACTCTATGGTCAGTTAAGACGAAAGAAATACTTTCATTTATTAGCCCCAGATGGAAAGTGTCAAGTATCTGTTGTCTATGAAAATGATGAACCACTCTATATTTCTACGATTGTTGTATCAGCTCAAACCAAAAGATATGTGAACACCGATGAAGTGAAACAAATCATTAGAAAAGAAATCCTAGAACGACTTGTAGGAAGTCTTGATGAGATTAATGTGTTAATCAATCCAACTGGAGAGTTTATTGTTGGTGGTCCAGAAGCTGATTCAGGACTTACTGGTAGAAAGATTATTGTTGATACTTATGGCGGCTTCTCACACCATGGTGGTGGAGCATTTAGTGGTAAAGATGTGTCTAAGGTTGATAGATCGGCATCATACTATGCAAGGTATGCAGCGAAAGCATTTGTTGATGCTGGACTTGCAAAAAGATGTGAAGTTGGTGTTGCTTATGCAATAGGCATCGCACAACCAGTTTCTTTATACATTGATACCTTTGGAACTGGAATTATGAGTGATGATGATTTACAGTATTTGCTTAACATCTACTTTGACTTTAAACCAGCAAACATTAGAAAAGAACTTGAACTTGATAAAGTTAAGTTTAAAAAGTTAGCAAGATTTGGTCACATGGGGAGAACTGATTTAAATGTGAGATGGGAACATGTCGATGTAAAAGCAAAAGAATTAAGAGAAGCATATGCCAAAACCAAAAGTCTTACATAACTTCTATAAATCAAAATCTTGGCTTCTTGCTCGAACAATTAAAACAAACGCAACACAAGGCAAATGTGAGCGATGTGGTGCGATAGGTGAAGAGGTGCATCATAAGATAAGATTAAAGATTGAAAATGTTAATGATACAAATATAAGTCTTAATCAAGATAACTTAGAATTCCTTTGTAAGAAATGTCATAATGATGAACATGGTAGATTTAAGGAAGCGAAAATTATGTTTGATAAATATGGCGATTACAATGGATGATCATACAAGTTATAAGCGAACAACACGATTTTTATAAGATTTTCAGATTAATTTATTTTAAAAGCATTATAGCTAAAAATTATGATAAAATAAGAGTAAGATACACATTAAAAATAAATTAATCGGGGGATTAAAATAATGAAAAAAATATTCTTATCTATTATCTTAGTAGCTTCACTATTTGTGGCTTTAATTGGTTGTCAAGAAGTCGGTATTGAATCTAGTGAAATTGAAGAAGAAATATCTTCATCAGAGATTTTACTTTTAGCATCACAAAATTCTAGTATAAGTACTTTGGATTATATTAATCTTGCATATACATTTTCTGTGTTAGAAAAAATGCCTGAAGTAATGCAATTGGCAACACAAGAAACTGATAATATCGATAATTATATTCTTAATACTATTGAAAATATTTTTTCTGATATATCTGCAGAAGACATGCAAGAGTTTATAAATGCTGCTGAATTTAGTCCAGAAATAAGCCAGTTACTGAATGAGGTATTGGGTGAAGATTCTAATGATGTGCATATAAATACATTATCCATGGGGATTATCCAACAAATGGGTGGTTTAACACAATGGTTAACCAAAATAATTGGTATGACATCTCTTGCAGCAAACACGCTAAAAGTAGCTTTTGATGCTGTTATAGCTGCAGTTAAGGCTTGGCTTATACCGATCCAAGTTCGTGCAGCAATTGCTACCGTCGCACTTTTAGTTGCTGCAACAGTTATAATATACTATTGGGAGCCATTAAAAGCAGGATTTAATCAACTTATCAACTTTTTCGTTGAAAGCGCTGGTGCACTTGGAAATACGATTAGAGATGTATTTGGGAGAATGGGTGCTGATGCTGAGGCAACTAGAAAAAAAGAGGATGCTGCACGTAAGTCGCGAGTTGATGCAATTGTAAGAGAACTAACAAGAGAAAAGAAAGGTCTTGTTATTTATAGATATGGTAATAAAACAAATCTCAATTTAACTCCAAGACCTGTTGATGCTCTTACTGGTTTATCTTTCCTCACCATTCCAAACTATATGTCAAATATGGCAATTTCAACAATTCCATTAGTAAATGGTACTGGTGCACTGAAAGCAATACAAGATGGTTTACAACATGTATCAGTAAAACCAAGCAATGATCACGATGGATCTTTGCTTAATCAGTGGATAACTTCAAGAGGTTCATCTACACCGCACAGATTCACTTCATTACTATCAGCTGTTTGTATAGAATATAGAGTGAATGGATAGAAATCGTAATGAATAAAGGTAAAAAAATAAACAATGTTAATTACTTAATACTGGCTAAATTGGTAAATTTTGAACAAGAGTTTGAATTCAAAGAAGTTGATAATATAAATGTTTTTAGTGCTGAAAAGATAGTTTTTTTGCACCGTATGTTTCCAAACAAAATAAATGAATTTTTTCATAACATAACGCCATTAAAGTTCAAGAAAGTTATGACTCAACTACTATATTATTATTACATCACAAAAAATTATGAACTATTTGATGATTTAGTAAATATTGTTAAAAATAAGTATCCGAAGTTACATAATTATACGGATAGATTGGCATTTTTGAAAATGATTGTTGAGTTTTATTTTGGTATAACAGAAATTAAAGTAATAGATATTGAACTAAGTAAATCATGTGAAGTTGAGAGCTATATCTATGTTTCAAGTATCTGTTTAGTTGCTCATTTTTTAGAATATCAAAATTTAAATATAAGTAAACCATTATGGGAAAGTAGAGCAAAAGAACTTTTACATCTTGTAGCCAATAAAAAAATAAATCAAGAACTTGGTCATCTTTTACTATCAATTTGGTTACAAGATATTAATTGGCCAGGATCCACTGATATTTTTTCTTATTTTCAATCTTTGAATGCAATTAGTTTTAATAAATTCATTAAAAACTTAACGACTACATTAGAAATATTTGAAATAGTAGATGTGATTTGGATAGATACAGTTTTACATTGCATTACTAATAGAAAAGATATTCATCATATAAAACTACTTGAAGAATTAAGGGAAAAATCAGACAACCAAGAAAACATTACGAAATTATTGAATTCATCAATTAGTAAGATTATCCCTCCCGTCAAGAGTAAATAATTATTCATAGGGTACCGAACGGGTGGGCAATTAAAAAACACAAGGCAATTTTTTTGAAAATCTAAGATTTCAGCAATCTAAAATTAATATTTGTTAATCATAAAAGTCGTTTGCGAATGACTTTTTTTGATGTTTCCAGTAAATACACAAACAGTATACAAAATTATCGAAAAATAACTCACTATAGTGAAAAAAAGACTTGCTATTTAGACGCTTTAGAGTGATAGATATACACGACAAGATAAAGTCGGAAAGCAGGTAAATAAACATGTTAAAATCAAGATTTGGATTTGAAATTGAATTCACAGGTATTACCAAAGATAAAGCAACCCAAATTGTTGCAGTGTGTTTAAATGGTGTTGTCGAAAAAACATTTGATGGTTATGATACAAGAAAAATTAAAACAAGTGATGGTAGAACTTGGAAGATTGTCAATGATTCATCGATCACACCACAGAGAAAAGCTAATGGTCAAATTGTTGCTGCAAGTAATGAATACAAATGTGAATTGGTAAGCCCCATCTTAACTTACAATCAAGACATGGATACACTTCAAGAATTGGTTAGACGTTTAAGAAAAGGCGGTGCATTTGTAAATTCAAAGTGTGGTATTCATATTCACCTAGATGGTGCACCACATACACCAAGAAGCATTAAGAACTTTATTAATATCATTGCAAGTAAAAATGACTTGTTCTATAAAGCATTAGAAATTGAAGAAGCACGTATGCATTATTGTAAGAAGATGGATCAAGTTTTAGTCGACAAAGTCAACCGCAAGAGTTCAATGACATTTAAAGAGATTGAAGATATTTGGTATGCAGGTCAATATTCAAGACACAATCATTACAACGAAACACGATATCATTTCTTAAATCTTCATAGCTTCTTTACAAATAACAGAACAGTTGAGTTAAGAGGATTTAATAGCACAACACATGCAGGTAAGATCAGAAGTTATGTTGTCTTAGCATTAGCACTTAATCATCAAGCATTAACACAAAAGTTCGCAAGCAATAAAAAACCTCAAATTGAAAATGAGAAGTTTGCGATGAGAACTTATTTAAACAGAATTGGTTTCATTGGTGATGATTTCAAAAATTGCAGAGAGCATTTATGTGATGCTTTAGAAGGAAGTGCAGCATGGAGATTTGGAGCGAAAGCTTCAGTCTCTATGCCAATGATGATGGGAGTAAGCGCATGAAATATTATCTAGCATACGGTAGCAATTTAAACAAAGAACAAATGCATTATCGTTGTCCACAGGCAAAACCAATAGGTACAGCAGTCATTGATAATCATGAGCTTGTCTTTCGTGGAAACACTCAAGGCGTGTTGACAATTGAACCTAAGGAGGATTCAAGTGTTCCAGTGGGTGTTTGGTTAATTACAGAAAAGTGTGAAAGAGCACTTGATATCTATGAAGGTTATCCTACACTTTACAAAAAAGAATACATCAAGATAGAACATCAAGGAAAAACAATTGAAGCGCTGATTTATATCATGAATCGAAAACTAGAGCATGTTGCACCATCGTTTAGATACTTAGATATTGTTATAGAAGGATATAAAGATTTTGGTTTTGATCATCTATTTATATCACGAGCTATTTCAGGTTTTAAAGTGAGGGTTATTGAATCATAAAACTTGCGATAACTTGCCACGTGTCGCCCACATTTCAAACGTGTGGGCTTTTTAATTAAGATTTGGAAAACAATAGCAATCCTCACAAAGAAAGGCAAAATTCAAAGATTATTGAAATATAGTCTCTACAGTAAAAATAGACTTGATAATTAAACGCTTTAGAGTGATAAATGTATGTAACCTAATCTAGGTTAGAAAGAGGTAAAAAGAAATGCCAAAAGTTGGAGATCGAATTAGAATCACAAAAATGCTAAGGGAACCAAAATATGATGGTAAAGAAGGTGTTATTGAAGTCATAGACTCGTTAGGGCAACTTCATGGTACTTGGGGAGGACTCGCAGTGATACCAGAAAAAGACCAATATGTTATTTTAGGGAATAAAGATGACGGTGATGATCATGAGTAGATGTGTCATAACAGGTAATAAAATTATAGGGGATAAACATAATGTGTGGCCAGTATCTGAAGGTGATTGTTGTGAGGAAGCTAATATGCAAGTTGTTGTTCCTTACAGATTGTTTTTAGGTAATGACAAAAAAGATAAAGCAATGCTTCTAAAAACAGACAATACGATTGAACTGATCAGACCTAAAGATAAACATTTTACTTTAGAAGAATTACAAGAGTTAGTTGGTGGTGGATTAATAGAATATTATCCGCATCGAATCAATGGAAACATTGTGATTGTGAATGAGGAAGGTTTATTAAAGCAAATGCCTTATAACAGACTTGCTAAAATCATTTTAAAGGTTGATTTGGTCGGTCCTGTGATTGTGATTCCCAAAAATTTAGTAGATTAGGATGATGAAGATATGTCAAAAATAGAAAATGTGCAACTGGAATATGAGCGACTAAGGTCGCTTTTTTTATCGGTTGATCTAACGAAAGCAGAACTGGTTGATAATCTAATTCAAGAAGCAGCATTTATGAAAGTTCAACTTGATAACCTTCAAGATCAAATTAGAAAGCATGGAGCAGTACAAATATCATCTAAAGGAAGTCAGCGACAAACAGAAGCAGCCAAATATTATACAAAACTTGTTAATTCTTATGGAACTGTGATTAAAGCACTTAACTCCATACTAGGTAAGAATGTCCAATCAGAAGATGATGAGTTTGATACTTTTATGAGAAGTTTGAAAGAATGAACTATTTGATTGATTATTATGAATGTATTAATCGTGGTGAAATATTAATCGGTAAAGAACTAAAAACAGTACTTGATAAGTTAGTTAGTGATTTAGATAATCCAAGATACATCTTTGATGAGAAACCAGGAAACATTAGAATTGATTTTATTGAAACATTTTGTAAGCACACTAAGAGTCCATTTAATGGTATGCCCTTTATCTTAGAACCATGGGAAAAAGCAATCCTACAAGCAGCTTATGGATTTAAGATGGCTGATACAGGACTAAGACGTTTTAATGAAGTATTGTTGCTGGTTGCTAGAAAGAATGGAAAGACCACCTTTATCGCAGGTATAGACTTAGCAGAATTCTTTTTATCAAGTGGTGGTGTTGATATTGTCTGTGCATCAAATACATCAGAACAAGCCAACATTCTCTTTGATGAAATTAATAATATGAGAGAACAGTCAAAAGCATTATCCAATGAGAAAAGAAGTAAAAAAAATATCTTTCATATCTATTCACCAAAGACTAAAAACAAAATTAAGAAACTATCAGCACAGTCTAGAAATAAAGACGGATACAATATTGAAGTTGGTTGTATTGATGAAGTCCATGAAATGACTGATAGTAAAGTCTATGATGCGATCAAGCAAAGCCAATCAACAAAACAAGAACCACTTATCTTTATCATTACCACTGAAGGAACAACCGTTGGTGGTTTTTTAGATAATAAACTTGATTATGTGAGACGGATGATCAAAGGTGAAATCGAAGATGAAAGAGTCCTGCCTTGGCTTTATACTCAAGACTCCATGAATGAGATTTATGAAGATAAAAGGACGTGGCAAAAATCTAATCCTAGCTTAAGCACTTTTAAGATGGCATCATACCTTGATGATTTAATGAACAAATCTAAAAATGATTTATCAACCAGAGTTACGATGCTATGTAAGGACTTTAACATTAAACAGCTAGAACAAGGATCATGGTTGACATTTAAAGACTTAAATAATGAAACAATTTATGACATCAATGACTTAAAAGAAAGTTATGCAATAGGTGGTGTTGATTTATCATCAACAACTGACCTTACAGTAGCAGTGTTGCTTATTCAAAAAGGTAATAAGAAGTATGTGATATCACAATTTTTTATGCCAAGTGAAGTGATTGAAAGAAGAAAAGAGGAAGACAATGTTCCTTATGATATATGGGTTAAACGAGGCTTGATTATTGTTACACAAGGTAATCAAAATGATTTCACACTCGTTACACAGTGGTTTCTTAAAATGATTAGAACTTATGAGATTAGACCATTATGGGTTGGATATGATCCATGGAATAGTCAGTATTGGACGAAAGAAATGGAAGAGACTGGTTTCAACATGGAAAAGGTAAGACAGGGTGTTTATTCATTATCAGAACCTATGAAACAACTTGAAGCGGATCTAAAGAACAAAAATGTTATTTACAATAATAATCCTATTCTTAAATGGAATCTTGCAAACACTCAAGCAAAGACAGATGTTAATGGCAATATACAGCCATCTAAACTTGGAAGTAAATATAAGAGAATTGATGGAACAGTGGCACTTATAATTGCTTATGCAGTGCTTAATAGATATAGATTAGAATATGAGAATATGTTATAATGCTCGCAAGAGGTGATTTGAAATGGAATGGGTAACTTTAAGTATTTCGGTAGTAGTTTTAACATGGACGGTAGTTAGTTTTTTCTTGTTAAAATATCAAAATAAAGAATTACAACAAATGCAGGCTGTGCTTCAGCGAAAAATCCAATCATTTAATAAAGTTTTTGAATTAGAGATAGATGAATATAAAAGAATATCGACACTATTGTTTCCATTAATTAAATCAGAAGATGTGCTGTATGGACCTGATTATGATTATACCGATAGTAGAGATGTAGAGTTGTCAAAAAAGCATTTCAGAACTATTACTGAAAGAATGTGGGAATTCAAAAATGCAGTATATTCTAGTGCACCATTTATAAATGAAATTATACTAAGTGAAATTGAGACGTTTATTCTAAAATGTGAAACCTTAAATTCAATTTTTTGTGAAGAAGTTATTTATTTTGAATACTTTGAAAGATCATCTGATGAATTCCTTAAAATGTCTCGTTTTGATTTAAAAGATGACATAGTTGAGTTTAAAAAAACTTATTTTAAACTAGTTCAAGATAGAATCAAAGATATAAGTAACATTGATTAAAACGGAGGTCTTTATGACCATATTAGATATATTCAAAAGAAAGAAAAAGATTGGATCAACTGTCCAACTACAACTATTCAAGGACTACAATCTACCACTCACACCCTTTGGAGATAATATCTCAAAATCAGATGTTGTCAAAATTGCTGTTGATAGGATTGCTACTCAGTGTGCAAAGCTTAAACCAAGATATATTAAAAAATTAAATGACAAGACAGTTACCGAGAAATCTGGTGAGCTGTCTTTTATTTTAAAGCATAAACCCAATGAAATTATGACTACTTATCAATTCATTTATAAAGTTGTGACGATGTTATTGATGGAAGATAATGCATTCGTCTATCCAATGTTCGATAAGTTTACTCACAAACTAAAAGGAATCTATCCTTTAAAACCCATCATAGTTGAATCAGTCGTTGATGAGCTGGGCGGTTATTTTCTAAACTTCACCTTTGAAGATGCAAAAGTTATGATGATACCTTATGAAAACATCATTCACTTAAGAAAGTTTTATCATCAAGACACGTTCTTTGGCGGTAACAATTCTAAAGGCGATCATGAAGCATTACTTAAAACCATACAGATTAATGAGAATGTATTACAAGGTGTTGATAATGCCATTAGAAGCTCGATGCAAATCAAAGGACTGCTTAAGATGAATGCCATGTTAAATGAGAAGGATAAATCGAAACAACTTGATTCATTTAACGAGATGTTAACAAATTCTGTTAAATCAAAAGGTAGTTCGATTATTCCAGTTGATTTAAAAGTAGACTATGTTCCTTTAAATGTTGATCCTAAACTCATCGATAAAGATACACTGGAGTTCCTACATAGTAAGATTATTGATTACTTTGGAGTATCCGTTCCCATCTTTAGTAGTAAGTATACAGAAGATGAATTTAACAGTTTTTATGAACAAACCATTGAGCCTTTAGCCATTCAAATGTCTGAGGCTTTTTCTTTGGGACTACTTACTGATAATGAGATCAAAAATGGTGAAGAAATTATCTTTTTTAGTGAAAGGTTACAGTACGCTTCATGGAATACCAAAGTCACAGCGATTGAAAAGTTAATGGGACTGGGCATTATGTCCTTAAATGAATCAAGAGCACTCTTAGGATTAGAACCGGTAGAAAATGGAGACAAACGTCTTCAATCATTAAATTATGTCGATGCAAGTAAAGCGAATGAATATCAAGTTGGTAAAGAAAGTGAGAAAAACAATGAAGATAGCAGTTAATGGAAAATTATCCAATGAAGCATTAAAAAGTATTTTGAATGAACAGGTCGAAAAGGTGAAAACCATCGACCTTTTTTGTAAGGACAACAAACTTATTGAGTTTAGTTATAAAGATAATATTCTTGAATATACCTATCAACCAAAACAAGTAGTTAAGAAAGTAGAGGTTAGAAATCATGAAACAAAAGATTAAAGAGATTAGATTATCCAATGTCACGGTTGAAGAAATTGAAGACAAGATGATTTTAGAAGGTTATGCCATCTTATTTAATGTCGAGTCATTGATTGGAGATGAAGAACACGGTTTTATTGAAGTTATTGATCCAGGCGCACTGAATAGTTCATCACTTAAAGATGTACCGATGAAGTATAACCATATGGATTCATTCTTAATTATCGCTAGAACCAAGAATGGATCACTTAAATTAACAGTAGACGAAATTGGATTAAAGGTTTACGCAGAATTAATCGATACCAAATCCAATGAAGATATCTACAAAATGGTCAAGAATGGACTCTTAGATAAGATGAGTTTTGCTTTCACAGTTGAAGAGCAAGTTTGGAATAAGGAAGGTTCTATTCCAAGAAGACTGATTACCAAAATTGCAAGACTTTATGATGTATCCATTGTTGACACACCTGCATATGATCAAACATCTATTTATGCACGTTCTCTAGATTTCATGGAGTTGGAACTAGGGGCTATGGAGTTAGCTAACACGCAAGCACAAATAGAGATACTTAAACGAAAAATCAAAATCAGATTAAACATATCAAAGGAGAATTCAAAAGATGAATTTAGAGAAACGCAAGCATGAAATAAAAACAAGATTAACCGAAATCAAAGGATTAATCGGAACCGAACTGACATTAGAGGTTTTAGGGCAATTAGAAGCGGAAGTCACTGAACTTCAAGATGAATCAGAAACGATTGATCGTAAATTAGCAATTGCAGCTAAGACCGAAATCAAACCACTCATTATTGAAAAGAAAAGTGGTGTCGATCAAGAAGCATTAGAAAAACGTGGTAAGTCACTTAAAGAATCAAGAGTGATTCAAGTATCTAGTGAAGATATCTTACTATCTGAACATGTAGATAACGCACTTGCTCCTTATCCATTTACCCAAGTTTCAACGCTTGTTGATAAGGTGAAAGTTGTTAACTTAACTGGTGGTGAAACCTATAAGAAATCATTTGTTAAAGGCAGTGGGATTGCTTCATTAACTGAAGAGGGTGCCTCTTATGGTGAAACAGAACCTGAATTTGGTTATCTAACGATTAGTAAAGTTAAGATTACTGCTTATACAGAAATCACTGAAGAGTTAGAAAAACTACCAAGTATTCCTTATCAAGCAGAAGTCTTAAAGAATATCAACATTTCACTTAAGAAAAAAATCAGTGAACAGATCTTAAAAGGTGTGGGTATTGCTAATGCATTTACAGGAATATTTAGTGATAAAGCAGTCGCTCTATCAGAACATGATGACTTAGAGATTGAATCTATTACTGACTCAACCTTGGATGATATCATCTTTGCGTATGGTGGTGATGAAGAAATTGAAGGTGGTGCATCTTTAATCTTAAGTAAAGCAGATTTAAAAGCATTTGCTACTTTAAGAACTGAAGAAGGTAGAAAAGTACACACGGTTGATTATATCCACCAAACAATTGATGGTATTCCCTATATCATCAATTCGCATTGTAAAGCAATCTCAGATAGTCATACAGCAGTGGGTGATTACACAATGGCTTATGGTGCACTCCATAATTATGAAGTACCTATTTTCTCACCGGTTGAAATTGGTAAGTCAACCGACTACAAGTTTAAAGACGGTATTATCTGCTATAAAGCATCCGTGTTTACTGGTGGTAATGTAGTGGGTTACAAAGGTTTCTTACGTATCAAGAAAAAGTAATATTTAGGAGTATTTAGGTTATGGCAATTTTAGAGACAGTAAAGAAAGCATTACTCATTCCAATTGAAGAAACCTATGCCGATGATGAACTCACCTCTTATATAGAGGCATGTAAAAATCACTTATTAGTGAGTGGTGTTAGACAAACACTTGTTGATAGTGAACATCCGGTTGTAGTAACCCTTTGTATCATCTATACAAAAACATTCTTTGGATTTAAAACAGATGGATCTGTTAAAGAGCTACCGAAGAGTTTTGATATGTTACTGTCTCAAATTGCCTTATCCAAAGGTGAATCCAATGTTTCCTAGTAGTCCCAACATCAAACTCATACTGATTAAGGTAATCGAACAAACCGATTTGATTGGTAACAATTATTATCAAATTATTTCTAAAAAAGAAGTGATAGGGATTAATAAATCAATCAGTTCAAAAGAGTACTATGAATCAAAACGTGAAAACTACAAGATGGATATGGCTGTTAAGATTAATGCTTTTTTATATGATGGATCAAAGTACGTGTTTGTTAATCATAAAATCTATCAAGTGGAAAGAACTTATTTAAATGGTCAGTTCATTGAACTTTATTTAATGGAAACATATATGAAATTAGGTGATTTTATTGGCTACAGTTGACACCTTTTTAGATGAAATAAGTGATGCAATCAATGAATATACTGAAGGTGTTAAAAAGAGACTGGAAGGAAAACTTGATGAAACAGCAGAACACATTTTAGCGTATTTGAAAAGTAATGCGCCAAGAAGTGGTTATAAAAACGCGATGGCCGATAGTTTTAAGCAATTAACTAAAGGTGATGGTGTTAACAAAGTAATCACTATTTATGCAGAAAATAAGGGTAGAATCATTCACTTACTTGAATTTGGCTTTACCCATCGAAATGGAAAGTATGTATCACCAAGACCATTTATGAGACCAGCATTTGATACCTTCACACCAAAGATGATTGAAGACATCAAAGAGATGATTAAAAGAGGTTAAATGGATGTCAAATAAACTCATGAATCTATACAACCAATTACTGGAAATATTCCCTAATAAAGTGTTTTATGCACATTATGTAACGAGTCAAATCGAGATGCCTTATCTTATATACCAGGAGTTAAACAAAAGATCATCACTTTACGCAGATGATCTTTATCTATATAAAACAAGTACTGTTCAAATCACACTAGTGATGAATAAAAAAGATTTACAGATTGAAAAACAATTAGAAGATGGACTAACCTTAAAAGGGATTGAATATCAGATGCTATCTGAATATTTAGGACCAGATAAGACACTCCACCGAATTTATGAAATAAAAATGGAGGAATTTAAAAGTGAGCAATAAAGTAACATTTGGACTTAAGAATGTGCATTATGCAGTCTCAACACCTAATGAAGATGATTCTTGGACATACTCTGAACCAAAGAGATTGATTGGTGCACAAGAATTAACAGCTGAGGTGATTGCAGGTAAAACAGATGTTTATGCTGATGATCGCATCTTGGCAACACTTGTATCCAATTCAGGATCAACAATTACTTTAAAGTTAACGGAGTTAGATGATGATTTTAAGGTGGCAGCACTGGGGTTTGCTAAAGACTCAAATGGTAATCTTGTAGAGTTAGTCAGTCATAAAATCAAGACATTCGCACTTGGATACGAAATTCAAGGGGATGCGAAAGCAAGACGTATTTGGTATTTTTTATGTACTGCAACACCTGTAGGAGACGCAACCAAATCAAAAGCTGAAAGTATTGAGGCAAATTCAGTGTCATTAACTGTTACAGCAAGATCAATTGAAACCAGTAATCATTCAGTGATTAGAACCATTGCAAAATTTGGAGATACAAACTACAACTCATTCTTTACTGCAGTTCCATCTCTACCAACGATAGGTACTTAAGATGGAAAAGACAATTAAACTTAAAGGTGAAGATTTGAAACTACAGTCTTCATTATTCACGATTATCCAATATCGTAATGTCTTTGGTACTGAACTGTTTAACGATGTGAAAAAGATGGAAACCAAAAAAGATAGTGAAGATGTCTCACAAGTGATTGATACACTTTTCAAAATTATTTATATTTTGCATCGGCCATTCACAAAAAAGAGTTATGAAGAATTCTTAATGACCCTTGATTTTAGTGTGTTATCTGATCCAAGCGAATTAGAAGTCTTATCAAATACAATAGCAGAAATGTTAGGTGGAAGTGCAGGTAACAGTCAAGTCCCAAAGTAGATATACAAGATGAGCAGCACACCACAGCAAATATTATTTATAATCTTGCTCATCTTGGCATCTCAATTGAAGATACAAAATATTTTGATGTTGATGTCTATGCGAAACTGATTGAACTTGAGATTAAAACCATTTCTAATGAAGAAGCAACAAGAAGTGCAACTCAATCGGACATTGATTTGTTTCTTTTGTAAAAAACTTATGATAAAATTATAAATAGAAACCATATAACAAAGGAGCAATGTATGAAGATTAACAAAGAAAATGCATTAAAACTTTGGGAAAAAAGATATGGTCAGCAAACGAGATTATCAGATTTTGCTGATTACTTGATGGATAAGTCAGCTTACAACAACCCAAATAGTGAGTACGGATGGAATTTACATCATAAGCAACCGATTGCAAAAGGTGGTAGTGATGATGAACTCAATTTAGAAATCACCAGTATTTATGTGAATAGTGAAATTAGTGATAGAACTTCGTTCGTAATTGATGACGTTGAATATGAAGTTCAAAGAGTTCAAAAACCTGAATATGGTATTTTTATGAAACAAACAAAACAGCGTGTTGATTGGCATCAATAAAAATCAATTAAATGTATTGACAAAAAAAACAAAATATAGTATGATTCAGGTGTAGTGATTTACCGCTGACCGATATGCGGTATAAAAATGGTTGGGTCGAAAATTTACCGCTGACCAATATGCGGCATATAAGTGATTGGGTCGAAAATTTACCCCTCATTTTGTGAGGGGCTTTCTTTTGATAAGGAGGAATTTATGGTTGATGCAGGTTTTTATATAGTTAGCGATGATTTTTTTAATAAAGTAAATGATCCTGGACTAATGGGGAACGATCAAGAAAATAGACCTCATTGTTTTTGTTTTGAGAAAGATGGATTTTATTGGATGATTCCAATGAGTAGTCAAGTAACCAAATATAAAGCAATTATTCAAAATAAATTGAGTACTAACAAACCATGTGACATTTTGCACGTAGCCATATTAGATGATGGTAAGGAAAGTGCCTTCTTGATACAAAATATTTTTCCAGTAACTATTGAGTTTGTCAAAAGAGAGTATACTATTGGAACAAATCATCTTAGAGTTACTTCAGAAAGTTTAAAAAATGAGATTATTAAAAAAGCTTATAATGTTATAAAACTTTTAGAAAAAGGGATAAAACTATTACCGAATCAACAGGATATAAAAGCAATTAAAGAAAAACTTGTAGAGTAAATCGAGTTTAACTATTATAAGCATCTGCGGGTGCTTTTTTTATTGCATAAAAGTAGGTGAGTATTTTGGCAGAAACAATTAAAGGAATTAATATTAAATTAAGTCTTGATGGTAAAGACCTAGATAACGAGTTAAAAGAGATTAATAAAGATTTAAAGGAACAACAAAAAGATTTACGTGCCATTAATACAAACCTTAAATATGATAGTTCAAATATCGAGTTGTGGCGCAAGAAACAAGCGAGTTTGAATGAAGTCTTGAATACAACAAAGAAAAGGCTTGACACGCAAAATAAAGCCCTAGAAAAAGCAAAAGAGGGTGTTAAGTTAGGTACGGTTTCACAAGAAGAGTTTAGGAAGATGCAGAGAAACGTCTCCTATAGTGAAGCCGATGTTAAAAGACTCAATAATGAGTTAGAAAAGACCAAAGGTAAAATCAAAGACTTAGGTAATGTGAAGTTTGATAACATTGCTAAAGTTGGTAGTACCTTAACGAAAAGTTTAACGATACCAATTTTAGGTGCAGTGACTGCATTAACAGCACTTGCTAAAGGTGGTGCTGATGCTGCTGATAAACTTGATGATACAGCGAAAAAGTTAGGCATGTCAATTGAGGCATTACAAGAATGGAATCACGTTGCCAAGATTCCTGGTAGTGAAACCGAAGGATTAGAAAAAGCATTCATTAAAGTGAATGCGATGCTGGGTGATATCGCTTTAGGTGATGTTAAAAGCATTGCTGGACCGCTTCATGCATTAGGTGTCTCCATGGATGATCTAAAAGGAAAAGATACCAGTGAAGCATTTGAGGTTTTAAGAAATGCCTTATCAAAAGTTGAAGATGAATCATTAAAAGTAGCACTTGCTAATAAGTTGTTTGGTGATAAGATTGGGAGTGAAATTTTACCAATATTAGGACTTGAAAGCGATGCAATTATAGATTTAAGAAATCAAGCAAGAGAACTAGGCATTGTTACCAGTGAACAAGCACAGGTAACTGGTGCATTTAATGATTCACTTGATAACTTAAAACAAGCCACCACATCCTTATCGGTAGAACTTGCTGTTGTGTTGGTACCTACTATGCAAAAAGTGGTTGAATCTATTACAAATAATGTCATACCTACTGTTAAATCTTGGATTGCGTGGTGGGGAAATTTAAGTGATGGGACTAAAAACCTTATCACTTTTTTAATTGCTTTTGTGGCAGCAGTTGGACCAGTGTTAACCATTATCGGAAAAGTTGGACCTATTTTGAAAATAGTAGCTGTTGCACTTAAAGGTGTAGGAAGTGCCGGTATATTTGCAGGTGTAGGTATAAATGCAGCAACCCTTGGTATTGGTGCTTTGATTGCGATAGTCGTCATGGCTTTAATGAAAAGTGAAAAGTTTAAAGAGTTGCTAGGAAAACTAATGGAAACATTCATGAAGCTCCTAGATCCAATCATGAAAATTGTTGAAGTCTTAATGGATGCACTACAACCTATCTTAGATATTGTGATTAACATTATCATGAAGTTAGTAGATATTCTAGTTCCTTTGATTGATATCATCCTAGCACCTTTAATCAAACAGTTTGAATTCTTAGGTCGTATCTTTGAGATGTTGGCACCTTTAATTGAAATGGTTGGTAAAATCTTACAAGCTATTTTAGTGCCTGCATTTAAAGTTTTAGAAGCAATCCTAACCCCTATCTTAAACTTGCTAGAGAAGATTATCGGTTTCTTTGGAGATATTTTTAATTATGCATCAAATGTCGGTGACGTCGTAGGCAATGCTTTAAGTGGTGTAGGAGATGCCATCGGTGGTATGGTATCTGGTGTTGGTGACTTTATAGGTAATATCGGTAGTAAAGTATCAGATTTTGCAGGCAATGTTGTAAGTGGTGTATCAAGTTTTGTTGGTGGAACAGTAGATAAGATTACTGAATTTGCAAGTGGTGCTGTTAAGGGCATTGGTGATGTCACTAGAAATGTGGTAGATGGTGTATCAAATTTTGCAAATCAAGCTAAAGATAAGGTTGGTGGATTTTTTGGTAAAGTGGGTGGATGGTTTTCTGATACATTCAATTTAAAGAAAGAATCAAAAGCAAACCAAACAACCAATAACACAAGTGCAACGACGAATAATTCTATAACAATTAACACAACAGCATCCACTTTTGATGTGGATTACATTAATAAAGCGTTAGGTGGTAAATATATATGATCAGAAAATTCTATCTAGAAAACACCAATGGCCAGCAATTTCATTTTAAATACAGTACTGGCGTTCTTTTATCCAACATTGAAGGATTGGGATTTGTACTTGATCTAAGTTATCTCAAATATGATCATATCCACAAATTTGTTAAAAAAGATTTGCCACTTTTAGAGATATCAGCAACGCTCACTTTTTTATCCAGTTATGAAGGCTATCAAAGTTTGATTGATTATTTGAATTTGGAAAATGAGAATCTAAAACTCTATTATGAAAGCTTTGATATGAAATATGTGTATGTCGATGTAGCAAGTCTATCAAAAAGCGAAATCAAAGATGGTACGCTCACATCAGAGATTATTTTCAATAAGAAATCATACTGGATTAAAGAACGACTTATTTTAATGGAGATAGGATTATCGCAAACAGGAAAGGTATATCCTTATAGTTATGCTTATCATTATCAAAACACCATATCCAATCAAACACAATTAAAAATTGGCGGCAGCATTAAAGCGTCCACCAAATTAGAAATCATTGGTTCCATTGATCATCCTGAAGTGATTGTTACAAGACTTGGGAAGATTGTCAATACACTTAAACTGAATATCACCAAAAACAACACAAAATTAATCATTTCATCAATTCCAGATGATCAGTATATGCATTTAGAAGAGAATAATCAGATAATAGATATTTATGCAAATCAAGATTTCACCAAGGATAATTTCCTCTATCTTGATCCAGGAGATCTTACTTTAGAGTTTAGACCAGGTGTGATTGGTGAGAACTTGTGCAAAGTCCATATTTATGAATATCATCTAGGTTAAGGCGATGGAACTAGTCATTTTAGATTACAAAACATTTCAGTATAAAGATCATGCTTATATTGGTGAAACCTTTGATATCAACTTAGATTTAGTGATTACCCAAAAATCAACCTTCAAAGTTAATACGACCAAAATCAATGCCAGCATTGGTGATTATGTCTATGTGAAGGATGATGAACTCTATCTTGGTGTGATTGAAAACATTGAAGATGAAAAGACACATTTGATATTATCAGCAGTTGATTTCAAACAGCTATTTAAAATAGAAGTCTTAGTCCAAAGCTTTACAGGAGTCTTAGCTGATTTTTTAGAAGAAATGATTAGAAAAACATACATCACGAATGGTGATCAAGTTCAGAATTTATCCTATCTATCCATTAGTAAGGAAACGAGTAAAACCGGTAGTCTTTCTTTTGATGATGATAAAGTGATGACGATTTATGAATTATTAGAACTTTTATCCAAAACCCATGGTATCAACATCAAAGAAGAAGTTGTCTTTGAGGATGGCAATTTTAAAGGTATTTTAATTAGAATCATTAATGTATCAAACGGTATTAAATTAAAAGCTGATCTACTACATTTAAATGATTTAGTGATTAATGATTCCAGCAAAGAAGATATTAATAAAGTTACCTATTTACCAAGGAAGGATAACCTATTCTTTAAAGATACGATTCACTATTATTTATTAAAAGATGGAACGATCACACAAGATCCAAATCATGAGTTAAGATTTGAAAAGTCGTTTTAAAACTAGAAACGTATAGTGATAATGATTATCTTGATTTAAGCACCAAAGTATTAACAATTTTAAACATTACAACAACCGATCATCAAATCAGTTTTACCATTGAAAAGAAAAATCAATCGCTAGCAGTACTAAAGAATTTAAGATTGGGTGATTTTGTTGAATTTATCTATAAAGACAAAAAATATGATTCCTTAGTGACTGGTATGAAGTATACCAATACACTGGATATCTGCCAGATTACATTAGGCGAATACCGTATTAAATTAACTGAAAAAATCCAAATTCTAAGCAAGAACATTAATAGTCAAATCGGTCATGTCACAATCAACAAAAGTGGTTTATCCGACTTAGACGGTGGCGAGTACTAGGTGCTAGCGCACGGCTAATAAAAAAACAGAAAGAGCACAGTATTTTGGATAAAGAGGAGGACTTTAATCCATGGGATTACAAAAAATAACCTTTGATGGTGCAAGTGAACAGCCCCTTGTCAAGTA
>DHEJ01000014.1:0-966 GCA_002399815.1 Acholeplasmataceae bacterium UBA4853
AACCATTTACTAGACTTACCATAATTCTTATATAAAATAGTAGAAATAACCCCAGTGTTTTGTGCATGTCCAGAAGGAAATGCATAACCATGGGTTAATTCACCAACACCAACACTTGGGTCTTCAATAAATGGTCTAGGTCTTAAAAAGACACCTTTTAATAACTCATTAACAACTGCAGAACTAATAAATACAAATACTAACTTAAATGCTATTCTTTTATTAAAAAACCAATATATTACAAGTGCTACTGCAATAAATACTAATTGATCACCTAATTGGGTCAATAACTCCATGAGTTGATCTAAAAAAGAAAACCTCATTTGTTGAATCCACTTAATAATTTCTAACTCAAACATCACTTATTCTCTCCTTATAAGTTGCTTATTTTTGTTTTTTATTTATCTTTTTAATATTTAATTTTGTTCTTCTAACATACACTTCATCTGATTTTGATAAGGCTAGTACTTTAAACTCTGGTCTTTTATAAAACGTGTTAAATCCAAAAATCTTAGTAATATATCTTTCATCATACATCTTCTTAATCATCAGTTTTCCAACAAGATATCCAATACTTTCTAAATCACTTTTAAACTTATGATCAAACCGCACTATATCTGCCATATCTTTCAAGATATTCTTCTCAAAAGCTTTTTGAGCTGTAAAATCTATAATGTTGATATTGGTATGATCATATAGATATGGACTAAATCTGTCATCAAGTGCAACAGCAAAGATTAGATTACATCCATCATCAATTAATGGTCCTATTGGATAATTATCTAACATACCACCATCAACATAGTTTTTATCATCAATCTTAGTTGGTCCAAATAATACTGGAATCGATGCAGATGCCATAACTGCCTTATAAGGATCTTTTTCTTCTTTTAAATTAAATACTTTCTTTTCCATCGTATCGGTTTTAATTTGATGAATTAAACTTAATTTATCATACATTAATGC
>DHEJ01000014.1:1133-2544 GCA_002399815.1 Acholeplasmataceae bacterium UBA4853
AAACGGTTTGCTAAAGGTTCTAAACTAAAAAGTCTTTTATCTTTGGTTAAAGACGTTTTATTATCTCCAAAGATATTTTCTTTATCAATCATTTCCCAAATGATTGATAACTGATCATGATTTTTTTTACTCATTAAAAGTAGTGTGTTAATTGCCCCGATTGAAGTTCCTGAAATACTTTTGACGTATTTAAGTAACTTAGCTTCTTCCAGTGCTTTAATTACACCTAATTGATAACTACCTTTGGCACCACCGCCACCTAGCATTAAACCAATCTTTACTTTTTCATTCATTTGTTCTTAGCCTTTAACAACTGTCTTTTTTCACGCTCTAAATCACGTTCTTTAATCGTTTCTCTTTTATCATAAAGCTTCTTACCTTTTGCTATTGCAATCACTACTTTAATTAAGCCTTGATGCAGTTCTACAGTTAAAGGGATGATTGTCATACCATCTTTTTCTTTTGCACCTAATATTTTATTTATCTCATGTTTATTTAATAGTAGTTTTCTTGTTCTTGTTTCTTCATGGTTAAAAATAGAGGATGCTTCAAACTTTGCAATATGCATGTTTAAAATAAAAACCTCACCATTTTTGAAGGTTACATAAGCCTCATTAATTGAAGTTTTACCAGCTCTAATGGATTTAACTTCACTACCTTGAAGTTGAATCCCTGCAGTAAACTTTTGTTCAATAAAATATTCAAATGTAGCTCTCTTATTTTGGGTAATTATCTTCATATGAGGATATTTCCTTACTTAGTCTTATCTACTATATTTTAACATTAAAAGTAAGTAAGACCATTACTTTTAACGTCTATTTTTCTTGAATGAACTTCTATTTTTAGATTTCGGTTTAAAATGACTACTTTGTTTGAATTTAGATTGTTTTGTTTTCACTTTAATCGTATGTTCTACAGCTTTATTTTTACGATCAATTGTAAAGTCAATTCGGTTTTCATTCATATCAACTGCAATTAATTTCACACTGATCTTATCACCTAAACGGTATCTAATACCATTATCTGTGAAAAATAGTAGATTTTCTTCATCATAAATCAAGTAACTATTAACATTTCTAACATTAACAAATCCTTCAATACCCATATCTAGTTTTACAAAAAAACCACTTGGCATCATTTGAATGATTGCGCCATCAAATGATTGCCCAATAAACTTAGACATATACTCAGCACTCTTAAGTTTCACCACATCACGTTCCATGTTGATAGCTAAACGTTCATTTGCAGAGGTATGTTCACTATAAGAAGGTAAAATGTCTTCATAATGCTTTTTAGTCTTTAACCAAGTTTTTTCATCCAAATCAGTTAATATTAAGTCTCTAATCATACGATGTAATAATAAATCTGGATATCTTCTAATTGGAGATGTGAAGTGTGAGTAATATAAAGA
>DHEJ01000014.1:2803-3867 GCA_002399815.1 Acholeplasmataceae bacterium UBA4853
CCTAGTTTCTTAGTTGTTTCTAGTGCGATTTCTAATTTATCGGGTGATGGTTTTTCATGCACTCGGTAAATTCCGGGTAATTTATTTTTAAAGAAGTGGGTAGCTACAACTTCATTAGCTAAAATCATAAAGGATTCAATTAATTGTTCTGCTTCATCGGTTGTTCTTTCTTCAACAGCTAAAACATGACCTTCTAAATCCATCTTAAATTTAATCTCAGATGATTCAAAGTCAATTGCACCACGTTTGGTGCGAATGACTTTAAGCTTTTTAGATATTTCATTCATTGTAAATAACATATCATCAATCTCTTTTGATCCAACAGATTCATTATGTTTTAACAACTGATTGACTGCATCATAGGTTAAACGTTTAGTCGTTTTTATAATAGATGCAAAAATTTCATAATCAATAACTTCAATATCTGAATTCAAAATGATCTTACAAGTTAAAGTATACTTTTCTTCATCTGGGTTTAAGCTACATAAATCATTTGATAACCCATGCGGAATCATTGGTATGACTCTATCTGCTAAATAAACTGAGGTTGCTCTTTTATAAGCTTCTTTATCAAGTAAACTACCCTCTTTAACAAAATAACTGACATCGGCAATATGAACACCTAATTCATAACCGCCATCAGGCAGTTTAACTAAAGATATCGCATCATCTAAATCCTTAGCATCAGCACCATCAATAGTTACAATCAGTGATTTAGTTAAATCAGTTCTTGTTTCTTTTTCATAAGCCTTATCCACTTTAATATGATGTAATTCATCCAGTAATGCCTTTGAAAAAGTCATTGGCCATTCATAATCATAAATGATTTTAACAATATCCATATCAGGGTCATTCACATGACCAATGACTGAATCAAACGTTGTTATAATCTTTGTTTTAGTAACTTCTTTAACTCTTAATAAAACAACATGACCATCGACTAGATAATCTGGGTAGTTTTCTACAACAACTAGTTTATCTTTAGCATCCTTAGCATCAAATCTAATTAAATTATCTTTCTTCTTTTTAACATCAGCAATAAGTTTTGTTAAATCACTTTGAAT
>DHEJ01000014.1:4041-5267 GCA_002399815.1 Acholeplasmataceae bacterium UBA4853
CCATTTAAATCAAATAGATCAATTGCGATATCCTTTTCATCACCCATTAATAAGAATGCAACATTTCTTTTTATGGTGATATGTCCTAACGCGTATTTATTATTCAAACTGACACTTTGATCTTCAAAAACGTCAAAATAGGGCGAAAGTGATTCTACAACAGAATCACTTTCACTTTGATATTCGTTTTGGATTAAATCATAAGTGATGATAGGACTTTTTTGTTTAAAGTACCAAACCATAAATGTTTTGTTTACCAAGTGCTACACCTCTTTTAATTTATTCTTAAAAATTTTATTGAATTTCTTGACTAGACTCGCTTTTATCAACTGGAATTTCACTCATAGACTCAAAAAATCTGATTTCTGCAATTGCCATTTGTTTTTCATTTAACATATCCATAACCTTATGACGACGTCCAATAATCAATTGGGAAAATGCTTCCCATACTAATACCCAAGTAATAATGGTTACAAAACTTTCAATCACATTAACCCAAGCACCAGTCACTCCGATTAAATTAAAGTCAAAGAAATTAAATCCAATGATTAAGGATATACCTAAAAGAAGGTAGATAAAAACAAACAACATATCTCTTCTTAAGTTCTTTTCCATTTCTTTATAACTAAACCAGTAATAACGTTTAAATGCTTCTCTAACAAATTCTTGATTTAATATACTTAAGTCTTTAACAACAAAATTAAATATTAATGGATAATCATTAGGAATCGGGTCAGCAATTGTATCTAAATATAAGAATATTTCTCTTTTTAAAAGCATTTTGTTAGAATAAGGTGAAAAAAGTTCAGAGCGGTCATTAATAATAACATCCACTACTGCATTACCATTTTCATCAATATAATCTTTGTTAATAAAGTCTTTAACGCCTTTTTTCTTTTTCTTAATGATGTTCATACACATACACCTTATGCTTCCATACTAAATAACTAACTAGTAATAATCTCTTTTAGTTCTTATAACTATAAATAAAAACCCTTCACTTAATTATAGCACGTAAGTGCTCACAAACCCTTTTTTAAAGCTATTGCTTTATGATAAATCTATGTAAAACTGATAAATAAATATAGAAAAACCCCTTCTTTTGACTGAAAACTTCAGTTAAGCTAGAAGGGGTTTTATTTAACTTATTTTTTTAAATTATAGAATGATTTTAAACCTAAGTATTGTGCAGCATCACCTAATTGATCTTCAATTCTCATCAATTG
>DHEJ01000014.1:5512-10039 GCA_002399815.1 Acholeplasmataceae bacterium UBA4853
GCACGTTTAGCCATTTCGATTGCATCAAATGTTTCTGTTAATGTACCGATTTGGTTTACTTTAATTAGAATTGAGTTTGCTGTATCAGAAGCAATACCCTTAGCTAAATATTCTGTATTTGTAACAAATAAATCATCACCGACTAATTGAATCTTAGATCCTAATTTTTCAGTTAATAACTTCCAACCAGCCCAGTCGTTTTCATCCATACCATCTTCGATAGAGATAATTGGATATTTAGCAACTAAACCTTCATAATATGCTACTAATTCAGCAGGAGTGAATTCTTGTTTAGTTGATTTCTTGAATACGTATTTTTGTTTAGCATCATCAAAGAATTCTGATGCAGCAACGTCGAATCCAATAAATACATCTTTACCAGCTTCATAACCAGCTTGTTTAATTGCTAATAAGATTGCATCAATTGTATCTTCATTTGATGCAAGATTTGGTGCAAATCCACCTTCATCTCCTACAGCAGTACTTAAACCTTTTTTCTTTAAAATTGTTTTTAGATTGTGGAAGATTTCAGCTCCCCAACGGATTGCTTCTTTAAATGATTTAGCACCGACTGGGAATACCATGAATTCTTGGAAATCAATTGGCGCATCTGAGTGTGCACCACCATTGATGATGTTCATCATTGGTACTGGTAATTGCTTAGCATTGAATCCACCAAGATATTGGTATAATTCTAATCCAAGTAAGTCTGCAGCAGCTTTAGCTACAGCAATGGAAACACCTAAAATAGCGTTTGCACCTAATTTACCTTTGTTTTTTGTTCCGTCTAATTCGATCATTTTTCTATCAATAGCGACTTGATCTAAAACAGAATCTCCTAATACTGCAGGTCCGATAATATCATTGACATTAGCTACTGCTTTTAATACACCTTTACCAAGATAACGGCTCTTGTCTCCGTCACGAAGTTCTACTGCTTCATGTTCTCCTGTTGATGCGCCAGATGGTACTAAAGCACGACCAAATGCACCGGATTCAGTAACAACTTCAACTTCAATAGTTGGGTTACCACGTGAGTCAAGAATTTCTCTTGCATATACACTTGTAATAAATGGCATTATAATTTCTCCTTATATATAATTTTTTAATGAAATTAACCATAAATATTATACATTATTTATCATAATATACAAATAGTGTTTGATATGAAAACGCATACTTCATATAAAACCCATACTTAAACTTTAAATCCTTTTATAAACAATCGACAATCTTTTATATAAAATAAAGGTGAGTGCGCTAACAAGTCCTGAGATTATAATATTAAACGGTATGACAGCATATAAGAGATATAAACCCATGTAGTTATCGACTGTAATTCCAGGGATAACAGATAGCATACCAAAGACGCCTTCAAAACTATATAATTCAATGTAAAAAGGTAAAATAAATAACCAGTTACTTAAGGTAGCAACAAATATCCAAACAACCATGATGGTAATACTAGAATACATCGCCATCTTTTTAGTTTTATGCTTATGATACATAATAGATGATACTAAAACAGTAGAAAGTCCAATAAGTAAGTCTGCTAATTCCCCAGTACCTAGTGTTGATGAACCTGGTAACTTAACGATAAACCGAATAATAGCAATAATTGATCCACTAATTGGTCCAAATAAGTAACCTCCAATATAAATCGGTACATTAGAAAAATGAATATCTAGAAATGACGGAATAAATGGAAATAACCAGGATAACGGAAACTTAATAAAATAATAAAGTATCACCGAAACAGCTGCAAGAATTGAAATAGTCACCATCTTTTTAATTTTTTTTGGTTTATTCTCAATTTTGTTTTCAACTCTCCATGCAAAAAAGATTAAAACAATTAACGCTATGATAAAGGTAATCATTAAACTTAATTCAATGATTTGACTATTATCCTTTAAAAAATTAGTGATTTGTGAAATATCCATGTTTGTTCTCCTTAAAAATAAAAAGTTACCCAAAGATAAAAAAATTCGGGTAACTAAAAAAGTCATAAAAAAATGGTTATATTCTTCTCTCATCCAGACTATACTGTCGGTACCTGAATCACACAGGTTCCTGCAAATGACTTTGCTCGCAGACTTTTACTGCCGGTGAGGAATTACGCCTCGCCCCGAAGATGATTAAATTGGATAATCACATTTTAGCACTTAAACCATATAATTTCAAACAAAACGATATAAAGGTATATATTCTATATCATGATTCACCTTAATTATGGATAAATATGAAAAATAAACGTATATTCTAGTTTTTAAATTTAAAATCATTATTCATAGGAACTAAATATCTAAACTTGAATACACTTTCATTATAAAAATGATACGTCTATATTTAATATATAGTATAATTATTAAGGATAATGAAAAGAGGTAATTTCAAGAATGAAAGAAAAATTTGCAGCATTAATTATCATGGACGGTGTAGGTCTTGCACCAGCATCTGAAACAAATTCGGTATCTTTAGCAAATAAAGCGTACTTAGATCAATTAATAAAAACATACCCTAATTCTACATTAGTAGCATCTGGTGAAGCTGTAGGCTTACCTGATGGACAAATGGGTAATAGTGAAGTCGGTCATTTAAACCTAGGTGCTGGACGTGTTGTTTGGCAATCCTTATCACGTATCAATGTAGCAATTAAAGATGGTTCATTTTTCAAGAATGAAGCATTCTTAAAAGCTATCGAACATGTAAAAAAGAATCACTCTAAACTACATATTATGGGTTTAGTATCTGATGGTGGTGTGCATGCACATACATCACACTTTAAAGCATTATACGATTTAGCTAAACAAGAAGGTGTTTTAGATAGAACGTATTTACATGCTTTTACAGATGGTCGTGATACCCCTCAAGAATCTGGTTATGAATACGTTAAATCCTTAGTTGATTATGGATATAATATCGCAAGCGTTTCTGGACGTTACTATGCAATGGACAGAGATAACAACTGGGATAGAATCCAACTTGCCTTTGATGCCATGACTACTGGTGATGCACCACATCAACCATCTGCACTACAAGGCATTAAAGCATCTTATGCATCAGGTGTTCAAGATGAATTCATTAAACCTTTTGTCGTTAACGAAAATGGTTTAATCAAAAACAATGACGCAGTTATTTTTGCAAACTTTAGACCTGATAGAGCAATCAGAATGGCTACTGCTTTATCAAATCCACTTGAAACTAAAAATATGTATACAGAAGGTAAACCACTCTTAGATGTCAGTGATGCACCTAAAAATATCTTTTTTGTTTCAATGATGCACTATAAAGAAACAGTTAAAGGACTTTTAGCTTATGAACTTCAAACATTTGATGATTTATATGGTGAAGTCATTGAAAAGAATGGACTAAGTCAAATTCGTGCTGCAGAAACAGAAAAGTATGCACACGTAACCTTCTTCTTTGATGGTGGTAAAGAAGTTCCTTTAGCACATTCAACAAGAATTCTTGCTGAATCACCTAAAGTTGCAACCTATGACTTAAAACCTGAAATGTCAGCTTATGAATTAACTGACAAAGTGATTGCTGAACTTAGAACTAAGAAATATCAAACAATGATTTTAAACTTTGCTAACCCAGATATGGTTGGTCATACCGGTTCTATTGAAGCAACTAAAAAAGCAGTTGAAGTCACTGTTGAGTGTGTTGGTAAAGTTACTGATGTCATCTTAAAGGAATTAGGTGGGGTTGCAATCATTTTAGCTGACCACGGTAATGCTGAAAAGATGGTTTCAGAAGACGGTCAACCACATACTGCTCATACAACAAACCTAGTACCAATTGTTGTAACTAAAAAAGATATTAAATTAGCATCTGGTGCATTATGTGATGTTGCACCAACATTACTAGACTTACTTGGTGTTGAAAAACCTAAAGCTATGACAGGTAAATCATTAATCATTAAATAAAAAATAAGGAATTCAAACTTTAAACTTTGAATTCCTTTTATTTAACCTATTAAGTTACCTGCTTCATCAAATACTAAGACATGTACAGTTTTTGATAATGTGGTATTGGCATCAATTCCAATGAAGCCTTCTTTATAAAATATTTCATTAGAATTTATACCCAGTTCATAAAGATTCAAACTCTTTGCATGAGTATGACCAAATACATAGGTATATGGTCTAGGGTCAAATGTTTGAATAAAGTCTTTCATCTTAGAAAAGTTATAAATATACCAACCTTTATCTGTATCATATGTTAATCCTGCATGGGTAAAAATATAGTTACCTAATTGAAAGGTGTCAACCATACTTTCTAAAAAGTTAATGAGTGTTGGAAACTTTTGATTGATTGAATCTCTAATTAAATCAATACTGGTTGCTTTTTGATCAGCAAATTCTACTAAAGTAGTTCCAAACCCATTATATTTTATATTAAATAATCCATCCGATTTACCCGTTAAAAAATCAAGTAAAAAGTCATCATGATTACCTCTAATCATGATTAAACGACCTTTATTTTTAAAATGTCTTAAATAACCGTAAACTAATAGATTTTCAT
>DHEJ01000014.1:10312-16302 GCA_002399815.1 Acholeplasmataceae bacterium UBA4853
TAAGTCTGAGTTAAAAACTTTTTTATGGTTTATAATGGTATTAACAAAGATTAAAGGAAGACAAAATGGAAGAAAATAAAAAAACAATATTATATGAAAAACATCAAGGTCTTGGTGCAACAATTGTTCCTTTTGGTGGATTTTTAATGCCTTTATATTATTCTAATATTAGTGATGAACATCATAGTGTCAGAACTAATGTTGGAATGTTTGATGTCTCTCATATGGGAGAGATCTTAATTACAGGAAAAGATGCTTATGCATTCATCAATTATGTCTTAACATCAAACATTAGTTTTAAACCAAGTATTCAATATGGTTTACTACTTCATCCAAATGGGTTTGTTATTGATGATTTGATGGTATATACATTAGGTTTAAATGAAATCTTATTGGTCGTTAATGCATCCAATACATTAAAAGATTTTGTCCACTTACAAAATGAAGCTAAAAACTTTAATGTCATAGTTAGTGATGTATCTGATAATTATGGGTTAATTGCAGTTCAAGGACCAAATAGTTATCAGGTTTTAAGTAAACTTATCCCTAATTTACCAGAAAGTTCTTCTATGTTTCATAACTATACTTTTGAAGGTGAAGATTTATTAATCTCAAGATCTGGTTATACCGGTGAAGATGGATTTGAGGTTTATGCTAACCTTCAAACAACGATTAAACTATGGGATATCCTTTATCAAATGGGAGTAAACCCGATTGGACTTGGTGCAAGAGATACTCTAAGATTTGAGGCTGCTATGCCACTTTATGGACATGAAATTAGTGATGAGATTAACCCGATTGAAGCTGGATTAAGTTTTGCTTGTGACTTTAGTAAACCTAACTTTATTGGTAAGGATGCACTACTTTTATATAAAGAGGATATCAAACGTAAAAGTGTTGGTATTGAACTCTTAGAAAAAAATATTGCAAGAGCAGATTATAAAGTATTTTATGAAGACCAAGAAATCGGTTATATTACAACCGGATACTTAAGTCCTTCAACTAAAAAAGCGATTGCTATGGCATTAATCGATATAAATTATGCTAAATTAGGTACAATCGTATATGTTAAGATTCGAGATAAAATGATTAAAGCAATCATTAGAAATAAAAAATTTATAGAAAAGAAAAATAAACTTTAAGGAGAATAAAAAAATGACAAAAAATGACGTATTATATTCAAAAACACATGAATGGATTAAGGTAGAGGGTAACCATGCAAAAGTAGGTATTTCTTCTTATGCTGCAATGCATTTAGGTGATATTGTTTTCTTTGATTTACCATCTGTTGGTAAAACATATCATAAAGATGATGTTTTTGCTGCAGTTGAATCTGTAAAATCAGCATCTGATTTATACTTACCAGTATCTGGTAAAATTGTTAAAGTGAATGATGCTTTAAGTACTCAACCTGAATTAGTAAACTTAGATCCATTTACTAACTGGATTGTTGAAATTGAATTAAGTAATTTAAATGAGGTTCAATCGTTACTAGATATTACTGCTTACGAAAATACATTAGAATAGTAAGGATAATAAAATCACTATGCATAAATACTTACCACATACAAAAGATGACATCAAAGAGATGCTAGATGTCATTGGTGTTTCAAGTATTGATGAATTACTGATTAATGTTCCAAAGGCATTACGTTATGAAAAACCTTATAACATTCCAAGTCAGTTATCAGATATTGAAACATCAAAACTCTTAAAAAATCTATCAGAAAAAAATAAACAATTAACCATTTTTAGAGGTTATGGTGCATATGATGTATATACACCATCTATTGTAAAATCCTTGACGTCACGTCAAGAATTTTTAACCTCATATACACCATATCAACCTGAGGTTTCACAAGGTACACTTCAATATATTTTTGAATATCAATCCATGATTTGTGAAATCACTGGAATGGATATAACAAATGCTTCTATGTATGATGGTCCTACTGCGACAGCCGAGGCAATGTTTATGGCTCTAGCGCATACATCAAGAAAGAAAATTGTTTATTCTAAAACAGTCTTACCAAGAATTATGGAAGTTGTTAAAACATATGGGGTTTACCGTGGTGTGGAATTTGTTGAAATTCCAGAAAAAGACGGTGTAACTGATTTATCTTTATTACCAGAACTTTTAACTGATGCTGCAGCTGTGATTCTACAAAACCCTAATTACTTAGGTAATATTGAAGACTTTAGAAAAGTCTCTGAAGAAACAAATAAATCGGAATCATTATTCATTTTAAATACTGATGCATCAAGTTTAGCTTTATTAAAAACACCAGGGGAACTCAATGCTGATATTGCAGTAGGTGATCTTCAAGTATTAGGTGTACCACTTTCTTATGGTGGTGCATATATTGGATTTTTAGCTGCTAAAAATGCACTTTTACGAAGAATGCCTGGTCGTATTTGTGGTCTTACAACGGATGTTGATGGTAAACGTGCATATGTCTTAACATTACAAGCAAGAGAACAACATATCAGACGTGCAAAAGCGAATTCTAATATTTGTTCGAATCAATCCTTAATGGCATTATCGGTTGCTATTTACTTATCTTGGGTTGGTAAAAAAGGATTTATTGAAAATGCTAAACTTGCACTTAATGGTGCTTACTATTTAGAAAAAGAACTTCTTAAAACAAACCTTTTTGAAAAAGTATATAACCAACCACACTACAAAGAGTTTGTTTTAAAGTTTAAGGGTGATTTTAAAGCTTTTGATCAGTATTTAATTGATCATGGCTACTTAGGACCTCAAAACCTAGGGGATAATCACTTGCTCTTTGCTGTTACAGAAAAAAGATCTAAATTAGAAATTGATCAATTTGTTGAAGTGGTAGGTAAATTTAAATGAAATATTACGATCAAATGATTTTTGAATTATCTAAAGAAAACAGAATTGGTTATAATCTACCGAAGAACGAATTTGATGATGTAGAACTACCTAAAGATTTATTAAGATCAAATAATGCCTTATTACCTGAAGTATCTGAACTAGATATTGTTAGACATTATACGAATGTTTCATTAAAGAACTTTGGTGTTGAAAGTGGATTTTATCCTTTAGGCTCATGTACGATGAAGTACAATCCTAAAATTAATGATGAACTTGCAACTCTTCCAGGTTTTTCAACGATTCACCCATTACAACCTGAAAGTGTTTCTCAAGGCTTCTTAGAAATATATCATGATTTAGCAATGTATTTATCTGAATTAACAGGTATGGATGCATATTCACTAAATACCTATGCTGGTGCTCAAGGTGAACTTGCAGGACTTATGATTATTAAAAAATATCATGAGGACCGTAAAGACTTTAAGCGTAAAACAATTATTGTTCCAGATTCTGCACATGGAACAAACCCAGCTTCTGCTTCTGTTGCCGGATTTGATGTGATTGATGTTAAATCTAATAGCGATGGTACAGTCAATATGGAAGCATTAAAGACATTATTAAATGATTCGATTGCAGGGTTAATGCTAACCAATCCGAACACTGTTGGTATCTTTGAAAAAGATATTCTAGAAATGTCTAGATTAGTTCATGAAGCAGGTGGATTGGTCTATTATGATGGTGCTAATTTAAATGCATTATTAGGTGTTTCAAGACCTGGAGATATGGGTTTTGATATTACCCACTTAAATCTTCATAAAACATTTTCTACCCCTCATGGTGGCGGTGGACCAGGTTCTGGTCCAGTTGGTGTTAAAGATTTCTTAAATAGTTATTTACCAGGACCTGTAGTTCGTAAGAATGGAAATAATTATGCTTTCACCAAACCAGTAGACAGTATTGGACCTTTAAGTGCCTTTTATGGAAATGCTTCTGTTTATATAAGAGCATACGTTTATATTAGAACACTTGGTAAAGAACATATTGGTCAAATTGGTAATCTAGCAATTCTTAATGCAAACTACATTAAAAATTCACTGGATGATTTATTTAAGTTACCAATCAAATCACATGCAATGCATGAGTTTGTCTATGATGGATTAATCGATCAATCAACCGGTATTAAAACACTAGATATTGCTAAAAGATTACTAGACTTTGGTATTCATGCTCCAACGATATATTTCCCTCTTATCTTTGGACAATCTTTAATGGTTGAACCAACAGAATCTGAAAGTAAAGAAACCCTTGATCACTTTATCAAAACTCTAAGAACGATTGCAGGTGAGGCAGTTACCAATCCAGAAATGCTAAAAACTGCACCACATACGACAGTTGTTAGACGTTTAGATGAAGCAAAAGCTGCAAGAAATCCAATTATTAAATATAAAGATATTCATAAATTTGTGTAAAAAGTGCGATAATTCGCACTTTTTCTTTTAAATATATTCATATTTTACTTATATTTTAAAAATAAGAATAAAATCAAGGTGCTTAAGGGATGTGATTATATGTTATATATTGTTACAGGAGCAAGTGGTCATCTAGGTAATAACCTTGTTCGATTACTTAAAATGAATAAAGAAGATGTTAGAGTCTTAGTACTTCCTAATGAAAACTCTGATATATTAAATAATCTTGGTGTAGACATTGTTTATGGTAATGTTTTAAACAAGGATTCTTTGTACGCTTTGTTTGATTTATCTAAAAGCACGTATACTTATGATGATGTCATCGTAATCCATACTGCTGGAATCATATCTATTTCTAGTCGTAAAGATCAGTTCATGGAAAAGGTAAATGTCTTAGGCACTAAAAATATGCTTGATTTATCGATGGCTTATAACATTAAACAGTTTATTTATATATCCAGTGTACATGCAATCCCTGAAAAACCAAATCATGAATTAATCACTGAAGTCACAGAGTTTGATCCTGCACTTGTTAAAGGTAGTTATGCTAAAACAAAAGCTATCGCTTCTAACTTAGTGATGGATGCTTATAAACAAGGATTTCCAATCACAATCGTTCATCCATCAGGAATCATTGGTCCATATGACTATAAAAAAGGGTATATGACTCAAATGATTATGATGTACTTAAATAAAGAACTTTCAACTAGAATTGAAGGTCAATATGACTTTGTTGATGTGAGAGATGTCAGTGAAGGTATCTATAAACTTGCATCAAACTATCATTTAGGAACTTATATTTTATCAGGTCACTTAATTTCATTAAAAAAACTATTCTTAATCCTTAAAACATTAAGTGGTAGAAAAAGAAAAACTGCAGTTGTTTCTAGTTGGTTTGTTAAAATATTTATCCCACTTTTTTCACTCATTGGACGTATTTATAAAAAACCACCTTTATTTACCAACTATTCCCTTTATACTTTAAAATCTAATAGTAACTTCTCGCATCAAAAGGCAAGTTTTACAATAAACTATCATCCAAGACCAATTGATGAAACCATTAAGGATACTGCACTTTGGTTAATTAGTGAAAAGAAATTAAAAAAACCCAGTATCATCTCATTCATATTAAAAAAGTCTAACGAAAATTAGACTCTTTTCTTATAAACTATTAATTTTCTCAATTGGTGTATCATGAATCACTTCAATAATCTTTTTAGCATGTGGTATGGTTAAATCAATAAAATCTGATGTATCACAAACATTATCATCATTATGCATGATTCGACCAAATAGGTTTCTGTATTCACCAATCTTACCAACATACTCACTAAATGTAATTCTAATTCGATTAGGAATAATTTGATCAACAGTAATTACATCTGATTTAAAAAATATCTTTACATGTTTTTTTGATAGTTGATGAAAGTGATTGGACTTTTCATTATATAATGCTACATGTATTTTATCGATAGTATGAATCATATCATTGATTAACATATAAAAAATACCTCTTTTCAAAGGTATTTTATAATGAATTTCATATTTATGAAAGTCATGTGCTTACTTAGATTAATTGTCTGATTCTGCATCAATGACATTCTTTCTCTGATTTGATGTATCTTTTTTCTTATTTAGGTTAATACCAGGAAACAATGTATAGTAAATTGGAATAAGTA
>DHEJ01000014.1:16597-17545 GCA_002399815.1 Acholeplasmataceae bacterium UBA4853
AAAAGTGACACCATCGGTGTAACTGCAACAATCTTTTTCTTCCAATCATATTTAAACATCAGCTATTCTCCTTTTAAAACAGATAATTTAGTAATTAAAGTCTCTAAGATTTTTAATATCATCTGATTCTTATAATATATCATATATGCATCAGAATTTGCATCAATAAAATCTATTCGATATATCATGGTTAGAAAACTTAAAAGTTTTTCAGCATCAACATCATAGATTAATGTTTGGTTTGCTTCACATGAAACAAATAAGTAATTATGTTCTAAATAGTTTTTATCAATCAAATGATTATGTTTTAAATATTCCATGAGGTTTGTTATGATATAACGCACCTTTTCATCTGGTTGCTTTTGAGTTAATTCATGATATACATGTTTAAAATATAAAATGTGTTTATCATAGGATGTCATAATCATCTTCAATCACGTAACCTGCCCCTAATATTTTAGAACCAATATGTGCACCAACGGTTGGCGTGATTGTTGAAATTAAGACTTGTTTGACATTTTGCATTTCTTTTTCAATATGTGCTTTAAAAATAAGTGCATCTTCTAACCGATTTGTATGTAGTACCATATAGGTTACTTTTTTATAATCTTTTGTCTCATCTTTAATGAGTTCAAACATGCGCTCAACCGCTTTAAAGTGGGTTCTAACCTTTTCTTTGGTTGTGATCTTTCCTTCTTTATTTAAATTTAATATTGGTTTAATTTTAGCAAGTATTCCGATTGTTCCAGTGATATTTGATAAACGTCCATTTTTAATTAAGTACTTTAAATCATCAACAACAAAATATGCATTCATTAAAGTTCTTAAGGATTTAACTTTTTGAAAGATTGCTTCAACATTTTGTCCACTTAATGCAAGTTTTTCAGCATAATGCACTAAATAACCTTGAACTAGGGTTGCACTTAAGGTATCTAGTACATAAAAGTT
>DHEJ01000014.1:17718-24388 GCA_002399815.1 Acholeplasmataceae bacterium UBA4853
GTTGAAATCGGAAAATGAATGACATCAGTATACCCTAATGCTTTTAACTCATTGACCCTCTCTATAATCTCACCTAAGGTCGGTGCTGATGTTGATGGAATCACAGAAGTATTTTCTAGTTTTTGATAGAATAAATCCGCAGTAATATCAACACCATCAATTAATGTCTCATCACCAAAATGAATCGCTGTTTTAGTGATTAAAGCATCTGTTTTAAATGGTGCATAAGCTAAACCACTGGATGAATCTGCAGTAAACCCAATTTTCATAGTTAACTCCTTTTTTAAGTTAAAAATTAAACTTCACTTGTAAACTGAAAAATATCTAATTGTCTTCCACCACGACGTTTATCTGGGTCTAAACGTTGCCATTTAGAACTTCTACCTTTACCAAGTGGCTGAATTAATCCTTCATCCTTTAGTCTTTTTAAGGTTCTGTCAATGGTGATTGATGATACGGTTGGATGCAGTTGTCTAAGTTCATCTTTGGAAAATATTTCTTTACCTAATTTAATCGATGCTTCAATTGAATCACTCTTATTTAAGGTTTTTTCAAAGGAATATTCCTTAGAAAACTTATTGACCTCTTCATAAGCAATCACTAAGATATCAATGAGTAATTTAGATAACATATCGGTATTAGGATACCCTGTATTATAATAATAGTTTGCTTGATTTAAGGCTAATGTATATTGTTCAAAGTGTTCATAGAATAACTCAAAAAATGAAACATATTTAAATACGTTAAATTCTTTTAATAAGAATGCATATAAACCAATATAAGAGATCACATCCACATGTGCAGTAAATAAATTTGAATTCATGAAATCAATATAAAAATTCGTAATTAACTGAGTTAATTCGTATTGTTTTGTTTTACTTTGTTTCATAAATTCTTGAATGATGGATTCTAAGACTTCTCTTTTATCTTTAATCTTTTTACTCGTAAAAATCGTACCATCATCTTTTTGTTCATAGGGACTAAATTTGATAGCATCATAATCTTTAGATAAGACTTTTCTTAAATCATCAAATTCATTGGTATATAGCTCAAATTCTTTTGGGTGTTTTTGAGTGGTTGTTAATGCTTGCTTTATGTTAATCAGTAGAACCTCTACTTTATTTTTAGCAATCATCTTTTTCTTTGATAACATTTTTAATCTGGCATCAGTTAAGGGTAACTTTAAAATTTTACCGAAAAAGTAGACGTTTTTTTCGATAATCTTCTTTAAAAAAACGTCTTTATCTCGGTCAAATAATTCATCGTAATAAAACTCTTTACCCTTTGCTTCATACACTTTTAATAATTGTAAAAGTGTTTCAGTAGATACTTGTAGCCTAGACATGTTGGATAAAGCTGTCATGGTATCTCCTTATTAATCGTGGAATGGTGAACCACCAATGAATTCTAATAAAATAGAGTTCGAAGGTACAAGTTTTTCATCAATATCTTTAAAGTACTTCAAGAACTTGACTAAACGGTTAGCAACAATAAAGTGCTTATCATCTCTTGGGATACTTAATAAATGCGGTAATGCATATTTTTTAAGTACTAATAATTCATAAGTTAATTCTGAATTATATACGAAGTTTGCTGATTCTTGATATGGATAAATCCATCTAAATTCACCACGTCTAACTGATTGCCACATGTCAATGGTTTGAGTTACTGGTGTATTTCTATATTTTTGATCTCGAACCATTCTTCTAATTAAACGAATATCGGTTAATGAGATTGGGTTATGATTATCAATATGTACTTGTGTATTTGGTGAAATAAAGATCTTAAACTTTAAATGAGATGGAATCAAATCTGTTAAACGATCATTCAATGCATGAATACCTTCAATTAAAATCGGTGAGTTTGGTTCTAGTTTAACTACAGGTCCATCAACTCTTTTACCAAGTTTAAAGTCAAAGATAGGTAGTGCTACGCCTTTACCCATAACAAGTTGTGCCATGTCTTTATTGAAACGAGCGATATCAAGTGCTTCAACGTGTTCTAAGTCTGGTTTACCATCAGAATCAATTGGAGCTTCTGATTTTTGTTTATAGTAGTTATCCATTGAAATCATCATCGGTTTAATGCCTTTAGATAATAATTCAATTCTTAAACGGTTTGTAAAAGTAGTCTTACCAGAAGATGAAGGACCTGCAACTGCAATCAATTTAATATCTTCGATATTTTGTTCAATTAAACGACCAAGTTCTGAGAGTTGATTGTTATGTTTTGTTTCACAAAGGTTTACAAAATCAACTTCTTTATCTCTTGAGGCAACTTGTTTATTAATATTAGCAATCGTATCCCCGCCAATAATCTTACCCCATTTATAAGCTTCTTTAAGTGCCTTACCATACGTTTTTTGATCAGTAAATTCTGGTAGTTTTCCACCAAGTTCAGCACGAGGGAAGAATATTAAAAATCCCGGATGATAAAACTTAGTTTCATATAAATTTAAATACGAAGTGTTTGGCAACATATATGAGAACATATAGTTGACATAGTCTCCTGCTTGATATAGGTTAACTGTATCTTCTTCTCTTAGCTTTAATGTTTCAATCTTATCTTCATATTTAAACTTTGTATAAATTGCTGTAGCTTCAGCTTTTGATACAGATAAACGTCTAATAGGCATTTTACTTGAAATGATATGTTTAACTTCTTTAATAATCATTTCATAAAGTTCTTCAGTTAAATCACCTTCAACAAGTGATGCTAAAATCGATCTTGAAATGGAATAAGAAAATCTAATCTTTAAATCTGGGTTAATTGTATGTACCGCTTTAGCAAACACATATCTTAAAGTTGCCTCATAAATTCTCATACCATCATGACTATCTAAGCCATGAAACTCAATGTCTGCATCTTCATTGACAAGATATGATAATTCTCTAATTCTGCCATCAACAGTTGCATAGATGACCTCTTTTTTACTTTGTTCCTTAATCAGTGCTTCTAAAGTTTGTGGTTCTTTAAATGTAAGCACCTTATTTTCTAGCTTTAGTTTCATATGTTTTCCCCTATTCTTCTTCATCAAATAGATCTAATCTAGAGATTCTAATTTGATGGTTTGATTTTGTTTGAATCGTTTCTTGTAATACTTTAGCTTCTTCAACTTTTTTTGCTGTTTCTAACTTTTTAACAACTCTTTCAACCTTTTCTTCGTTTACTGCATCATCAATATGCATATAGTATCCATCTTCGATCATTTTCTTACCGAATTTATTACCTGAATACTTTAATTCAGAAACAGTTGTAAGTAGTGCTTCTTTATTAGATACTAATCTTACTTTAGTATCTTCTTTCATTTGACTCTTAGTAACTCTTTTAGCATCTACGATAAAGTGAGGAGATGCTTTAAGACGTTCAACTAAGATAATACCACGACGATTTCTTGCATATCTTGGTATTTCAATGACGGTATCTTTAATGATATGTCCTCTTGATGTTAAGAAGTAAAAATCATCTACATCATTGGCATAAAATGATACTGCAACTTCATCAGCTTCATTTAATGCCATAGATTTTACACCACCAGCAGAAAGTCCATATAATGGTAATTCATCGGTATCAAATCTTAAGACATAACCATTTTTTGAAATCGATATAATATTTTCTTGACTATTAATATCTACTGATACTAATTCATCTTCATTACTTAATTTCATAGCTCTAATTGGTTTATTATATCGACCAACTTCAAAATCCGTTAAATTTACTTGTTTCATCTGACCAAACTTGGTTGAAAGTAATACCTTTTTATCACTCTTAAAGTCATTTACTAGTAAAACATCAATAATATATTCTTGTTTATCTATTGGTACAATATTATTAATATATACCCCTAAATCTTTCCATTTCTGTTCATCTATTTTATAGACAGGTAAGAAAATATAATTACCTAAATTAGTAAAGATTAATAAAGTATCTAATGTGTTAACTTCATACTCGAAGATTAAAGCATCATTTTCTTTTAATCCAACTTCCTTAGATTGATTAAATGAACGCACTGAAGCTCTTTTAACATAACCATCTTTTGTAATACCTACAATTGTCTTTTCTTCAGTAATTAAACTCTTTTGATCAATCTTAATGTTTTCAATCTCATCTTCAATGACTGTTCTTCTTGGATCACCTAAAACAAGTTTTACCTCAACAAGTTCATTTTTAATGGTCTTAAGTAAGATTTTTTCATTAGATAACATCAGCGCTAATTGATTCATTTCTTTTTTAAGATTTTCTTGTTCATCCATTAATGCTTGAATATCTGTGGTCGATAAGCGGTACAACTGAAGCATCACAATAGCTTCTGCTTGAAGTTCACTAAATCCAAACTTATTTTGAATATTGATCTTAGAATCTACTTTATTTGCAGATTTTCTAATGGTATCAATGACTTCATCTACCACTGAAACCATCATAATTAAACCATCTACAATATGATTTCTTTTAGTCGCTTTTTCTAGTTCAAAGTTTGAACGGTTAGTTATAACTTCTTTTTGGTGCTCTAGATAAACTTTAAGTAAATCTAAAACCCCTGATAAAACTGGTCTATGGTTTAATATAGCAACCATATTATAGTGATAAGAAACTTGTAAATCAGAATTCTTAAATAAATAGTTTAGGATAAAACTCGCATCTGCACCCTTTTTTAAATCAATAGCTATTCTTAAGCCTTCTTGGTCTGATTCATCTCTGATTTCTAAAATATCTTCAATGTTATTATTAATCCTTAAAGTATCTATTTGTCTAACTAAATCAGATTTTACAACCTCATAAGGAATCTCAGTTATAACAATACGGTCTTGAGACTTAGAGATTTCTTCAATCAATGTTTTAGATCTAATAATGACTTTACCAGCACCGGTTGTTAACGCTTGAATAATACCTTCTTTACCTTGAACAATACCACCTGTTGGAAAATCAGGTCCTTTGATAAATTGAAGCATTTCTTCATTGGTGATATTTGGATTTTCAATTAATGCAATCGTCGCATCAATGATTTCTACTAAGTTATGCGGTGGAATCTTTGTTGCATAACCTGCAGAGATCCCCATTGCACCATTGACTAATAGGTTAGGAAACTTTGCAGGTAAAACTGTTGGTTCTTCTTCCTCATCATCAAAGTTCGGTACAAAGTTAACAGTTCTTTTTTCAATATCCTTAAGTAAGTATTCAGCCTCTTTAGATAGTCTTGCTTCAGTATAACGCATCGCAGCAGCACCATCACCATCAATTGAACCATTGTTACCATGCATATCAATTAGTGGAATACGCATTTTAAAGTTTTGACTCATTCGAACCATCGCCTCATAAATCGATGAATCTCCGTGTGGATGGTATTTACCCATGACCTCACCAGCGATTCTTGCTGATTTTTTATGAGACTTATTAAAGTTAATACCCATTTGACCCATGGCATATAAAATTCTTCTTTGAACCGGTTTTAATCCATCTCTACCATCAGGTAGTGCACGGTCTTGAATAATATATTTAGAATATCTAGCAAAACGGGAAGACATGATATCTTCTAGTAAAGTTTTTTGAATGGTCTCTTCAACAAACTGATCTAATTTTTTACCTATCTTACTCATCTAGCTTTACCTTCTATATCAAAATCATCTGTAATTTCAAAATCAACATGTGTTTCAATCCATTCACGTCTAGGAGCTACCTGGTCTCCCATTAAAACAGAGATATGTTTATCAGAAACACCTAAATCATCAATAGTAACTTGAATTAAAGTTCTAGATTCTGGGTTCATAGTAGTTTCCCATAATTGGTCAAAATTCATTTCCCCTAAACCTTTATATCTTTGAATGGTATAATTACCTTCTGTTTTTTCAATGATTTCCTTTAAGGATTCATCACTCCATGCATATAAAATTTCTTCTTTTTTATTCTTCTTTTTAGCAACTTTATATAAAGGTGGTTGAGCTAAATAAAGTCTACCATCTTCAATTAAAGGTCTCATATATCTAAAGAAGAATGTTAATAATAACACTTGGATATGCGCACCATCATCATCGGCATCGGTCATAATAATAACTTTTTTATAATTACATTTACTTAAATCAAAATCCTCACCAAAATCTGCACCAATGGTGTAGATCATCGTTGAAATTTCCTCGTTTTTAAGAATCGTTTCAGTATTTGTCTTCTCGGTATTAATAACTTTACCTCGAAGCGGTAAAATCGCTTGAAAACGGCGATTACGTCCTTGTTTAGCAGAACCACCCGCAGAATCTCCTTCGACTAAGAATAATTCATTAATGGTTTTATCCTTACCTTGTGCAGGTGATAATTTTCCAGATAAAATCACTTCTTTTTTATTCTTCTTTTTACCAGCTCTAGCCTCTTCACGTGCTTTTCTAGCCGCATCTCTAGCGTTTGCTGCTGAAACAGCTTTACCAATAATGATATTGGATATATCTCTATTTTCTTCTAAATAGGTATTAAACTTTTCATAAAAAACGAGTTCTAAAGCATTTCTTGCCTCAGGAGTTCCTAATTTACTCTTAGTTTGTCCTTCAAACTCTAAAATAGCTTCAGGTACTCTTAAGGATACTATCGCAGTTAAACCTTCTCTAATATCAACACCTTCAATATTAGAATCTTTTTCTTTTAAAATGCCATATTTTCTAGCATAATCATTAATCACTTTAGTTAA
>DHEJ01000014.1:24705-28158 GCA_002399815.1 Acholeplasmataceae bacterium UBA4853
TCATCATACTTAAAAATCTCTTTAATTTGTTTTCTTTGATCGTTTAGGTTAATCTTTAACCCTTTAATTAAAAATGCTGATTCTCTTAAACGTTCTTTAATCGTATCAAAGTTATAAAGGGTTGTTGAAAAAATAGTAGGGTCTGGTTTAAACCATACGGTTGTACCAGTTTTCTTACTATCCCCAATTCTTTCTAAACCAAATACCTTTTTACCACCATTTTCAAAGCGCTGTCTAAAAATGCCACCATCTTTATAAACAGTCACTTCAAGTGCTTGAGATAATGCATTGACTACTGAAGAACCCACACCGTGAAGTCCACCAGCAACTTTATATGCACCATCGCCACCAAACTTACCACCTGCATGAAGTACAGTAAAAATAACTTGAGTAGTTGGTATACCGGATTGATGCATCTTATAAGGCATTCCACGTCCATCATCACTGACTTCAATGGAGTTATCTGCTTTAATGGTTACTGTAATCTCATTACCGTAACCCGCTAAAACTTCATCCATCGCATTATCTACGATTTCCCATACTAAATGATGTAAACCTCTTTGGTCTGTTGACCCAATATACATCCCTGGTCTTTTTCTAACGGCTTCTAAGCCTTCTAATATTTGGATACTTGATTCATCATAATTTTTCTCTGCCATCTGTAACCTCTTTGCTTATGCTCTCATATCTATTATACAATAAAAGATAATCATTTTATACAGGATGATTATCTTTAAGTTTGAATTTCTTATAAGTATATCGTATTATTATCTGGGTCAGTGTAAAGTCTACTACCACGGTTTAATTGATTAATTGCTAGAATTTCTGCTTGACTTAGTTTTAAATCTTGTCCCTTAAAGTTTTCTAATAAACGATCTTCATGAACACTTTTTGGAATCATAACAATATCTTTACTTAATCCCCAAGCAATAATGACTTGAGTAATGGATGCATGATATTTAGCACCAATTTCAGATAACTTTTCAGCGGTTGTTGATTCAAATACTTTACCTTTTGCAAACGGACCATAGGAAGTCATTTGAATATCGTGTTTAACTAAGTATTTATGTAGTGCTGATTGAATTAATAATGGATGACATTCAACTTGATTCACTTGTGGTTTAATTTTTGCATGTTTCAATAAATCATCTAAATGATGAATTTGGAAATTAGAAACCCCAATTGCTCTAACCTTTTTAGCTTCATAATAGCTTTCAAAGATATGCCATACCATATGATTCATTTCATATGCTTGATTTGGCCAGTGAATTAATAATAAATCGATATAGCCAATATTTAAGCGCTCAAAGCTTTGATCAATAGCTTGTCTAATCTCTTTTTCATTACCACCATAGTGTTTAGCAAGCTTAGTTGTAACAAAAATTTCGCTTCTTAAGATACCTGAATCTCTAACTGCTCTACCTACATCAGATTCATTACCATACATGATTGCAGTATCAATATGTCGATATCCCATTTTAAGTGCACTAAGTACTGTTTCATAAGCACTTTCACCTGGTTCTACTCTAAATGTGCCTAACCCAAATGCTGGCATTTTAACACCATTATTTAATGTGTATGTTTTCATTAATTAGCCTCCATGAGTTCTATTATCTTTTTACTACTTAAATCTTCTAATAAACAAAATAACATTTTTCTTGCTTGATCTAAATCAAATAAATCCGCCATAGCAACACTAGAATGAATATAGCGTGCTGGAAGCCCAATTGTAGTCGATAAAATACCTTCATGCATATCAATTGCTTTAGCTGCATCAGTCCCACCCATTGAAACATAAGGTTGATACTTGATTTGATGTTTGCTTGCTAAAGCTTCAAAATAGTTTCTTAATCCAAATAACATGATATTTCTTGGATCATAAATTCTTAATAAGAACCCATCACCAAGTTTACCGATGGCATCTTTATCTCTAATATCATTTAGTGGCGATGCATCGAGTGCAATAAACATTTTAGGTTTAAATAAATTGGTGATTGTTTCTGCACCTCTTAAACCAACTTCTTCTTGAACGGTTGCACCAATTGCTAAATTAAAATCAAATGATTGATCATGAAAATATTTAATCGCTTCTAATGCAAGTCCGCATCCATAACGGTTATCAATTGCTTTAGAAATAAATCTTTTTTTATTCACAGTTTCAATATATGGTGTATCAAATAACACCATATCACCCATAGCAATCCCTAAAGATAAGGTTTCTTCTTTAGTTGATGTACCAATATCTAATAATAAACTTTTAATTTCGATTGTATTTTGTTGTTTTAAATGTGGTGGAATTGCTCCAATAATACCAGGGATTTTCTTTTGTTCCTTAGTATAAACATACATCACTTGAGAAATAAAGACTTCACCAGATAACCCACCAATTGGCAATAATCCAATGGATCCATTATCAAAGATCTCACGAACCATTAAACCAACCTCATCCATGTGACCAGCAATAACAACAGTTAAAGCATCTTTATTACTTGATTTTTTATATGCAAAAATACTACCTAACTTATCTGTTATAATTTCATAATTAGGGTATTTTTCTATTTCATTTCGCATGTATTTTCTAACCAAAGATTCATGTCCTGAAATACCTGGAATAAGTGATAATTCTTTATAATGATTACTCATGATGTTTTACCGCAACCAATTGATAAATTGGTCCTTTTTTCCGTTTTTTCTCTTCGTATTCAGTCATATACTTTGTTTTTTCAAAGTCCCAGTTACAATCTTTAATCACTAGGTTTGCTGCACCAAAATATTGGAATGAATCAATAAAGAAATCAGGATGATCGGTTCTAAAAATGATTTGTCCATCATCTTTTAAAAATCTTTGATACATACTTAATTTGGTTGGATATGTTAAACGACGTTTATGATGTCTTTTCTTCGGCCATGGATCAGAAAAATTAAGCTGTATAAAACTAGCTTCATAACCCTTTAAATATTCACTTAAATTTTGTGCATCATCCATAATGATAATTAAATTATTTAATTGTAAAGCTTCTTTTTTCTGTGCTAGACGGTAACACACATTTTGTTCCATCTCAACCGCAATAAAAAACCAATCCGGAAAATCTTTTGCCATTGATGTAATAAATTGACCCTTACCACTACCAATTTCAATTCCAAATTTCAAATCCTTATCAAATGGTAGTGGCATTGGACTATCCCACACACCTAGTGCTTTTAAGTTTTCAATTGTTGCTTGTTTGATCTTCTTTTGTCTCATTTTTATCCTTTGTAAACATTCTGGATAGATACATACCAACTGGAATTAATATAATGCCAATTAACCACATCAACCACTGTTCATTAATATTAAATATATTTATAGGTGGTTCTTCTAGTATTAATTCATCTTTTAAACTTAAAATAATATTGATTGGAGATGCAATGATAATACCTAATATGATTTGATAAAATGTTTTAGGAAACTTC
>DHEJ01000014.1:28404-31995 GCA_002399815.1 Acholeplasmataceae bacterium UBA4853
TAATAACCAATAATCAGTAATAACATCGTACCACTTAAACCTGGTACAATCAAACTTAAAGCCAATAAAAATCCTACCAAGATCCAAATCATAAAGTTTGTATTTGATACATCACTTTGACCTAAATAAGGTGCTAAAAATGAAAGTGCCAACATCAATATGATTGTAACCCCTGTTACAATCATATGCTTAGCTTTTCTTTCATCCTGCTTCGCTAAAAAATAAATTTCTGGTAATCCACCAAGGATTAACCCAATAAATAGTAAGGTTGATGGTAATGGTATTAAATAAAACACATATGCAATGATTAAAAATCCTGCCAATATACCTAAAATAATACCAATTAAATATTGCCAAATGGATTTAATTGCTTGTATAGGATGCTTAGTCAGTAAATCTAGTGCCTCAATTAACTTAGAGTAAATATTGAAAGCGGCAGCTATCATGCCACCACTTACTCCAGGTAAAATTGATCCGATTCCAACCAGTGATCCAATTAGAATCTTTTTTATCATTCGCTAACTTTTCCTAATCCTTCAACAATCATAAAATTAGTGATGCCTAAAATAGCTTCTTTTTCATCAGGTCCTTCAGCAGTAATCTCAACGACTTCCCCATTATAGATCCCTAAACTCATGACACCCATAATACTTTTTAGGTTCACGGTACGGTTAAATGCTGTCAAACTTACTTCACTTTGATAGCTCATTGCTTGATTCACTAATCTTGTAGCTGGTCTCGCATGAAGTCCATATTCTGATACGATAATGAATTTTTGTTTCATAATCTAACCTCGTTTCTTATAGCATCTAGATTTCTTTTAACTTCTAATGGATTTTCTTTAATGAGTAACTTTAGTTCTTTACCACTTAAAAACCCGGCAATATCCATTGTTTTAAGTAGCGTTTGAGAAACTAATTTTGGATCTTCTAACATCACTTTTAAACGTTTGTTATCCAAACTAGTTGATAAAATATTGGTTTTACCACCTAAAGCCTCAATCAATTTATTAACATTTAATGCAGCATGATCTCCTTTTATGGAGACTGCTTTTCTATGGTATAAATATAAATAAGTAACACCTAGAATTACTACAACAACTGAGATGATTAATGTTAATAGTTGTTCACTTGTCATTTTACCACATCCCTTAACTTTTATTATATGTGTTTTTCTTTAAAAATACAACGCTTTCAAGATTCTTCTATGCTATAATGCCTATATAACAACAAGAAGGAATATATAAACATGGAATATCTAATTGAGATCATTAAATACATAGTACTTGGAATTATCCAAGGTATCACAGAAATTTTTCCGGTATCATCATCAGGCCACTTAGTCTTATTTTCTACCATCTTTCTAGGTGGTGCAAATATTCAAGAAGACTTAACTTTATTTTTAATCATTACCAATATGGGTTCATTTTTAGCATTAGTCCAATTCTACTTTAAAGATATTAAAGAATTAGTGACTGATACGTGGATTTACTTATTTGATAAAGAACAAAGACATAATACGGATATTCGTTATAATTTCTATTATGTTTTAAAACTATTAATCGCTGTCATTCCAATTGGAATTGCTGGATTATTATTTAAAGATTTCTTACCAACTAATTTACTATCTGTAGGTATTTCTTTATGTGCAACATCTGCCCTTTTATTCTTAGTATTTTCTCTAAGAAATGCATCATTTTCAAATGATTTAACTTGGAAAAATGCTGGAATTATTGGATTATTTCAAATGTTTGCTATACTACCAGGCTTAAGTCGTTCAGGCATTACCATAGTTGGTGGATTATCTCAAAAAGTATCTATTAAAAAGGTTTTAAGATTCTCATTTCTAAGCTATATCATCGTTAGTGTTCCAGTTTCATTATTAGGTCTTTATGAAGCTTTACAAAATACTGGAACTGTTGATATCTTAGGATTTGTCTTAGCCTTTATCTTTAGCTTTATTTTCTCACTTCTAACCGTTCAATTTATGAGCCGATTTGTTCAAGTTAAGAACTTAATCTGGTTTTCAATATATACGTTAGGTATCGGTATTTTATCAATTATTTTATATACACTTAACGTTTAATAAACATTGAATCACCAAATGAAAAGAATCGGTAATGTAAATTAATTGCTTCTTCATAAATCTTTAAAATCTTTTCTCGATCATAAAATGCTGAAATCAACATCATTAAAGTTGATTTAGGTAAATGGAAATTGGTTATAATTGAATCAACCACTTTAAACTGATATCCTGGATATATAAAGATATTGGTTGAATAAAATCCTTCATGAAATCCATTATTGTAGTTTGCTTCCAAAGTTCTTACTGAGGTCGTACCAACTGCAATAATGTTTTTATTTATGGATTTAAAATAGTTCAATTTTTCACTTGCTTCTTTAGTAATCTCATAGGATTCATAATGCATTTGATGATCAAGTATTTCATCAACTTGAACTGGTCTAAACGTACCTAATCCCACATGAAGCGTTACCTCAACAATTTCTACACCTTTTTCCTTAATCTTTTCAATAAGTTCTTTTGTAAAATGTAGTCCAGCTGTTGGTGCTGCCGCACTTCCAGGATTAAGTGCGTAAACTGTTTGATATCTATTTTGATCTTCTAATTTCTCAGTAATATAAGGAGGTAGGGGCATCGTACCTAAGTGTTCCAAAACTTCTAAAAATATACCTTCATAGATAGCCTTATAAACTCTAATACCTTCATCTTTAATATCGATACATTCCATTTTTAAAACACCATTTCCAAATGAAACAACCGTACCAATTTTAACTTTTTTAGCTGGCTTAGTTAATGCTTCCCACGTGTTTTTTTCTAATTCTTTTAGTAACAATACTTCAATAACAGCTTTAGTATCTGTCTTTTCACCAATTAATCTTGCAGGTATTACCTTAGTGTTATTCATAACTAAGACATCATTAGCAGTTAATTCATCTAAAATATCATAAAAATGACGATGTTTAACCGTGTCATTTGATTTATTAACAACCAATAACTTAGAATGATCTCTTTTTTCTTCAGGATGCTGTGCAATATTTTCTTTTGGTAAATGATAATCAAATAAATCTACTTTCAAGTCTCTAACATTCCTTTATAATATTTTTTACCTAAGACTTGATATGCAAGCTCGGTAGCTACTCTACCTCTAGGTGTTCTTTTAATATAACCTTCTTGAAGTAAGAACGGTTCAAATACATCTTCTATAGTTCCAGGTTCTTCACCAATGGTTGATGCAAGTGATTCAAGCCCTACCGGTCCACCATTAAAACGGTCAATAATGCCTCTTAAATAAAGATAATCCGAATGATCTAATCCTCTTTCATCAATCCCTAATTTAGTTAAAGCCAGTTTAGTAATATCATAGGTTACAACACTATTTGTCATAATTTCAGCAAAGTCTCTGACACGTCTAAATAAACGATTTGCAATTCTTGGTGTACCACGACTTCTTTTTGCAAGTTCTTCAACCGCTGTTTCTTCAATCTCATTTTGATATACACTTGCCGTTCTTCTAACGATTTGTTTAATTTCATCAAGTGTATAATAACTTAATCTAAAAACTGCACCAAA
>DHEJ01000029.1:0-1257 GCA_002399815.1 Acholeplasmataceae bacterium UBA4853
TTAAGAGTCAATTGCTCTACCAACTGAGCTAAGGGTGCATTTTTTAGTGCATAATAATTGTATAACAAGGCTAATTTAATGTCAATGATAAAATAAAAGTTATTCCCTAATTTATTATCTACTATAGGTTATAAAACAAAGGGAGATACTCATGAAAAAGACTATATTTTTAATTTTTACATTATTTTCTTTGATTATTGTCTTAGGATTTAATAATCAAAATACATTTGCACATACAGAAGATCCAGCAGCCATGCGTTATATTAAGGGAAGTGGTGTGTTTGGATTGCAAACACAAGGTGAAAAGGTTCATATTACAGCTTTTGGTGATTTGGTCTTTGATTTTAGATATGTCGAAGATGAAGCACCAATTAAGATTAGATTAACAACCCTTTATAAAACATTTGTTGTTAAGGACTTATATACCTCAAACATACTCTTATCAATTTCTGATTTTGAATATATTGAAATTGATACAACAAGAGTAAGAGATTATTACAGTTTAGACATTATATCTAATAAAGGTAGTCAGTCAATTACTCAAATGGATAATTTAAGTATTTATTTTATTAAGGATACTGACTATGAAAAAGTAGATAATACTTTAGTATATCAATCAAGTGTTGATGATCCAATTCGTTTAGATGATATTAATAATCAATTCATAGTTTGGGATAACTATGATGGTAATATTACATCAAATATTGTCGTTGAAACCGATAACTATACACCGAATCAAAATGTTGTTGGTTCTTATACGGTTACTTTAAAAGCAAGTGACTCATCAAATAATACAGGAAGAATTACATATACAATTCATGTCAGTGATTTGGTAGCTCCTACCTTTGAACAACCATCTGATGTATTTGTAAGTTATAAAGAAACATTTGATTTAAACCAAATCCTATCAAATGTTATTGTAAGTGATAATTACTATGATGATGTTGAAGTAAGTATTAAATCAGAGAACTATTCAACAAATAAAGATAAAATTGGTGCCTATAAAGTTGAATTAGAAGCGAAAGATGGTTCAGGAAATAAGGCTACTAAGTCATTAAATATTAATGTGGTTGATGATGTAAAACCGGTGATTTCAGGTAGTAAAGTATATGATATCAATGTAGCAGAAAATCTATCTTTAGATGATATTTTGGGAAATCTAACAGTGATAGATGAGGTCGATACATATCCTATTCAAAAGATTGTTGAATCCAGTAACTATCTTCAAAATGAAGTAGGGAACTATGAAATAGTTGT
>DHEJ01000029.1:1520-4052 GCA_002399815.1 Acholeplasmataceae bacterium UBA4853
TACCTGTGTCATATGAAAGCATAAAAGTTACTTTAAATGAATATCAATCAAATGAAAAGAATCCTGGTGTTTATAGAGTTCAATTAAGTGCCGAAAGTGGATTGAATAAAACCTACTTACAAACTTTAATTCGAGTGACAGAAGAAACTATTATAGAAGAAGTTAAGACCACATCTTGGTATGAAAATGGATGGGTCATTACTGGAATTGCATCTGGATTTATTGGGATTGGAGTTGCAGTATTTATTTTTGTAAAAAAGAAAAGATTGTTTTAAGAAAAAAACCTGGAGTTATTAAATTCCAGGTTTTCTCTTTAAGTAGTCAATAATAAATTGTTTGAAATCAATGTTAAAATCTTTATTAATCCAACTTTCAAATTGTGTTAATTTAGTTGATGAGTCCTCAAATGATAAAACGTTAAAACATTTATACAAACTTTCTTCATAAAGTAGAATCTTATTTTGTCGGTAATATGATAGTGATAAGAAGTAGTAATAAAATTCTAGGTTATTATATGATTTAGCACGGTGATTTAACTTGATACCTAACTTACAATATTTTATGACATTTTCATGATCTTCTTTGATTCCAAAGTATTTAGCTAATCTAAAGATTACGATATTATAAGTTATGAGTTGATTGCCCGACCATACAAGATCAGGATTATCAAAAAAGTCAGTCAATTTTTTAACAATTTGAAGTTGTTCATCAACTTCAACAAAATCTAATAGGTTCGATAATATAATGACTTCAAAGTAAGTCATAACAGTATTTTGAAGTGTTTTAGGATAATTAATCAATTTTGATACATTGGTTTTAAATGTTTGAGCTGAAATCTTTTTTGACTTGAAATCTAATAAAAATGTCGTATAATGATAGAAATTACGATTATCTGGGTTGATAATATACTCAGGAGTTATGATTGAACGGTAATGATTGATCTTATCAACTTCATTTCCGTTGACTGCTGAAAAGTAGTTAATTATATTAAAAGTTTCTTTTAAAGCATTACTATCAAATTCTAATAGGAGTAAATCTTTTTTGACGCCTAATCGCTCAGCAAAGGCGTCAAGTAGGTGAAATGGCATAGGAGAATCACCCTTAATATATCTTTGATACTGTCTATTGGAGATAATGTTTACAGTGAATTCCTCTTGTGAGATTCCACGCATAAAACGCATTTTTTCCAGGAAAAGTGCCAATTCAACAGAACTATTAACAATCATCTTGTATCTCCTTTCATCATGCGACATATATGTCGTGTTCTTTTTGTTTTTTATTTAGTACAATAGATGCATGAGGTGATTTATATGAAAAAAGTCTTATCAGTAATCGTATTATTAATCGTAGCTTTAGTGGTTGTAACTAGTTCATTTACACCAGCTGAAAATGTTGAAGTTCAAAGATCACATTCAACACAAATAGATTTTAAGGATGTAGGAAATCCAAATGTTGTTCCTGCATACGGACCTGTTAACCCATAACAGTTAAATTATACAACAAAATGATATTGAATTTTATTTGATCGCGTTCTTTTAATGCGAAAAACAAATAAAAATTAAAAAATATATTTTTCATCCTTATGTTTTAGAGACTCCCATTCTAAAACAATCCCTGATATTATAGACTCTCCCTCGATAATATCAATTTATAAAAACATAGAGTTTTGATTCTATAAAGTTAATTACTATAAAAATTTGCGCGTTTTTGTAGAATTTACTTATAGATGAAACTCTATTTTTTTGTTATTAGAACATGTTATAATAAGTAGAATATAAAGGAAGAATACTATGGATTACTTATATACACTGGCATTTATCAAACAAAATAACAAAATACTTATGATCAATCGTGTGAAACAACCATGGATGGGGATGTGGAATGGTGTTGGTGGGAAAAGACATATTAATGAATCACCACTTGAGTGTATTGTTCGTGAGATATATGAGGAAACCAATATCAAGGTAACTATGGATCAAGTTATAGATAAAGGTATTGTAACCTGGAATGATGAATTTAAAGCATTTGCTAGTGGGTTACACTTATTTTTAGTTGAATTACCTAGTGATTATGTCTATGAAACCCCTGTTGTAACATTAGAAGGTATTTTAGATTGGAAAGATATTACTTGGGTAAACAACATGGATAATTTAGGTGTTTCATATAATATTCCGTATTTTATAGATAATGTACTTTTCAAAGACCACCGCTTTTTATATGAATGTCTTTTTGAAGGGAACAACTTATTATCAGTCAAGGAGGTTTTAATATGACAGAATACATAGATTATATAATCATTATAGTAGTCATTATTTTAACTATCTATTTTATATATTATGGCGTGAGTAAGTATTTAGAAAAACAATCAAAAACGGTCCAAGGAATTAAGGCTGTACTTGAAAATTATGGTAGTTTAAAAGAAAATGGTATTTTCATGGAGTACTTATATAAGGAAGTGAATTATTCTGTACTTATTATTAAGGTTCAAAAGGGATCTAAATTTACATTTAATTCAAAAGTTATTTGGGAAAA
>DHEJ01000029.1:4247-26585 GCA_002399815.1 Acholeplasmataceae bacterium UBA4853
ATTTATCCGAGTGAAGGACCATTTATGTATCACTATGATGAAAACGAAATTAGATTTACAAATCCAAAAGAAAAAATTTGGGATATGCATATTATTCCATATCATCAATTGGAGACAGTATTAGAAGAAGGATTTAAATGAGCTTACTAGAGGTCAATAATTTAACATTTAGATATGGTGATGAAAATTTATATGAAGATGCAAATATGCGTCTTTTTGAAGGTGAACACGCTGTATTAGTAGGAAAAAATGGTGCTGGAAAATCATCTTTATTAAAGTTACTTTATAAGTTATTGTCTCCTGATAAAGGTAGTATCACTTGGGTTAACTATAAAAAGGTTGGTTATTTGGATCAATATGCAGAAATTGATCCTCAATTAACAGTAAAAAAATATCTATATGATGTTTTTTTACATTTATTTGAAAAGGAAAGTCAAATTCAAGAATTATATGAATCTATTGAACATGCTAAAGAATCTGAATATGACAGGATTTTAAAAAAAGCTCATAATTTAGAAGAAGAATTAGTTAAGGAAAATTTTTATGCTCTAACTTCAACCATTTCTAATATTATGAACGGGTTAGGGTTATCTACTGATTTATTAGATGAACCCATTAAGATATTATCTGGTGGTATGCGTGCTAAACTTATTTTAGGTAAACTACTTTTAGCTGATGCAGATATTTTATTATTAGATGAACCTACAAACTTTTTAGATCTTAAACATATTGACTGGTTAATTAAGTTTTTAAATGGATTAAATAAAACTTTTATTGTTGTATCCCATGATGAATATTTCTTAAAGAGTATTGCTACAACAGTGTTTGCACTTGAAGGTAAAGCTATTACAAGATATAAGGGTAATTTTGATTATTACTTAAAGGAACGTGAATTAAGAATCGAACAACAATCAAAATCATATACTGCACAACAAAAATTAATTGAAAAGACAGAAGACTATATTAAAAGAAATATTGTGAGAGCATCTACAACAAAAATGGCACAATCCAGACGTAAGATGTTAAACAAGATTGTAAGAATCCATAAACCAACCAGTGATAAACAAATTAAATTAAAATTCTTATTTGGTTCATCAACCGGTAGAGATGTACTCAAAGTAAATAATCTTTCAATTGGATATAGTGAGCCATTGGTTGAACCGTTAGATTTTAAGATTGTTAAGGGTGATAAAGTGGCTATTACCGGTAAAAATGGTATTGGTAAATCTACTTTAATTAAAACTCTAAATCATATTATTGAACCACTAGATGGTAGTTTTGAGTGGATTGATACAGCACAAATTTTATACTTTGAACAAGAGATTAATCTTGAAGAATCACTAACACCTTTTGAAATCATTCACCAAGAACATATTGATTATGATAGAAAACAAGTAATGAGTGTACTAGCGTTATTTGGTATTGATTTTGAAATGGCAAATAGACCTTTAAAAACATTGTCTGGTGGAGAAAAAAGTAAGGTTAAGTTTGCTTTAACAAGAAATAATAAATCGAATGTATTAATTTTAGATGAACCAACTAATCACTTAGATAAATCAGCTAAAAGTGCACTAAGGGATGCATTAATTGAATATCCTGGAACAGTCATTTTGGTATCCCATGAAAAGGGTTTTTATGAAGAAATATGTGATTATGAAATTCATTTATCAACTATCTAAATATTTTGGTTGAAATTCAGCTTTTATTTTGATATACTTATAATGCAAGTTTGGAGGGAAATTTCATGCGTGAATTAGTAAAATTAGTCTGTACAGAATGTGGCGATGAAAATTATTACACAACAAAAAATAAAAAGACAACACCTGATCGTTTAGAAATGAAAAAGTATTGTCCACGTTTAAGAAAGTACACGATTCATAGAGAAAAGAAATAAACTATCATTGTATAGTTTTTTTTCTATTATAAAACATTATGTTCTATCAATTTAAGGGTAATGACGAACAATCACATACATATTTAATTTGCCGGTTTGGTCACTGTTTTTTAGTTGACCCTTCTTTTGACTATCAAGGTATAATGGATAAATTAGGTAGTCAAATGTTAGATGGTATTTTACTAACACATGGACATAGTGATCATGTAGGGTTAATTCATAAATTTCATGTACCTATCTATATTCATGAAGCGGATGCTGCTTTATTATTTGATGATATCCATAATGGATTTGATCAAGTTAATAAAAGATTATATAAAAGAAAAGATTTAGATATTAGAATTATTAAAGATAACGATTTAATTCCGTTAGCAGATCAAAATATCACAGTGTATCATACACCAGGACATACAAAAGGATCGGTTACTTTTTTATACGATCCTTACATATTTACTGGGGATACTTTATTTAAGGGTGATATTGGAAGATATGATCTTTATTCAGGCAATTTATCGGATTTAAAGAAAAGTATTACAAGAATCATTGAACTACCTAATCAAAATGCTAAAATTTATCCAGGACATGATGAAATGTCTACGTTAAGAGATGAAAGAAAAAATAACGCATTTTATCTAAAATGGAAGAAACAAGGTAAAATATAAATAAGAGGTTAATACATATGATACTTTTATTTGATGTAGGAAACACAAGTATATATACTGGGGTTGCAGAAAATTCTGAAATTATCATGACATTTAGAATGAATACTGAACTCAATAAAACACCAGATGAATACTATTTAACTTTAAAACAGTTTGTAGAAACATCTAAGGTCACAGGTATTATTATAGGGTCAGTTGTACCGGTTGTTACAATTGCCTTAGTTAAGATTGCACAAAAATACTTCAATCTAGAACCGATTATTATTCAACCAGGGGTTAAAACTGGTATTTCTGTTAAAGCGGATAATTCAAAAGAAGTTGGTGCTGATTTAGTAGCTGATGCAGCTGGACTTGATAGTCCAAATCCTACGTTAATTATTGATTTAGGTACAGCAAATAAATTTATTTATGTTAAAGATAATCAAATTAAAGGTGTTATTATTGCTCCAGGTATTGCTTTATCCATTAAAGCACTTGCTGGTAATACAGCACTACTTCATGAAGTTGAAGTCAAATTACCACCAAAATATTTAGCAAATAATACAATTCAATGTATCCAATCAGGTGTTATTTATGGTGCAATAACCATGATTGAGGGTATGGTTGGACGGATTAGAGAAGAAGTGAATGAATCCTTTGATATTATTTTAACCGGTGGATTATCTAAGTTATTAGTTGATCATATTCGTTTAGATATTAAAAGAGATTCTAGATTAGTTTTAAAAGGATTACTTAAGATTTATTATAAAAATCAATAATGTAAAGGACATGGATTATGACGTATAAAACAGCTTATGAAACATGGTTAAATGAACCAAGTTTAACACAAAAAGAAGTCGATACATTAAGACAAATGAGTGAGAAAGAAATAGAAGATTCCTTTTATCAAGAATTATCATTTGGTACAGGCGGTATTCGTGGTTTAATGGGTTTAGGACCCAACCGAATTAATATCTATACGATTAGAAAAGTTACTTTAGGGTTGGCTAAATATTTATTAACACATCAAAAATTAAATGGTGTTGCAATTGCATATGATAACCGTTTTGGTTCAAAAGAATTTGCACATGAAGCAGCTAAAGTACTTGCAAGTAATGGTATAAAATCATATATATATAAAGAATTAAGACCAACACCTATGTTAAGTTTTTTAGTTAGACACTTTAAAACATCTGCTGGTATCATGCTAACTGCATCTCATAATCCAAAAGAGTATAACGGATTTAAAGCATATAATGAAACTGGTGCACAATTAAATACGATCGAATCAGAAATGGTCGTTAAAAAGATTAATACAGTTTTTTCACCATTTAATATCTCAGCAGTTGACAATGAATTGATTCATTGGGTTGGTGATGAAATTGATGAAATATATTTAAATGAAGTTAAAAAGCTTTCAATTCATAAGGATCAAAAAGATTTGAAACTAGTGTATTCACCACTTCATGGAACAGGTGGACCAGTAATTCCAAAACTTTTAAGAAGTGAAGGCTATGAAGTCATTGAAGTTAGTGAACAAATGGTGGTTGACCCAGCATTTTCTGCAACAAAGTCATCAAACCCTGAAGAAGCTTTAAGTTATGAAAAGGGTATTGAAGTTGCATTAGAACATGATGCTGATTTAGTGTTTGTAACTGATCCAGATGCTGACCGTTTAGGGGTTGGTGTGAAATCACATGGTAAGTTTAAACTGCTTACTGGTAACCAAACAGCATCGATAATTATATATTATCTATTAAGTGAGAAAAAGTGGCCAAAAGGCTTTGTTTATACAACAGTAGTAACAACCAATTTGATTAAAGAAATTGCTAAAGCATACGATCAAAATATCGGTGAAACATTAACTGGGTTTAAGTTTATTGGTGAACAAGCACATAAAATTGAAGGTAAAGAGGCTTATATTTTTGGTTGTGAAGAATCATATGGTAGTTTAATTAAGGATTTTGTAAGAGATAAAGATGCTGTTCAAGCAGTCTATATGCTTGCTGAAATTGGTAATACTTTAAAACATCAAGGTATGACATTAATCGATTATTTAGAGGTTATTTATAAGCGCTTTGGTTACTATGTTGAAAGTACAATGAATATCAGTTTAAAGGGTATTGAAGGTGCTAAAAAGATTCAAACAATTATGTCTTATTTCAGAAAAAATGGGTTACATATTGAAGGATTTAAAGTGAATAACTCAATTGATTACATTCATGGACATAAAAACCCTCATGATATTACCTTACCACCATCAGATGTGCTAAAATATGAACACAACGATGGATTCATTGTATTTAGACCAAGTGGTACAGAACCGAAACTTAAAGTATATTTCTCAACTAAAAAAGATAGTTTAGAAAAAGCCAATAGTTATGTTGATGCATTAAAAAATAAAGTTAGTCAAATTATTGATACTTTATAGGAGAGATGAAAATTATGAATAAACAAAGAAGAAGTAATTATTTTAATCAAGTAGATAATATGAGCTTATCAGTATTCTATTCAGGATTTGCACCTCATTTATCTGCAGATGCATTTTATCCATTTCAAGTGAATAGAAACTTTTGGTATTTATCAAACATCAATCAAGATAATGCTATTTTGTTAATGGCAAAATCAAATAACTTAAGTGAAAGTTATTTATTCATTAAAAAAATCGACCCTGTTGAAGCACTTTGGGTAGGTGAATCATTAACCTTTGAAAAAGCTAGTGAATTATCAGGCATTCCGTATGAAAATATTAGAGATATTCAAACATTTGATGCGTTTTTCTCATCTTTATTAACACAATCAAGACGTGCTTTGTTTGGGACAATTGAAAAGGTTTATTTTGATATTGAAAGACAAAGCTTTACAGATCAAGCCTTGTTAGGTGAAAGAAAAGCATCTGAATTTATGCAAAAGTATCCACATCTTAATCTTAAAAATGCACATCCTATCTTAGCGTTTTTAAGAAGTAGTAAGGATGAGGCTGAAATAAAACAAATCCAAGGTGCAATTCAAATTTCTAAAGTTGCAAACCTACATTTACTTGATTCAATTAAACATGCAAAAAATGAATTTGATTTAGCAACTGAATTTAATTATGTACTAAATAAACATCGTACAGTACCTTCATTTGGTTCAATTATTGCAGGTGGAAAGAACGCTACAATTCTCCACTATGAACACCATGACCAAGATTTAAACCAAGGTGATTTAGTGTTACTAGATTTAGGTGTTAGATATCAACAATACGCATCCGATATTACGAGAACTTATCCAATTAATGGAAAATTTAGTCAAAGACAAAAAGAAGTTTATCAAGCTGTGTTAAATGTTAATAAAGCAATTATCCAATGGGTTAAAGCTGGAGTTACTCAATTTGAGTATAATGAAAAAGGTAAAGAATTATTAGCTAAAGAAGCTAAGGCTTTAGGATTAATTAAAGAAGATGTTGAATTAATCAAATACTATTATCATGGATTGGGTCATGCACTAGGACTTGATGTACACGATGTTGGTAATCCACAGTTACCATTTAGAGTTGGACAAGTGATCACAGTTGAACCAGGATTATATATTTCTGAAGAAGGTATCGGTGTGAGAATCGAAGATAACCTACTATTAACAGAAACTGGTTGTATCAATCTATCAAGTGAAATCATTAAAGAAGTTTCAGATATTGAAGCTTATATGAAACATACTAAATAAAAAAGTTAAATCATTGAAATCCTCCTATTATTGTTTAGGAGGATTTTTTTATGAAAATAAAATTAAGTATCATTTTGTTTATTTTAAGTTTGATTATGCTATCGGAATCAACCTATGCATATGCTAACTTTGAGGATTTCGAAAAGGTTGGTTCAGGTAAATTATTAAGCGAATTTACTGATAGTGATTATGAAGATAATTATAAATTACTACCAGATCCAACCTTTATGGGTTGGCATACGATGCATGTTACAGAATCACTTAAAGTTAAATACATTTCTGAAACATTATTTAGTTATTATAATAATGGAAAGTCAGCGATTCAATATAATTATAAGGCTTCTAAAAAAACATTAAGTTCTTATAGTTTACAAGTAACTGGAGGATTGAAGCTAGAAACAAAAAAGGATAATAAAGTGTTTGGTGATGGACTTAAATCATCTATTAATGTGGAGTATGAATATGAATATTCACAAGAGGAAGTTGAATCTTATGATATCAAGGTTTCGATTGAACCTCAGACTCAGATGGTACTTTATTTATATGGTGAAGGTACCATTACAAACGGTGTAGCTAAGAATTATTTTTTCTTTATTGAAACAAGTAAAGGGGGATATGAAATCTTTGTAGTTACTACCCATTATCAACGTTTAGAGATTACACCAATATGAAAAAATATATCATTGGTGGTAGTATCCTAGCAGTATTGATAACTGTCTTAATCATTTCATTATTACCAAAAAAAGAAGCGATTGAAGTGTTATTTTTAAGTCAATCAAACTATATATTATATGAAAAAGATTGTCAGTTATCATTTATTTATTTTACCAATGATCCTAATTATGAATTAATTGATGAATATAGTGCGGGATTTATTGAAAATGAAGATCAATCTTTAAAATTTATTGTAGATCAAATCTCTCAAGTAAAAATTCATAATGAAATGTTTAGAGGTCAGACGTATTATGGATATAAGATATATGTGAATTTACCAGATATCACAGGTAGTTATTACATGGAAAAATTATATTTAAAATTAGATACTCACGGTCAGTCATATCATTTTTTTGCTGGTGAGCTTTTTGTTGAATATCAGACTGGCTATGATAAGTTGATTCCATGGACAGGACTTGAAGGGATTAAAAAAACTAGCCCACAGTTATCACAAATAATAGTTGATGTGAGTGATTATGTCCAGATTGATGCTGTTTATATTGGTCCATATTTAGTGACTTATTTTTATGGCAATAATGAGCTAATTATACATGCACCAGAAGATACATATCTTTTTAATGAGACTTATGTAAAGATTGTTACAGATATGGGTATTACTTATTTACCTCAATTTAACTATTTTAGTAATTACCAGTTATTAATTTCAGGTTATTACTCCAAACACTTAATTTAACTACGTTAATGTGTTAAAATAGGTATCAGAGGTTTATGTATGATATTTATTTTTCAGAAAATGGGCAAATACATTTGGAGTGTGGTTTTCTCATTAGTAATTAAAGCACTTGGTGCAATCACCGATTTATTATTACCCTTCCTACTTGCATATATGATTGATGAGGTCTTATTAGTAGTTACACCGACAGACCATCTGATGTTATATTACATTGGTATATTAATGCTAGTGATTGCAATCCTGGGGTGGGTTTTTAATGTTTATGCAAACCGTTTGGCAGAAAAAACTGCTAGTAGTGCAGTTGCTGATGTTAGAGGAGAGTTGTTTTATAAGATTGAACATTTAAGTGCAAAGCATGTCGATCAGATTACAACCACATCACTTATATCCAGAGTGACATCAGATACATATAATTTATATTCGATGATTGGTTCACTACAAAGATTAGGAATCAGAGCACCAATGTTATTAATAGGTGGGATTGTTATGGCGTTTTTTATGGACCCATTATTAACCTTAGTTATGGTTGCTTTATTACCATTTATTACTGTGATTGTTTGGTACTATACGAAAAAAGGTCGTCCTTTATATACAGATATTCAAGAACAAGTTGATAAACTCATTCGAACACTTAGAGAAAATATTACAGGTGTTAGGGTGATTAGAGCACTTTCAATGACGGATTATGAACAACAAAGATTTAGTAATGAAAATGCTAAAACTGTTAAAAAAGAAGTTAAAGCAACCATGACCATGAATAAGATTAAACCTTTAATCGATATTGTTATGAATGTTGGTTTGGTTACTGTTTTAGTGTTTGGTGCATATAGAGTAGCAGAAGGTACAACCAAGGTCGGACAAATTTTAGCTTTAATTACTTACTTTACATTAATTTTAAATGCAATGACTTCTATCACAAGAATATTTATTCAAATCTCTCGCGCTAGTGCATCTGCAGGTAGAATATTAGAGGTATTAAATCTAGAAAGCACCATGTTAGATGGTACAGAAGAAATTATTAAATCAGATACACCACATGTAACATTTGATCATGTATATTTTTCTTATCATGAAAAAGAGGATCATTTAGAAGATATTGATTTTAAACTATATGAAGGACAAACATTAGGTATTATTGGTTCAACAGGTAGTGGTAAAACTACTTTAATTAGTTTACTTATGCGTTTTTACGATCCTAAAAATGGTGCGATTAAGGTTTATGGACAAGATATTAGAACGCTAAAAAGAGATAGTTTAAGAAAACATATTGGACTTGTTTTACAAAATGACTTAGTTTTTTCTGAAACGATCTCGGAAAATATTTCTTTTTACCGAAAAGATGTGGATGAATTTGAAGTTGATTTAGCTAAAGAGATTGCTCAAGCAAGCTTTATTGATTCTATGCCTGATCAAAAAAACTATAAGATCTCACAAAGAGGTACGAATATTTCTGGTGGTCAAAGACAAAGAGTATTAATTGCTAGAGCGGTTGCTGGAAAACCTAAATTACTCATACTAGATGATGCCTCATCAGCACTTGATTATCAAACAGATCGTAATTTAAGGAAAGCTATTGAAAAACATTTAAAACAAACAACTAAAATTATTGTTGCTCAAAGAATTGCATCCATCAAAGATGCAGATTTAATCTTATATATAGAAGATGGTAAGATTAAAGCTAAAGGTACACATGATGAACTGAAAAAGAGTAGCCCTGAATACCAAGTATTAGTTGAACATCAATTAGGGGAGGAGGCATTATGAATCGATTCTCTCCAAGTAAAGGACCATCCAATAGAAATGATGGTTCACAAAAACCAATGAATAAAAGATTGGCGTTATCAAGATTATGGTACTATTTATCTTATTATAAGAAAAGATTAATAGTAGGCATTATTTTAACCATACTTTCAAATGCACTGTCTTTAGTTGGACCTTATTTAACAGGTCAAATGATTAATGAAATGGCAGTGGTTAAAGATGGTTTAGCAATTAACTTTAATCAAATCTTTTTATTAGCCATACTAATGATTTCGTTTTATTTAGTTTCAGCAATCATGAATTACTTTTTATCGGTAGCACTAGTTAAGATGTCTCAGAGTGTTGTTTATAAACTTAGAACTGATTTATTTAATAAAATGACAAAGATTCAAGTAAATTACTTTGATAGCACACAAACAGGGGATATTATTTCTCGAATGAGTTATGATATTGATACCATTTCCACTTCATTATCAGCCGATTTAATGAATATGATCACATCAACCATAACCATTGTTGTATCGTTTGTTATGATGATTATTGTCTCACCATTATTACTTTTGATTTACTTTATTACGATACCATTATCCTTTATCATTACCGCTTTATTATCTAAAATTATTAAGAGAAAACTTAGAATTAGAAATACACAATTAGGTGTTTTAAATGGATATGCTGAAGAAATGATTTCGGCTCAAAAAACTATTCAGTCATATGTTCAAGAAGAAACTGTATTTGAAAGATTTGAAGCACATAATCAAGATGCAGCTAAAAAGAGTTATGAAGCTGGATATTTTACAACAATGAATGGACCATCAGTATTATTTATTAATAACTTTGGGACAGCATTAGTTGGAACTGCTGGTGCAATATTAGTAGTTTTTGGTAGTTTAATGATTGGTGATTTGTCAGCATTCATGTTATACTCTAAACGCTTTTCAGGTCCAATTAATCAATTAAGTAATTTAGTTTCTGATTTGCAATCGGCATTAGCAGCAGCAGAACGGATTTTCTATGTTTTAGATAAAGATGATGAAAAAGCAGATTTAATCGATGCAAAAACAGAAGGTATTAAAGAGGGTCTAATAGAGTTTAAAAATGTCAGCTTTGGATATTTTGAAAATCAAATGGTTTTAAAGAATGTTTCTTTTGAAGCCAAACCAAACCAAACAATCGCAATTGTTGGTGAAACTGGTGCAGGGAAAACAACATTAGTGAATCTACTTATGCGTTATTATGAGGTTAATAGTGGAGAAATTTTACTAGATAACTTACCAATAGAAAAATATCAAAGAGCGTACTATCGTAAAGCATATACAATGGTTCTTCAAGATACATGGATCTTTAGAGGTACGGTATTTGAAAACATTAAATATGGTAATGGTGATGTCACATTAGAACAAGTTATTGAAGCGGCTAAAAAGGCTAGAATTCATCACTATATTTCACATTTACCTGATGGTTATGATACGATTTTATCTGATGATGGAATCAATATATCAAAAGGTCAAAAGCAGTTAATCGTTATTGCAAGAGCTATGTTATCTAATGCACAAATCTTAATTCTTGATGAGGCAACTTCAAATGTTGATACGAATACGGAAGTTAATATTCAAGAAGCAATGAAAGCACTTGTTAAAAACAAAACTTCATTTGTTATTGCACATAGGTTATCGACAATTAAAAATGCTGATTTAATCTTATTGATGAGTCAAGGAAACATTGTTGAACAAGGTACACATAAAGAATTAATGGATAAAAAGGGACAATATTATAATCTATTTATGTCGCAATTCTCTTAATTGTGTTATTAATGAATTTAATGGTTGACAAAAAGAGGCATATTGCATATAATATCTTTGGTAATATTGTGAAAAGAAGAGATACCCTCTCACCTGATGGTCCTATCCTTGGGTAAAAAGCACACTAAACATTTCTAACGATCTTGAATTTAGTGCTAAGTGGGTATATTAATTTATACCCACTTTTTCATTTTTTTACCAAAAAAATAGAGAGGAGTGGTTAAATATAAAACCACAAAGAACTGGGTTTAAACCCACACAAAATTCTGATTTAGTGAATGAGTTATTACCAAATGGTCAATTTTTAGTTATTGATGATGAAGGTAATAAATTAGGACTTTTCGATCGTAAACAAGCATTAGCGATTGCAAATGATCGTGGATTTGATATCTTAGTTGTTTCACCTGCTGAAGCAAAACCTATGGTAGCAAAACTAGTTGATTATTCTAAATATCGTTTCGATCAACAAAAGAAAGTCAAAGAAATGAAAAAGAATCAACAGATTGTTAAAATCAAGGAGATTAAATTATCTCCAACAATTGATAAACATGATTTTGATACGAAATTAAAAAATGCTCAGAAGTTTATTAATTCTGGAGATAAAGTGAAAATCACATTACGTTTTAGAGGACGTATGATTACACACAAAGATATTGGGTTAGAACAAGTGAACAAATTCATTAGTTTATTACAAAATATCGTCGTAGAAGCACAACCAAAATTAGAAGGTATGACACTAATTGGTGTTGTAACACCTAAGAAAGATGAAAGAGGACAATAACATGCCAAAACAAAAAACGCATAGCGGATTAAAAAAGCGTATTAAAGTTACTGGAACAGGTAAATTAATGCGTCATAAAGCATATTCAAACCATTTAGCAGGATCAAAAACAACAAAACAAAATAGACAATTAGCTGGAGAAACGACAGTACATGCAACTGATGTAAAACGTATCAAACGCTTAATTGCTAACTTAAAGTAAGGAGGAACTAGAACATGGCTAGAGTAAAAGGCGGAATCGTAACTCGCAAAAGACGTAAAAAAATATTAAAATTAGCAGAAGGATATTTTGGTTCCAAACATACATTATATCGTACAGCTAGAGAACAAGTAATGCATTCATTAATGTATGCATACCGTGACAGAAGACAAAACAAGAGAAACTTTAGAAGATTATGGATTTCACGTATTAATGCAGCTGCTGTTGCAAACGGATTTAAATATTCTAAATTAGTACATGGATTATCCTTAGCAAACGTTCAATTAAACAGAAAAGTTTTAGCTGATTTAGCAGTAAGTGAACCAGCATTATTTACATCATATGTTGAACTTGCAAAAGATGCAGTTGCAAACCCAAACAAATATAGCAAACCAGTAGTTGCTGCTAAGGTAGTTGAAAAAGCTCCTAAAGCTGCTGCTAAAGTAGAAGTTGCTCAAAAAGGTATGGTTAAACAATCATTACCATTAACTGCAGAAGCATTAAAAGATGCTGAAGCAAGTTTAAGTGCTTTATTAGTAGCAGATTTAAAACAAGTTGCTGTAACTGAAGAAATTGCTAATGCAAAATCACTAAAAAAAGCTGAATTAGTTCAAGCTTTAGCACAACTTGGATACAAGTTTGTTGCGTAAGTAATAATTTATAAATGATATGTCTAAAAGGTGGCTTAACAGCCACTTTTTTGTTATAATATAGTTATGATTTGACTTAAGAAAGGCATGCAATGAAGAAAAGATTAATCATTAGTGCAATATTAATTTTAATTTTAATGGTGTCTTTTTCTTTAGTCTTTCCACTCATGGATTTGGACTATTCAATCATTTATACAGTTTTTGCTACGATTGGAATTGTTTTATTAACACTGTATTTATTTAGTGGTATTGCGAAGTTTGTAGTGGTCTTATGTTATTCGACTGCAATTATAGGATCGTTAATTTTATGGCCAGATTATCAGCAACCAATTATTGTTATAGGTTCGTTATTAATTATCTTAAATCCATTAGCAAATATAGAATTATGGATTGAAAATAAATTTCTTGATGAGGATACTTTACCTTTAAGAATATCTATAAGAGGTAAATACTGGCCGTTTTATTTATATCGTCAAGAAATGAAAAACTATATTAGATTACCTCAAACTAAAAAACTATATACTAATGTGTTATATTTAAGAACAAGACAGGTTATAACCTTATTGTTATTATTTGCAGCTATTTACTTATTTATTAACGAATTAAAAAATATTTATATTGATTTACAAAACTATAATTTATATCAAATATTTACTTTTTATGGTGTGATCACACTATTTGTTGTTACATTTATTTTATATAAGAATGGTTTTACAGCAATGTTTAAAGCTGCTATTATGTTTATTTTTATCCCTGTTATTTATGCAACCTGGTTATTACCTATTTCTGTTGTATCTAAAATTATTATGACATCGGTGGTTGTTTTACTTGGCATTGCTGATATCATTTTTGAAAAGATTTCATCTTTACATAGAGTAGCGTATCATGCATATAAATATTATGATCCAGCAGATTTAAGATATGTTTATGCAAATGAATTTTATGAACCATTTGTTTATAATGAAACCTATAATATTGTTGGAGTATATACATTTGCAGTTCACATTAATGAATTTCATAAATTCTTTAATGAAGTATTGATTTATTCAAACCGTAAGCATTTTATGATTACCGCTTATACATACAATGGTAAAGAAATTGTTTTATACACTGAGTTTTATCATAAACATGCTAAAAGAGCACAACGTTTTATTACATTTTTAGAAACAACTTTTAAAACTAAAGTCAAAGAACAGATAGTCTATGACCGTAGTAAACAAATATATGAACAAACTTTTTTCCATAAAACAGAGTATATTGTTGCAAGAGCTTTATCACTAGCTAATCTATTAGATGAACTGGATATCCAAAACAGAGATATCATTATATCAGTCATATTTTCTTTTAGAAATTTAGATGATATCTTATCATTCTCAAAACATTATTATATCGTTAGAATGGAAGAATTAGATGATACAGAGTACTATGCAGCAAAAGTGTCGGTTAAAACAACAAATTCCAAGTTTTCAATCGAACAAAAAGTAAGAGATATTTTATTAAATGCTTTAATTTACCGAGCAAACTATGTCAGAATTTTAGTATATTATGAAGGAGATAATAAGAAATGATAAAAAAAGCAGTAATTCCAGCAGCAGGATGGGGAACAAGATTTTTACCGATTACTAAAGCTGTACCAAAAGAGATGTTACCGATTATTGATAAACCTGCACTATCATATATTGTTGAAGAAGCAGCAAAATCAGGTATTGAAGAAATATTGATTATTATTTCATCAAATAAAGGTGCTATTCAGTCCTACTTTGAAAATAACCTAAACTTAGAAGTCTTTTTACAAAGTAAACAAAAACAACAAGAAATTATGCAAATTAGAAATACTTCTTTTGGTGCAAAAATATTTTATACCATTCAAGAAGAACAGTTAGGATTAGGTCATGCTGTGTTACAAGCTGAACGATTTGTTAATGGTGAATCTTTTGCAGTATTACTAGGTGATGATGTGTATGTATCTGAACCTGTGCCTGCTTTAAAACAACTCATTGACGCATATGATAAGCGTCAATCAACTATTTTAGGAACACTTGAAGTACCAGATTCAGATACTAAGCTTTATGGTATTTGTATCCCTAAAGAAAATAGTCATAAACCAATTGTTGAACTTAAAGGTGTTGTTGAAAAACCCCAAGGTAAAGCACCGAGTAATTCAGCTATTTCAGGCAGATATATTTTAACGCCTGAAATATTTGATTTGTTAAAAAATCAAACAAGAGGTGCTGGTGGAGAGATTCAATTAACCGATTCCATTTTAAGATTGATGGATACTCAAAAGGTTTATTCACTGGATATGAAGGGTAAAAGATATGATATTGGATCAAAAATTGGTTATATTGAATCCATCGTTGATTTTGCTTTAAGCCGCGAAGATATGAAGGAAGAAGTTCAAGCTTTACTGGACAAAAAGTTTAAAAAATAAGTCTCTTTGATTGACAATTTAAGCATTTTGATGTAAATTAAAAGTAACCTAGGAAGAACCCGTGGAACCCAAACATTTCAGAGGGGGATTTAAACCACATTGGTGTTGAAGGCCAAAAAGCTTTATATTTTGGAATCCCGAAATGCGGTAAAAGTAAATTCCCACTTAAAAAAACCAGATTCTCACCGCTTCCTGGGTTTTTTATATGCTTTTTTGGTATAATAAGTTAAAGTAATTTCTTAACATATAGCAAGTTACTTTAGATGCTTTAAAAGGAGATCCATATGATAGAAAAATCTGTATTATCTACAAAAGCAATCATTTTTTATGTGATTGCAGCAGTGATGTTAGGGTTAGGTATTTTATTTGCGACACCCATCACTAAGGATTTATTTGGTATCAACTTTAATTTAGTTACAACCGGAATCATCTTATTAATAGGTGGTACTTGGTTGCTATTTCCAAGCATAAAAAAAGTTCAGAAAAACTTACGTATTTTATTAATTGTTGAACTATTTATCGTTTATTTAATAGCAATTCTTGGATTTATATTACCTGAGTTTGTAGAATCTTTACAACAAAGTGCTTACTCAGTCAATATTTGGATTGGTTTATTGATGATCTTTCATGGTATTGCACATTTGGTTGTTGAAAGATTTAGCGAGAAAAAATTAAACATTTGGTTATTTTTAATGTATCTAGTTGTTATAGCACTTGGTGGACTCATTACTGATAGTAAAATGATTGATATAACTACATTAATTATTGTGGTTGTTGTTGCATTATTTGCTTTAATTGCAGGTTTCATTGCATTTAAAGCGATGAAATTTCCTAAAGTTGTTAAGATGGTTTCTAAAAGAATCGATATCAGTAAAGAAGATTCAACAACAAACACTCAAAAAGAAGAAGATCAATAGAAAAGAGATTTATATACATGTTAAATGATATAAAAGCATTACTTAAGTCACTGACTAACTTAGATGGAATTGCATCCAACGAAAAAGAAGTATCTGATTTTATTACATCAAAACTAGGTGCAACACCAAAAAAAGATGGATTAGGATCACTTATATATAAAAAGGGAAATGGGCCTAAAGTACTTATTTCTGCACATATAGATGAAATAGGATTCATGGTTACTCAAATTACTAAGGATGGGTTTTTGAAGTTCCAAACTGTTGGGAATTTTTTCCCTCAACAAATACTTAGTCAAGTCTTTGTTGTAACAACTCAAAAAGGAAAGATTCAAGCAGTAATGTCTTATAAACCACTACATACATTATCAGCGGAAGCTAAGTCTAAATCACTTGACATAAAAGATATGTTTTTAGATGCCGGATTTAAGACAGACCAAGAAGCAATTTTAGCTGGTGTTAGAATTGGTGACATGGTAACCCCTCAAAATCAATTTAATCATCTACAAAATAATAAAGTTGCTGCTAAAGGACTTGATAACCGTTTAGGTGTTGCTGCAGTAATGGATTTATTTAATCAAATAGATGAATTAAATATAGAACTTAATGTAGCATTTACAGTCCAAAAAGAGTTTGGATTAAAAGGTGCTAGAACTACTGCATACATAGTTGAACCAGATATTGCAATATCAATTGATGCAGCGGATGCATCAGATTTAATTGGTGGAGAAAAACCACTTAATCAGTTAGGAAAAGGACCACTTATTTACATTTATGATAACGGATTAATTGCACATCCAAATTTAAGAAATTTTGTTATAGAGGTTGCTAAAAAGAATCATATTAACTATCAAGAATCTTATATGATTCATGATCAATCTGAAGCTGCTATTCAACAACTATCAAAAAGTGGTGCTGCAAGTTTATCAATAGGAATTCCTGTTAGAAATAAATCATCTCATCAGGGTATTGTTGATATAGAAGATATCCATCAAACAGTTTTATTATTAAAAGCAATATTAAAAGAATTAAATGTAGCAGTTATTTCGAATATTTTAAACGATTAAAAAAGGTGTGTTCAATGTTGAACACACCTTTTCATTTACTTTTTCGTCGTTTCTTTAGATGTTTTAACTGTTTCTGATAGTGCAGTTACAACACCTGCTAATTCAGCTAAGTTTGATGGTACTACAATCTTAGTAGATTGACCATCTGCAAGTTTAGCTAATGCTTCATAGGCTTTAATCTTTAAAACAGCTTCATCTGCACCAGCTTCTCTAATTAACTTAATACCTAATGCTTCAGCTTCTTTAAGCTTTTGAATAGATTCAGCTTCAGCCTCTGCTTGAAGAATAACTTGTCTTTTTTCAGCTTCAGCTTTTAAGATGATGGATTCATTAATCCCTTCAGCTTCTAAAATCTTAGCACGTTTTTCACCTTCAGCAATTAAAATTGTTTGACGGCGTTCACGTTCAGCACGCATTTGTTTTTCCATAGACTCACGAATATCTTTTGGAGGCATAATGTTTTTAACTTCAACACGGTTAACTTTAATACCCCATTTATCTGTAGCATCATCTAATGTTAAACGCATTTTTTCATTGATGATATCTCTTGATGTTAAAGAAGTATCAAGTTCTAAATCCCCAATGATGTTACGAAGTGTAGTAGCACTTAAGGATTCGATTGCATTTACTGGATTATCTACACCATATGCATATAATTTTGGATCGGTTACTTGGAAGAATACAATGGTATCGATTTGCATTGTAACATTATCTTTCGTAATGACTGCTTGAGGATCAAAATCTTTAACTTGTTCTTTAAGTGAAACAACAGTAGCTACCTTATCAACGAAAGGAATTAACCAGTGTAATCCCACACCCCATGTTGCATGATATGCACCCAAGCGTTCAATCACATATTTTTTTGTTTGGTTTACAATACGAACACCTGAGATGACTATTAATGCTATGACTACAAAGAATACAATAAGAATTGTTAAAACAATTTGTTCAGTTGTCATTTAAATCTCCTTTTTTATTTTTTATAATATTATTTTTCAAATTTTGTTACTATGAACTTGTTACCTTCTATAGCAAGAATTCTTACTTTTTCACCAACAAGTATTGTTTCTGATGAGATTGCAGTCCAGTTCATACGTTCAAAATCAACGAGTCCAGGATGATCATCAGATATTTCTTTAATCACAATCGCATTTTTCCCAACGTATGCATCAACGTTGGTTGATACAATGTTTTTCTTAAAGTATTTAACGACAATAGGTCTTGTTAATGCAAGAAGTATAAACCCACTTAAGAAGAATACAATTACTTGAAGCCAAATATTAGTGGGATCAAAAATTGCTATAATCATCGTTGGTATGGCGGCTAATGCGAACCAAATACTCACAAAATCAATAGTGATAAATTCGATTACAACTGTTAGAATAAAGATTACTAACCAAAACCATATCATGTAATCTCCCATAAATTATAATGCCTCCTTTAATTGAACTTCTAATAGGTTTTTACCTGATAGCCAAGTTCCTTTATATTTTGTGCCTTTTTCATCAAACTTTAGATCAAATAGTTGAGCAATTCGAGTCATAAATGCTTTATTGGTTATTCTACCATATGATGCATTAATACTAATGTTATATCTGGTATGTTCAGATATATCACCTCGCATGACTTCATCTTTTGATAACGGTTTGATCAATATGACCTTACGATCCTCATCATAACCTAACATGACTTGATTCGCAGTTTCAAAAAATTGTGCTCCGGGTTTGTTGATTGTTAAATTAACCAATGTGAACGTTACAATAATTTCTTTTGGTTCACCATTAAACCAAGTTATACTCATATCATCACCTCTTATAATTCAATTATATATCAAATTATAGAAATGTCAATTAAATTATTAAAAATTATTTTAAATATTTTTCCGATTATTTTGCACATTATTTGAGTTAATTAACTACTCATGTTATAATGACTTTGATCAACTTCGGGGAGTCACAGAGTGACTGAGAGGATTAAAATCAAAATCGACCCGTAAACCTGATCTGGGTAATGCCAGCGGAGGGAAAGTTATATAATTAACTTTTTACTTTCTTTGGATCCCGAAGAATTTTTTCTTTTAAAGGAGACAAGAAAAAGATGAATAAAGTATTAAGAAAGATCGTTTTAACGGCGATGTTAACAGCTTTTGCTGTAACAATTAGTATTACATTTAAACTGATTCCTGGTTTAAATTTGGAGTTTCCAAATGGTGGAAGTGTATTTGGTTTATATACTTTACCACTGGTTATGATTGGAATCTTACTTGGATATAAGTATGGGATATTAGGTGGTCTAATCTATGGTACTGTATCATGGTTACTTGATGGATACTTCCTACATTGGGGTTCTATATTCTTAGATTACTTAATTCCATTTTCATTGGTTGCCTTATCAGGGGCTATGTTTGGTAAGAAGAATTTAGATCATTTTGTATATTTAACAATTACTTTTACCTTATCATTTATACTTAGATGGGTTTCACATGGATTATCGGGTGTATTATTCTTTGCTGAATATAGTCCTGAAGGTACTCATCCATGGTTCTATTCATTTATTTTATATAATCTACCGTACGTTTTAAGTAGTAGTTTAATCAGTTTTATAATTGCATTAGTCATTAGAAAACAAATTAAACAATTAAGTGAAACATTAGATAAATAAATCAACAATTTTTAAATAATTTAATCTTGGCTGATACGAAAAAGGAATCTGGTGACAGGTTTCTTTAAAATAACTGTATGGTATGGATTTTCTTCCATCTGTTTTTGATTTATCCCAAATAGCCAATAAGGATTTAAATGGTAAATAATAATATTCATTATATGCTTTCCAACCAACAATTAAAAAAGCAATCCCACCATGATTATCAACATCGGTTAAATGAAGTATTTGGTGTTCATGTACGTTTGCTAGTGGAAAGCTAGTTTTTGATGTGGTTTCTTTCGCATCAAAATCTATATACTTTCCTTTATATAAACCATTAAAGTCGGTTGTAGAAGGTGTTCTATAATATGCTTCAGTAATTTTAGCTTTATTTCTTGCTGGATATGAAACATTAACCACTTGAATGGGTGTTGGTTTTTTGTGTATAACAGCTAAATTATGCTTTAAATAATATGCATTTGTTTCAACAATATCTGATTCTAATGTCATACCTAAATTGGCATAATTATTGACTTTTGCTATTGATTTTTTCTTATTAGGATATCCAATCATATCGTACCTCTTTATAATGTATTATAAACTAAATACTTAAAAAATGAAAAAATATAGTAATGAATTGTTTTTACTGAGCACAGAAGGTTTAACTATGATATAATAAATTAAATATTACCGTTACTGAAAGGAAGATTATTTTGAGTGAAATACGATTTTTCGCTTTAGGTGGACTGGGTGAAAATGGGAAGAATATGTATGTCATTGATGTTGACAAACAATATTTTATTTTAGATGCAGGTCTAAAATATCCTACCCAAGAGCTATATGGAGTCGATGAGATTATCCCTAACTTTAGAATGCTTATTAACATTAAGGACCGAATTAAAGGGATCTTTTTAACGCATGCCCATGAAGATCATATTGGAGCGTTACCTCACATATTAAGAGATTTAAATGTACCAGTTTATGCAACACCTTTCACAATGGAAGTAGTTAAAGATTCACTTAAAGAAAAAAGTTTTGATTTAGAAACTCTGACTTTAAATACTATCGATAAAAATACGATTATTAGATTTGGTAATGTTAAAATTACATTCTTTTCAACGACACACTCGATCCCTGAATCTGTTGGTGTAGCCATCCATACAATGGATGGATTAATTGTTTATACATCAGATTTTACATTTGTTCAAAATGGTGATCCGAAGTATCAAACCGATTTTTCTAAGATTAATGAGATAGCTCAAAAAAATGTAATCGCATTATTAACTGAATCTTTAGGATCTACACTGGTTCAAGATGGTGGAATTCATGATGCTTTAACACATAAGATTAACTCTGTTTATGCGAATGCTGAAGGAAGAATTATTGTTTCATTATTCTCATCTGATCTACAAAAAATCCAAAGAATCATTGATATTTCACTCATTCACCATAAAAAGATTGCTATTATTGGAAGACGTGCTCAAAGAATTGTTGATATTGCGATTGAAAAAGGATATTTAAAGATTCCAGAAGATGCACTAGTTAACTTAAAGTTCATTGATGAGAAAAATAAGAATGATGCTAATAACTTAGTATGTTTAGTTACTGGTAACCGTCATGAACCATTCTTTATGTTACAAAGAATGTGCAAAAAACAAGACCGTTTAATCCATATTAATGCAAATGATACGATTTTATTAATGACCGCACCAGTTCCTGGTACAGAAAAAATGGCTGCCAGAACATTGGATGTCTTATATCGTTCTGAGGTCCATATTAGTGTGATTGATAAACGATTATTATCCTCAGCACATGCTACCGCTGAAGAAATTAAAATGATGATGAATTTATTAAGACCTAAATATGTAATACCCACAATTGGTGAATATCGTCATCAATATGGTGTAAAGAATTTAGCTATTGGTTTAGGTTATTCAGAAAAAGAAGTGTTTTTACTGGATAATGGTGACTCTGTTTACTTTAATGATGGTAAGGATGCATATGTTTCTAAATCGGAAATTAAAACTGGTGATATTTTAATTGATGGTACTGCAGTCGGTGATGTGAATGATTATGTCATGCGTGATCGTGAACTATTAGCTGCTGATGGTGTGCTATTAGTTATTGCTAATATTGATCCTAAATTAAAGAAAATCTTAGGTGACATTGAAGTTGTATCCAAAGGCTTTGTATATGTGAATGAAAATCATTCAATCATCGAAGATATTAAATTGATATTTGAAAAGACATCAGAAAAATACTTAAAAGGTAAATATATTAACTGGAATGAGTATAAAGTAGAAGTTAAGGATGAAATCTCTAAGTATATATACACTGAGACTAGACGAAAACCAATCACTATCCCAGTAATTATTTCAACAGAACTCAATAAAGAAGTCTAAAATAAAATCATTCCTAAGACATTTGATATGATACCTCTAAAGT
>DHEJ01000031.1 GCA_002399815.1 Acholeplasmataceae bacterium UBA4853
ACAAAAAAGGTCTAATACTTATCGTATCAGACCAATGCTAGTCAAATGTGTTGGGTTACCTATTTTGACAAGCATTGGTCTGATACGATAAGTATTAGACCTTTTTTTCATGCAGAAAGGGAGAATTTCCCCTATCTGCGTACACTTTTGAATTATTTAGTACATGGAGATAATAATTTTCTTCATCTGTATGAAATTCCTATTTAATCAATAACACGATTACATAACTATTTACACGTTAACTTTACTATTCACACGATTATACAATTTTGAAGGTAATTAACTCGGGTGGGTATATTGATACCTACAAATAAATTTCCAATAACGTGATATAACAAAACTTTTAAAAATCAAAAAACGTGTATAATAGAGTTGTAAGAGGTGTGTTATTCCTCTTATAAAAAAGCATTTTGAATCTTTAAAACCTCTAGCTGAAATTCATTCAACGATTATGAAACTATTTAGACAGTACTTGTTAATTGGTGGTATGCCTCAAGCAGGTATAGAATTCTTAAATACTAATGATTATACAAAAGTTGACCGAATTAAAAGAGACATCCTAAAATTATATAAGAATGACATTTCAAAATATGCTAAAGGATATGAACATAAAGTACTCAGTATTTTTGATGAGATTCCTAGTCAATTATCAAAACACGAAAAGAAGTTTATGTTAAGTTCATTATCGAAAGATGCGAGATTTAGAGATTATGAGGATGCTTTTACATGGTTGGATGAAGCGATGATTACAAATGTATGCTTTAATGCATCAGATCCTAATTTTGGATTATCTTTAAATCGTGACAGGTTGACACTTAAAATGTATATGGCAGACACTGGGTTACTCTTAAGCCAAGCATTCAGTGAAAATGATGACATGCATCAAGAAGTAGCAAAAGCCATTATTCAAGATCGCCTTGAAGTTAACAACGGCATGATATTTGAAAATATCGTTGCACAAATGTTTACTGCCTTAAATAAGAAACTATATTTTTACTCAAGAGCAGATAATCAAGACAGGTCAAATACGATGGAAATAGATTTTCTAATTATAGATCAATTTAAACCAACTAAAATATCGCCAGTTGAAGTTAAGTCGGGTAAAAACTATACAACGTCATCAATGGACAAGTTTAGTAACAAGTTCAAAGACAAACTTGGTAAAAAATACATCATTCATACAAAAGATTTGACTCAAAAAGATGATGTTATTTATTTGCCGGTCTATATGACGATGTTTTTGTAGTGTATTGCATAAAAATTTAACCAAAAAAATTAAGGGGGAATGGGGAAATAATGAAAGGTAGTATATTAAATCGGAATAGTATTATTATGATTGCAGCGAGTTTCATATTTTTACTTTATATGTTTTTTGTTTTAGTTATATTAAAACAGATAGAGTTTGTCTATTTATTTACTTATGTATTTTCGATGGATTGGTTCATTTACCCAATCATAGCCTTGTATTTAATTACAATCGGTATAATTCTTTTGAACTATAATATAAAGCCACTCATAAAATTTGTTATAAGTTTAATCACTGGCATTGTTGGTATTGGTCTTGCACTATTGCTATTTTTAGGTATTGGTTTTGGTTTTGCAAGTAAAGCATATGAAGTAGAAGGATCTAATATTGTTTTAGTTAGAACTCAAAGTATGATGGACTATTATTATGATGTCTACGAAATTAAATCAGATGTATTTCTTAATCCAATTGCTGAATTGAACCCAATGATTTATCCATCGATAATTGATCAAATAGAAAGTGAATACAACGGAAATGAACTCATAGTAAAAATAATAAATCATGATCTTACATATGAAATACATCTTTACTTTGATATCATAGATGATGTATATATGTTGGTCGATGAGATTCAAGTTCCAAAACAATAAAGATGGGAAAATAGCACGATATTAGTCAATAATATTGATACATTAAGGGGTGCTAAAATTCTGTTAATGGTGCTAAAAAAATTCATGGGGTGCTAATTTGTATCAAAATAGGTAGCATCACACATATTAGTATACAATAGTTTCCAAATCTTGATGATAAGGTATAGTAGTACTACCTCCATTATAAAGATAAGGGTGATGCTAGCATAGAAATAGGACAAGTTTGCCTATATTAGGACGAAATTATTTACCGATTGAAACAATAATCATAGAAGAAGGCATCACACATATAGGGAAAGCTGCATTTAAAGAAAATGGTATAAATGAAATTAGTTTACCTGAAAGTCTTTTGCATGTGGATGTGGAAGCATTCTTGGGAAATGGAACTATTACAAATTTTCCATCAGCGTTAAACTATATTGGTGAAGCTGCATTTAGTAGAACACAAATAAATGGATCAATTATCATTAAGAATATCAATATAGAACCACGTGCATTTTCAGATACAAAAATTACGGATGTTGTCTTTGAAGAAGGTATAACAAAAATACCAGCATATTTGTTTTCAGGAGCAAAAGAACTTAAATCTGTGTAATTTCCAAATTCATTATTAACCATTGAAAAGAGAGCTTTTTAATTAACCCCTAAACTTACTTATATCGACTTTCCGATGAATCTTGAGGTTATTGGTGAAGAAGCTTTGATGGATTCTGGATTGGAAGTTCTTGATTTTAATCATCCATTGCATATTGGAGTTAAAGCATTTTATAGAAACAATAACTTAACAACCGTTCGATTTAATCATCCAAAAATTACGATGGATATGAACTCATTTGGTTCAAATCAACAACTTGATAACGTTGAGTTCAACGATTTAGAACTCATAAAACCTGAAGCATTTATGGATTCATCATTGAATGGGATGTCGATAAGTGAAACTAACCCATATTATAAAATGATAGATAATGGAGTATCTAAACAAGTAAACGATTTAAATTATCTTGTTTTAGCCCCAAGTAGTCCAACTAACCTAACTTTGTTTCATCACATTGGTAGTTATGCTTATGCCGGTAAAACGATTGATTCATTACATATTCCTTCAAATATTAAAACAGTAGAGCCTTATGCATTCTCATCATCTACCATTACAAATCTTATTGTTGATGCTGAAATCATTAAATCTAACGCATTTAACGATGCCAAATTAGGAGAAATATTAGAGATTTCCTCAAAAATAATTGAAAAAGAGAGTTTTAGATATACTTCCGGCTTTAAGATTTTGAAATTAAACGAAGGCGTAGAACATATTAAGTAAGAAGCATTCGTTGTTAATCGTGAGTTAGAGAAATTATATTTACCTAATTCATTAAAAATTGTTGAAATGGCAGCATTTTTAGAATGTCATAATCTAAAAGACGTTTATTATCGATTAAAGGAGAGAACACCAGCTGATATTTATATTGGTAGTTTCTTAATCAAGAAATCAGATAAAATGGAAAATAATCGCATATATGCAAAGATTTATGACGATTTTTGTATTCATGTGCAACCTGAAATGTTTGTTAAAATTGTCAATGCATGGTCACGTATACCACATGATGAATTTTATATATATGAAGGTAGTTTGAGTAATCACATAGTAAAAATTAATTCTAAATGAATTCGTTAATGAATACAAATAAAGTGACTGTTCACATATGACTAGAATGGACTTGATATTAAAATCAAGTTTTTTTATACTTATAAATAGAGTGAATAGCCGGTAAAATACCGATTTTAATGAGTCACATACTAATAACAATGATTAATTAACAACTTATCCATGATTATTGCATTTCATCCTTATAAATTTGAGATAGTAACATTCATAATTTATACTATGCTCATCAATAAAAGGAGGATTTAGGCATGGAATACATATTATTATTCATGTTAGTTTCATTAGAATTAGGGTTTTTTATTTGGTCAGTGGTGACTAAGGAATCACATAAATTTGAAAAATCTGTAGCAAACATTAGTTTTGCAGGATTGTACGTGATAGGATTAGTTACAGGGCTCATCATGTGGGGATTTAGATATTTTGTTATTACGATTGTTATACTTGTAAAAGTTATATTAAGTATAGTTACAATTGTTAAAAATAAAAAGTTCGAATTCAAGTTATTTAGAAGTATTAGAAAGTTTATGTTGAATGTTCTAGTCATTGTTTTTTCATTAATCTCAGCATTTGCATTCCCTCAATATGATATGATTTCGGTCACGGGAACATATAAAGTTGAAACAGCTAAATATACATGGATTGATGAAACACGTATGGAATCATATCAAAATAATGAAATCAATCGTGCATTAACTGTAGAGTTCTGGTTTCCAAGTGAACTGTCAAATGAATATCCATTAGTTGTATTTTCTCATGGTGCATTTGGTTATAATGGATCTAACTATTCAACATTTATGGAACTTGCATCTAATGGATATGTTGTTGCTAGTATTGGACATACATACCAAGCATTCTTTACTGAGGATACATCAGGTAATTTAACCATTGTGGATCAAGGTTTTCTACAACAAGCAATTGATATTAATGCAAAAACTGATACAAGAAATGATAAAGAAGTCTTTGAGATTACACAATCATGGATGGACTTGCGAGTAGCCGATGAAAACTTCGTTATCGATAAAATCATTGAACTTACTAATTTGAATGAATCAGATAAATTATTTGATGCAATCGATACTTCAAGAATTGGAGCATTTGGACATTCACTTGGTGGAGCTTCTTCAGCTCAAATTGGTCGATTAAGAGAAGATATTGATGCAGTTATTGTTCTTGATGGTACAATGTTAGGAGAAGAGATTGATTTTCAAAACAATTCTGTCATATTAAACACAATACCATATCCGGTACCTCTATTTAATATCTATGCTGAAGATCATTATACAAATGCAATGACTTATGTTGGAACTGGTTATAATAATTTTTATGCAAGCAAAAATGCATTTACCGCATATGAAACAGTCATAAAAGGTGCAGGACATTTAAACTTTACAGATTTACCATTATTTTCACCATTTTTAGCAAGTGCTTTAGGCGTTGGTAGTATTGATGGTAGAGCATGTATTGAAAAAACAAACGAACTGGTTTTAATGTTTTTTGATTATTATTTAAAAGATTTGGGAGAATTGACCATACAAAAGGAGTATTAAGAATGAATGTTTGTATAGAAAAAATTGAGAATTATGAGGATGAACGTGTCAAAATTGAGTGTGTTCAAGTGACAAAAGAAGTGTCAAGTATCGTCACCTTTGTTAAGTCTTTAGGTGATGCTATTATAGGACATGTCAGTGGTCGTGCTTATTCCTTAAACTTAAGAGATATTATCTATTTTGAAGCAATTGACGAGGAAGTATTTGCCTATACAAACAATAAAAGTTATGAAATAAAATCTAGACTTTATGAACTTGAAAAAATGTACTTCGAACAACAGTTTATCCGTTGTTCGAAGTCTTATGTTATTAATTTGATGGCTTTAGACTCTGTAAGTCCGGCACTCAATGGTCGATTTATCGCACACATGAATAACCATCAAAAAATTATTATATCAAGACAGTATGTAAAGCCACTCAAAGAAAAATTAAATGGAGGTCAATCATAATGGAGTTTAAGTCATTTTTCATAAAGAATGTTGTAGTCAGTTTTTTTGTTATTTATACGTGTGTATCGCTTACTATGATGTTAATTGGGTTTATCTACGAACCTAATCGTCAATTTGGATATGAATTATTTTTATCACCCTTAATTTTTAGTGTGATTTCGTCATTACCATCATTAATTGAATATTCAAAGCATGAACTATCCATACGACAACTAATTGTTAGAAAAATTATCCATTTAGTAGTTCTAGAAATACTCATTTTGAGTACATTGTGGTCATTTGAAATTATCAAAACAGTTGAAATGGGTTTATCCTTAGGAATCAGTATCATGATTATTGATATAACTGTAAGAATCATTGATTGGATCAACAATAAAAGAATTGCTGATGAAATCAATCACTCCATAAAAACATTTAAACAAAAGTTTAAATAGAAAGTATTAAATATGAATAATCATGCTTATTTGAAAATACACTAAAAACCATAGGTGGACTATTAGATTATAAATAACTAAACCAAATGAGCTGTATTTCAAATGTTTATTCGAAAGATTTTAGTGCTTCTAACATATCGATTTTTCTTATTTTAGGAATGGATACAAGATATACAATAAGTAAAAATAGAATAGATAAAAAGACTGTATAGAAATAACTCAGTGGATACATAGCGTTTTTTAAAATAATGCCATCAACATTAATTTGACTAATGATAAAGTATTGTAATAAACGACCAAGCAGTAACCCTATAAGTATGGCTACACTAGATATCATAAATGTTTCTCTAAATATATAACCAGTAACTTCAATTTCTTGGTAGCCCAGTACTTTTAATGTTGCCATTTCTTTATGTCTGGTACTAATATTAATTAAGGTTAGATTGTAATTAATAATAATAGCCAGGATACTTGCAAAGATTACAAGCAAGATGATCACGCTATTCATACTAGAAGAAGTTTGGACAAATGCAGACATCAAATCATCTTTAGTTTGAACTTGGACTATGTCAGTTGAATCATTTAAATCTTCTACCAACTGTGTTAAAGCTGTTTTTGATAGATCTCCAGTCTTAACAAAAATTCTATTTAGATGCATTTGATATGCATCTTTTATTAAGTTTTCTGAAATATAAATATAATTACCGAAGTAAAATGCTGTGATACCTGTTACATAAAATGATGCAGTTTCACCTTGAATTTCTAGACTAATTTCATCACCAATTGTAATGCCATGTTTACCAGCAAATTGCTGTGTAACAAAGACACTGTTCTTTTTAAAGTTTAGATCATGACCAACTAAATCTTTGAAGACTAAATAATCATTTAAATCATCATCTACTTCAGGAATTAATAAATTGATATAATCGATGTCATTGTAGTGTGCGACTTGAATCATTAAATTAATGGAGTCGTAAGGTGCTAGTAATGTAAACTCTGTTTGATTGGGTGTAATCCCAAGTTCAATATCATATTGATACATTTGATTGAACTGAGTATCGCCTGATATTTCAACAGCATCTTTAATACCAAACCCTGCTAATAATAAAGCTGTTGAACCTGCAATTCCCACTAACATTAAAAATAGGTTTCTTTTTTGTCTAAAAATATTTCTAAATGTGGATTTATACTTAAATTTTAAACGTCTCCAAATAAAAGGAATGTATTCTAATAAAATCTTTTTACCAGCTTTAGGTGCTTTATGCTTTAGTAAAATAGAAGGAGCTTCTTTTAGTACGTTTTTAATACTTCCATAGGTAACAATTAAAACTGATAAGATCATAGTTACAGCAATTGATGTTATATATACAAAATGATATTCAATACTTAAGGGTGGTAAATTATAAGTTACCACATAAGCATTATATGCTATAAAGGGTATGGAGTAAGCTCCAATAACAATACCTAATAAAACACCAATACTAGATGCTAAAAGCACATATAAAATATATTTAAGAATAATACTAAATTCTGAGTATCCTAAAGCTCTTAATGTACCGATTTGAATACGTTGATCACTAATAATACGTGTCATAGAAGACATGGATACTAGGATTGTTATTAAGAAGAAGAATAGAGGGAATATGATAGCAATAACCTCTACAATTTTGACATCTGAGTTAAACTTAACAAAACTCTGGTTTTGAAATCGAGTTGTAAAAATAAAGTCACTATAAGTTGAAGATAATGTATCAACCTTTGATTCAATAAAAGATTCATAAGCACTACTAAAACTATTTAAACGGTCACTACCTTTGAGTTTTACAGCTATGTTTGTATAGATAGTTTCTTCTAAAAAGGATGCATCCACATAGATCATTGATTCTATTGGGCGACCACTAACTTGAGATAATTCTTGTACATATGCAAAATACCAAGGATGATTTACGATACCAACAACTTCAAATGTTTGGCCTTGGACCTCGGTTTTAAAACCAATTGGAATATCTAATAAGTAAGATTGACTCTCTTCAACAACTACTTCAATATATGTACTATCAGGATTAGGAAGTCTACCTTCAATTAAGACTAATTGATTCATCGTGATACCTGATTTAAAATCTAACAAAACGATTCTTGACATATGATGTACATCATCAAAGATGATCGGTTCATCAATTGTAAAATAAGGCATGATTTCTTCAATTAATATATCATTTCTAAAAAGTTCTATATCTGCATCACTAAAAGGTGTATGTTTTTGAATGATAACATCTGCTGTATGTGTATCCTTATAAAATTGATCAATTGTATAGCGCATATTAGGTGCTGTTGTAAGTAAACCTACCAAAAAAGCAACGCCAATAGCAACAATAAAAACAATCGCTAAAAGTTTCGAATATAGTTTTTAAAGTCTCTTACAACCAGTTTGGGATAGGTTTTCATTACCAAATAACCTCATTAATGCGTTTAGGTTTAGATTGTTGTCTATTGGAAGCTACACGTCCATTTCTAACTGTAATCACACGGTCAGCAATTTGAGCGATTGCTTGATTATGTGTGACAATGATCACTGTTTTATTAAATGTTTTAGATGTATCATAAAGTAATTCTAAAATTTGCTTACCTGTTTCAATATCTAGTGCACCAGTTGGTTCATCACATAACAATATTTTAGGGTTTTTTGCAATTGCACGTGCAATTGACACCCGTTGTTGTTCACCACCTGATAATTGAGAAGGGAAGTTATGAATTCTATCTGATAAACCAACTTGAATTAAAACTTCTTTTGCATCAAGCGGTTCTTTTCCGATTTCTGATGCAATTTCTACATTGTCAAGTGCAGTTAATTGTGGCATTAAATTATAAAATTGAAATACGAAACCAACATCATGTCGTCTGTAATTTGTCAGTTCCTTTGCACTAAATTTTGTAATATCTTTATCATCAATCATAATCGTACCAGATGTTGCTACATCCATACCACCTAGTATATTTAGTATTGTTGTTTTACCAGCACCACTAGGACCTAAAATTACGCATAACTCACCTTGTTGAACTTCAAAATTAATGTGATCGTTTGCAATGATTTCTTGTTCACCTAATACGTATTTTTTTGTTACATCAATTAATTTAACCATTATTATTTTCCTCGATTTTTCTTATACTGATTAATAGATTATTTAGCATTTCCACTAATGCTTTAGATTGTGTTAAACCGATATGTGATAACAATGTTTCAAAGTAATTATCTATAAAATCTAACTTATTTTGAATATATGTCGTACCTTCTAGGGTTAAGTTAAGTTCAACCGATCTGCCATCAAGTTGGTTTTTCTTAAGTTCGATAAACCCCTTTTTCCTTAAACTACTCATAATTGCAGTTACTCTACCTTTTGTAATATTTAAAGTATCAGCGATAGTTTTTGGAGATGTTGCTTCTTTTAAAAATAACTTTAATAATAAAGCATCTTCACCATATAAAAAAGGCGTCAAAGACTTCATCATATGTAGTTTGGAGATTGTTTGAAGCTGTTTTAAAAATGTATCTTTAAGGGTATTCATAATTTGTACCTCATATTAGTTTACACTATATACTATAATTATATAATAGTATTATAGGATTGTTATAATTAAGTGAAATTTCATATATTAACGACAATACAAAAAAACATAACATCTAAAAGTGAAAAAAAATAAAATTAAGTTTTTTGTTTGATTGGATTTGATTATTCTATTGATAAAACATTTGATACTATTGAATATCAAGAATTATTATAGAATTTTACACTACTAAGTCAGTGTTTCTTGGTATAATTGATTCGTAAATAAGGAGATATAAATTATGATTTCATTTGATCAAACATATTTTAAAAAAGTAGCAGAAGATATCTTTAAATGTGATTCACCAACTGGATATACACATCATGTCATCAAGTTAGTTAAGAACTATGTAGATGCTTTTGGCTATGACTCAAAGATTTTAAATAGTGGAGCACTTGAGGTATCTATTAAAGGTACTGATTCTTCAAAAGTTGTTGCAACCTCAGCTCATTGTGATACTTTAGGACTAATGGTTCGCTCGATTAAGCCTAATGGAAAACTCGCATTAACAACTTTAGGTGGACCAATTACACCAACTCTAGATAGTGAATACTGTGTCATTTACACAAGAGATGGAAGAAAGTATACAGGTACAATCGTATCAACATCCTCAGCAGTTCATGTTTATAAAGATGCTAATAGTAAATCAAGAGAAATTGATGAATTAGAAGTTAGACTAGATGAAAAAGTGTTTTCAAAAGAAGATGTAGAAAAACTTGGTATTCAAAATGGTGATATTGTTGCTTATGAAACAAAATTTACTATTACAGATAGCGGATTTTTAAAAACGAGATTTGTTGATGATAAAGCATCTGTTGTTATATTACTCATGCTTTTAAATTATACGTCAAAGCACAATATCAAGTTTAAATATGATACTAAGATCTATTTTGTTGTTTATGAAGAAGTCGGACATGGTGCATCTGTTGTCGATAAAAATATTTCAGAGTTTGTAACACTTGATATGGGATGTATTGGACTTGATTTAGCAGGTAATGAATATGCAGTCTCTATTTGTGCAAAGGATTCTGGTGGTCCATATGATTATGAACTTACAACCAAATTAATTTCTATGGCTAAAGAAAATAACTTGGATTATACTGTCGATATTTTTCCATTTTATGGAAGTGATATTGGCGCAGCTAGAAGAGCTGGTGTAGACATGAAAGGTGCCTTAATAGGTAGTGGAGTTAGTGCATCTCATGGTATGGAAAGAACTCATCTTAAAGGTATTGAAAATACTTTAAAATTAATTTATACATACTTAATAAAATGATAGTTTAGAGATATATTATCTAAGTATCTAGAAATATATACTATTGATCTTAAAGTCTAATCTACAATATTTATTTGAATATATAGTTTGATACTAAAGTGGTATGATAAGTCCATTAAGTATCAAACTTTTTATTTAGACAAAACTGTGCATAAAAAGTTGATGGTTCGTTCTATTAAAGTGTTAGAATGTAAGTGAAGGGAATGGTGATATGGATTGGTCAACAAAGATGAATGCTGCAATGGAGTATATCGAATCAAATCTAAAAGATGATATTAATCTTGAAGAATTAGCGTCAAAAGCATACTGCTCTTCATTCAATTTTCAAAGGATGTTTTCATTTAATACAGATATTGGGGTTGCTGAATATATTCGAAGAAGAAGACTTACCCAAGCTGCTCTAGACTTACAACATTCGAATCAAAGTGTCCTTGAAATAGCCATGGATTATGGATATGAAAATCAAACTTCATTTGGACGTGCTTTTAAACTACTTCATGGTATTACGCCAATAGAAGCAAAAAAACCTGGGGCAAAATTAAAAGCATACCCAAGAATATACTTTCAAATTTCAATCAAAGGAGATCAATCAATGAATTATCGAATTGAACATAAAGAGGCATTTAGTGTCTTTGGTATATAAACAATTGCATCATTTAAAGGTGAAGAAGGATTTGTTAGTCCTGCATATTTATGGCAAAATGCCCATAAAAGTGGTGCGTATGAAAGATTAGTTGTTGATGTTGCGAAATTACCTAGTTTTGTTGCTCAAGATTTATGTATGGTTCATGGAGTTGAAAACTATCGAAAAACAGAACCTAGAACATTTCCCTATATGTTATGTGCATTCATGACCAAAGAAGGTCATAATGAAGGCTATCAAAGGGTACATATACCAAGTCAAACATATGCAATTTTTCCATCTGAAAGATTTAGTTGGGATGAAGATTTGGGGAAAGTATTAGGGGATTTACATAAACGTTTCTATACGGAGTGGTTACCAACTGCTGAGTATGAAAAGATTGATGGTGCAAATTTTGAAATCTATGGTGGCACTAAAGATTATGGCTACATAGAATTATGGCTTCCTGTTGTCAAAAAATAGTATTTGGATGTTTAAGAGACATGTCTAATTAAAATGGGCTTGATATCACTATCAAGTCTTTTTTTTGGATTAATTATAAACAAATATATTATGTATAGATAGAGGAATTCGCTACCTATTTAGAAAAAATGATAGATTGAGAACTTGTTCATATAAATTGTATATCATTGGTTTTAGGGTCTTTAAGACGATAAATATAGATTCTTTGAATAATTCACATTTATGATATAATAAAATCAAATAGAAAGAGTTGTTTTTTTTAAACATTTCTAACGACATTAAAAATCAATGATGGAGCATAACGAATGATTATTACAATATTAATTGTTTCTATCCTTTGTTTCTCTACAATAAGTGCTTACATGATGATTAGGAAAACTAAATATGAAACTCCATTAATTAGAGTGTTATCAGTCCTCTTATTTTTTGCTTATTTAGTTAGGCTATTTTCCAAAGACTCCATTGATCTAACATTTAATCTATTTTTAACGGATATCCAAACCCCAATAAATGCATATACCACCTGGTTGTTTGATCCACTGATGACTTTTACTATAATCATGCTGCGTTGGTTCACTTTATTAACTATTTCATGGATATTGATTAATTCAATTTATAAAATAAAAATATTAAAATGGTTAATAAGTTTCGTTGGATTAATTACGATATCAGCAAATATACTTTTATTTGATCAACATATCATTGCATTCCAAGGTTCAAACGAAATAACACTTAGAACGATTCAATTTGCAGTTGAAACTGGTTTAGCTGCAATTATAGTAATTATTTCATTGGTTTCACTTATTAAAAATAAAGAACTATTTATTCATAAAAAAGAGTTGGTTGACGGATTAGTGATTATTATTGGATCACTTTTTGCATTAATGCCGCTCACATTATTATTTAATTTCTTTGGTAATTATGGGGATATCCCAAAAGATTTTAATATGGAGCACTTATTTGTCATTATTGTACCGATTATTTTAATGATTATCATTTATCGATACATAAAACCGAAATCACAAGTTGCAAAAGATGCACTCATCGCCTTTTTAGCGATTGCAGCAGTATTCCAATACTTCTATATGCGAAGAGAAGATTTAGCTGCATGGCCGCTCCATTTATGTAATATGGCAGTTGTATTAATCTTCTTTGGTACGGTTTTTAGAATCAAAAGTTTATTCTATTTTTCATACTTCGCAACGGTTTTAGGCGCGGTTGGTGGCATTTTCTTACCTAATTATGAAGTGGATTTCTTTTCTCTAACAGTCATTCATTTTGGATTTAATCATATGTATGTATTAATCATACCGATTTTAGGGATTGCACTTGGTACTTTTGAAAAACCTAAACTGAAATCAATGTATCAAGCTATTGCCGTTTTTACAGTTTATTTTATCGTGGTTATCATTTTAAATGCATGGTTTAACAACTATACACCAGTAGACTATTTCTTTGCTTATTCTGATTTCCTACCTGAACTTTTTGGTGCACTTGAGTTGAAATATCAGTACATTATTTCATTTGAGATTGGAAATCTCACACTAACTTTCTATTGGTTATTTCAACTCATTTATTATATATCGTTTGTTTTCTTAATGTTTGTTAGCTGGTATATTTATGATGCATCGTTTAATGCCATTGATGCCAATCGAAAGTTAATAACAAAACAAAAGCAAATGAAACTAGATCACTTAGAATTATTGAAATCATTAGCTGGTAGAAAATTAGAAGATCCAATGGATGAAAAAGGTGTAGGTATGATAAAAATAGTTAATTTTTCAAAACGCTATGGAAAATCAAATAAGTTTGCAGTTAAGAATTTTTCCCTTGAAGTCGGACCTGGTGAAATTTTCGGCTTCTTAGGTCATAATGGAGCAGGTAAATCAACGACCATTAAAAGTATGGTTGGGATTCAATCGATTACTGAAGGCGAAGTCTTTTTAGATGGTTATTCAATTAAGACACAACCGATTGAAGCTAAATTGAGATTAGGTTATGTGTCTGATAATCATGCTGTCTATGAAAAATTAACGGGACGTGAATATATCCATTATGTAGCAGATTTATACCGAGTACCAAAAGAACTCAGGGATGAAAGACTTGAGATATTACTTAAAAAGCTATCATTAGAGCATGCAATTGATCAAGAAGTTAGATCATACTCACATGGTATGAAGCAAAAGCTTGTTGTTATTGCATCACTTATTCATGAACCACCTATCTGGATTTTAGATGAACCACTGACGGGACTTGATCCAACCTCAGCATACCAAATCAAAGAATCCATGAGAGAACATGCTGCAAAAGGGCACATCGTCTTTTTCTCAAGTCATGTTATTGAAGTTGTTGAAAAGATTTGTACAAAGATTGCAGTAATTAACCAAGGTGAATTAATGGGGATTTATGAAATGTCAGAACTTCAAGAAAAGGGTATTTCATTAGAATCACTTTATATGAGTGGAAAAAAACAAGATTCATAAAAGAGGAAATATGATAGAAAGACTAAAAGTACTTATACTATTGCAACTAAAAAATAAATCCAAACGCTTTGACCGTATGTCAAAGCATATTTATGCATCGGTTGCTGTACAGACAGTTATTTTAGTTATTGTGAGTATCATTATGACCTTAGCACTTCATGTTATTAAGAATATTTTCTATATTCCAGTTAATGAATACTTCGCGATTTTTATCTTAGTTTTAACCCAAAGTATTAGTATTATTGCCTCACTATTAGGATTAACAACAGATTTATATCATAGTAAAGACAATCAAATATTATTTCCATTACCAGTTAAAAATGATGAAATTTTCATAAGTAAAATGATTGTGTATTACATTCATGAACTGATTAAGAGTCTCTATATTTTAGTTCCATTATTGATTGCTCTTGGATATCATAGTCAAGCTGATTTTGCATATTATTTAAACATCATACCTTTAACAATCCTATTACCTTTTGTATCAGTATCAGTAGCTACCTTGCTTTCATTACCCTTTGTAGTCGTCAAGAATTTTCTTAAAAACCATAATTTGATTAGTGCTTTATTATCACTTCTCGTTTTTGTTGGAATCTTCTTTACTATCTACTGGCTTGTAGCACAAATTCCTGTACCGATTCGTCTTGTACAGCTTTACAACCGCTTTATTATAGGACTAACGTTATTTATGCAAGATGTTGCATCGATTGGTTCAGTGTATTCATTTGTTGGTTTTATACTTTATGGAATTGATACTTGGATGAATTATGTATATGTCATATTAAGTGTTGTTGGTCTAGCATTGGCTAATTATTTCATTGCTAAACCCCTTTACTTTAAACTCACATCTCGTTCACAAGAAAATACCGTTAAAAAAGTCAAACATATGAAACTAAGAGAGTCAAAATCGCTCTTCTTAACATTCTTTAGAAAAGAGTTATTGATAGCAAGAAGAAGTCCAAATGAACTCATCAATAACTATGCTTTACTCTTAATGCTACCAATCATTATGTATGTTCTAAATTACGTCTACATGGGTATGAATCGTTCTACATTGGGAAATGATTTAGTTTTAATATTAAATGTGCTGATTGTGACATTGATTGTCACTGGTTCAAATACAGCATCAGCATCTGCAATTACAACTGAAGGATATGAATTTATCTTATTAAAGACAGCACCTTATGACACATCAAAGATAGCATGGGCAAAGATGTTGTTTAATTTCTTGTTCACAACGTTAATCATTATAGTAAGTTTTGGTTTATTCGCATTAGCGTTACCAGTATTTCCGATTGAAGATATATATATGTTGTTTGGATTTATCGTTTTGGTTAATGTCGGCCATATCTTGTGGTCGTTACAACTTGATATTTTGAGTCCAAAGTTATCAGAATACGCAACTTCTGGATCTTTATCTGATCATTCAAATATTAAAAAGTCACTTTCAATTGGTTTAATACTATCAATTGTTTTCACGATAATATCGATTATAAGTTTTATACTTTTTAGAGAATTAGGATGGATGTTAATGATTGTTTCTGCATTCGTATTTGCAGTGAACCGATTAATGAGCTTTACAGCAAACCTTAAAGCTTATTTCATTGACATCGAATATTAGGAGGATGAAATAAATGACTAAAAAAGGAATCGTCTTCATCATCTTAATAACCAGTGTCATTTCAATTATGCTGATTGCTGTTTGGGGATCACTTCCAGAAAACACCAATACTGCAGCCATAGAGACGTTAGAAATTACTGATTATGATGGTGTTAATGAGGATGAAGAGAAAGTTAAAGATATTAAAAATATTGTTACTATTTCAAATCCGGTATATCTACTCTTATATGATTATGGGCCAAGTGATGCATACGCAGAAATTGTCATCACAGTGAGCGAACCTGGTATTCAATTCCAACATGATTCAATTGCTAAACAGATTTATATTTACTACACAATTCATGCAATTCAAGAAGAATTAATTCTCACCGTGACTATTAAAGATCAAAGAACACATAAAATAGACATGATTACTTTGTGGTTTCAACCACCTGATGTCATCATTGTACCGGATTTATAAGGGGAGGATTTAAACATGATTAAAAAGAAAGCGATCTTAACAATAATCTTAGGATTTTTCGTACTACTTATTGTTGCGTGTACACCTAGAATGGTGACAATTACTTTCAATTCAAATGGTGGAACCACCATTGAATCAATAGAAATTGAACAAGGACAAATTCTAAGTGAACCAAGTGTAGAAAGAGAAGGATATACTTTTGAAGGTTGGTTTGAAAATGAGAATTTCACAGAAATTTCTATTATGGATTTTTCAAGACCAGTAACAAGAAATATAACACTCTTCGCGAAATGGTCAATTAATTCATATCAAGTGAATTACTTTCCTAATAATGATACCGTGATTCCATCAGTTACAAAAAACTATGGTGATGAACTTGTTTTACCCACGGTTAGTAAAGAAGGATTTACTTTTGGTGGTTGGTACACCAATGAAGCATTAACTGGAAGTTCATTTAATGCATCTGAAATGCCTGCAAGTAATCTCAATCTTTATGCAAAATGGCACCAAGTTACATTTACAATTACCTTTTTAATTGATGATGAAGTTTTTCAAACAAAAACTGTCAATTATGGTGATGATTTAATAGATATTCCAACGCCTCCAACAGTAACTGGAAAAGTTAGATATTGGGACCATACCGATTTTAGTAATATTACATCAAATATAGAAGTTCATCTCTTAGAGGATGACGCGTATTATACAGTTAATATTGTTGATGAATGGGGTTATGTTTATCAATCACTTAATGTTAAACATGGTGATACATTTGTCCCAACTTTGGAACCAAGTAAGGTTGGATATGAATTCATTGGCTACAATCCAGGTCTTGACCACATTGTGGTATCTGATTTAGACGTTTTAGTGGTTTTTAATCAGATAAGCTTTTCAGTTATCTTCAGAAATCCTGAAGGAATTGTCCTGAATCAATCAACAGTTAATTATGGTGAAGCAGCAGTACCACCAACTTATATTGCACCAAATGGTTATGAATTTACTGGTTGGAGTCAAACATTTGATTCTGTTACATCTAATATGATTATTGATGCTATGATTAAATCATTAGAGTATGAAATTAATCTTCATGCAAATGGTGGAAGTTTTAGTAATACTGAATCAACTCAAATTATCAAAAAAGCTTATCAAACAACAGTAGGTATTCCTGAACAACCTACAAGAACAGGTTATAATTTTATTGGTTGGTATTTGAATCAAGAAGGTACAGGAAATCCTTATCAATTTAGTGCTGGTACAACCATGCCAATAGGTGGACTGACCCTTTATGCGAAGTGGACTTTAAAGAGTTATTCAATTAATTATGAAAACTTATTTGGTATTACTCATGGAAATCCAAATAGTTTTAATATGACAACATCACCAATACTATTATCTAGCCCAGGTTCTAGAACGGGTTATCAATTCCTTGGATGGTTTAGTGAATTAAATGGTGGAACAGAAATCACGAGTATTAATACATCGACGCTTTCAAATCAAACCATTTATGCAAGATGGAGTCCAAGAACATACACAATTACCTATAATAACTTAAATGGGGCTACCAATAGTAACCCAAGTAGTTATACGATTGAAACAACAAGTTTCAATCTAGCACTTCCAGGTACAAGAAATGGCTACACATTTGCGGGCTGGTTTGATGCTGAAGTTC
>DHEJ01000035.1 GCA_002399815.1 Acholeplasmataceae bacterium UBA4853
TCTATTAAATTATCGATAAAATCAGTTGCATTTTTTTGATGTTCATCTTTGTATATTCTTGTATATTGGACTAAAGGTTCATCAATAACCATATCATCCATAGTAATGTTGTCGGCCATAAGTACCATCCTAAATAGTATAATTTATCATACCATATATATTAAGTTTACAACTTTCTAAAATAATGTCAAAGGATTTAATTAATTTTGAACTAGATAATTGGTTACCTATCGAATTATAGGCTATATACTGGTGTTTATTATAAAGTGTGAAATGTGTCTGAAAACACTACATTATTAACCGGAATTCTTAGAATAAAATATAAAAAAGCTGAATCAGATAACTCAATGATTCAGCTTTGGAAATTATTATTTATTAAAAAAGCAAAATGATACAGCATCAAGTCCAATGTGAGCAGTCATTACACTTGCGATTCTACCAACTTTAATTTTTGTAAATCCTGCCTTTTCAAGTAACTTGATTGAATCAGTCAACAATGATTCATTAGCAGAAAAGTTTACACCGATTTCTCTATTTTTATCTGGTGAAAATTTTACTGCAAACTCTACTAATTCATTTAATGCTCTTTTTGGACCAATAGCATTCTTATAAGGTTTAATTGCTCCATGATCTAACATTAATAGCGGTCTTATGGATAATACGGAGCTAATGATAGATTTGATACCTGAAATTCTGCCACCTTTCCTTAATTGAGTTAAATCATTTAGCATAATAGCATGTAGCATATGATCTGCTAAATGATTGGCATAATCGACTATTTCATCAAATGATGCTCTAGTGTCTAACTTTTCTAGAACCTTTTCTAAAATCATAGCACTCGCAACTCCACCATTTTGTAGATCAACAACTGCCATTTGTGTTGGGTAATTCAACTTTAAATCCTTAACTAAGATATTTGCAAAATTATTAGTTCCAGATAATGCCTTTGCAAATGAGAAGAATATAAACGGTGTATTTGATTCGGCATAATTTTTAAATAGTGGGAATATATCTTCATACATTGGTAAAGATGTTTTGATTTCATCATTATTTCTAATATGTTGATATAAGCTTTCGATGTTGATATCTATTTGATCTTTAAATGTAGTGCCATTTATGATTACTTGAAGTGGTACCATATCAATTTGATACTTAGAAATAAGTTTAGGATCTAAATCACATGTTGAATCTATTATTATTTTTATCATTTTTTAGTTGCCTCCAATAAAAGTCTAGTTTTAGTATAATATATCCTCTAAAAAACGGCAACCTACTCATTTTTTTCACAAAATAGAGTAAAATAACGCTATTCTACTATTGGTAGAATTGTATTCTATGGTAAAATACAGTCATGAATAATAATAAAATTGAACTAACTAAAAATATATCAAACAATATTGCCTATTACCGGAAGAAGATGTCATTAACTCAACTGGAATTAGCAAATAAGTTAAACTACTCTGATAAATCAATCTCAAAGTGGGAACGTGGTGAAGGTGTTCCTGACATCTTTGTTATTACAGAATTATCAAAGTTTTTTGGTGTAAGTGTTGATAGTCTATTAAGTCAAAGAAAACAACACTTTGCATTATTTAGGTATCGTTATATACTTGCTTATTTTTATGCTTCAATAGTATGGCTGATTGCAGGTACAACATTTGGAATCTTATCGCTGCTTCAAGTTAATTATCCTGCTTGGCATGTTTTAATTTATGCCATACCGGTTTCATCTTTAGTATTATTTTGCTTTTTTATCGCATGGCGTCAAGTAAAGTGGATATATATTTACTTAAGTCTATTCATTTGGACATTAGCATTAGCAACAACCTTAATGCTTGATCAAATTACAAATTATTGGGTCTATATTATCACAACTCCCATTTATCTTTTTATATCATTCTTACTGTATATTATTTATAAACCAAAAAAAATTAAGTAAAAAGAGGACATTTAATGAAAAAGCAATTACCAAAAAGAAGTGAAGTTGAACAAAAGTACACTTGGGATGTAAACTCATTGTTTGCATCTGAAACTCTATTTGAAAAAACATTTGAAGAATTAGATCATTTAGTCAATCACTTTAAAAGCACGTATGAAGGAAAACTAGATAATCCTAGAATGATCAATGAAGCACTTGATCAGTTTAGAACTATTCAAGAAACCATGGTTAGACTGAGTGCTTACAGTTCACTTCAAAATTCTGGAGATTCCACAAGTGAAGAAAATCAAATACGATTAGGAAAAACAATGATTCAATTTCAATCGATCAATAAAAGAATCGTTTTCCTTGATATTGAGTTAAAAAACGCATCAACCGAACTCTTAGAAAAAGCAATGAATGCATCAGATTCAAATAAAATATACTTGGAAGAAATTATTGAGGATAAAAAGCATTCATTTCATCCGGAAGTAGAAAAAGCATTAACCATGTTATCTCCAATCCTTAATGCACCTTATCAGTCATATAATCGATTTAAATTAGCAGATATGAAGTTTCAGGATTTTGAAGTAGAAGGCAAAACTTATCCAAATTCATTCACATTATTTGAAAATGAATATGAATATGAAAATGATACTTTAGTACGTAGAAAAGCATATCAAACTTTTTACCAAAAATTAAGTGAATATCAAAATGGTTTTGCTAGTCAATACTATGCACATATTCAAAAGGAAAAAGCTTTTGCTGATTTAAAAGGTTATGCTTCAGTTTATGATTACTTATTAGCCGATCAAAAAGTACCAAAAGCATTCATGGATCGTCAAATTGACTTGATTATGAATGATTTAGCGCCAGCAATGAGAAAATATGCTAAATTACTTCAAAAAATTCATGGATTAGAAAAAATGACTTATGCAGATTTAAAAATTGCTGTAGATGCTGATTTTGAACCTAAAGTTACAATTGAGTCTTCAAAAGACATGTTACTTGAAGGTTTATCTATATTAGGAAGTGAATATTTAGAAATCGTAAGAAAATCATTTGATGATCGTTGGATTGATTTCCCACAAAATGTAGGTAAATCAACAGGTGGATTTTGTTCATCACCATATGGTTCAAACTCATTTATCCTAATCAATTGGAATGGGCAAATGGATGAGGTCATGGTTTTAGCCCATGAATTAGGTCATGCTGGGCATTTCCAATATGCAAACAAGTATCAAAATATTTATAATACAAGACCTTCTTTATATTTTATCGAAGCACCTTCAACAACTAATGAATTAATTATGAATAAGCATTTAGCTCAAAATGCAAGTGATGATCGTACAAAACGATGGATTAAATCGGTGATGATTTCTAGAACCTACTATCATAATTTTGTAACACATTTACTCGAAGCAGCATTCCAAAGAGAAGTTTATAATCGTATCGATCAAAGACAACCAATATCTGCTAAAATTCTAAATGATATTAAGCTAGGTGTATTAAGAACTTTCTGGGCAGATGCGGTTGAAATTCCTGATTGGGCTGGATTAACTTGGATGAGACAACCTCATTACTTCATGGGTTTATATCCTTATACATATTCTGCAGGGTTAACATTAGGTACAGTTGTTGCAAAAAATCTTTTTGATAAAAAGTTAGATGCTAATGCATGGATCGAAGTCTTAAAAGCTGGTGGCACTAAAACACCTTTAGATTTAGCTATGATGGTTGGCGTTGATTTATCACATGATGCGCCACTTAAGGAAGCCATTCAATATATCAGTGAAACCATTGATGAAATTATTGATTTAAGTAAATAATTTGATAAAAAAGCTCGTTTTTGAGCTTTTTTTATGCAACTTTGTCATATTTATTCAAATTATAAAATATAATAAAAATAAGTTATGAAATGGAGGGTTAACATATGAGGGGATTATTATCTTTAGTTTCAATTTTAAGTTTTCTTGCATTATTAGGTTCAGCAGGTTATTATGCATTTGGTTTTGGGTTAGAATATCTTCAAACTACTTTAGAAACGGTTGAAGCACAAGCAGAGGCAGATGCTGAAGCTCAATTCTTAGGTGCGACTTCTATTGATATTGAATTTACTCAAAGTTTTTATGCTAAAGACTTTAGTGGTATTGCATTTAAAGTAGACATTGATGCAGGTACATTTGGTCAAGATGAAAAGTACGTGGTTATTAAATTTTCTGATTTAGAAAATTATGATGAGTACACATCAACAACATTCCCAGATGAATCTTTTAGTGATCTTAGTATTTTATTATCAGATCCAATACCTGTAAAAACTCAAGCAATAACCTATATGACTATCTTTGGATTAATTTGGATTGGTTCAATTGTAGTTAAAGTATTTTTCAAGAAAAAGACTGCATAATTCATAATTGATAGAGTTATATGTTATAAAATAAGAAATTGTATGTAGAATATAAGCAAAAAGGAGGATTACATATGAGAAGATTGATTGGATTAGTTGGTTTAATCGTTTCTGGTGTTGTTTTTGCATCATTGTTTCTTGGTTCATTTCAACAATATATGGATGCTTGGAATTCATCAAGTGATTTATGGACTCAAGCTCAAGCTGTTGTAGCTGTTATTTGGAATACAGTATATCAACCTTTACTGCTCTTAATTGTTAGTTTTGTCGCTTTAGAAGGAAAATAAGCAACCTTATTATCAGTAGTTTAAAGTATGAAGATCAAGCGTTATTGCTTGGTCTTTTATTTATAATCAGAACAGAAAGTAAAGGGTTTTCATTGATTATGAAAATATTTTTAACAAAATTATTTTTTTTTACAGTTTCTGCTTGTTTTAAATTGAATATCGCTTATAATAGAGTTAAGAAAACGATTTCTTAAATCAATTATAGGAAGTTATAGCGATGTCAATACAGATAAATAAAATTAAAAATCAACACATGAAACCATTAGATGAATTATCAAGTTTATCAAAATTTGTAGCTCAAGAAGGTATTGTTTTACTAGAAAATAAAAAGAATGTTTTACCGATTATCGAGAAGCATGTCGCTGTTTTTGGACGTATCCAATTTAACTATTATAAATCAGGGACAGGATCTGGGGGACTTGTTAATGTTGATTATGTTCCATCAATTATTGAATCGATGTTACAGGCACCAAATATGTTTGTTGATCCAATCATTTATGACCTGTATAAAAATTGGGTAGATGAAAATCCATTTAATGCTGGAAACGGTTCATGGGCTAGTGAACCTTGGATGCAAGAAGAAATGGAAATTGATAGTTTAACCATACAACAAGCATCATTAAGAAATGATGTAGGTGTCGTAATTATTGGAAGAACAGCAGGCGAAGATAAGGATAATTACCGTGGACCTGGAAGTTATTATTTAACTGAAAAAGAAGATAATTTATTAAGAGAAGTTAGTAAATATTTTAAGAAGACTGTACTAATCTTTAACGTTGGTAACCCAGTTGATTTATCATTTATGGATAAATATTCGGTTGATGGGTTAGTTTTTGCATGGCATGGTGGTGGACATGGCGCTAGAGCATTAGTCGATGTTTTATCAGGCTATGTTTCTCCAACAGGTAAGTTACCTATGACGATTGTCAAAGATTTAAAGGATTTACCATCAGATAAAAACTTTGGTAATAAAGGTCAAGTAATTTATGACGAAGATATCTATGTTGGATATCGTTATTTTGAGACATTTAATCAAGATGCAGTTAGATATCCATTTGGTTATGGATTAACTTATTCAAAATTTGACATTAAACCATTATCTTTTAATGTTGTTGATGAGCAAATTGAGTTTAAGATATCTGTTACAAATATTGGTAAAAGATTAGCTAAAGAAGTGGTACAAGTTTATGTTGAAGCTCCACAAGGAAAACTCGGTAAATCAAAAAAAGTTTTAGTGGGTTTTGTTAAGACAAAAGGGTTATTACCAAATGAAGCTGTTGAGGTATCCATAACTATTGATTTCTTTAAACTTGCATCATACGATGATGAAGGTTTTATATACTTATCTAGTTATGTACTTGAAAAAGGGAACTATTATTTCCATATTGGTAATTCAGTTAGACATACCAAAAAATTTGGGACAATTGAATTAAAAGACGATTTGATTATCGAGAAACTAGAAGAACTCAATGCGCCAGTATTACCATTTAAACGATTAAAACCAGATCAAAATTTTAATCCAATTTATACAGATGTGCCACTGAGAAAAACAGATTATAACGCACGTATTAAAAAGGAAACAAAAAAAGCATTACCAACTAATAATCATAAGTATTCATTACTCGATGTATATCAAAAGAATGTATCCTTAAATGAATTCATAGGTTCTTTAAGTGTTGACGAACTAATTCAATTAACACGTGGAGAAGGTATGAGCTCCCCTAAAGTTACAGCAGGAACTGCTGCTGCATTTGGTGGGGTTACACCATCATTAATTGATAAAGGTATTCCAGTTGCATGTGCTGCTGATGGTCCTTCAGGTATTCGAATGGATTCAGGTTTCTATGCATCAAGTCTACCAATTGGTACACTGTTAGCCTCTACCTTTAATCCTGATTTAGTTGAAAACCTTCATGAACTTGTAGGTAAGGAAATGATTGGTTATCAAATCGATGTTATTTTAGGGCCTGGTATGAATATTCAAAGACATCCACTAAATGGTCGAAATTTTGAGTATTTCTCTGAAGATCCACTCTTAACTGGTATTATGGGTGCATCTGCAACGATAGGTCTTCATAATGCTGGTGTTTCAGGTACATTAAAGCATGTGTTTGCAAATAACCAAGAAACTGATCGCTTCAATGTCGATGCGGTTGTTTCAGAACGCGCACAAAGAGAAATTTACTTAAAAGGTTTTGAAATTGCTGTTAAAATGGGGAAATCAAAAGCAATCATGACATCATATAATCCGATTAATGGATTATGGGCAGCTTCTAACTACGACGTTAATAAGAAGATGATTCATGATGAGTGGGGTTTTGACGGTATCATAGTTACTGACTGGTGGGCTAAGATGAATGATTTTGGTGATCCAAATGGAAGTGCTAAAAATACGAAAGCTATGATCATTTCACAAAATGATTTATACATGGTCATAACTGATAGTCTTTCAAATTCAAACCAAGATAACTCTAAAGAAGCTTACGAAAATAATTTATTAAATCTAAGTCATTTACAAATTACTGGTAAACATATTTTAAAATATTTATTAAATACACCGGCATTTTATAGAATGCATCAAATCCCATTTAAAAAAGAAATCAGAAAAGCGATACCTTGGTTTAAAAAGTCGGGTAATCAATTACCAATTCCATTAATCTCGAATGTAAATGTGAACGATCAAAAATATGAAATAAATCCATTCGTGTATAATCAAGCAATTAAAGCGGTAGATAAATTTGAAAAAATATCAGCTAAAGCAGATTTAATCGATTTAAATGCCGATTTTAATCATGCAGTCATCGTTAGAGTTCACGAAGGCGAAAGTCATATTTATCATTTATATGCTTCAAGTGAACATAAAGAAGCAAAACAATTAGTTGATTTAGAAAATCTTCATATTAAATCATACCCAAGTGTTAAAGAAAAAGCATGGGAACCGTATTTAATACCACTTACTCAATATATTGATAAAAACGATGCAATTACGTTTAATCAAAATGAGTTTTCTATTATTGCTAAAGATGGATTAATTAGCTATCCAATTCATATTACTACAGATGGAAAATATGTTTTTGATTTTGGTGTTTCTAGTGGTTCTGCTGAGCAATCACAAAATCCATTTTCAATTTTTGTTGATAACAAGCACCAATCAACCATTACGATTCATGGAACGAATAATCAAAAAATCGGTGCAAGAGCATTTGTGTTAATGGAAAAAGGTAATCATATTATGACATTTAGATTCAATAAATCAAATATGACTGTCTATGATATTAAAATGATGCGTCATGGGTGATTATATGTCAGAAATAAGAAGAAAAATAGAATATAACCAAGGATACTACTTGCCATTATTTAATATGAGTGGATTAAAATCATCCATAACTCCTTTTTTTGGTGGGGACTTAAAACTTGATCAACATCATTATGCCTTAGAACCAGCATCGGAATTGAGTTTATATGCAAACTCAATGTCAAGAAATGTTATTTTTACTGTCAATCAAAAACAATACTTTTTAAATGGTCAAACAGAATCACAACAAACTGATGAAGTGTATTTAACAACAGGTCAGCTATATCAAATTGTTGAGCGTAAAAATGCATTATTCACACTAAAAACGACATCTTTTATACCTGTTGAAGACACACTAGAGGTTCATCAAGTAAAGATTACGAATACAAGTAAACAAAATTTAGAGTTTGATGTTATTACGGCAATTCCTATTTATGGTAGAAGTGCTGATAATATCAGAGATCATCGTCACGTTACATCGCTTTTAAATCGAATCTATAAAGTAGGTTCTGGCGTTGTTGTAAAACCAACGTTATCCTTTGATGAACGTGGACACTTAAAAAACAATTATGTATATAGTGTTTTTGCACATCTAGATAAAATCAAAGTAAACCGAATTATTACCAATATGGATGACTTTATTGGTGGTGGTTCCTTAGCGTTTCCAAGAGGTATATATCAAAAGAATTTAGAAGTAAGACAAGGTTATGAAGCTATCGGTGCGATCGGATTTGAACCCTTCATATTAAAACCGAATGAAAGTAAGAACTTAAGCTTCACCATTGGCATTACAAAAGAGGAAAATTCTAACTTTGAAGTTCAAGCACACAAGTATTTTGATCCAATCTACTTTGATCAAGCACTCAATGAAGTCATAGCTTTCTTTAAGAAGTACCCAAGAAGTTTAAATTTTGAAATAACTAATAAAGAAACAAGTGAATTACTTGAATGGGTAACCCTTCAACCAACCTTAAGAAGATATTTTGGAAACTCTTATTTACCACATCATGATTATGGTCGTGGTGGTCGAGGGTGGAGAGATTTATGGCAAGATATCCTGTCTTTAATCATGTTTAATGATCAATCAGTAACAGACATGCTTTATAACAATTTTGCTGGTATCAGAATTGATGGGTCAAATGCCACAATTATTGGAGATAAACCCGGACAATTCGTTGCAGATCGAAACAAAATTGTTAGAGTCTGGAGTGATCATGGTGCATGGCCACTTGTAACTACCAAAATGTATATTGATGAAACAGGTGATCTATCATTCTTATTTAAAAAACATACATACTTTGATGATCAATTCACACATTATACTAAACAAAATAAAACACAAATTGATGCCAATAATATACTTAATCTCAAGAATGAACCATATAAAGGTACAATTTTAGAGCATTTACTTGTTCAAAATATTGTAGCATTTAAAAATATCGGTGAAAATGGATTTGTTAAACTAGAAGATGCTGACTGGAATGATGGACTAGATATGGCAAAAGAAAAAGGTGAAACCATTGCCTTTACACATTTTTATGCCAATAACCTAAAACAATTAGCAAACTTAATTAAAGCTACAAATGAAAAGATTATGATGTTTGAAGCTTTAAAGAAATTAATTTTTGATGAAATTAGTCTTGAAACTTACTTTAATCAAGTCGCAATCTTTAACGAAGACTTAGTGGAAGTTGATCGAAAGTCTTTAATTGATGCATTAATGAAGCATTATCAAAATGCAATTGATCATATCAATCAGATAGCTTGGATTACAAACTCGCATCTTCAAAGTTATATTAATAATGATGGACTATTTAGCGATCATAAGGAAACTATGAGTTTAACAGGTCAAACAATGGCATTGTTATCTGAAACAGTATCAAAAAAACAAGCAGATCAAATTAGATTAACAACAAAAAAATTACTGTTTGAACCTTCAATTGGAGGATATCACTTAAATAGTAATTACAATCAAGTCTTAACCAATATGGGTAGAGCTTATGGATTTGCATATAATCATAAAGAAAATGGAGCAATTTTCTCACATATGGCAATTATGTATGTGTATGGACTATTTAATTATGATTTTGTTCAGGATGGTTATGAAGGTTATATGGCACTAATTAATCGTGCTTTAGTAAATGATTCCAATGTATTACATGGTATTCCGGAATATTTTAATGATCAAGGGATTGGTAAATATGCTTACCTTACAGGTAGTGCATCATGGTTACTTAAACTACTCAGAGATAAAGTGTTTGGAATTACATTTAATCTAGGTGTATTATCACTGAATCCCAAATTACCTAAAAAAGCATTCATAGACCATAAAGCTTCAATCACAACATTCATTCATGGAAGATTAATTAAAGTCATATATATTAATGAAAAGAATTTAGAGTATTGTGATTATCAGATTTCAAAAGTTATTTCTAACAAAAAAGATGTTACGCACAACTTAAAACAAGCACTTGATGTGATGGAGGTTTATCTTGATGAAGTATGAAGTATTCTCCTATGATGGGATTGGTTATCAAAAACTCATGGTATATAAGGATTGGCGGATTGCTATTTTAAACTATATTGATGAACTTGAAATAGACAATCTAACTTATGTAGAAGCACATCATGAAACAGATGAGGCATTTATTTTACTAAAAGGTGAAGCAACTTTAATCTTTGCAGATGTAGAAGATCAAAAGATTATTGGTTTTACAAAATTGAATTTGGAACCTAATAAAGTATATAACATTAAGAAAAATATTTATCATACTCATACGCTGAGTAAGGATTGTCAATTACTCATTGTAGAAGAAGAAAATACTTCGGATTTTAACTCTCATAGAATTTATTTTAATGATCAAGCAAAAAAGAAATTAAAGGAGATATTTGAATGAGAAAACTCATCTTTGAGGATCACTTTTTAGGAACAACACCAGATGAAAAAAACTGGACTTTGGAAGTATTAGGTAGTGGGTTTGGTAATAAAGAAGACCAGTTTTATACAGCTAGAACAGAAAACGTCTTTACTAAGGATAGTATCTTGCATATTGTTGCAAGAAAAGAAGATTATGAACATCGAAAATATACTTCAGCAAAATTAGTTTCAAGACATAAATTTAGTTTTCAATATGGAAAAATTGAAGTACGTATGAAGTTACCAAAAGGTGTTGGTACATGGCCAGCATTTTGGTTATTAGGTGATAACATTAAAGAAGTTGGCTGGCCAAAATGTGGTGAAATCGATTTAATGGAATATGTAGGAAAAGATCCGGATCACATTCATTTTTCTCTTCATTCACAAAACTATAACCATGGTAAAGGTAATAATCCTTATTTCAAAAAAGAAGTTAAAGGTATTTCAGATGATTTCCATGTATTTACTTTAGATTGGGATCAATTTGGATTCAAATATTACTTGGATAATCAGTTATTAAAAACTGAATTAAAAGGCGATAAAAAATCTGTTGAGGATTGGCCATTTGATCAAAAGTTTTATATGATTATTAATTTAGCGATTGGTGGAACTTGGGGTGGAGCAATCGATGATTCTATCTTCCCAACTGAGTTTTTAATCGATTACGTTAAAGTTTATGAATAAGATGTTTCCATATACGAAAAAAATAATAATTTTTGGTTTAATTTTACTTTTTACACTGGTCATAAGTGCTTGTGAAAAGGTAGTTGATGGGGGAGAAGAACCAGTGAAGAAACTCTATGAAGTAAGTCCGTATGTCACTGCAGGAAATAAATCCAAATTATTAGATAAAGGTAATGATGTAACCACATCTTTTGATGAGAATAGTGCAGGCATTAAATTAAGTTTAAATCCAGAAATAACTTATCAAACAATGGATGGTTTTGGTGCTGCTATGACTGAATCGTCTGCTTACTTATTAATGAATTTAGATTCTAATAAGAGAGCTGAAGTCATGGAATCATTATTTGGCAAAGAAGAAGGTATATCTTTATCTTTTGTTAGAATTGCTATGGGAGCATCAGATTTTTCTTTAGATAATTTTACGTACAATGATACTGTAGATAATCAACCAGATTTAGAATTAACTAACTTTTCAATTGAAAGAGATGAAGCATATGTTATTCCAATTTTAAAAGAGGCTAAATTATTAAATGATGAACTTTTAATCATGGGTACACCTTGGAGTGCACCGGCATGGATGAAGGATAATCTAAACTTAAATGGTGGTAAATTAAAAACAAACTATCATGATACATATGCTAATTACTTTGTGAAGTTTATAGATGCGTATCAAGCACATGGCTTAAATATTTATGCAGTTACACCACAAAATGAACCATTACATCAAACATCTGGTTATCCAAGTATGTATATGTTGCCTGATCAACAATCAAATTTGATTGTATCTATGGGAGAAGCTTTTGAATCAAATGACATAGATACTTTAATCATGGCTTATGATCATAACTGGGATCGTATGGACTATCCAATATCAGTGATTAACTCTGATGCTTATGATTACGTTGCTGGTACAGCTTTACATGGTTACGGTGGTAATGTTAAGGATACTCAACGAGTTGTTAATGCATTTCCAGAAAAAGGTGTTTGGTTTACTGAGATTTCTGGTGGATTATGGGCAACAAACTTTGCTGATAATATGACTTGGAATATGGAAAATATTTTTATGGGTTCTATTAATTTAAGTGCTAAAGGGGTATTAATGTGGAATATTGCCTTAGATCAAAACAACGGACCTAAAAATGGTGGATGTACAAATTGTCGTGGTGTTCTAACTGTTAATACAGAAACAGATGTAATTACTAAGAATGAAGAGTATTATATCATTGGACATTTTTCAAAATTTGTTCGTAAAGGTGCATTAAGAATCGATGCACAATCAAATAATGCAAATTTAATTACATCAGCGTTTAAAAATCCAGATGGTTCAATTGTTGTGGTTGTTCATAATAAAACAAATTCTCAATTAAATTTCCAATTAAACATCCATGAAAGTAATGTTTCTTATCAAATTCCTGCTAAAGGAACTATCAGTTTTGTTCTAAATGAGTTAGCATAATCATTTACTATAATTTTTTGACAAGTTTTCTTGAACGTTTTTGTTCTTTATTAATCGCTTAACTAAGCAAATATAGAGAAAACGTTTTACTGTTTTACGAAAACGTTGTAAAAAAGTTATTATTTCTCTTGAAATCGTTTTCACATAGTGTTATAATTGCATTGAGATATAAATCGTAATCCAAAAAAAATAGGAGGGAAAGTATGAAAAAATATCTTGTTTCAATAATGTTACTCGCATTAGCATTCATCGTAGTAGCATGTGGACCAACTTATGAAGGTCTAGATACCGCAACAGATGGTGAAATCACTATTATGTTATGGTCAGGGGATGGATTATTCTATGAGAATATCGGTAAACAAACGATAGAACCAGAAGAATTAACTTCTCAAAATGCTGCAACAATCTATGCTGTTGCAAAAGAATTCAACAAAGTATATCCAAACGTAAAAGTTAACGTCATTACAAAAGTTGGGGGACCACATGATAATGGTGTAAGCTGGTCACAATTTAGAGAAAACTTTGAATTGGAATATGGTAAAAAAGTTGATATTTGGGCTTCAACTGACTTAGTTGGTGAAGTTACACGTGGTATGGTTGCAGACTTATCAGTATTCAATGCTGATCCAATGTACCAATCATTTAACCCAGGTATCATGAAGATGATGAATTATTATGGTATACAAGCTGGTTTACCTCAGTTCTTACAACCTTGGGGCGTATACATTAATAAAGAATTAGCAGAAAATAATAACTTAGATGTTCCAGAACCAAACTGGACTATTGATGAATATACAGACTTTGTAAGTCATTCAAGTCCAAATTCATGGTATGGTTCTATGGATACTCCTAAGAGCTTTATTTTCACTGGTACAACTACAATGGCTCAGTCACTAGTAGAACAATCAGGTGATGCACCATTTATTAACATGAACTCAGCTGAAGTTAGAGCATTAATTCCTTATATCGCTGATTGGGCTGATCACTCAGTTTGGCCACAATGGGATAAGGGAACTATTGATTCAACATTCATGGATGCTCATGGATGGTGGAGTTATAACTACTTCAAGAATGGTGCTTTATTAACTCTTGATGGAGACCCTTGGATGTTAGGTGATGGTGCAAACACTACTGAAGGTCACTGGGGAACTATTCAATCAGATAATTGGGATATTTATCCAAGACCAAGTACTGATTATGTAGATAACACAGTTGGTGTCGTATTAGACCCATTAGCTATTCACAACTATGCACTTGATGATTCAAATAAAGAATTATCAGACGCTGAATATAAGAAATTACAAATCGCGTATACATTTACATCGTTCTGGATTGGTGATGACAGAGCATGGCAAGCAAGAGTTGACCAACAATTCTTAAATGGTGATGTTCTAAAAACTGCTATCAATGACTCAGTTCCTACAGTAACTGGTGATGCATTTACTCGTCAAATGGAAATTTGGTTCAAAGCTCCAAACCATGCAATCCTTGCAGATAAAGATCAATTCCCTGGATTCCACTTCATGATGGAAAAATTTGCAGCAGGTAACGTTAAAGACGTTTCTGACAAAGCATATCCTTGGTACTATGATAAAGATGGAACTCGTACTGAAATTCTTTATGAATGGAATAACTTCAATTTACCTGCAGTATTAACTGGAAACCCTGAAGCAACTTCACCTAGAAGAACTGACGCAGGATTCACAGATGCTGTATTGGCTAAATTACCAGAATGGAACACTTTAGCAAACACTAGATTTGCTAATGAAGTTGCATTACTAAAAGCTGGTTTAAAGACTCACTACGGTAAAACTGACGCAGATTTTTAATAGCAATTAAGACAAATTAGAATTATCTAGTTATGAGGCGCCAGACTATCGTTTGGTGCCTTCATAATGATAAAAGGAGGAATTTTCATATGATGGGTAAAATCAAGCGTGGAATTACATGGTCAATCGCCGTAATTATCGTCATCATCGTTGTTGCTTGGTTTTCAGGTGGCACAAGTATCTATGTTCCTGATGGCAGCATAACATCAACAGAAATAAATACATCTACTGAAACATTAAATGAATCTATAAATAATGCCCGATACACTTATGTCGATTATTTAAGCGATCATCAAAATAGTATTGATTATGGCTTAAATAGTATTGAGGCAGACTTAACAAATTTAGATGCTATCAGTGATGATGAAACAGGTCAATTAGCATTGCAAATGACTAAGGATGAAGTTGCTCACTATGAGATAAATGTTTTATCTAGTGGGTATTATCATATCGCAGTTGATTATAAGATTGCTAGCGCAACCTTAAACCAAATTACAGTTGCAGTCAGAGTGAATTCTGAAATCTACTATGATGAAATGAATACCATTGAAATACCAATTATTTGGGAAGATGAATCAAAGGTCTATCAAACAGATAGATATGGTGATGAAGTTTTACCAAATCAAGTGATTGTTGATGGATGGCATCAAGTTAGTTTATATAACAACACTTATGTAAGTGTAGAACCTTTATTATTTTATTTTGAAGCCGGTATGAACACTGTATCCATAATAAATACAACGTCTTCAATTTTTACTATTTCTAATATTACACTACATTCACCAGTTGAAACTGTGGATTATGAAACGTATAAATCACTTCATAATGAAAGTCCTGTAAAGGATTTAATTACCATTAAAGCAACCAATTATACAGTTAAAAATTCTTCATATGTACAAGCATTTGCAGAAAGTAATCCAAGTGTTGCACCGTTTGATCCAATTTATAAAAAGTTAAATATTATTGCTGGAAATACTTGGCAACTTTCAGGTCAAAGTGTCACCTATGAAGTAGAAGTACCAACAGCTGGTATGTATAAACTCGCATTAAGATACGCAAATTATAAGTATGACTTCCCAGTATTTAGATCGATTCGCATTAATGGTGAAGTACCTTTTAGTGAAGTAGCAAGTTATGCCTTTCCTCAAACGCCTAACTCATCATGGGCAGTTGAAACACTGCATGGTGAATCTGGTGATTTTTACTTTTATTTTGATCAAGGCATTAACACGATTACATTAAGAGCTGAAACAGAGCCTTTACAACAAGGACTTCGTAAAATCCAAATGGTTATCGATCATATCAATACATTCTCATTAGAAATTCGTCAAATCACTGGTAAAGATATTGATAAAAATCGTACTTGGAAGTTTACAAATTTTATTCCTGAAACTCCACAATATTTAGAATCATATATCACACTATTAAAGTCAGTTATTACAGACTTATCGATTTATGCTCCAAATGGTGCGGCTTCATCAACGATAAGTAGTATTCAAAAAGCACTGTCTAGATTAGAAAATATTTATGAAGATTATGACAGAATTCCACTTTATTTAGATGATTTGGTTGGTGGAACTGGTTCTATTAATCAATTTTTAGGAGATTCACTTCAAACAATTTCTAATCAACCACTTTATTTAAATGAAATTCATTTATATCATGATGAAACATTAAAAAAACCAAATGCATCCTTCTTTGAATCATTCTGGGCAATGACACAGTCATTCTTCGCATCCTTTACAACCAATAAGTATTCTCTAACAAAAGAAGCTGATGTGGTTGATGTTTGGGTCAATAGACCAATTACTTATGTAGATATGATGCAAAAAATGGCAGACCAAACATTTACTCCAGAAACAGGAATAAAGGTTAAAATTTCAGTTATGCCTGATCCAAATAAACTTATTATGGCATCTGCAGCTGATCAACAACCAGATGTAGCATTAGGTTTAGCATCTTATATGCCTTATGATTTAGCAATTAGAGGTGCTGCATATGAGTTAACTAAATTCCCTGATTATTGGGAGTATGCAAGTCAATTTGCACCTGGTGCATTTGTACCTTATATCTTAAATGATAAAGC
>DHEJ01000004.1 GCA_002399815.1 Acholeplasmataceae bacterium UBA4853
ATGACCTAACAAAAGCAACACTCTGTTTATCAATTACTGGGTTTGCTGAAAATAGAGCGCCTAATGAAGCCTTTATTGGTATTTATTATAGAAATGTATTAAAGGTTTATCATATGATTTTTAAAGATTCAAATGACCGTATGAAGAATATTGATCTTTGTGTCAATAGAGCTAAAGATTTACTGAATGTGACCTTAAAAATTTAGTTGAATTTCATAAGGGTTCATGTTATAATACTAAGGCATGTAAAATATGCAAAAATAGATCCTTGTCAGAAATGACCAAGTAGACCAAAAGGAGGAAGAAAACAGTATGAAAAAGTATGAACTTATGTATATTGTTAACCCTACGTTAGCTCCAGAAACATTAAAGAGCTTAATCCAAGATTTAAGTAATGTTGTTACCAACAATGAAGGTACAATCTTAACTTTAAAAGAAATCGGATTAAAAGATTTAGCGTACGAAATTAACAAACACAGAAAAGGATACTACGTTTGGATGTTAGTTGAAACTACACCAGCTGGTATTGCAGAGTACAAACGTGTGATCGAAATTACTGAATCAGTGATCCGTCACATCGAAGTTAAAGAAGGAGAATAATTATGATTAACAGAGTAGTTCTTGTAGGAAGAATTACAAAAGATGTTGATGCAAGAGCAACCCAAAACGGGGTTTCAGTTGTATCATTCACATTGGCTGTAAATCGTAATTTCGCTTCATCTAACGGTGAAAAACAAGCTGATTTCATCAACGTTGTTGCATGGAGACAAACAGCTGATTTCATGAGAAATTACGTTAAAAAAGGTGCTTTATTAGGCATTGAAGGTCGTATTCAAACTAGAAACTATGAAGATGCTACAGGTAAAACTGTGTATGTTACTGAAGTTTCTGCAGACTCTGTGCAAATCTTAGAATCTAAGGATTCAGTTTCACAAAGAGGACAATACGAAGACAAATCTAGTCGCGAAGAACCACAAGATGATTTCTATGAAACATCTAAAAAACTGGTTGCTGATGACGACTTACCATTCTAGAAAGGATTAAATTATGCAAGACAGACCAAAACGCGGTGGATTTAGAAAACGTAAAAAAGTATGTTTCTTTACTCAAAATAAATTCACTCATATCGACTTTAAAGATGTAGACTTACTTAAAAAGTTCATTACTGAACGTGGTAAGATTTTACCAAGACGTGTGACTGGTACAACCGCAAAATGGCAAAGACCTTTGGCAATTGCTATTAAGCGCGCTCGCCACATGGCTTTAATTCCATTTGTTAAAGAATAAAAATAGGTTATCCCCAAATTTTGGGGATAACTTTTTTATAATTGGAGTCAAAGTTGTGATATAATTTCTAGTAAAGTGAGGTACACATATTGAAAAGATTTATTATACTAATAATTTCAATCATTTTATGGTTAGTGGCATATGTGTCTTTAGCTATTTTACTGTTTACAAACTTCTTTGATGCATATGAGTCTGCAAGCACGTATATTTTTTCTGCAGCAACCCTTTTAACAGCTATTTTAGTTATTTCAATTTTATTTATTGTTGTTTCCAATTATAAAGAATATATTAAGAATTTACAAAACCGTTTAGCAAGATGGAGTAAATTATCGCCTAGAGTTAACCAAGTTGGTGATGATGCGTTCCATGCATTGCCGATTGGTATTTTAGTACTTGATGAAGATCAAAAAGAAATTAAATGGGTGAATCAATACGCAAAAGTTATTTTTGAAGGCCGACTAGTAGACCGTGCGCTTATTGAGGTTGCACCTAGTCTTGCCGATTTTGTTTTAAGTAATGACAAAACGCCGATTACGATTGCAGTTAAGGAAGAACGTTATGAGGTTGTTTATAAATCAGAGTTTCAAGTTATTTATTTATTTAATGTGACTCAAAGAGAAAAGGTAAAAATAGATTTTATTAAAAATTTACCAGCAATTGGGATTATTAACTTAGATAACTTTGAAGATAATATTTCTAATTTTGATATTTCAGAACAATCTTCAATTAAAGGTGAATACTTATCAACCATTGCAGACTGGGTTGAAGAATTTCATGGATATTTAAAACCATACGGTGATAACCGAATGATCATGCTTGTTAAGCGTAAGAAGCTTGAAGATATGATGGCAACCAAGTTTGAAATTCTTGAAAAGATTAGAGATATTTCTGCTAAGTATAATATCAGAGTGACAATTTCAGTCGGGATTGCATCTTGGGATTTAGAATATGATGAATTATCAGATTACGCTCAAAACGCTATTGAACTTGCTGAAAAACGTGGTGGTGACCAGGTTGTTGTAAATATTCAAAATCAAAAGATTGCATATTTTGGTGCAAAACTTGAATCTTCTACGAAATCCTCAAGAGTTAATGCGAGACAAGCATCTCAAACGATTAAGGATTTACTAGATAAAGCAGATTTAGTGTTAATCATGGGTCATGACCAAACCGATTTAGATTCCTTTGGTTCAATGATTGCCGCATTAAAAATGGCGCTTACTAGTCCAGATGCCGCCGGTTATTTGGTAGTTGATGAACAAAAGCTAGATCCAACGACATTGTATGTTTATAATATCTTAAAACAAAACAATCACCCAGTTTTAAAACATATTATTACAACTGAAGTTGCTTTAAATAAAGCAACTAAAGACACACTACTATTGATTTTAGACACTCAAAACCCAGATATCGTTCATAGTAAGGAATTACTATCAGTAAACTTAAAAACAGCCGTTATTGACCACCACCGTGGTAATGAGGCATCTATTGATGGGACATTTTCATATATTGATCCAGGTGCATCATCGACCATTGAGCTCATTATGGAAATTATTAATTTCTTTGCTCGTGATATTCTTGTAGATCCACTTGAGGCTACCATCATGTATGGTGGATTAGTAGTTGATACCAACACCTTTACCTATAGAACTAATGCTAGAACATTTGAGGTTGCATCTAAGTTAAAAGATTATGGTGCCGATACGATCATGGTTAGAACCTGGATGCGTAATGATTTAAGTACAACCATTGAACAAAATGCGTTATTATCAAATGTTGAAGTATTTTTAGATAGGTTTGCTATTGTTAAATCAGATCAAATACACAATGATAGAGCATTTATTGCTCAGGTATCTCAAGCATTATTGGATATTAGAGATATTGATGCAGCATTTACCATTGTTTATTTAGATAAAGATCTTGTAGGTATTAGTGCTAGAAGCTTTGGTGCAATCAATGTTCAAATTATGATGGAACAAATGGGTGGTGGTGGACACTTAAATAGTGCTGCTACTCAGATTAAAGATGTTACAATAGATGATGCTTATGCACAGTTAAAACATATTTTACAGTTGGAATACGGAGGAAACAACGAACCTATGAAAGTAATATTATTAGATGATGTTAAAGGTAAGGGTAAAAAGGATCAAACCATTGAAGTGGCGGGTGGTTATGCAAACTACTTAATTGGTGCAAATCTTGCAATTCCTGCAACTGAAGAAAACATTAAGAAATTAGCAGAACAAAAAGAATTATTAAGAATCCAAGAAGAAAAGTATATCTTGTTAATGAAGAAATTAGCAAATGAAATTGAAGGAAAGAGTATTACATTATCCATTCAAGTGGGTCAAGATGGTAAACGATTTGGTTCCATTACGACTAAACAAATTGTTGAAGAGTTTGAAAAGAAACATGGTATTTCAATTGATAAGAAAAAACTAGAATTAGCAACAGATATCTCATCTGCTGGTATATATCCTGTGATTGTAGGTTTAGACAAAGGGGTTAAAGCGACCTTCGAAGTCAATATTATTGAAAGAAGAGATTAATCATGTCCAGTAGAATTCCAAATGCCGTTGATGCTGAAAAATCCGTTTTAGGTGCTATATTTTTAGACAATCATACTGCACCAAATATCTTTGATGAAATTAAAGAAGACGACTTTTTCTTAGTTCAACATACATATATTTATCAAGCAATGAAGGATTTATATAACAGTCGTAAAGACATTGACTTTACCTCTGTTAAAACAACACTTGAACATAAATCACAGTTAGAAACTGTTGGAGGGTTAAGTTATTTACTTGAACTGTCTGATTTTACAGTTTCACTTGAACATATCGAAACATATATTGAAATTGTTAAAGATTTCAGTTTAAAAAGAGATGTGATTAAAGTAACTCAAGAGCTTGCAACAAGTGGACTCACAACAGATATTGAATCCAGTGCTTATTTGGATAAAGTAGAATCAGCAATTCTATCTTTATCTCAAAGAAGAAAAGTTGGGGCATTTAAACCATTACCTGAAATTGTTAAAGGTGTTTCTGAGAAGTTAAGATTCTTAAATACGCATAAAGGTGATGTAACAGGTTTAAAAACAGGATTTACAACACTAGATGAATATACGAATGGACTACAACCAGAGGAATTAATTATTCTAGCAGCAAGACCAGCTGTTGGTAAATCAGCGTTTGCTATGAACATCGCATTAAATGCTGCAACCCATAATAAAAATGGGAAAGCAGGTGTTGCGATTTTCTCACTGGAAATGAGTAATGAACAATTAGTTACTCGTATGATTTCTAGTATGTCTAATATTGAAAACTCTAAATTAAGAACTGGTAAATTAACGCCACAAGAATGGCGTCAATATGAAACATTTACTGAGCTACTAAATGAATACAATATTTATTTTGATGATTCGGCATCCTCTAATATTTCCGATATTAGAGCGAAATGTAGAAGACTGGCACAAGAAAAGAAACTTGATTTAGTGGTTATTGACTATCTTCAATTAATTCGTGCAGATGAATCAAAAAATGCGAACAGACAAGAAGAAGTATCTAGAATTTCTAGAGCTTTAAAACAAATGGCTAAAGAATTAAAAGTTCCTGTATTAGCATTATCACAGTTATCTCGTGATGTTGAAAAAAGTGCTGATAAGAAACCAACCTTAGCTCATTTACGTGAGTCTGGTTCGATCGAACAAGATGCCGATATTGTTATGTTTATTCATAGAGATGAATATTTCAATGTGAAAAAGGATCAAGAACAATCAGGTGATACTGAAATATTGGTTCGTAAAAACCGTCAAGGTCGTGTCGGAGATATTAAATTTATCTTTGCACCACAATACTCAAGATTCTCTGAACAATCTAAGGTTGACGATCAATCTAACTAAGTTTAAATAAAAACCTCAAAGACAATTTTAAAATAAGGTCCTTGAGGTTTTCCTTTTTAAGATAAAAAGTATATGTATTTTTAGTGGTTAGGTTTTACTTATTAAATGCTTGAAACATCCATAAATGCTTTTCAAATGAACTAACTGTTGTAATAAGTAGATCAGATGTTTGATCATCACCTAGTTCATTAGAAATCAGGATTAATGCTTTAAGTTCTTGAATTAATTGCGTTAAATCACTCATTAATTCATGGATCATATCATCAGTTTTTACGGCAACAGATTCTTTTAAGGTTGTATGTTTTAAATACATAGCAATACTAGAATCTGGTTTTGAACCGATGATGATTAATCTTTCAGCAAATTGATCGTATAATTCATTGATCTCTTCGTATAAAGATTCAAATTTTGCATGTAGGGTAAAGAAATCTTTACCTGCTACAAACCAGTGAAAATGATGCAACTTCGTGTATAAAACATGAAAGTTTGCAACTTGTGTGTTTAAACCCATATATAGATTTTTGATCATTTTAGTACCTCCATCTACATATTTAAGTATACCAAAAATTCGGCTTTTATGGTAAAATTGTCGTTGTTTCGTCATAAAGGTGACGATTGTGATCGTCATTCAGGTGACGTATGAGTTCATCTTTAAAGTGGTTACACTAAAGTATTGAGGATGAAATTAAAATTTAGAATTTATAACTATATTAGAAATATAAGCAGAAAGCTGTTTATCAATTAAGGAGTAAAAATATGTTTGATCGTTTAAAAGTAATTAAAGAAACTTATTTAAAGATTCAGGATAAATTAGGTTCTGGTATTAGTGATGTTAAAGAAATGACTAAATTATTAAAAGAATCTAAACAATTAGAAGAAACTGTTGTTTGTTATGACAAATATTTAGAGCTTAGTGCACAATTAAAGGATACACATGACTTATTAGACAATGAGTCAGATACTACATTAATTGAAATGTTTAAAGAAGAAGCATCAAGCTTAGAAGATCAAATCCTAATTCTTGAAGAAAAACTTAAGATTTTATTATTACCTAAAGATCCCAATGATGATAAAAACGTTATTATTGAAATTAAGGGAGCTGCTGGTGGTGATGAAGGTAATATCTTTGCAGGTGACTTATTTAAGATGTATTCAAAGTTAGCAGAAGCTAAAGGATGGAAAATATCTGTGGTGAATATTTCACATGGTTCTTCTGGTGGCTTTGCAAGTATTGAATTCATTGTTTCAGGGGATAAAGCATTCTCATTTTTAAAGTATGAGTCCGGAGTTCACCGTGTCCAAAGAGTACCAGAAACAGAGTCTCAAGGTAGAATTCATACATCAACTGCAGTTGTACTTGCATTACCTGAACAAGATGAAATTGAGTTTGATGTGAAATGGGAAGATATTAGATTTGATACCTATCAATCATCAGGTGCTGGTGGACAATCTGTTAATACAACCTATTCAGCAGTTAGATTAACACACGTACCAACGGGTGTTGTAGTAACTTCTCAAGAAGAAAGATCACAACACGATAATAAAGATCGTGCCTATAAACTACTTGTTTCAAGAATTTACGATAAGATGTTAGAAGATCAACTTGAAAAAGAAGGTGCTAGTAGAAAAGCACTTGTTGGAAGAGGAGATCGTAGTGAAAAAATTAGAACGTATAATTATCCTCAAAATAGAGTCACCGATCATCGTATCGGTTTAACCTTAAACCGATTAGATGTCATTATGGAAGGTAGAATTGATTTGATCATTGAACCACTCATCAATGAATATCAAACAAAAGCACTTCAAGGAGAAAAAATTTGACAATCGAAAAATTGATATCTAAGTATCAAAAGTTTGCTTTAAAACATGATAAAGAACCAGAATCAATTAAGTGGTTAATTATGGAACTATCCTTTTATACACCATCTGAATTCTATTTACATCTTAAAGATGAGATGAATGAATCATTTATAAAAATGATTGATGAAGCAGTCAATAAGTATGTATTAGAAAGTATTCCAGTTCAACATATTTTAGGTTTTTCTTACTTTTATGGCTATAAGTTTAAAGTAAATAACCAAGTCTTGATTCCAAGAAGAGAAACAGAGGAATTAGTTGAAGAAGTATTATCCTTATACGATCAATATTTTGATGGTAAAAAGGTGAATGTACTTGATTTAGGAACTGGTAGTGGATGTATTGCTGTTACATTATCTTTAGAAGAAAAAAATATGCTTGTTGATGCCTCTGATATTTCAAGTGAGGCACTTGAAGTAGCTAAGGAAAATAACCATGAATTAGGTGGAAATGTTCATTTATTTGTTTCAGATTGGTTTAGCAATGTAGATAAGAAATACGATATTATCGTAGCAAATCCACCATACATTCCAGATGGTGAAAGTGTACAAGACATTGTTTTAAAAGAGCCTAATTTGGCACTTTTTGGTGGTTTAAACGGACTTAAACCTTATGAGATCATCTTAAGTCAGGCAAGTAAGTATATTAAAGATAAATCGATCATAGCATTTGAACATAGTATGTATCAAAATACTGAAATTAAAGCATTAGTCTTAAAATATTTTAAGGATGCATCAATTTATCAGAAAAAAGATATGCAAGGACGTGACCGTATGACATTTGTTGGTATTGGTGGGATTTTACTATGAATGATGTCATAATTTTTCCAACGGATACGGTTTATGGTATAGGTACTGGATTTTTAAGTAAAGAAGGTATTAAAAGAATCTATGAGATTAAAGGTAGAGATTTCAATAAACCGTTAGCTATTTTATGTAATGATTTAAATGATTTAAGTGATTATGCTTATATTACAGATAAAGCGATTAAATTAGCTAATAAATTTTGGCCGGGTGGATTAACACTGATTTTAAAGAGTAAACCAGCATATGAAGTATTATCTGGTGAAAAAACTATTGGTGTAAGAAAACCAAATCATCAGTTAGCACTATCACTACTTAAACAATATGGACCTTTAAAAACAACTTCTGTGAATAAATCTGGTGAAGCACCGATGAATGATTATAATCAAATTTATGAAGCATATCATCATGAAGTCAGTCATATTTATGAAAATAATGAGCCTTTAAGTGAAGTTTCATCAACCGTTGTTGATTTAACTTCAGATGAAGTAAAGATTATTAGATTGGGTAGTATTACATTAGAAGATATTAAAAGTGTATTAAGTTCATAATTTACACATAATGACCACTATTTAAGAAAAGTTCTATTTTTATGGGACTTTTTTTTATGAGATATAGGCTTAGTGTGATAAAATAATAAAGGCTTAAAAAGGATGATGAAAATATGGAAATTAGAAATGTCGCAATTATTGCACACGTTGATCACGGTAAAACAACTTTAGTTGATAAACTTTTACAACAATCAGAAATACTTAGAGAAAATCAGTTTCACCAAGATCGTTCAATGGATAGTAATGATATTGAACGTGAAAGAGGTATTACCATTTTAGCGAAGGCTACCTCACTGATTTATGGAGACTACCGAATTAATATCATGGATACACCAGGACACGCCGACTTTGGTGGTGAAGTGGAAAGAATCATGAAATTAGTTGATGGTGTTTTACTACTTGTTGATGCTAAGGATGGGGTTATGCCTCAAACGAAGTTCGTACTTAGAAAAGCACTTGAAGAAAAATTGAAACCGATTGTTGTTATTAATAAAATTGACCGTCCGTTTGCTGATGCAAGAAAAACAGTGAATCAAGTTTTTGACTTGTTTATTGATTTGGGTGCTAATGAAGAACAATTAGAGTTTCCAATTATTTATGCATCTGGTTTATTAGGATTATCATCATTTAATGTGGATTTTAATGATGCATTTAATATGAAACCTTTACTAGATACGATTGTAAACCATGTACCAAAACCAAATGCTTCTAATGAAGGTACACTACAATTCCAACCAGCATTAATTGATTATAACGAGTATGTTGGTAGAATGGGTATTGGTAAAGTATTTAGAGGTACTTTAAAAGTTAATGAATATGTTTCTTGTATCAGAAAAGATGGTACAATTGAAAACTTTAGAATTCAAAAACTATTTAGATATGTTGGATTAAATAAAATTGAAACTGAATCAGCTGAAGCTGGTGATATTGTTGCAATTGCTGGATTATCAGATATTCACGTAGGTGATACTGTAACTGCTGTTGGTTCAACTGAAGCGTTACCGTTATTACATATTGATGAACCAACAGTTCAAATGATGTTTTTAACAAATAACTCACCATTTAGTGGTAAAGAAGGTAAATTTGTTACAGCATCTAAGATTGATGAAAGATTATATAAAGAAGTTCAAAAAGACGTTTCATTAAAAGTAGATCGTTCTGGTGGTTCTGAATCATGGATGGTTTCTGGCCGTGGTGAATTACACTTAGGTATTTTAATTGAATCAATGCGTAGAGAAGGATTTGAATTCCAAGTATCTAGACCAAAAGTTATCTTAAAAGAAATTGATGGTAAGATGTTTGAACCATACGAAGAAGTTCAAGTAGATACACCAAATGATTATGTAGGTTCAGTAATGGAACTACTTGGTAACCGTAGAGGTGATGTCATTAAGATGGATCAAGGTATTAATGAGACACGCTTAATTTATCATATGCCATCACGTGGCTTAATTGGGTTAATGACTCAGTTTTTAACTGTGACTAAAGGGTATGGAATTATTTCTCATATCTTCTTAGATTATCGTCCAATGATTAACTATGCTGTGGGTAACCGTGAAAATGGTGCATTAATTTCATTAAAAGAAGGTATGACTACTGCATATGCTATGGGATACTTAGAAGACCGTGGAATGTTTTTCTTAGGTGCTAGAGTTAATGTCTATGAAGGTATGATTGTTGGTATTCATAATAAAGATAATGATTTAGTTATTAATGTTGTTGAAGAAAAGAAATTAACAAACATGCGTTCGGCTGGTAAGGATTCTACAACCGTATTAAAACGCCCAATTGAGATGAGTTTAGAGGCATGTATGGATTTCATCAATGATGATGAATTAATCGAAATTACCCCTAAATCTATTCGTTTAAGAAAGAAATATTTAACGGCTCAAGAACGTAAACGTCAATTTGTTAAAGAGAATATGGAACAAAATTAATATTTTATTAGATGTAAGAAGTGGTTAGTTATTGTATGATATAATATGATAAAAAAGGAGATCTAATTATGAAAATAGGACTAGGTGCAGACCATGCGGGGTTTGAATTAAAGAACGAACTCGTTAGTCACTTATTAAGTAAAGGCTATGAGGTTGTTGATTTTGGAGCAAAATCAATTGACCGAGTAGACTATCCTGATTATGCTAAAACGGTAGCAACCAATGTAGCAAATCATACCGTTGATTATGGTATTTT
>DHEJ01000025.1:0-9463 GCA_002399815.1 Acholeplasmataceae bacterium UBA4853
ACTACAATATCAGATGTAGTGGATATATTCTTACAAATATTTTCTACCACTTGATCTTCTAATCCAAGTATTGCAGCCATTAAACCTTCTGTCTTATGACTTGCTTCTTGCATATAAATCGCTCTTTGGTTAATTAATTTCAATATGGTTTTATCATCGTAAAATCCAGCAGTATATAGTCCTGTAAATTCACCTAATGAAAACCCTGCATAACCATCAACTTTTAATCCTAAATCGATTAAATAGTCATGAATTAACATTTCTACAATCACCATTAGTGGTTGTGTATACCTAGTATCATTAATCTTTTCAGCATCATTTAATAATTCAATGATATCTAACCCTAAAATCTGTTCATAAGATTTCAAGCGACTTAATAGTATTGGTTCTTTTTGTATAAAGTCTAAGCCCATCCCAACCACTTGAGCGCCTTGACCTGAAAATAAAATAGCTTTTTTCATAATAATTCCCACTAGTCTTTATATGTTTTACATCAACGATTAAATCTTTTATTCATATGGTGGATTAGATATTTAAAATTGCAGCTCCCCATGTGAAACCACCGCCAAATCCTATCAATAATGCTCTCTTTGTTTTATGTTCTTTTTGTTTATATTCATCCAATAGAATTGGAATACTTGCAGATGAAGTATTACCATACTCTTCTAAATTCATTAAGAATCTTTCAATTGGTAATCCCATATCTTTAGCAACACTTTGAATAATACGGTAATTTGCTTGATGAGGAATGATTACATCAATATCAGATATTTCTAGTTTAGCACGTTTTAACACTGCATGTATTGCCTTTGGCATAATATCTACTGCAAATTTATAGACTTCTTTACCCTCCATCTTAACTTTAGGGTCTATCCATAAAATCTTAGTATCATCACCTCTAGAACCATTATAAAAATAAATAGCATCCTTAGGATCATCACTTTTTTCAACGATTGCAGCACCTGCACCATCACCAAATAATATCGCTGTTGAGCGGTCAGTATAATCTAGAATCGATGACATATGCTCAGAACCAATGACTAAAGCACTTTGATACATACCGCTAGCAAGCATACTACTTGCTACTTCTAGTGCATACACAAATCCACTACAAGCGGCATTAATATCAAAAGATACAATATTTTTATGATTTAATCCCAATTTTGCCTGAATTAAATTTGCTATTGATGGTGTTTTTATCGGTGAAGTAATACTTGCAACAATAATCAAATCAATCTTTTCTTTATCATATTTAGAATTGCTAATGGCATTAAGTGCCGCATTAAATGCAAGATCAATTGAAGTTTCATTTTCTGCAATATGTCTTCTTTTAATACCTGTTCTGGTTGTAATCCATTCATCATTAGTTTCTAAAAACTTAGAAAAATCATCATTTGTCATAATTTTCTCTGGCGTATAATGACCAGTTGATACAATTCTAACTTGAGCTGTTTTCATTTAACCTTACACTTTCCTCATAGACACCCATTTTTCTAAATTTTAAATAGCGATTGCTAAGTAACTTATCTATTGGTGTTTTCATTAATTTTTTTAGTTGATCAATTATAGTTTTTTCTAGATTATGAAATCCTATTTGTGGTTCTTGATCTAAACCTAGACCTTCAGGAATAATTTGATCAATAATTCCAAAAGATAATAAATCCGGTGCAGTCATTTTCATTAAAACTGCAGCTTCTTTTGCTTTTGAACTATCCTTAAATAAAATTGATGCAAATCCTTCAGGTGATAAAATCGAATATATTGCATTTTCAAACATTAAAATTTCATCGCCAATACCAACAGCTAAAGCACCACCAGAACCACCTTCACCTAAAACAACGACAATAATTGGTGTTTTTAATTCCATTAACTGTTTTAAATTTAAAGCAATTGCTTGTGCTTGACCACGCTCTTCAGCACCTAATCCAGGATATGCACCAGGTGTATCAATCACTGTAATAATAGGTCGTTTGAATTTTTCTGCTTGTTGCATTAAACGTAATGCTTTACGGTATCCTTCAGGGTGAGGCATTCCAAAGTTTCTTTTAATTTTATCTTCAGTATTTGTACCTTTTTCTTCTGCAATGATAGTTACTGGGATATTTCCAATTGAACCAATACCACCAATAATTGCTTGATCATCACCAAAGAGTCTATCACCATGTAATTCAATAAAATCAGGAAACAAACGCTTAATCAATTCACTTGCAGTTGGTCTTTCTGTACTTCTAGCAAGTTTTACTTTTTGCCAAACCTTGTCTGCTTCTGTCATGATTTTTTCTCCTTTTGATGAAATTTAATCAAACTAGAAATTGTTGACTTCATTTGTTTTCTTAAGACAACTAAATCTACTTGTCCCTTTGATAATTGAAATAAATCGGTCTGAAAGCCTGATGGTAAATCCTGTCCAATAGTTTGTTTAATGACTCTAGCTCCAGCAAAGCCAATCAGACTGGAACGCTCCGCAATATTGATATCACCTAAACTTGCAAAACTAGCAGCTACACCACCCGTAGTAGGATTTGTCATAACAGAAATAAATAATAAACCTTTTTTATCCAAACGATTGAGCGCTGCTGAGGTTTTAGCCATTTGCATGAGAGATAAAATACCTTCTTGCATTCTAGCACCACCAGATGCACTAAATATAACCAGCGGTAAATTCTTTTCGGCTGCATATTCTATTAATCTTGTAATTTTTTCTCCAACTGCAGAACCCATTGAACCCATCATAAAAAAGGAATCTAGAACTCCAAATGCAACTTTCGTTCCATCTATTTTTCCATAACCAGAAACAAATGCTTCATCCATCTTAGACATACGTTTACCTTTTTCTAGTTTATCTAGATAATCAGGCATATCTAATGGATTTTTAGAAGTAATTCGAGAATTAATTTCTGTAAATGTGTTTTCATCTAAGGTAAAAAGAATGCGTTTTTGGGCATTAATTCTAAAATGATAGCCACAATAAGGGCAAACTTCTAAATTACCTTCAAGATCTTTATTATATATAGCAGAATTACATTGTTCACATTGAGTAAATACCCCATCTGGGATATCTACAGGTTTTGTTTCAATCGGACGTTTTTTTATAATTTCCTGGAACTTAGTTAATCTTGCTTTACGCTCATCCAATAAGTTCTTCATTATATTCACCTTGAATCAGTCCATTAAATTTTGCAATAAATCCTGTATCATAAGAACCTTTAATGAATTCAGGTGCATGCATTATTGCATATTGATATTCAATATTTGTTGTAATACCATCAATAAATAGTTGTTCTAATGATATTCTCATTTTTCTAATTGCTTCTTTTCTTGTTGGAGCAAATACTATTAACTTACCTAACATTGAGTCATAAAACGGTGGTACGTCATAATCAGGATAGATATGTGAATCAAATCTAACATTAAAACCACCAGGGAATAAGATTTTTGTAATTCTACCTGGAGTTGGCATAAAATTATTTAATGGATTTTCAGCATTAATACGACATTCAATTGCATGGCCAAGTATTTTTAAATCTCTTTGTTTAAAAGAAAGCTCCTTACCATATGCAACTTTAATTTGTTCCTTAACTAAATCTATCCCAGTAATCATTTCTGTAACTGGATGTTCTACTTGAATTCTTGTATTCATTTCAATAAAATAGAAGTTATTTCTTTTATCAACTAAGAATTCTATGGTTCCAGCACCTTCATAACCTACACTTTTGGCAAGTTTTACAGCTGCATTACCCATTTTTCTTCTTAAGTCATCTGTTAAAATTGCTGAGGGTGCTTCTTCTATAAGCTTTTGATTTCTTCTTTGCATCGAACAATCACGTTCAAATAAGTGAACGACATTGCCCTTAGAATCTCCCATAATTTGAATTTCGATATGTCTAGGATTTTCAACGAATCTTTCAACATAAACAGATTTATCACCAAAAGATGTTTCTGCTTCCATTGAAGTTAATTCGAAAAACTTGACGAATTCAACATCATTATGGGCAACAGCAATACCGCGTCCACCACCACCAGAACTTGCTTTAATCATTACTGGATATCCAATATGTCTAGCAACTTTTAATCCGTCTTCTTTATCTGCAATAATGCCATCAGATCCTTCTACAATAGGTACACCACTTGATTTAGCAATAGCCTTAGCAGTAGCTTTATCTCCTAATTTACTAACAACGTTAGATGAAGGTCCAATAAATTTAATTCCTGTAGCTTCAACCATTTCAATAAATTTCGCATTTTCCGATAAAAAGCCATAACCTGGATGAATAGCATTACATCCAGTTGCGATTGCTGCACTTAAAACAGCTTGCATGTTTAAATAACTGTCTTTTGATCTTGCAGGACCAATACAAACAGCTTCATCTGCTAATTTTGTGTGTAAACTACTTTCGTCTGCTTTAGAATATATTGCTACAACAGGAATACCTAACTCTTTACAAGCTCTAATGATTCTTACTGCAATCTCTCCACGGTTCGCAACTAATACCTTATTCTGAGCCATTATTGCACCAATGAGAAGATAACATCATCAAAACCAACTACATCACCATTTTTGAATAAAACTTTTTCGATTTTACCATCAATAGGCGATGTGATTTCATTCATTATCTTCATTGCTTCCACAATACATACTACTTGACCCTTTTTAACTTGATCACCTGGTTTTACAAATGCTTTACCTTGAGGTGTTGAGGATTCATAAAAAGTACCTACAAGTGGAGATTTAATTGTTGCAGAAGGTAATGAACTTGTCGTTGGTGATATAACTTTTTCACTTGTTGTAGTTTGAGTAACTTCCTCTACTTCAGACTTTTGTTTTGCTTCTATTAATTGCTCTTTATTTTTAGATAATTTTAATTTTACATTATCAGCTTCTAATTCTAAAATCGTTAAAGATGAAGCTTCGAAATCTTTAATGATACTTTTAATTTCATTATATTTCATAGTACTCTCTCTATATTCTTATTTATGTCAAATCAATTAGATTTATAAACTACTATATCACAAGCATTAAATAACTACAGGCAAAAAGCCCTATAAATTTCTTAATTATATACTTGTTCATATAATAATTCCAATTTCAAATCATTTGAAAATCAAACATATTTTAATTCTATCACTTTAAACTTATTTGTCAATTATTTTGATGTTCAAAACAATTAAAAGCGTTTACACTGAATATATAAAAAAATAGATGTTCCTTTAGGAACATCTATATTCACTATATATCTAACAAGATGATGATGTAAATTGTTTAACTAACAAATGGTCGATCTTTATCATCTTTTTCAATTGCTGGTTGATCAGTTTTTGGAAGTTCTTTTTCAACTTTTGAATCTTTAGCAATTTCTTTTGGTTGATTCAATCTTTGACTATACTTACGGTAGTTACCATAACCATTAGCACCATCATAAATTAAATATCCACCGCCTAATAGCGATATCGCTAGCAATAACCAAGCAATCCATTCTTCATTGAAATTTTCAATTCCAATAATAGCTGCACCTAGTGCAAATATTGCAAGATGTGACCAAAACTTGATCTGTTCCGTCTTTTCTTCTAAGAATACTGTTGAATATAAAAATACGATGCCACGAACCATTAAAACAAATACTAAAGTATATTTATAAACAACACTCCAAATAGCCTCTGGATTCCAATCTGTTGATAATGCTTGAGTACCAACATAGATCATAATTCCACCTAATATAAGGTCTAGTAATATTTCTATAATGTTTATAGTTCTTAATATTTCTTTATTCAGTGATTTTACCAGTGGTACTACTCTAAATAAAGAAAAGACTATAATGACTATTCCGGTAACTAAGAAAACAAGTTCTTTTGAAAAAAACATCGTAAATCCAACACCTATTAAAATAGCTGCTAGAATCCATTTTAACAACCAACTATAAGAAAGTTTCATATTTATTCTCTCCTTATTTGAATACCTTAATTATACATGAGATTTTAATAAATATTAACTAAATTACAAGTAAAATCATTTAACAAACTTATGTAATACTTTCAAGTTCCTTTATTTTAGCAGCATTAGTTCTAGAATAAATGAATTTCCAACTAGCATAAATTCCAAAGATATTTCCTAATACACAAAACATTAAATCACCTAAAAGTGCAGATGATATTTCAGCAATACCAAATAAATCACCTAGAGATACTCCATAAAATGTAGCCATATCATACCAAATATAAAGTAATGAACCAATACCTACAGTAAATGAAATAAATCCAATTAATATAGGAACATTAGGTTGTTGTGGCCCTCTACCTTTTTTATAAAGATAAAATGACATAAGTGGTATAAGCACATAAAGTAACCAAAGCATATACCCACCAAAATAAACTAATATTGAAGGAATTGCCCCTAATAATGCTCCAATGATTGCAAAGAAAATACCTCTTAGTAACTGATTATTCTTTGATTCTTCTTTTTTTATAGATTCAATGATTTGATTTTGTTTTTCATTAAACTTCTCTAAATTGACAGGTACATGTAAGCCAAAAATTCGATAACTTTGTTGGTGATTGCTTGAAAAAAGAACTTGTTTATAACCATCAACCTCAGCATCATGACCGTAAATATCAGTAGTTAAAGGACTTAGGCCCATAGACTTTAATTCCTTAGTCAATTCAACTAATTTTAATCTAGTCTTCTCAATATTTCTAATACCGACACTAATAACGTTACTTGGTTGAATCGCTCCACTAATGACAGCAAAATTTGCCATACCTAAAACTTTTTGAATTTTTTTGATTTCCTCCGGAATAAGTGAACGATCCAGTAAAAATGAAACAAAATAACTCTTTGCACCTAAAGCTGATAGATGCGTTAATTGAAACTCAAACCCATTAATCGTACCTCGATATGCGTTTCTTTCCAAGCGCACATTTAGCTTTAAAATCAAATCATCAATCTTCATATTTTATTATCCCCGTTTTATCGATTTACTATCATGTTATCAAATTAAATATATGATGTCAAAGATATCTATAATAATTTGATAAACGTTTATTATACTAAACAGAAGTGCGCTTATTTATAATGATAACTGCATAGTAAGCGTTTTATTTTAATAAATATTATATAATTTAGTCAAAGCGAGGTGTTATGAATGTTAAATGATTATACTCAAATATTTACAATTTCAGTCATTATCTTAGTTATTTCATTAATAAACCTTTTATTGAGTGGTTTATTGATGAAGTTAATTAGGTTACTTGTATTTTTAATTCCCGGTTTACTTCTTATAATCACTTTAATGTTTTTTATCTTAGCACTCATAACTAACGATTTTGGTAAATTGATTTACTTTATATTCTCAGGTTATGCAGCAGTCGGGTTTATAGGGTCTATCATTTCATCTTTATTTTTATTCTTCTTTACAGATAAACAAAAAAATAAAAGCGTATAAGATTTTCAAAAATCAAATCATTTCATAAAAAAAATAAACCTTGTATAATAAGTTACTAAGGAGATTAACTATGGAAAATTCTAATTTAGTATTAAAACTTAGAACCAATCAAAATGTTTCCAGATGGTTTGTTGGATTCATTTTCTTGTTTAATATATACGCAATGCTTGATTTACTCTTCTTTAATGAGTCATTCTTGAAGACACTACAAAGATTTAGAATGTTTACTAACATTTCTAATATCATCATATTTGTAGTTGTGGGATTATTCTTATTAGGAAAAAAAGATAAAAAGTGGTTTAAATATTTATCTGTGATCGGATTAGTTGCTATTCTAATGACAGGTATCATCTATCATGCACTACTTAGAGAACCCAACATGGATTTTCAAAATCATACAGTACATACAATAAACCCAATATTTTATGCTTTATTCTATTATCTACTCATTGATAAACCTATTAAACTATACCACTTCTGGGTTTCATTGATTTTACCTATTCTATATTTTGGTATTATCCTTTTACTTGGACCTTGGACAAATTGGTACCCTTACGGATTCATGAATCCAACTCTTGAAGGACAATCACTACAAAGTGTTTTAATATTTTGCTTAGTGTTGCTACTACCTGTCATATCTATCTTTACATTCGGGTTACTTAGTTTGAAAGTATATCTTGAAAAAGTGATCAATAAATAAATCAAAAAGCACCTTGATAATCAAATCGATTATGAAATGGTGCTTTTTTAATTTTATTATTAAATTTTTTTATTAACTTCCAGCACTTTCGTACTTTCCTAGTCCTTTTTTCCATAAGAAGAGTGAAACTAAAAGCATTATGAAACTTGCTAAAAATGTATAAAGTGTCGCTAAATATAAATTCGTATTTAACAGCAACGCTTCAACCGGTAAAAATATGACTACTGAAAATGGAATAATAAAAGTTAATACAATACGAATAATTTGATTAAAGATTCCAATTGGGTATTTAGCAAAATTGGAAAAATCATAAACAAGAGTCATGACTTCGATACTTCTTTTAGTCCAAAATGACATGGATCCAAAAAACAGTTTAATCGAGAAGAAAAATATCGTTGCAAACGTTGCACATAAAATCATGAGCAAAATATTCATAAAACTCCAGTTTACAGCTACCAGTGGCGTATAAATAATCAGTAAGACAATCCCTAAGATAAACTCACCTAATCCTTCAAATTGAACCATTTCTGCAATCAATTGAAATAATGGATTTAATGGTCTGATCAAATACTTATCTAGTAAGCCTCTAGTGATACCACCGTTTGCTAATTGCCATACATTATCTGAGAAGATATGGTCGATTGACTTTGGAATTAAATAATATCCATATAAAAATCCCAACATGTTAATATCCCAACCACCTAAAGATGGAATCGTTGATACGGTTAGATAAAGTGTAGAAAATAAAATAATGTTTTCAATTAAAAATCCAAAAATACCAATAAATGCATCCAATCGATACGATAGTCTAGATTTAACATTCTTAGAAAAATAGAATCGATATAATCTTAAATATTTCATCTTAACCACCCACACTCACAATATGTTTTTTTAACCGATTAAAAGTAAAGATACATAAGATGTTTAAGATGATAAACCAAATTATTTGAATGCCAATTAATCTTAAAATATCAAGCACTTGATAGTGTCCTAGTAAAATCATAACAGGTGTTTGTACCATACTAGAAAATGGCATAAAATCAGTCAAATCTTGTAACCATTTAGGAAAGAAACTAACCGGTAATAAGCTCCCTGATAAAAATGATAACAAAATATTTTTAGTAATCATTAATCCAAAAAGTGCATTGGTAAAGATTGCTAATTGTCCAATTAAAAAATTGAATGCATCACAGATTAAAAATGATATAAATGAACTTACAACAAAAAGTAAGAAGATTCCAATGCTCGGTGGCGTTAGTCCGATGGCAAAATAAAGCGCAATTGAAGCAATGATAAATAAAGGAATAAACATCAAAATCGATGTTGC
>DHEJ01000025.1:9749-9919 GCA_002399815.1 Acholeplasmataceae bacterium UBA4853
ATACCATTAATGACTGGATCTGGAGAGTTTGCATAAATTGCTGTCCACAAATAGTATAAAATCAATATGGCTACAGCATCACCTAACAACCATCCAAACGCACTGAATTTGTATGCAAAACTATTAAGTACACCTGCTTTTGTAAAAGCAAAATACTTATTAAACTTTTT
>DHEJ01000028.1:0-4188 GCA_002399815.1 Acholeplasmataceae bacterium UBA4853
TTATATTTAAGTATTGCAATACGTTCAATACCAATTCCAAAAGCAAACCCACTAAATACATTTGGGTCATACCCACCCATAGTTAAAACATTCGGATGAATCATACCAGCACCTAAGACTTCGATCCAACTTTGTGTACCATCTTTTTTCTGCCATGAAATATCAACTTCAACTGAAGGTTCTGTAAATGGAAAATAAGATGGTCTCAATCTGATTTCTCTTTCATCACCAAATAAATGCTTAGCCATCTTTAATAACACTTCTTTTAAATGACCAAAGTTTACATCCTTAGAAATAACTAAACCTTCTAATTGCATAAATTGATGACTGTGAGTACGATCATCTGGATCTCTTCTATAGGTTTTTCCTGGAGAAATAATAGCGATTGGTTTACCTTCTGATATTTCCATATATCTTGCTTGAATTGGAGAGGTATGTGTTCTTAATAATAAATTATTTGTAACATAGAAAGAATCATGCATCTCTCTAGCAGGATGCCCTTTAGGTAAGTTCATCATTTCGAAGTTATAATGATCAAGTTCTAATTCAGGACCTTCTGCAACATTAAACCCTTGTCCAATAAAATAATCTTCTAGATCCTCAATAACCTTAGTTAAAGGATGCAGACTACCTACATTAAACTGAAAACCTGGTGCAGTAACATCAATTGCTTCTTTTGCTAATTTTTCTTTAATCACTTGAGCTAATAATACATTTTTCTTTTCTACAATGAGTGATTCCATTGCAACCTTAGCTTCATTAATCCATTTACCAAATAATGGTTTTTCTTCATTAGGTAATGTTTTAATTAACCCCATTAATTGAGTCAGTTCACCGTTTTTACCTAAATATGAAACTCTTAAACCTTCTACCTCATCTAAAGTATTTAATTCAGCTAGTTTTAAATTTAATTCTTTGACTAAATTCTCTATTTTTTCTTTCATCTTTTTCCCTCTTTTTTTAAAATAAAAGTCCTTAAAGCATAAAAACTGCTCTAAGGACGTATAAGTTCGCGGTACCACCTTAGTTCCATAGCTTTATAACTATGGCACTCAATGATCTTGTAACGTAAGATTTTTACGAGAAAGATTTTACCTTTCTACTCCATAACCGAAATTCAAACTCATGTTTATAGGTGGCTTTCACTATCCCACACATCGCTTATCATAAACACATAATAGTTTTACTACTTGTTATATCAGCGTTTTAATTATTGTTTCTTGCCATAATTGTTACAGCAAGTCTAAGAATATTATAATAAATCCAAATTAATGTGATCATAAATCCTAATGCTACATTCCATTCAGCAGATTTAGGAAGACCCATATTTACTACATTTTCAGCTCTTTCAAAATCTAGAGTTAACATTAATGCTCCAATAACAATTAAGAATAAACTAATTCCAACTGCTAAATCAAATGAATAGAAACTTTCAATGAAACCTGGATTAACCAGAGATGTCACAGATAAAATGAGTGAACCAACAATAAATGTTAATAATGAGCCTAAAACCACTGATCTAAGTAATGCTGATCCTCTTAATAAACCTGTATTATATAAGATAAACATGACTGTAAATACTGTACCAGTTCCTAGTAATGCAGTCACTGCAACCCCAGGAAAAATTGATTCTAAAATCCAAGTGATGAGTCCATAAACAAAACCTTGAAGTAATGCATAAACTATTGACATCACTAAAGCTGTTTTAGGAACAAAAGTTGCTAACATCACAGCTATAAAAGCAAGAATCCCAGAACCAATTAAAACTGCATAAAGAACTGGTTCAGGTAATGCTGTTGCAATTTGGACCGAGAAAAACCCGGTAACTAAAGTCGTTAACAATAAGATAATAGTTTTAATCGTAATACCTGTTTTTGTTGCTGTTTCAGCAGAATTAGAAAATGTTGTTTTTTCTAAATTTGTGAAAATTGGATTTGAACTGCGCATATTGCTTTCACCTCTTTAATCTTTTTCACTTGTAATTATACAATGAATCAAAATATTTTAACATTCAAAGTTTTTAATATGTGTAAATTTATACATTTAATATTTATAGGCGAACAATCCACTCTCAATTTCACCACTTGATTCTCTTAAGTCTTTGAATGACCCGATTAAATCCAATTTTTCAAAAACGGTCTTATTTAACTTTGTTCTTCTTTGAACATCCTCTTTTGAAACAAATGGTCTTTCTTCTCTACTTTCAACAACACCAATAGCAACTTGCATACCTAATCCATCAACGGATACAAAAGGCATTCTAAGTCCATCTTTTTCCATAATAAATTCTGAAGCATGAGACTTATTAATGTCAACTGGTAAAAACTTAAATCCACGTTTGGTCATTTCAAGAGCAACATATAATGTCACCATCACATCTTCATCTTTATTCTTTAAATCCGTAGCATTTAATAACGCATTAATTCGATTTCTAATCGCGTTATACCCAGAAATCATTGTATCATGATCAAACTGAACTGCTCTTTTACTAAAGAATCCCGAATAAAATAACAATGGTTTATATACTTTAAACCAAGCAATTCTCATAGCCATAATCACATATGCAGTCGCATGCGCCTTAGGGAACATATACTTAATCTGTGATGCACTCCAAATATACCAATCTGGAATCTTATTTGCTTTCATTTCAGCTTCATAATCATTCCATTTAGCTGGGTTTGAAGAAGGTTTTCCTTTTCTAACAAACTCCATAATCTCAAATGCTTTACTAGATGACATACCTCTGTTTGATAATTCAACCATAATATCATCACGACACCCAATAACTTCATCAAAAGAAATCGTTCCAAACTGAGTTTTTCCTAAGACTAAATCTTGAGAGTTCTTTAACCAAACATCTGTCCCATGAGATAATCCGGATATTTTAACGAGTCCAGCAAATGTATTTGGTTTTGTATCTTGTAACATTTGTCTAGTAAATGGTGTTCCAAACTCTGGAATTGCATAACTTGCTATATCACCATAAACCTCATCCCCTTTAAATCCAATAATATCGGTTGATTGAAACAACTTATAAACATTTGGATCATCTAGTGGAATATCTTGAGCTTTACTAAATGGAAAATCACCTGGATGTTTTAATACATAATCCATCAAGAATTTAATCATTGTTGGATCATCATGTCCGAGTATATCTAGTTTTAATAAGTTATCCTCAAATGAGTGATAATCAAAATGTGTTGTCTTCCAACTTGATTTTACATCATCTGCTGGATATTGAATTGGTGTTACATCATAAATACTTTTATGTTTAGGTACAACAACAATACCACCTGGATGTTGTCCAGTTGATCTTCTAACCCCTTCAATACCTTTAGCAAGTCTTTCAATATAGGCAGATCTTGCTGAAATCCCTTGATCTTCTAAATAACCTTTAACATAACCATAAGCATTTCTTTCAGCGACTGTTTGAATCGTACCCGCTCTAAATGAGTATGCTTCACCTAATAACTCCTTAACATAATCATGTGCCTTAGATTGATAATCTCCTGAGAAGTTTAAATCGATATCAGGTACTTTATCTCCATCAAAACCAAGGAAGGTTTCAAACGGAATATCATGACCATCTTTAAGTAGATCTGCTCCACAAATAGGACATGTTTGATTTGGTAAATCATAACCTGATTTCACATGCTTTAATAATTCAATAAATGGCTCATCAATCTTTTCAATGCCTTGTTCGTAAACTTCATCATCGGTCATTTTAAAGACTGAATAATCAGCGTTACGACATCTATAATGTGGTCTTAAAGGATTTACTTCAGTAATATCAAGTAGGGTTGCTACAAGCGATGAACCCACTGATCCTCTAGACCCTACTAAATAACCATCATCCAGTGATTTTTTAACCAATAAATGAGATATAAAGTAAATAGGTGCAAATTTGTTTTCAATAATATTATTTAATTCACGATCAATTCTTGCTTTAACATATGGATGAATTGGATTTCCATATAAATGTTTTGCTTTTTGATCAATCATGTGAGTAATATGATTGGCAATTGAAGGAATACCTAAAGTATCCTTAAATGCATCATCTGTAATTGAATATAGTTCTTTAGGAAATGCTTGTACAGGTTCAATCATACTACTTAATTTTTTAGTATTTGTTACAACAATTTCATAAGCTGTATCACTATCTAAGAAATTAAACGCATCCAACATTTC
>DHEJ01000028.1:4436-7701 GCA_002399815.1 Acholeplasmataceae bacterium UBA4853
AATAACGATTTTACCGAGCTTTTTACCATAATCAATAATCTTTTTAATAGCTGCTTGTAAAATCTCTTTTGCTAGTACCCCTAAATCCTCCATTAAGTGAGCATATGCATTTAATGGATGTACTTCTATATAATCATAAAATGAAATAGCTTTTTTTAGTGCTTCATCATTTAAATTTAGTGCTGCTTCAAATACTTCACCACGGTCTGAACCACTACCAATTAAAAGACCATCTTGAAATTTTAAATATGCACTTTTAGTTAATCTTGGACCACCATCAAAGTGTGTAGTTAATGCATCAGATACAACTTTAAATAAATTTTTATATCCTGCTTGATTCGCTGCTAGTACTAATGCATTCTTAGGAATTGGATGACGCCAAACCTCATCTTCATCGAGTGAAGCATTTAATTCAAAATAGGTAATAATCTCTTCTTTATAGAAATTTTGAAGCATATGGATAAAGACTTCAGCTGTTGCATATGCATCATAAATTGCTCTATGATGTGCATCTAAATTGACCTTAAAGAACTTAGTTAATGCCTTTAAGTTAAATCGTTTTAAATCTGGAATATTACCTGAATCATTCTTATAGAATCTTGCATGATTATTTTCTTTACCATCAGCATTATAGAAGTATCTAGCAATATTTAATGTATCTATTACTGCAAATTCATCATGCTTAATTTTTAATTTTTTCGCTTGTTCAAATATAAACCCTGTATCAAAACCAGCATTATGGGCAACTAAAACAGAGCCCTTAATGAACTCAAAAAACTTTGGTAATACTTTATCAATTGTTTCTTGACCAACGACCATATCATCTGTAATATTTGTAATCTTTTTAGTGAGTTCTGAAAGTTTTTCTTCTGGGTCAATTAAATATTCAAATCTTTCACCAATCATACCATTAGTTAATTTATAACCGGCGATTTCAATGATCTTATCTCTGGTATGTGAAAGTCCTGTTGTTTCGATATCAAAGACTACATAGGTTGCTTCTTTAAGTGAAAAATCCTCATTAAAATCAGAAGCAATTCTAAAATCTTCATCATCTACAAAATCTAGTTCTACACCATAAATCGGCTTTATTTTCTTATTCTTTACTGCTTTATATAAATCAGGGTATGCATATAAACCATTACGATCGGTAATCGCAAACGCTTCGTGTCCCCACTTTTCTAAAGTCGCTACATATTCTTCAATCGAGTTGACAGCATCCATAGGTGATGCTTTGGTATGAATATGAAACTCAACTCGTTTTTCTTTAGCTTTATCAATTCTTTCTAACTTTTTAGGTCGATCTATTTGATAAAAGGCTCTAGCCATAATGACCACTTCTTTTTGAAATGTATCATAGGTTGCTTCTCCAGATATTTGAACGATATCCCCCACCTTAACTTCTTTAGCAAGGGTAACATCTTTAGGTGTTTTAACAAATCTTTTAACAGTGATTGCATCTTCATCATCAAACATCGAAATGGTTAATAAGTTGGTATTACGAAGTACTCTAAATTCAGTTTTAAATACTTCACCTTCAATTAAAAAGTTGGTATCACCTTTTTCATTTTTATACTTATCAAGTTCATAAGCTGAAGTTGGAATTTCTTTTATAGCAACCGCAGAAGGTGATGATTTACGATTAAAAGTTGTTTTTTGATCTAAGACTAAAGTATCTTGAGTTTTAACAAGACGTTCAAGAGATTCTTTTTGTTCTTCAATATGACGACTTACTTGTTCTTGGATTGGGACCAAAACTTCATTAATCTTTAATTCTAGTATCACCATAAGTCCATGTTTTTCAAACAACTTTTGTAACTCAGGTAAGTATTTTTTTATTCCACGACTATCCTTTTCAACAAGAATTTGATAGATATTATCATGGAACTCAACCCCATAATTTTTAAATACAGCTAAAGGTGGTAAAATTTCACCCGCTTTATGCACAATGAAATCATAATATCCTTTAAAATACTCACTAAGATCATAAGACTCAAAATGAAGTTGATAGTCAATCATATCAACCACATTTGGTTTAGCAAAAAAGGTTTGAAGTTGATTGATAAATAAACTCATTTGAGGCGGACTCATTAAAGACTTAAATGTCACATCAAATGTGAGTTGTTTATCCTTTTTCTTAACTATGACAAAGTTAAGTTTTGCCTCTGATAGTGGGAATGTATTTAGTTGTGCTTGCTTCAGAAACAAGTTAAATTTGCTAGACATAAAACTCCTTTAATAAACAACAATTCTAGTAAATGCTTTGTTTAAATAAATTACTAGAAAGATAATACCTACAAATGATAAGATTCCTAAGTTAAATAAAACTGAGAATAATCCAAAGACAACATAAATTGTTAACGCATAAACAGCAATCTTAAACTTAATACTAAAATTTAATGCAACTCTGCTTAAAAATATACCAAAGATGATAAAAAATAAATATTCAATCGCGTAATTAATGAGTACAGTAGTCGTTTGAAATAATTTATTAGGCACTTGGTTATCTATGACCATATAATTTATTGCACGTATAAATCGATCTATATTTTGTGAACTATAGTCATTAAAACTAAATCCGTTTAAATTTAAGTCACTATAAGTATACGTCTTTACTAAGTAGATTGATACAAAAAATTGTACGTATTCTTTGCTAAAATGTATACTTACTTGTTGATATCCTGATAACCTAGGTGCATGACTTATGCTTATAGCATATAAATCGAACTCATGACCTCTAATAAGACTTTGTTCTTCCAAAGGTATGACTAGACTATTGTCAACCACTGTGTAATTACTTTGTAAGTTTTCAACAAAATTTGATGATACATTTTGAATCTGTGCATTATTTAAACCAGGTGTTGCATAAATAATTAATAGGAATGGAAATGTACCAACCACAAGCAATAAAAAAAAGTAAACCCATATTCTTAACCATGAGTCTTTAATATACATACCTAATTCAGACGGTTTAATTAAACTACGTTTAAATCTCTGATACATACAGCACTTCCTTTTCTAACTTCATTATAACATATCAAATCATATATGGTAGAATATTAATTGGTGAAAATATGAACTTAATGACAGCTGAAAAGCACTATAACACACTCAATAATTACTATCGTAAAAAATATCATAAGAAAGTTTTTAAGGTTGCCTTAAATGCTGGCTTTACTTGTCCCAATATTGATGGGACAGTTGCATCTGGAGGATGTACTTTTTGTTCTTGGATGGGTAGTGGTGATTTTGCAGGGGATAAGAA
>DHEJ01000028.1:7999-14507 GCA_002399815.1 Acholeplasmataceae bacterium UBA4853
GTTGAATACTTAGCAGAACTCAATCAAAGAATTCCAGTTCAAGTTGAATTGGGTCTTCAAACTATTCATCAATCTACTTCTGATTTAATCAATCGGGCACATGACTTAAAAACCTTTGATGATGCCGTTTATCGTCTAAATAAGAAAGGATTAGAAGTTGTTGTGCATATTATTAATGGACTACCTACTGAGACTAAAGACATGATGTTAGAGACCGTTAAACACTTAAATACATTACCAATTCAAGGTATCAAAATACATATGCTACACTTAATGGAAAAAACTAAAATGGGTTATGAATATCTTAAAAATCCATGGGAACTTTTAACATTAGAGTCTTATGTAGATATTACCGTTGATCAATTACGCCACTTAAGAAAAGATATTATTGTACACCGTGTAACCGGTGATGCACCAGATGAAATGTTAATTGCTCCAACATGGACTAAAAAGAAATTCGTAGTAGCCAATCAAATTGATAAAAGACTTAGAGCCTTAAATGCATATCAAGGTGACTTATATGAACAAACGAATCAATGAACTTGCACATGATCTAATTCTAGAACATATCCATAGTGATTCAATCATTGTAGATGCTACAACCGGTAATGGTCATGATACATTATTTTTAGCCAAACATGTTAAACATGTTTATGCATATGATGTTCTACAAACAGCAATCGATCATTCTAAGTTACTAACAAAAGACTATCAAAATATTACATATTTACATAAAAGTCATGAGTTTATAACAACAGATATTCCAACATATGATGGTATTATCTTTAATTTAGGTTATCTGCCTGGTGGCGATAAAAAGGTCTCAACCACCTTAGAAACAACCATAAAAACATTGAAATCTATTCATCAAAAGCATCAAGGATTCGTCTTAATTGTTGCCTATCCCGGACATGATGAAGGCTTAAAAGAATTATGTTTCATTCAAACCTTTTTAGATCAAACAAAACTTTCTTACCGCATAATTAAAAATAACTTTGAATCAAAAAAACAAGCACCACAAATCTTCTTTTGGAAGTATTAGTGGTGCTTTTTCTTATTTAGCAACAATATTTACAATTTTATTCGGAATAACAATGACTTTAATGACTTCAAGATTTTCTAAATGTTTGACAACATTTTCATGTTCAAGTGCTAACTTTTTCATATCTTGTTCAATCATATCACGTTTAACTTGAAGTCTTGCACGTAGTTTACCATTAACTTGGACTACCACTTCAACTTCATGTTCAATTAAATAAGCTTCATCGTATTTTGGCCAATCAGAGTAAATGAGCTCTTCATGATGATTTAAGACACTGTAATTTAATTCTTCAGTCATATGTGGTGCAATTGGGTTTAATAACTTTAAAAGCCCTCTTGCTTGATTCTTACTGATTCTTTGAACTTTATAGACCTCATTAACAAAAATCATCATTTGAGAAATTGCGGTATTAAATGCTAGTTTCTCATAATCATCAGTCACTTTTTTGATTGTTTGATGATATATGGTATCTAGTTCTTTAACATTATCGTGTGTAATCTCAAAATCAAACATACGCCAAACTCGATCTAAAAAGCGTTTAGAGCCGTCAAGTCCTTCATTACTCCAAGGTTTTTCTGACTCTAAAGGTCCCATAAACATTTCAAATGTTCTAAGTGCATCGGCACCATGAGATAATATAAAGTCATCTGGAGAAACTGTATTACCTTTAGATTTACTCATCTTTGAATGATCTTCACCTAAAATCATACCTTGATTGACTAATTTCATAAATGGTTCTTTACTACTTACTAAACCCATATCATAAAATACTTTATGCCAAAATCTTGCATATAGTAAATGTCCAACCGCATGTTCAGTACCACCAACATATAAGTCTACTGGTAAAAATTGATCAAGGACCTCTTTAGCTTCTTCTGAATCTAAAGGAATATATCCTAAATGATTTTTTAGAATATATGCAATATAGTACCAAGAAGATCCGGCAAGTTGTGGCATTGTATTGGTATCTCTTCTTCCAATACCACCATTAACTTCTACCTTTAACCAATCTTCTGCATGTGCAAGTGGTGATTCACCAGTTCCACTTGGTTTAATATACTCTAAATATGGTAACTCAAGAGGTAACTCATCATCATTTACTAAATGAATGTTACCAAACTGATCATATATAACTGGGAATGGTTCACCCCAGTATCTTTGACGAGAAAAGACCCAATCTCTTAGCTTAAAGGTATGATGTGCATGACCAATATTTCTTTTTTCTAAATAATCAATAATCTTTTCTTTAGCTTCATCATTATATAACCCATCAATGATACCAGAATGATGATGAATACCGTCTCCAGTATAAGCACCTTCTGTACCGCCTACAATGACTTCAATGATTTCTAAACCATACTTCATAGCAAACTCATAATCACGTTCATCATGCGCTGGAACAGCCATTACAGCACCTGTACCATATTGCATTAAAACATAATCACCAATCCAAATTGGAATCAGTTTACCGGTTAATGGATGTTTAGCAAATGCACCAGTAAATACACCAGTTTTAGTCTTATCTGAGATACGGTCTAAATCTGATTTTGATTTAGACATTTCAATATATTTTTTTACATCCTTTTGTTCATCTTCTGTCGTAATTTCAGATACCAGTGGATGTTCTGGTGCTAAGACTAAATAGGTAACACCATAAATGGTATCAGGTCTTGTTGTAAAAACACTAAAACTTTGATCAGAATCACTAATCTTAAATTCAATCATCGCACCACTGGATTTACCAATCCAGTTTCTTTGCATCTCTTTTAAGTTTTCTGGCCAATCCACTAAATCTAAATCATCTAATAATCTTTGAGCATAATCTGTTATTTTTAATACCCATTGACGCATTGGTTTTTTAATTACCGGGAAGTGTCCACGTTCAGAAACCATTTGACCATCAATAATCTCGATTTCATCATTAGCAAGTACTGTGCCTAACCCTTCACACCAGTTGACTTCAACATCCTTTAAAACAGCTAAGCCACGTTCATAAAAACGCTTAAAAATCCACTGTGTAAAGCGGTAATATTCAGGATCTGAGGTCGCTAATTCTTTATCCCAGTCAACTCCTTTACCCATCTCAATAATTTGTCGTTTAAAATTTGCTATGTTTTGATATGTAAAAGATTTCGGATCTTTACCAGTTGCAAGTGCATATTGTTCTGAAGGTAAACCAAAAGCATCCCATCCCATCGGATGAAGTACATTAAATCCTTGCATTCTTTTATATCTTGAAATAATATCTGTTGCTGTATAGCCTTCGATATGGCCAACATGTAACCCTGCAGCAGAAGGATATGGAAACATATCTAAAACATAGTATTTCGGATGATAACGATCCGTTTTTGTTTTAAATAATTTTAAATCCAACCAATGTTTCTGCCATTTTTTTTCAATTGCTTGATAATCGTAATTTGCCATGATGATGCCTACTTTCTCATACATACTATTATATAGAATAATGGCTATTTTTTCAATGTTGAATGACTTAGGATTTTTACTAATTTCTTTTTTTATTAAACTAAGTACTACCTATTCACCAAATATTTTAAGTCTCATTATAAAATTAATTCATTATCAAATAGAAAATATCAGTCTAAACATAAAAAAATCTCCTAATCTAGGAGATTATTTTAATTACTGATTATCTTTGATATATGATACCAAGTCATTCACAGTTTTAATGTTTTGTAGTACTTCGTCTGAGATTTCAATAGAAAATGCATCTTCTACTGTCATAATAAGTTCTACTGCATCAATTGAATCCGCTCCTAAGTCTTCAACCAATCTTGCTTCTGGTTGTACTAAAGCGCCATCAACTGCTAATTCGTCAACGATGATTTGTTTCACCTTGTCGTAAATTTCTGCCATATATAAAAACCTCCTACAGTTTTAGTAATTATGTACCACTACATTATAACATAATTTAATTTTTGGCTACTGTTTTGAATTAAAATATTTTTAACTTCAAAGTATTATTCATTTTTTAATTGTTTCTATGTTTTATTCATGCATTTTACATGAACACTTACACCTTAAACCAAATTCATAGATTTTAATATTAATATTAAGATAAACATCGTAATTGTTGAAGTAATTGTTGTCCAAACAATTAATTGACTAGATAACTTAGGATTCCCTTTCATATATTCAGCCATTGGCGTAATCGATACTGCTAATGACGGTACGATTACAGCAAGCAATGTTGGAAAATGATCTTTATTAAACCCTAATTGATCTTTAAACAAAATAGCCACTAAAAATACAATAGCTGGTACAAAAATACTACGAATAAAAATACCTGTAAAAACTTCTTTCTTTAATCCATTAACCTCAGTGAATGCAAAAGTAGCACCAAGAGCAATCAAACTTAAAGGTGATGCAATACTAGAAACACTACCTATTGCCAGATATAACGGTTCTAAATGTGTTCTTAAAAACGGATACCCTATCAGTGGCCTCACTGCAAGTGCTATAAACCCTAATAATGTTCCAACAACAATTGGATTCTTAATAACTTTAAAAAGTAATGGAAATATTCTAATCTTTACATGATCGCTTTCATAAATCTGAAATGAAATAACCCCTAAAACATTATAAAGTGCAACACTTAATCCAGTCATAGCGACCACATTTGAGGTTGCAACCACAGATAATCCAAGTAATAACACCACTTGTAATCCTATGGTTGAAGCATTGGATCTAATAAAACTTTGAAGTAATATACTCTTGTTAGTTACATCGGTATTAAATAGTTTTGTAACTATAATACCAATAAAAAACAAAACAAATGTTGCAGCAACAACAAACCAAATGATGTTACTATCGACATTAAAGGAGTCCATGTTATACACATTAAAAAAAAGAAATACCGGAATTGCTACAACAAAGACAAATCGATTAAAGCCTTTAGATAATGATTCATTAATGATTCCTAATCTTTTTAAAAGATATCCTAAACTGATTAATAAGATCATTGGAATGACTGCATAAAGTGAGAATACGAGATCTTGCATACGTTTTTCCTTAGATTGATTTTTACAATATTACGATTATACCATTAACATGTTATAATATTGTTAAAAAAGATGAGGATTTTTATGAGATACTTAGTAGGCACATACACCAAAAACCAATCTGAAGGTATTTATTTAGTTGACGAAGACAAAGTTTCACTATATCAAAGATTATTTAACCCAACCTATATCACACTTCAAGAAGGACACTTATTTACTATTGCAAGAGGTGGTATAGAAATATATCAAAACAATGAATTAATTTATGAAGATCATTCAGAAGCTAGCGCTCCTGCACATATCTTTTATGAACCAACTTTAGAAATGATTTTTACAGCAAACTATCATGTTGGACAAATATCAACCTATAAGTTTGATGGTACACAAACTAAGAAGATTCAAACACTGATTTATCCAACTGGTTCACATGCACATCAAGTGGTATACGATGTTAAATCAAGAACCTTGTTTGCAGTTGACTTAGGACTAGATACAATCTTTACATATTCTATTGATGAAAAACTAAAATTAGTACCTAAGAAAGATTTAACATTACATAAAGGCGTTGGACCAAGACATTTAGTTATTGCTGAATCTGGATTTGTTTATTGTCTAACAGAATATTCACATGAAATCTATGTTTATAATGAAAAGTTAGAGTTTGTTAAAAAATATGCAACCATTGATAAGAATTTTGCAGGTATAACTGCAGCAGCAATTAGACTATCTCAAAACCAAAAACATTTATATGTTTCTAACCGTGGATATGATTCAATTACCCATTTCTTAGTTAATGCAGATGGTTCATTAAAACAACAAAAGATTTATAATACCCATGGAAAACATCCAAGAGATTTTGATTTATCACTGGATGAATCTCATTTAGTGGTTGGTAATTTACTTTCAAATAATGTTGCTATCTTCCAAAGAAATCAACAATCAGGTGAATTAAAATTGCTTAAGACCATCAATGTTCCAGAACCAACTTCAATCTTCTTCATTCCATAATAAAAATATCGCTGCATAATCGCAGTGATATTTTTTTATGTTACTTAATTAAACCGTTTCTTAAAGCCTGTAATGCTTTTGACCAACCAGTTAATTGATCAAATAATACCTTAACTTCATCTAAATGCCATGCACCTGGAGCAAATTCTTGTTCCGGTGTAAATACATTCTTATAATCTACATTAAATGATAAGTTGATTTGTTGTTGTGTCATAGCAACTTGTTGGTATGCTAAATGTGCTCTAAATCCAACAATCCCTCTTGCTGCGCCTAAGAATCCATAACCAACAAATGCTAATGCTTTATTAGCTACTTCTGGTTTTAAGAATTGGAAAGCATTTTGTAAAGCACCAGGTACAACGTGATTGTATTCAGGGGTTACTAATACATATCCATCATAAGATGCCATTGTTTGACTCCATGCACCAATTGCACTTGC
>DHEJ01000023.1:0-3717 GCA_002399815.1 Acholeplasmataceae bacterium UBA4853
TCAGCTTCAATTGCATCTTCTAATTTAATTTGAAGTAATGTTCTAGTCGAAGGATCCATTGTTGTATCCCATAGTTGTTCAGCATTCATTTCTCCAAGACCCTTATATCTTTGAATTGATGGTCTTGATTCAATGGATGATGTTATTTGATTCAGTTCGTCTTCACTATAAGCATACTTCATATTTTTACCCCATGAAATCTTATATAAAGGTGGTTGTGCTGCATATACATATCCAGCATCAATTAATGGTTTCATGTGTCTAAATAAGAAGGTTAATAATAATGTTCTAATATGTGCACCATCAACGTCAGCATCGGTCATGATAATGATTTTATGATATCTAAGTTTTGAAATATCAAATTCATCTGAAATCCCTGTACCCATCGCTTGAATTAAGTTAACAATTTCTTTATTGCTTAACATCTTATCAAGTCTTGCTTTTTCAACGTTTAAAACCTTACCACGTAATGGCATAATTGCTTGGAACTCAGAATCTCTTCCTTGTTTAGCAGAACCACCCGCAGAATCCCCTTCGACGATATAAATTTCTGTCTTTTCAGGGTCTTTACTACGGCAATCTGCTAACTTACTAGCAAATCCTAATGCATCAAGTGGTGATTTACGACGGGTTAATTCTTTTGCTTTTCTTGCTGCTACTCTTGCTCTTGTAGCAAGTAATACTTTTTCTACAATCAGTTTAGCTTGTTGTGGATTTTCCATTAAGAATCTTTCTAAGGCTTCACTGGTAATTTGTGATGTAATAGCTCTAACTTCAGGATTTCCTAATTTCGTTTTTGTTTGTCCTTCAAATTGTGGTTCTGGATGTTTAACTGATAAAATAGCTGTTAAACCTTCTCTTGTATCATCACCTGAAATGACATCATCTTTTTTCATTTTTAATTCATCAGAATATTTTGAAATAACACGTGTTAAAGCCATTTTAAATCCGTCTTCATGCATTCCACCTTCAGTAGTAGAAATATTATTGGTGAATGAATGAAGATTTGGTGAGTAACTATCTACAAACTGCATAGCAATTTCGATTGTGACACCATCTTGTTCTTTTTCAACATAAATAACACTTGGATGAATTTTAACCTTTGATTGATTTAAGAATTGAACATACTCAATAATTCCACCTTCATAATGGAATGTTTCTTCAACTGGTTCTTCACCTCTTGCATCAATTAAAGTAAGTTTTAATCCTTTATTTAAAAAAGCTAATTGTTGAATTCTATTTTTTAATGTTTCAAGATTATATGTTGTTGTTTCAGTAAATATTTTAGGGTCAGCTAAAAACGTAGTTGTTGTACCACTACGATCGGTTGTACCGACTACTTTAACATCATAAGCAGGAATACCTCTTTCGTATTTTTGCTCATAAACTTTACCTTCTTTATGAATCTCAACTAAATACCATAAGGATAGACCATTAACAACAGATGCACCAACACCATGAAGACCACCGGATACTTTATAAGATCCTTTATCAAACTTACCACCAGCATGAAGTGTTGTTAGAATTGTTTCAACTGCTGGTCTACCAGTTTTTGGATGGATATCTACTGGAATTCCACGGCCATCATCAGTAACTCTAATGATTTCCCCTTTTAAAACTTCAACTGTGATTTCAGTAGCATATCCAGCTAATGCCTCATCAATTGAGTTATCAACGATTTCCCATACTAAATGATGAAGTCCTCTTTCACCGGTTGAACCAATATACATCCCTGGTCTTTTTTTAACAGCTTCTAATCCTTCAAGAATCTGAATATTATCAGCTGTATAGTGACTATCATCATGATTTTTATTTTGCTTATTTTCCATTATTATTAATCTCCTTTGTTAAAACGACTTTTTGATACGTAATCTGATTTACAATTGGTACTGCACTTGATATAAATACTTGATGCGTTTTTGGTAATTGTTCTAAAAACAATTTTTGTCTTTCTAAGTCAAGTTCTGAAAGTACATCATCTAATAGTAATACTGCATCAACCTTTGTTTGTTCTTTGATCCATTCTAAGACGGCTAATTTAAGTTCTATGACGATTAGTCTTGCTGTCCCCTGTGATGCATTGTCTTTTGCATTCAAACCGTTATAATGAACGATAAAATCATCTTTGTGAATTCCCATCTGAGTTGTCTGATATAAAATATCTTGTTTTTGTTTTGTTTTTAAATATTTCAACCATTGTTCTTTTTGTATATTAGGACTATATGCAATATGAATGTTTGCATGTTCATATTTAGAACCAAAATCTTTAAATTTTAAGTTAATCTCATTTAGGAATGCTTCTCTTTGATCATAAATCTTAATGCCTACCTCATAGAGTTGTTCACTAAGAATATTTAAGAATGTTAAATCATCATTTTCTGTGATTTTCTTTAGTAATGCATTTCTTTGTTTTAATATCCGTTTATAGATATTTAAATTTCTTAAATAATCCTTAGAAACTTGCATTAATTCTAAATCAATAAAATATCTTCTTTCACTAGGGCTACCCTTAATTAACATAAGATCTTCTGGTGCAAACATCACTACATGAAACTTTCCAATATAATCAGATACTTTTTTAATCTCAACTTTATTAATTGAAGTTCTTTTACCGTTAGCAGACAAAATAATCTCATATACTTGATCGTTTTCTTTTAACTTAACAGCTAGAAAAGGTTTGTCATATTGAATCATATCTTTTTCTGTATAAGTTCGATGAGATTTTGTCGTAGCAGCAAAAAATATCGATTCTAGAATACTAGTCTTTCCTGTGCCATTGGGTCCTTCAATTAATACTAGTTTCTTATCGATTTTTAATTGATAATTTTCTAGATTTCTAAAGTTTCTAATCTCTAAGTTTTGAATCATGTCATTAAAATTCTAGTTCCATTGATTGTGACTATATCACCAGGTTTAATCTTTTTCTTTCTTTCAAAAATTAATTGATCATTCAGTAAAATTTCATTATCCATTAAAAAAAACTTTACTTCTCCACCTGAGGTAACGTAGTCTAAAACTTTTAATAATTGTGAAATTGTTATAAATTCGGTTGTTATCTTAAATTCATTCATGAAACTATCCTCTTATTCCTTTATATTATATCATAATATAAGAAAAAAAGCGCATTTTTAGCGCTTTTTATATGAATTAATATATTTACACTACTTTTATCAAAGTCTTTTAAAACAATTGATTTTAGCGGTATTTCATTTTTTATCTAAATTTAAATTAGTCAATTCTCACTGGAAGGATTAAATGAAGTAAATCTGGATCATTATTACCCTTAATGACGAAAGGTCTAATATCTCCAGCAAAATTAAGCGTAATTTCACTTGATTTAAAGACTTTCAATGCCTCATTTAAGTATTTTGAACTAAATGCGATTGAAATTGTACCACCGACAACATCTGCAGTTGGAATAACTTCTTCTTTAGCATCACCAATTTCATTATTTGTTGAAGAAATTTCAACAACTTGATCTGGTCTTAAGGTTAATTTAATAATATTGTAGTTATATTCACGGTCGCGTGGAGATAATAAAGATACACGGTCAACAGCATTTAATAAATCTTCTTTGTTAAATGAGATGATTGTAGGAAATGAGGTTGGGATAATTTTAAATGTATCTGGATATGTACCTTCAAGTAATCTTGTTTGGAACCATACCTTGTTCATCTTAAATAATACTTTATTGGGATTAATATATACTTCAATATC
>DHEJ01000023.1:3832-4642 GCA_002399815.1 Acholeplasmataceae bacterium UBA4853
TTCATCTAATGATTTATTAGGAACAACAATATTAAATGTCTTAGAATGTGTTCTTAAATTTAAATTCTTTTGAGATAGACGGTATGAGTCAGTAGCTACTGTATATAAATGATTATCTTGATATTTAAAATTCACACCGGTTAAGATTGGACGCTTCTCATTATCAGCGGTTGCAAAATTAGTTTCTTTAATAACTTCTTTAATAATTTCAGAAGATAACACGACTGGTTCTGATAAATCTAAGAAATCAACATCCGGATAATCTTCAACATCCATTAATTTAAGTTTAAATTCAGAGCGATCCGCTTTAATCACTAATAATCTTTCTTCTTGAAGAACGATTTCAACACGATTAGCTGCGACCTTTCTAATAATATCAATAAAATAACGACCAGGAAGTGCAATCTTACCGGTTTTATTAACAGCTAACGATTTATCATCAATAAGTACTTGAATTGCAATATCTGAATTTGAAGCAGTTAATTGAATGTAGTCAGAAAATACTTCAAATTTAATTGCGTATAAAATCGGTAGTGGTGTTTTATTTGGTAATCCTTTTTGAATATGGATCAGATTATTTAATAGTACATCTCGATCAATTGTAAAATTCATGGCGTACCTCTTTATATATTATAATTTCTATTTATTATTGTTATAGGCTGTGGGAAAGTGGGAAACCTAACTTAATAGCCTTATAGTACATTAATTTTACCACAAAATTTGGTTTTTATTAACACACTACTTTGTTAAAGAAAAATCTAATTTCTTCATTATAGAATCTAAAGCAAATTTTAAGGTTGTATCAATCTT
>DHEJ01000023.1:4926-8044 GCA_002399815.1 Acholeplasmataceae bacterium UBA4853
TAATCAGATACAACACTTTGAATTCGGTCATAGTTATTTTCATTTAATGCATCTGTTTTCTTTCTAGTTTTTAATACTGCATCCAGTGCATCATCAACCACTTCAGGTGTTATTTCTAGATCAAATGTTTGGGCATAACTAATTAAACGGATTAATGCACCTTCCATTTCTCTAATATTAGCTGTAAATTGGGTTGCTATAAAGCTTAATATATCATCAGAAACTAAACTAGGTGTTTCCATAGTGTTTAATTTTCTTTTTAAGATGTTAATTCTGTGTTCTAAATCAGGTACTTGGATATCAACAGATAATCCAGCTTCAAATCTAGTGGTTAATCTTGGCATAATATTTGTTAATTGTGATGCCGGTTTATCGGATGTTATTACAATTTGCTTATTATTTAAATAAAGATAATCAAATAATTTAAAGAACTCCATTTGAGTCTTACTTGCATTTGCCATAATTTGAATATCATCTACTAAAATGACATCGATATCACGATATTTTGTATTAAATTCATCAGTTTTGTTATTTCTGGATAATAAAGAAACGAAATCTTCAATAAAGTTATCAGCTTTAACATATAAAATTCGTTTAGTTACATCATTATCTAGTATATAGTTACCAATAGCTTGCATCAAATGTGTTTTACCTAACCCTACATCACCAAAGATATAAAAAGGATTTGCAACAGCTCCTGGTTGATCAGCTACTTTCATTGCCATTCTAAAAGCAAACATATTTGATTTACCAACTACAAACGAATCAAATGTGTAAGTTGAATTCAAATTACCTTGACGATAATCAATCGATAATTTGCGTTCTGTTACAGTTTCTTCAGGTTTTACCTCATCTTGTGAGATAAACTTAAAACGAACTGGTGTTTTAGAGTATTCTGAAGCTAACTCATTAATCTTACCAATGTATAATTTATTGATTCTATTCTTTAAAAAGTCGTTGGCAACCACCATCGTGATTAATCCATTTTGATATTTAAAAGTAGAAAGTAACGGTGAAAATAACTCACTATAAGTCTCTTCACTGTAGAGTCTTTCTAAATCCTTTAATATCATCTGCCATAAGTTGTCGTAAGGACTCATATTTATCTCCGATTCAATATTTCATTTTAGTATTAATATGATAGCATAACAAAGTTGATTTTAACTAAAAAGTTTCCCACATTATTTGTGGATAACTATTTGAACTTAGCCAGACGATTATGCTCAATAGTGGATAACTTTCATATACTTATAAGCCTTATTAAAGGCCTTTTGATGTTTATCCCACATACCCACATCGTTGATAACTTGTGGACAATGTATCCACATTTAGTCTACTTTATTTTGTGGGAAAGAAAAGCCGAAAAAACGAAAAATACGATTCTTAAATTAATGGTTGACAATTGGAGATGCTTTCTTTATAATAAGTAAGGCAAGGTTTCATAAGAAAGGTGGTTATTGATTATGAAAAGAACATATCAACCAAGTAAAATTAAACATCAAAGAACACATGGTTTTAGAGCTCGTATGGCAACTGCAAACGGCCGTAAAGTTTTAGCAAGAAGAAGAGCTAAGAATCGTCACGTTTTAACAGTTTAATTAAATAAATCAAACAGTTAATAAATACCAGGACTACCAGATCATTAACAAATTTTTATTTGTTTTTAGGTAGTCCTTTATTTTTTTAAGTAGGTGAAGTCATGAACAGAGTATATTCAATCAAAAAGAAAGACGACATGGATGCGATATTTAAAGTAAAGAATTCTGTTGGCAATGGATATTTTGCTGTATATACAAAGAAACATGAAGTATCACACTTTAAATTTGCTGTTTCAATCGGCAAAAAATACGGTAATGCGGTAGAACGAAACCTGGCTAAGCGCCGCATCAGATACATTGTTTCTAAATATAAAGACCTAATTAAAAATGACATATCGTTTGTTATTGTAATTAAACCTACGGTTAAATCATTAAAATATAATAATATTTTAACAAACCTTGAAAAATTGTTTGTTAAATCTAAATTAATAGAAAAAGAGGATGTATTAAATGCGTAAAATATTAGCGTTACTTACAGTGTTCGCTCTCGCGCTTTTCTTAGTTTCTTGTTCTGCGGATACCAGTCAAGTTGACACTTACTTATCACCAAACAAAATTGTTTATTCAATCGATGAATTAGTAAACAATAAACCAAATGTTTCATTAGATGACTTTGATTTCTTCTCAATTACAGCAAATCAATCATCAAGTATTGTACCGATTGCTACAACTGAAGTAACACTTGTTGATTTAGGTAGTGGTATTTTCGAAGTTACAGTTAGAGGATTAAAGTATCAAGTTTATGTATATGATGAAAATGCGGACGACTTTGAAGCGGTTGCTGTATCTGTATTATCTGCAACTTATGGATTAGAAGCAGATGCAGATAAGATTGCTAATGTCAGCAAATTATTCTATACAACAATTGCTAATCAAGTAGATCTTAATGGTATTAAAGTAGTTAGTGCAACCTTTGGTGCTACAAGCCAAACTGATACAAATAACATTGTAGTTACAGATGCTGCAAATCATTTAACAACACCTGCAGGTTATGAAGAAAATATTTTTAAGATTAATGCAAAAAATCTTTTAACATTCAATCTAGATGCTTTCGTACCTACTGTATATACAATTAATAATACTAATGTTAAACCAATTGATAATCAATTACCAATCAGTACTAAAATGGAAAACAACTGGTTAGGTTACGTATGGGACTGGATATTTATCATTCCTATTTCATTTGTAATGCAATTCTTTGCAAGTTTAGGCGGTATTAATAGTTTTGCATTAGGAATCTTCTTTGCAACAATCATTGTACGTACACTTGCATGGCCAATTTATGCAAGAGCAAACGATATGTCAATGAAAATGGCACTTGCTCAACCAGAAATGAATAAACTTCAAAGTAAATATGCTATGAAAAAAGATCCTGCTTCTCAACAAAAGATGCAAATGGAAATGATGGCTATATATAAGAAGCACAAAATTTCAATTTTAGGTTGTTTCACACCAATTCTTCAAATGCCAATCTTCCTTGCTATGTTCCAAACAGTTTATAGAATTACTGCACCAGGTGG
>DHEJ01000023.1:8225-9012 GCA_002399815.1 Acholeplasmataceae bacterium UBA4853
CCATGGAGTTATGTACTTGCTGCAATTGTTGGGGTTACAATGTGGTTACTTCAAACATTATCAACTAAAAAACCTGTCTATGCAAAAAATACTGGTACACAAGTTAAATCTGAACAAGCACTTCAAACAGAAAAAACAATGAAAACTGTATCTACAGTAATGATTGGTATGATGGTGTTAACAACATTAACATCTGTGAATGCATTAGGTTTCTACTGGGTAGTTGGTAACTTATACTCAATCGTTCAATCATTAATTAACCGTAAATTATCAGAAAAGAAATACGAAAAGACAAAATCTACTCAGTCAATTGTTTAAGGGGGATATTAAACATGTTAAAAAGAATAGAAATAGAATCTAAATCACCACAAGAAGCATTAAAAAAAGCATCAGAATTACTTAAAATTGCTGAAAATAAGATTAATTTAGAAATTATTAAAGAGAAAAAAGGATTTTTAGGCGTTGGAGCATCAACAACATATGCTGCAACCCCAAAAGTTGATTTAATTACTGAAGGACTAGCTTATTTAAAACAAATGATCGATGCTTTAGGTATTGAATCTAAGATGGATGTTCGTACTGAAGGTACTAATGAAATCTATTTCCATGTTCAAACAAGTGAAAATGCCTTATTAATTGGTAAAGATGGTAAAACATTACTTGCCTTCCAAACCTTATTAAGAAATCATTTAGCAAGTTTTACTGATGAAAAACAACTTGTATCACTTGATATTGGAAATTATCACGAAACTAAGAAACGTCAACTTGAAATACTAGCAACTAAAAC
>DHEJ01000023.1:9125-10684 GCA_002399815.1 Acholeplasmataceae bacterium UBA4853
ACCGCTAAAGAAGTTGTCAGAACCAGAATCGCTGTTAAACTAGATCCAATGAATGCTTTTGATCGTCGTATTGTTCATGCTAAATTATCGGAATGGCGTGATGTAGAAACACATTCTGAAGGTGAAGGCGAACAACGCGCAATCGTGATCAAACCAAGAAAAAATTAATTTGAATTAAAATTGACCCTAAATCTTAGAATTTAGGGTTTTATTTTACATTATTGTTAGGTTGGATACTTATAGATGAAAAATAAAGTAATTTTAAGTTATAATTTCTAGTGAAAGCATTATTACATGTATGCTTTGGAAATAATTATAAGGTGATTGCATGAGAAAAATACTACTATTAACCATTACTTTATTGACATTAACTTTGAATGCTTGTATAGAACAAGTTTTTATGTCTAGTTTATTGTTTGATTTAGATAGTGCCGATTATGATATTAAATTTGGTCTACAAATTGATGAATCTAACTATGGTGAACAACTACAAGAAATGAATGAAGCTTATCAAGAATTAGGTATTCATTTTACTAACCTTCATACTTTTGAGTCAAAAAGAGATTCTGAATATGGATTTATTTATGAAGTAGCTGATAAAACACAACGTGAGATGTTTTTTGAAGAAAGAAAAGAGTTTAGTTATCATTCGGATGAAATTATTTTCATTTATGAAGTCGATTACTATATTTTAGAAGTTTATCATAAAACAGATTCTGTTTTTCCTGGATTTTTAAGTACTTACGAATATTCAAGCAATTATCAGTATAATTTATTTTATGAAGAAGAAAGTACACATCCATTTATTTCAAATATGATCACACAAGAGGTAGTTGACTTAACTTGGTATTTAGAAGCAGACTTAGTTGAACATCATGAGTTATTTAATACATTAAACATTCCAATGGAAAAAGTAGCTACATTTACATTAGATCAACAAAAAGTTACTTTAATTGTTTGTTTGAACACCAGTGATAGAGATTTAATCTATACGAACCAAGAATCACTTTATGTTCAAAAAGAAGGTATGATTGGTGTGGTAGTTAAATATCAAAACTTAGTCTTTGTAATTGAAATTGCAAGTGAAGATAAAGACACATTCATGGAAATACATTTTAATGATTTTAATTACTTAAGTTATGACATTGTATAACAAAACATGTATTAAATAAGCGTCACATTTTATATTAATGATGGTATAAAAACATGAAAAAGAAAAGAAAAATAGGTCGTTTAATCCTTAAATTCATCCTGTTAGGACTTTTGTTTATTATTTGTTATTTCATTGGTGAATCCACTTATGAAAACTTTAAGAAAAACGAAGTGATAGAAGCATTTAAGTCCAGAGCATATGAAACCAGTGAAGTTGTACAGTATGATACAACCTATTTTTATCATAAAATTAAACGTGAATATGATTATGAATTAAATGACCCGAGAAATGTATTTTATGATCAAGCAAAGATGAATCCAGGCGTTAAAGGTGATGTCTTATTAACCTTTCAAGCACCATTTCCATATGTACCAGTTATTGACCAGGTATTATCTGCTTGGTTAGG
>DHEJ01000023.1:10991-11698 GCA_002399815.1 Acholeplasmataceae bacterium UBA4853
ATATTACCGTACTGAGATTATGGCAATTCGAACAAAGTTTGAAGACCCTTTAGATATAGATAGTGATATTGATCAAGCAGTTAGTTTTGCTCAAGATAAAGTAAATCGGGGGTTATATAATTACTTATTCATTTTTGATACTAAAGATAAGTTTTATTGTACAGATTTAGTCACTAGAGCTTATGCATCAATTAATGAAGTCAACGGCCGAAGCTACAGCTTAGATGATGATGGATTTATCCCTTCAATTTATGATATGTTACTTTCAGAAGATTCTTATTTAACTCTTTATAAAGAAACTAAAGCTGATGGCATTCACATCTATTATTTAGAAGATGTGGTTTAAAGGAGCACTATGGAAACTATTCTCATTATTCTAAGTATTATTAGTGGGTTTTTATTAGTATGTTTAATTGGTGTAATCATCCTTTTAATTAAGAAATCAACACATCATGAAGACATCGAATTAAAGAGCAGAAATCAACAAGAATTGATTTCAAAGATAGAACACTTAAAACTTGATTTAGCTAAGGAAGTTGAGCTTATTAATAGTAAATCAAGCGGTGACTTTAGACAAGAATTAAACAATTTTAAAGAAACAATTTCATCAAAAGTTAATCTAGATATGAATTCAATCAATGAAAAAGTAGAAAAACGCCTTACAGATGGATTTAAATCAACAAATGAGCTATTCAATGATATTGCTA
>DHEJ01000034.1:0-14977 GCA_002399815.1 Acholeplasmataceae bacterium UBA4853
GCCATCGACCGCTACTCGATTCTAATTAACCGTGAAATGCGTAAAAAGATGATTGAATTTGGATTCTTAAATACAAATGGTGAAGTGATAAAACCTTATACAATTAGAAATATTGATTGGGTTCGTCAACAAATGCTAGATGCTTCAGGAGGTTATCATGGATCAGACGATCAAGCTTAAACAACAAAGTTATAAGAACGCTCGATTAAGAGATGGTCTTACTGTATTTTTCATGTTATTACCTTATGTGTTATTATTCTCATTATTTATCGCACTACCTGTAGCAGTAGCTATTTACTTATCACTGACTTCATTTAATGTCATTGAAATGCCAACATTTATAGGTTTAACAAACTTTGTAAATATATTTACTCAAGATTCAGTTTTTTTAAGATACATTTTACCGAATACATTGATGTATTCATTGATTGTTGGTCCAGGTGGGTACTTATTATCATTTTTCCTTGCATGGATGCTCGCTCAAGTACAAAAGGTTCCAAGAACAATAATTGCTCTTGCATTATACTCTCCATCCATGGTGGGTGGCGTATTCATTTCTGTTGTTTGGAGAACATTATTCTCAGGTGATGAATCAGGTTATATTAACGCTATCTTTATGGATATGGGACTACTTGATCGTCCAATTCAATTCTTACAATCACCAGAATATCTAATGCCTATTGTTATTGTAGTAGCACTTTGGAGTAGTATGGGTGTAGGATTCTTAGCGATGTTAGCTGGTATCTTAAATGGTAATGAAGAGCTTTATGAAGCAGCATACATTGAAGGTATTAAAAATAAATTTCAAGAAGTTGTTCACGTAACTATTCCTATGATGCGTCCACAAATGTTATTCGGTGCTGTCATGGCAATTGTTTCAACTTTTACAAACGGTTATATTGGGGTTGCTTTATCAGGATCAAACCCGACACCTCAAAATGCCGCACAATTAATTACCAATCATATTGATGATTATGGATTCATTCGTTATGAAATGGGTTATGCAGCAGCACTTTCTGTTGTATTACTACTTGTTATTTGGATATTTTCTAAAGTAGCATATAAGCTATTTGCGGAAAAGGAATAAGGGGGATACTATGGGATTTCAAGGAACAAAAATTAATCCAACGACATTTAGTCGTTCACAAATACCGTTTTATCTATTCTTAGTACCAATGGCAATCTTTATGTTACTTCCGGTTGTATTTATTTTCAACCAGGCTTTTAAGCCACTGGATGAATTATTCTTATTTCCTCCAAGATTCTTCGTTCAAAACCCTACTTTTGATAACTTTAATCAGTTATTTAGAGCAGCAACCACAACTGGGGTTCCATTAATTAGATATTTATTTAATACTTTAGTTCTTACTTTAGTATTAGTATTTTTAACCATATTTTTAAGCGTGATGACAGGTTATGTTTTATCTAAAAAAGAATTTAGAGCTAAGAAAGCTTTATTTGGATTAAACCAAACAGCTTTAATGTTTGTACGTACAGCAGTAGTTATTCCTACCTACTTCATTATTGTTCAAGTAGGATTAAATAATAATCCTCTGGTTCACGTCTTACCTTACTTAGCAGTACCGGTTAATGTCTTTTTAATGAAACAATTTATTGACCAAGTTCCTGATGCTATTTTAGAAGCAGCAAGAATTGATGGTGCTTCAGATTTCCAAATTTTATTTAAGATTATTTATCCATTAACTAAAAATGCGATTGCAACCGTTGCGATTTTAACATTCCAAGCAACTTGGGGTGCTGTTGAAGCATCAAATCTTTATATTCAAGATGAAACAATGAAATCATTTGCTTTCTACTTAAATACACTGGCTGTTGCAAATACAGGATCAGCACTTGCTGGGGTTGGTATGGCAGCAGCTGCGGCATTAATCATGTTTTTACCAAATTTAATTATATTTATCGTCATGCAATCACGTGTTATGAACACGATGGCGCATGCTGGTATTAAGTAGGAGGGGACGATGAAACATATTAAAAAGATCATCATCTTTGTGCTACTATTCAGTCTTACGTTATTAACTTCACAAATGTCATATGCCTCATCAGCAACCAGTTATACAATGACTTTAAATGCTAAGGGTCAATATGTTAGAACACAGGATGCTTATCTACCTGCAAGAACAACAATGGACTTACAATTAAGTGCACCAGAAGATATGATTTTTGATAAAGATGGCTACTTATGGATTGCAGATACAAATAATAAACGTATTGTGAAGTATGATACCTATGAAGATGTTATCGTATCAACCATAACACATCCAGATTTTAGAGCACCAAAAGGTGTCTTTGTCTCTGATCGTGGTGTTTATGTTGCCGATTCCTCAGCTGCTAAAGTATTTAGGTTTGATGCACTTGGTACATTAATTGAAACCTTTGGTAGACCAGAATCCGTTTCGTTTTCTGATACGAACTTTGCACCAAATAAACTTGTTGTAGATAACCGTGGAAATATTTATATTTACGGTGAGGGGGTTTCAAGTGGTATTATTCAATTATCAAATAGTGGCGAATTCTTAGGTTTTTTCACTACCAATAGAATTCAATTATCACCGATACAAGAATTCCAAAGATTAATTTTCTCAGAAGATCAATTTGATAGTTTAGTTGGTAGAGACCCGCAAACTTTTTCTAGTATCTTTATTGATAAAAACTCCATGATTTATACAACTACAATGAGTACATTTCGTGGTGCTGTCAAAAAGCATAACACACAAGGTGGTAACATCTTTGGTAATGTTCTAGCATTTGATGATGCAAGGGACTTATATGTTGATAATCAAGGCATAGTCTATGCTGGTATGCAATCAGGAGTCATCTTTGTGTATGATCAAACTGGTGCTTTCATCTTTAACTTCGGTGCAAGTACATTTGGTGGTACAAATGATGATATTGCAGGTGTATTTAGTCGTTTAAGTGCGATTGCAGTCAGATCAGATGGTTTTGTTTTCGCACTTGATGATAATAAATCATTCTTACAATCATTTGAACCAACAGAATATGCAACAGAAATTTACCGTGCAATAGGACTTTATGAAGCACGTCAATATGCTGATGCAGTTGCTGCTTGGAAAGATGTTTTAAAATTAAATCAAATGTCAGTTATCGCCCACAACAATATTGCAAAATCTTACCTTCAAATGGAAAAATATGAATTAGCAATGTATCATTTTGAACTTGCAGGTAATCGTGGTGGTTATTCAGATGCCTCATGGGAAGTCAGAAATATGGCGATTCAGTCGTCTTTAGGAACATTTATTATTGTATCAGCACTTGTTTATATTTCCTATGCAGTACTTCAAAAAGTCGACAAGAAAACTGGTAAGATTACAATCTTTATGCAACCAGTTAAATCATTTTTAAATAAGAAATTTATTAAAGATATGTTCTATATGTTTAAAGTCATGCGTCACCCAGTTGACAGTTTTGATGATTTAAAACGTGGTCATAAGGGTTCACTATTGGCATCTAGTATTTTATATGTCTTAATCTTTATAGTCTTTATTGTATTTAACACATCCAAAGGATTTATCTATCAGTTTATTGCAATTGAAGACCTAGATATAACAGCTTTAATGCTAGGATTCTTAGCGGTTACGTTGTTATTTATCGTATGTAACTACTTAGACACATCGATTAATGATGGTATCGGTACGATTAAGCAAATATTTATGATGTTTGTTTATGCATTGGGACCTCTGTTTATCGCATTAATCTTAGTCACAGTATTATCACATGTACTTACTTATAATGAAGTATTCTTCCTTGATTTCATTATGAATGTAGGGGTTGTTTGGACAGTTGTTCAAATATTCTTAGGCATTAGTGAAACGCATGAATATACTGGAAAACAAACTTTAAGAAGTATGATTATGAGTATATTATTTGCATTAATTGTAGTAGTAATCATGATAATTATTATTACAATGTGGCAACAATTATACTTATTTATTGAAGCTATATTGAAGGAGGCAATCCGAAATGCGTTCAGTTAAGAGATTACTTATCGTAACATTTTTAGTGATGATCCTAAATTTCTCAGTCTATGGAGCTTATGTTGAATCTAACAAAGATACAAAAAGACCACCTGAAACAGCAGTGATCGTTCCTTTAAATACAGAAGGTTACACCCAAATACAAGAAAATGAAAACTTTATTTACTATTATAAAAAACATAATGGTATTTTAGCTGTGCATGATAAACGTAATGGTTATACTTGGAAAAGTGGTATCGACCATGATTATGATCAATTTATTGAACAAACAGTAGAACTGTTTATTGAAAATAATCCAAATGCAACAGATGAAGAGATTTTAGCCATTGCTAAGCCAATTGAAGATCAAATGAATGCTACGCGTGAAGGGATTGCTAACTCACTTGTATTAATCGAGTATTTAAACCGTGAAAACGTGACTCGTCCTCCTGTACAGGCTGGTAGTAGTGCTAAAACATTTATTACAGCACCAGATTTAAACAATCCAGGTTTTGATACAGTTCAAGAAAGAGTTTCAAACTCAGTGAATACTGATGTGCTTGCAATTGTTAATAGTGATCCAAATCATTATCGCTTAAAATTCCAATTTAAAGTGATTGATGTTGAAGTTACAGTGCACTTATATTTTGATTTAGATGGATTTAGTATTGAAATTCGAGATGAAGATATCAAGGGTGAGGATGTTGATATTGTATCTTCAATCGCATTAACACCATTTATGGGCTCTTATGGTGGAAAAATTTATAATCCACGTGTGGTTTCAGAAAATGTTGGAACAGAAGAAGAACCAATTATTGAAAAAGAAGTCGTCTGGGATATCCCACAACAAAAATTAAGAAATCCAGGCTATATGTTTGTTCCAGATGGTAGTGGTGCATTACTTAGATTTACTGATTATGCATCCTCTTTATCTGGTTATACTGGACATGTCTATGGACAAGATATTGCACAATATTCTTCCCACATTTCTCAAACTACTTCTTATGTACCTTATAAACAACCAGTCATTCCAGTTTTTGGAATCTCTTATGGTGATGGTACACAAGCAGCATTTTTAAGTCACGTTTCAAAAGGTGCTGAATATATGCAAATTTATGCTAGACCTTCAAACTCAGCTGATACATATAACTTAACTGATTACAATATGATTCATAGCCGATTTGTTTTAAATAAAGTCTATACTCAAGTCTATAATCAATCTGGTGCTTCCTATCAATCTCTTTTTGAAGAAAGAAACCACTTTGATATTTACCAACACTATAATTTCTTAGCGGGTGATGGAAGTAGTGCGAGTAATCCATATCCTGCAGATTATGTAGGAATGGCTTTAAAATATCGTGATTATTTATCTTCTGCAGAAGTTGGAGTGCTTGATTTAGAAAAAGATCAAAAAGCAGACATTCCATTACGTGTTGACTTCCTTATGTCTGATGCAAAAAATGCATTAGTTGGTACTGAAAATGTCGTAACAACTGATATTTGGCAAGTCAAAGTAATCATAGATAAATTACGCGAAAATGGAATCTCAAACATTAACTCAGGTTTATTAGGTTATCAAAATGGTGGTGTGACATTAGGTCGTAAATCACATCCTGACTTCATCCGTAGTATTGGTACTAAAGACGATTTTAGAAGAGTTGTTGGTGAATTAAATGATTTAGATATCGATATCTCACTTGCTCAAGATTATACAACCATTTATGAAGAAAATATATTCTTAATTGGTAATGCTATGAAGCATGTTGGAGGATGGTATTCTGAACTTAATTATCGTAGAGTAACCGGTCCAGTTTCTAAACAATTCTATGCAACACCATGGCGTGTACAAGAATGGGTAACAGGAACACAAAACGAAACAGCTGGTATGGGCTTTAGTAGTTATACATATGATGGTATTACAAATAATTTATACAGTCATTATGATACAAATACAAATGTTATTACTGTTTCAGACACAATCAATATCTACCAAGAAACATTTGAAAGAATGCCTGATACGATTAAAGTGAATAATGTGAAGCCAAACATGTATTTATGGAAATATACAGATCGTTATTTACAAGCACCAGTATTTACATCACAATTCTTAGTTGAAACAGATACTGTTCCTTTCTTACAAATCCTATTAAATGGATCAATGGAAGTTTATGCTACATATTCAAACTTCTCATTTTATCAAACTAAAGATGTCTTAAGAATGATTGACTACAATACATATCCTTCATTTATCTTAACGCATGATCCATCTTATGAACTAGTAGCAACAAACTCAGCAGATTTCTATTCAACAGAGTATGTGCTATATGAAGATATGATTAAAGATATTTATACTAAGGTTAATAGTGTCCTTGCAAGTGTTCAAAACACTGTTTGGACTAATCGAACTGTACTAGCACCAGGTGTTGTCTTAAATACCTATGCGAATGGTGTAAGAATCTTAATCAATTATACAGATGAATCCTATGTATATAGTGGTGTGAGTGTATTACCACTTGATATTAAAGTATTGGTATAGGGAGGATAATATAATATGGCAAAGTCAAAAGCAAGAAAACCAGTCAATCAAAATGTTGCATACTTATTTTTAATCCCTTGGCTCGTTGGATTTATATTCTTCGTAGCATACCCATTTTTTAATACAATCTATTTAGCATTTCACCAAGTTTCAAAAGACGTTTATGGGTGGAATTATACATGGATTGGATTTGAAAACTATATTACAGCATTTTTTAGAAATACCGATGTTAACCCATTGATTATTTCGTTTATCTCAATGGAAATTGCATATGTTCCAATGATTTTAGTGATTTCGTTAATTCTAGCGATTTTATTGAATACGAATATTAAATTTAGAGCTGGATTTAGATTAATTTTCTTCTTTCCAGTAGTTGTTATGTCGGGTCCAGTTATGACTCAATTACGAAGTAGTAATACTTTACAGTTAATGGATATATCTGACTTACTTATTTTTAGAATGATTGATAACATATCACCATTCTTTTCTGAGATGTTGATTACTATTTTTGATAATTTTACATTAATATTATGGTTTACAGGAATTCCAATTGTCTTATTCCTAAATGGATTACAAAAGATCAACTCCCAGCTATATGAAGCTGCACAAATTGATGGTGCAAATTCATGGCAAATTCTTTGGAAAATCATGTTACCTAATTTAAAGTCAACCGCACTTGTTGTTGGTATTTATACAGTAGTTCAAATCGCAATTTTTGAAGTTAATCCAATCTACAACTATATGATTACAACCATCAGTTCAAACTATACCAATGGATTAGGCTACGCAGCTGCAGTGGTATTAATTTATTCCGCTATCGTCTTAATACTCGTAGCAATCATTTTCCTAGTTTTAAGAGATAATGAAAAACTTAATTATGAAGAATCCTTAAAAGAAAAGCAATTAAGACAAGTTCAAAAGGTCAATAAACTTCAATTAAAACGAATTCGTGATAATGAAACACCAAAAGAATGGTTTGACCGAGTCTTTAAAAAACGTCAAGTAAAGGAGGTAGCTCATGATGAAGAATCTACTAAAGAAAATCGCTGATTTTACAGTTATGGTGTTTAAAAAAGTATCTAGTTTTACAGTGATAATACTTAAGAAAATCGGATCATTTATTAAAAGTGATCGATTAAAAAAGGCTATCTTCGGACACTCTGCAGCAAAAGGTGTGATTGGACAAATCATCGTTTATGTGTTATTAATTGGGGTCAGTTATGTCTTTTTATTCCCAATATTAAGAATGATGATGTTATCATTTATGTCTCAAAATGATATTTTAAATCCTGAAGTATCATGGATTCCTCAACAATGGACATTAAATAACTTTGTTGTTTCTAACTATATACTTCAATTATTACCACCTTCTTGGACTGCAAGTAATTTAAACTTTTTTGACAGAGTTTTTGGTACATTTACAAATCCAGGAAGTCTATTTAAAAGTATTTATAATATTTCTATTCTAGCAATCATTCAAACAATCATTTCAGCATTAACTGGTTTTGCATTTGCTAGATATAATTTTAGATTTAAAAAGGTTATGTTTGTGATGTTACTCTTATCATTTATCATTCCTTTACCAATGTTAACAATTCCAAGAATTATGATGATTAGTGGTATTCAAGAAAGTTTCTGGGTGCCATTATATGATGCGTTATTTGCTAATAACTTTTTAGCAGGTTTCTTTAACCGTACTATGTTTTCAAGCTTAATGCCTCAAATCATTTTCTCATTTGTTGGTCAAGGTATTAACTCAGCTATATTGATTTTAATTTTCTATAACTTCTTTAAGATGATTCCAATTTCATTAGATGAAGCAGCACGTATTGATGGTGCATCATCTATTCAAGTATTTTGGCATATTTATATTAGATTAGTAATTCCGATTGTCTTAATCGTCTTCCTATTCTCATTTATTTGGAACTGGAATGATATTTACACTGCAACAATATTCTATAGTTCAAACAATCCACTCATCGTTATGAGATTAAGTATGTTTGATTCAATATTTGCCGATATGATTGGTAGTGCACCAGGTGATGTTGGAGTTGGATTAATTAATGAAGGTTATAAATCAGCAGCGACATTCTTATCCATTTTACCGTTAATGATTTTATACCTAGTCGCTCAAAAGCAATTTATTGAAGGTATTGAAAGAACTGGAATGACAGGAGAGTAATATGAAAAAAATAATTATTTTACTTGTATTAAGTATCTTTAATTTAGCACTCATTGCTTGTGATAATAAAACAGTAGAGCCAATCGATGAAACACCACCAATTGTTTATAGTAAGATTTATGGCTATGAATATGATAAAGATGCCATAAATGATTATGCACTTGTTTGGAGTGATGAGTTTGATTATGAAGGCTTACCAGATAGTACCAAATGGGGTTACGATACTGGTGGTCATGGATGGGGTAATAATGAACTCCAATACTACACAAATGACCAAAATGCGACTGTTTCAGATGGTATTTTAACCATTGAAGCGAGAAAAGAAGCATATCCAACTGTTGAAAATAAAACACATGATTGGACATCAGCTAGATTAGTTACAAGAAATAAAGGTGACTGGAAGTGGGGAAGAATTGAAGTTAAAGCAAAACTTCCTACAGGTAAAGGTACTTGGCCAGCAATCTGGATGTTACCTACTGATTGGTCTTATGGTTCATGGCCAAATAGTGGTGAGATTGACATCATGGAGCACGTAGGATTTGATCAAAATAAAATCCATGCAAGTATCCATACACAATCCTATAACCACAAAAAAGGTACACAGAAATCTGGTCAGAAGATTATTGATACGGCAAGTAGTGAGTTTCATGTTTATAGTGTTGAATGGTTCCCAGATCAAATGATATTTTCTATTGATGGTGTTCCGTATTTCACATTTAATCCATTTAAATTTGTAGCACAACCTAAAAATACGCACTGGCCATTCGATAGAAAATTCCATTTACTATTAAATATTGCCATTGGCGGTGACTGGGGTGCTGCTCAAGGCATGGACCCAAATCTTACTAACGCTAAACTTGAGATTGACTATGTAAGAGTGTATCAATCACCAACAATACAAACATTGACAAGGAATATACCATCATGACAAAATACTATGATCAAAAAAAGAATGAATTTATATTCGAAAATTATCACAAGAATCAACCTTTTGCATCATTTTTACCAGGTATTGCCGGTAAAACTGGTGTACCAATGTGGACTTATTATGTAAATCGTGGTCAATTAATCTCTTCTTTTGGGATTGAAAACAAAGATCATGCATTATTAGACTTTACACCTGCAAACCTAAGTTATAGAAGAACAGGTACAGATGGATTTAGAACGTTTATTAAAACTAAGGATTTTAATTATGAACCATTTGGTCAATTAGATCTTAAACGTTATATGAAGATTGGTAAAAATGCTGTTTCGATTTCAGAAAAGTATAAAAGTATCGATATTGAAGTCAAGTATTTCCACGTTACGGATAAGAATTATCCAGGTCTAGTTAGAAAAGTAACTTTAAAATCTAGTAAGTCGCAACAAATTGATTTTGTTGATGGACTAGCTACATTCTGGCCATATGGAACAAGTTTATTTGTTCAAAAGAATATGGCAAACTTAGCTGTTGCATGGTTTGATGTATTTAATCAAGAACATCAAATGCCTTTCATGAAAAATCGTTCTACAACAGAGGACTCTTCAGAGGTTGAAACTGTAGAATCAGGTAATTTTTATGTATCTGTTGATAAATTTGACCAAAGATTAAAACCAATTTATGATCCAACTTTAGTTTTTGGTATGCATAATGACTTACAAATACCAGAGAAATTCTTTAGTAGTGATTATGAATCATTTATATCTACAGAACAAGTATCAGTTAACCAATTACTATCAGCGTTTTCTACGAAATCAATGTATTTAAATGCAAAAGAATCCTATAGTTTTTATACATTATTTGGTTCATATCACGACCTTGATGCATTAAATGAGCTATCCTTAGACTTTACTTATCAATATTTTGAAGATTTAGAAAAACGTGCTGAAGCATTTGCTGATGAGTTAACATCAGGTATGGCTGTTAAAACAGCATATCCACTCTTTGATAATTACATGAAACAATCATTCTTAGACAACTTATTACGTGGTGGTTATCCATATGTTTTTAAAGGTGAGAAAAAACCACATGTTTATCATACGTTTTCTAGAATTCATGGTGATATGGAAAGAGAGTATAACAACTTCTTTGTTGAACCAGCTTATTTTTCACATGGTAATGGAAGTTACCGTGATGTCAATCAAAATCGAAGAAATGATGTTTACTTTGTACCAGAAGCAGGCTTATTTAATATCAGACAGTTTTTAGAGTTGATTCAATCAGACGGACATAATCCTTTAACAATTGAGGGTTCTAGATTTATATTTAATCTAAAACACTTTAAAGATATTGAAAAACTGATTTTAACTAAAAAAGAACTTTTAGAAGTTTTCTTAACTAAACCTTTTACACCAGGTTCTTTACTGATGTTTATCATGCAAAAGCAAATTGAAGTGGTAAATCAAGAACAATTCTTAGAGAAAGTACTTTACTTTAGTGAACAAAGAATTCAATCTAGATTTGGTACAGGTTATTGGTCAGATCACTGGATTTATAATTTAGACTTGATTGATTTATATTTAAATATTTATCCGGATAAATTACATGATTTACTATTTAGTGAAAAACTAAGATTTTTCCAGTCTCATATGTCAGTTTATCCTAGAAGTGTAAAATATGTCTTAAATAGTCAAAAAGAAGTTAGACAATTAGGACCAATTTATCATGATTATGAAAAGCAAGAAAAAGTTGGTGTCAAAGATGGTACGAATTTCCATCTAAATGATCAAAAACAAATTGTTCAAGTTAGTACCTATGTGAAACTATTACATCTTGTATTGATCAAACTATCAAGTCTTGATCCATTTGGTATGGGTGTAATGATGGATGGAGAAAAACCAGGATGGAATGATGCAATGAATGGCTTACCAGCTATTTTTGGTTCTGGTTTAACAGAGGCTGTTGTTTTAGACAAACTGATAGGATACTTAATTAATTGGTCTAAAGAATTTGGTTCAGAACGTGTTGAAATTCCTACTGATATTAAATTCTTGTATGATGAAATATTACAAAATCTAGATAAAGGATTTGATGTTATCCAAGATATCAGAGAGTCTTTTGATGAAAAAACAAGATTCTTCTTTAATAGTGAAATTAAGGTTACTTCACTAAGTGGTCTTCTAGAAGGATTGAAGAAGTTTAAACAAGTCACTGAAAAAGGACTTAATAAAGCAAAAGAATTAGCAGGTGGTTTATTACCTACATATCTAACATTTGAAGCTAAATCATTTGAATTAACAGGTAAGAAGCATCCTGAACTTCATTTAGATTGTGTTAAAGTTTTAAAATGGAGTGTTAGACCATTACCTCATTATCTTGAAGCACCAGCACATTATCTCAAAGGTTTAGAAAATAAATCGGAAGCACAAGAAATTTATCAAAAGATCAGAAAATCAGAAATTTATGATCAAAAACTAGGTTTGTACAAGACTTCAGAATCATTAGAAGATGAAACTTTATTGATTGGACGAGCAAGAGCATTTACTAAAGGTTGGTTGGAAAGAGAAGCTTCATTTGTTCATATGAGTTATAAATACTTAATCGGAATTTTAAAGAGTGGTTTATATGAAGCTTATTATGAAGATATGAAAAAAGGTATGGCGCCTTTCATGGATCCAAGTGTTTATGGCAGAAGTACACTTGAAAACGTTAGTTTTATAGCTACATCAAATAATCCAAATCCAAGTAATCATGGTAGAGGTTTTGTAGCAAGATTAACTGGTACTACAAGTGAAGCAATTACTTTAGCATATCTGATGTTTTTAGGTAAACATCCATTCACTTATGATGGAACACTTCACTTTAAGGTTGAACCAAAACTTCAATCAGACTTCTTTAAAGATGGTGTTGCAAGTATTAAATTCTTAAGTGATATTGAAATCGAGCTAAATAATCCAAGCAACAAAGATACATTCAATCAAAAAGTGGTTTCTTATGAATTAATTAGTAGAAATAAAAAAGAAGTAGTTCATGGTCAAGTTGTATCAGGAAAATTAGCAGAATTAATTAGACAAAAAGCATTTAAGAAGATTAAAGTGTATTTAGAGTAAACTATTAAAGGGGATTTGTATGAAGCGTTTTTTATCGATAATAATGCTACTAATACTTACGATGATTTTAGTAGCATGCGTAGAAAATACCGATTTACCACCGGTGGTTGATAATGACTATCCAGATAGTAATTTATCCATTGAAGAAAAGGTAGCATGGTGGCTTGAAAATTTAACTTTAGCAGAAAAAGCTGGTCAAATGGTTCAAGGAGAAAGATCTAATAACGGTGGTCAATCAGGTGTTACACCGACCAAAGTTAAGGAACTTAATTTGGGTTCTGTTTTAAATGGTGGTGGTAATGTTCCGTCAGTGAATAATCCTACCAATTGGTATCAAATGTATCAAACTATGTATAATGCATCACTGGCTAGTTCATCTAAAATTCCAATCATTTATGGCGTTGATGCAGTACATGGACATGGGAACTTATATGGTGCAACCATATTTCCTCATAATATCGGACTTGCAGCTGCAAATAATCCGGAATTAATGGAGGATATTGGAGAAGTAGTTTCATATGAAATTGCTCAAACAGGGTTAACTTACAACTTTAGCCCATCTATTGGATTAATCAAAGATAAAAGATGGGGACGTGTCTACGAAACATTAGGTGAAAACCCAGTGGTAGCGAAAAACCTAATTGGTCCTTATATTGAGGGATTACAATTGTTTGATATTGCAGCATCTGCAAAACACTTTATTGCTGATGGTTATACGGAATTTGGAACAGGTCTAGATGGTAAGGTTGATCGTGGTAATGCAGAATTGACTATTGAAGAATTAGAAGAACATCATTTTCCATTATATGAGGCTGCAATTAGTGCTGGTGTTAAAACAATTATGGTTTCGTATAGCAGTTTAAATGGGGTTAAAATGCATGAGAACAGAGAACTTGTTACAGAAATTCTTAAAGGTGAGATGAACTTTGAAGGGTTTGTAATTGGGGATTATAATGGTATTGATGATATTGATGCTTCAACATTAATGCTCAAAGTTGCTCATGCAATTAATGCAGGTGTTGATATGTTAATGCAACCTCATAATTTCGAACAGATCATTGATTTAATTATCTTAAATGTAAATAATCATAGAATTCCAATGAGCAGAATTGATGATGCAGTTGGTCGAATTATAAAAGTTAAGTACGAAATGGGACTTTTTGAAGAAAAAGAACGAAAAGCAACGGACCTTCGTAACGAAAATTCGTTAAATATTGCTAGACAAGCCGTTCGAGAATCATTAGTTTTATTGAAAAATAACGAAAATGTGTTACCATTAAATAAGAATATGGATTTATTAATTATTGGAGAGGGTTCTGATAACATCGGAATTCAATCTGGTGGTTGGACGATTAACTGGCAGGGTGGAGATCAAATCAACATACCTGGTACAACAATCCTTGATGCCTTTAAAGAAGTTTCAACAGGAAATATCTATACGGATATGAATGATTTACCACTGGCAGATGCGATCGTTTTAGTTGTTTCAGAAAAGCCACATGCCGAAATGATGGGTGATTCTGTAGCACTATCTTTAATTAGTGACACAGGATATCAATCTAATCTAATGCACATTCAAAATGCTATCAACAAAGGTATACCAGTCATAACATTAATGCTGGCAAGTAAACCATTAATTATTGAAGATTATATCGATGATTTTGACGCATTTGTCATGTTATTTTTACCTGGAACAGAAGGTTTAGGTATTACAGATGTGTTATACGGTGATTATGATTTTAAAGGTAAATTACCTTACACATGGCCAAAATTTGTTGATCAAGCAAGTGAAACAATGTTGAAAAGTTCTTATAATCCATCAGATTACCGTTTTGCTTACGGTAGTGGACTGACATACGCAAGTTAAAAATAGTTTTAAAAGGGAGGTAATCATATGGTTACCATCGGTGAAATAGCAAAAGCTGCTGGAGTTTCAATTTCTACTGTCTCTAAATCATTAAACGGATATCAAGAAATCAGTGAAAAGACACGCTCCAAAGTTATGGATGTAGCTGAAAAAATGGGCTATACGCCAAATGCAGCTGCTCAAAGTTTAGTTAGGAAAAGAGCAAATACCATTGGGGTAGTATATGAAGTAGAATATGGTTTAAAAAACTTGTTTTTCGCTGCAGTTTTAGAAACTTTTAGACGACATGTACAATCCAAGGGATATGATATTTTATTCTTATCTAATAATACTGAAAGCAAATTCGACTATTTAAAACATTGTCAATC
>DHEJ01000034.1:15219-16800 GCA_002399815.1 Acholeplasmataceae bacterium UBA4853
TCAGATTCGTATCAAGCTATCAAGAAATCGTGTCGATATTTATATGAACTTGGACATCGTAAGATTGCATTTATTAATGGAAGTTACACGAATTTTATTGGTCAAGAACGTTTAAGAGGTTATTTAGATTTTATGGCCGAAAAAGAACTAGATCCTATATATTTAAAGGACCGTTCAAATGAATCATATACCTTCCATGAAGGATATCAAACCATGAAGTTACTTTTTGAAAACTATGGCTTACCTGATGCTGTTTGTACGGTTTCAGACTTGATGGCCATGGGGGCAATCCAATATTTCCAAAATCATGGTTATAAAGTACCAGATGATGTATCAATCATTGGATTTGATGATTTAGATATTTGTGAGATTTGCACACCTCAGTTAACCACAATTCGACAAAATTATGAAGAAATTGGCGTTAAAGCTGGAGATGCACTGATTGATATGCTAGACAATAAGGGGCAAAAACTTGATCCAATTATCATAGAAACAAACATTATTGTCAGAGATTCTTGTAAAAAATATAAAAGATTCTAAGTGAAAAAATCCTTATAAATTAAGGATTTTTACTTTTTAAGTAGACGTTTTCGTAGATTTATTAAATGAACGAGGACGAATTAAGTTTTATGATATAATCAAGATAAATTTAGTAAAGGAAGTTCCCATGAAAAAAGTTATTTTATTTGATTTAGATGGTACTATTCTAGATACTTTAGAAGATTTAACAATGGCTTCTAATTATGTTCTAAGATATTTTGAATTGCCACTAATTAGTATTCAAGAAGCAAGATCTTTTCTTGGATATGGTGCTGAACACTTTATATCAAAATCTTTAGGTAAAAGACAAGATTTATTAGAACAGGCACTAAAAATTTATAAACCATATTTAGAAACACATTCGGATATATTAACAAAACCATATTATGGGATATCCGAAGTCATTCATAAGCTAGGTTTAATGTGTAGTTTAGGCGTTGTTTCAAATAAACATCAAGAAGCGGTTGATTTCATCGTTAATAAATACTTTTCTAAAGCATTTGATGTTGTTATCGGACAACAAGAAGGTTTACCTAAAAAGCCTCATCCGGCATCACTTTTTAAAGCAATGGAACCATTTTTTGAAACAGGGGTAAAGATTTCAGATGCAATTTATATAGGGGATTCTGAGGTTGATATACTCACAGCACAAGATGCTGGAATGGATGTAATCGCAGTTACATGGGGGTTTAGAGATAAAGCATATTTAGAGTCCTTTAAACCAACATACATTGCTGATGCACCTTCAGATATACTTAAGATTTTAGGGGTAAAGTAGATGTCATTAATTAAGTTAGAAAATATTTCAAAGTTTTATAAATCAGGGGATGGTGTTTCAGTAGGGATGCGTAAGGTTTCCTTAGATTTTGATTTGGGTGAGTTTGTAGCAATCACAGGTGAATCTGGTAGTGGTAAATCAACCTTACTTAATGTCATATCTGGACTGGATTCCTATGAAGATGGGGAATTATCAATCAATAATGAAGAAACTTCTCATTTTCTAATTAAAGATTGGGAAAACTATCGTTCTAAATATGTTGG
>DHEJ01000034.1:17120-29073 GCA_002399815.1 Acholeplasmataceae bacterium UBA4853
TGTCCAATCATTGTAGCAGATGAGCCAACTGGTAATTTAGACAGTGAATCAGGAAAACAAGTCATCGAACTTTTAGAATCAGTTGCTAAAGATAAATTAGTTATTATTGTGACGCATGATTACGAGCAAGTTGAAAAATATACAACAAGACATATTAAAATGCATGATGGTGAGGTTGTTGAAGATAAATTAATTAAAGCTATTGATAAAAATGAAATCGTTGAAGAACCTAAATTAAACCCAATGTCTTTAGCCACTGTCTTACTATTTGCTTTCAGAAATATCTTATCGATGCCAAGACGTTTTATCTTCTTTATATTACTTCAAATAATGATTATTTTAGTCTTTACATTCTCCTATACAAACTTGATGATTACAGCACGTAATCAGAATTTTGGTGGTGGATTTGGAAATATTCCACAAAATGATTTTTTTGATTTTTATTCAGATAAGATCTCTGATAATCGTATGAATGTCGTTAAAAAAGATGGTAGTGCGATGAATCAAAGTGATTTTGATTATTTTAACGGTTTAAATGATATCTTGCATGTTTATAAAAATACAACAACTATGGATAATCACTTAATACAGTATGCCGATATGGAGATTCAACCAAATTTTAGTCGATCAATATTTGACTTTAATTTTGATAGTACATTAACTATTTTTGATTCACCCCAATTTTTAATAGGTGGTTCTTTGAATAATTTAGATGCGGATGAAGTCATTGTGTCCAATGCTTTTAATGATGCTAAAGTAGGTAATAAAGTAAGATTTGAAATGTATGAAAAGGTTAATTATGATTATGTTGCAGTCGAACAAAGTTATGGTGTCTACACTTGGCCCTTTCATGATGCAAATTATGTTGAACATCTAGTCACCTTAACATTTATTTCAAATGCTGAACCTATGACATTCTATCATTGGGCAAATACGTTAGATCTATATAATGATTATGGACTTTCAAATGCTATGATTGATGATCTAGAATCTGTTGAAGTCAAAGTTCTAGTTGAAGATTATACATATCAAGTATATACAATTGCAGGGATTTATAATGATAATTTTCGTAGTACCATATATTTTCCACATGATGTATTAGAGGTTCATACCTATGGACAAACTATGTCACTGATATCAAATAATAAAATATCAGGTGAAAGATTATTTAATTCAATTAATAAAGACGTTTATCGTGTGATTTATCCGGAGCTAAATAAGGATGCGATTCAACAACTATTTGCTCCAATTAACTTCTTATTATCATTGTTTTACTACATATTAATTTATTTCTTTGCAATTTTCTTATATTTCATTTTATTCTCAGTCATGAGAAATGTTATGAATTCACGTAAGAAGGATTTTGCTATTTTTAGATCAATCGGTGCAAATGAATCAAAATTAGGTATATTAGTCATCTTTGAACAAGTAATTATGATGATAGTATCGTTTATTATTTCAATGACTATTTTATCGATTATCAGATATTATGATTTCTCTACTAATTTTGTGATGGAACAATTACTACTGATTGACTATGTAATTTTATTCTTTACATTTACATATCTATCAATTTGGCTAGCTAGAAAGTTTAATAAGAAAACTTTCAAATTCTCTGTGATTGAAAACATCACTGAAAGTAAGGAGGAAGGTCTATGATTTCCGTTCAAAATCTTGATAAATATTTTAATAAGAATAAGAAGAATAGTATTCATGTATTAAATAATATATCTTTAGAATTTCCTGAAAAAGGATTAGTAGTATTACTTGGACCTTCTGGTTCAGGTAAGACAACGTTATTAAATGTTATTGGTGGGTTGGATAAAGTTGAAAGAGGATCAATTCAATTCTATGATCACCAAATTAATTATTATAGTTCTGCCATTTGGGATAAGATAAGAACAGAGGAAGTTGGATATATTTTCCAAAACTACTATTTGATGTCTGATTTAAGTGTTTTTGATAACGTAGCATTCGTATTAAAAATGATGGGAATTAGTGATAAAGAAGCAATTAATGAACGTGTTTCTTATATTTTAGAACAAGTTGGTATGTACCGTTTTAGAAAGAAACGTGCATCACAATTATCTGGAGGTCAGCAACAAAGAGTTGCAATCGCTAGAGCATTAGTTAAAAATCCTAAAGTCATTATTGCAGATGAACCAACGGGAAACTTAGATAGTAAAAACACACTTGAGATTATGAATATCATTAAAACAATTTCTTTAAATAAATTAGTTGTTTTAGTGACACATGAAAAGGAGATTGCTAATTTTTATAGTGACCGTGTCATCGAATTAAAAGATGGTACTATCATTTCTGATTCCATAAATCAAAATGATACAGATCATAATTTTTCAAATGAAAATACAATTTATTTAAAGGATTTAAAGGAAGTATCTAAATTTAATGATGAGGGTTTAAAAGCCTCACTTTATTCGGATACTGCTGAAGTGAGTAACACTTCGATTCGATTAATTATTAAGAATAAGACCTTATACTTAGATATCAATTCACCTATCGATAAAATTAAGATTATTGATAAAGATTCACATATTGAAGTCAAAGATGAGCACTACAAGAAAAAAACACGTGCTGAAATGCTTGAAACAACATTTGATGAGCAAAAGCTAGATCATCAAAACTTGCCAAAAGAAAAAAAGATGATTATTTCATTTAAAAATAGTTTTTGGATAGCATTTAAAAAGTTATTAAAATTTGGTAGAAAAGGTAAATTAATGCTTGTAATATTCGCTATTTCAGGTGCTTTAGTAGCTTTTTCAACAATTAATCTATATTCAATCCTTACTCAAAATTATCGCGACTTAATCCAAATGGATGAGCGTTACTTAGAGATTAAGAGTAGTAATGTACCATCAAATAATACACAAGATATACTAGATGATTTTGAAGAGGCTGCAAACAATGAATTATTTAGAGTTAATTTGCATCAAAGTGCAGCAAGTTCGCTAAGTGTTAAGTTATCTGATGATAATTTTAAAAACGTAGGTAATAATATAAAGGTTGAATATGCTGATCAACTTGTTGAATCGGATTTAATTTTTGGTACCCTACCTACTAATCCGAATCAAATAGTCATTTCAAGAGGTGTATATTCCCAAGGAAATACTAATGATACCAACTTCACGGATATTGGTATTTGGAGTTTGGGTGAGTTCTTGCATGAAAAATTAGTGGTTGTAACATTAACTGGTTTAACAAATCGTGAGCTTGAAGTTGTAGGTATTGTCGATAGACTTTATAAATCTGTTTATGCTTATGATTATCAGACCTCATATTATTTAAGAGGATATGATACAACTGGCATAATAACCGAATCTGAATATCCAAAATTAATATTAAATTCCAGTAGTTCTAGCTATATGTTATTTACAAAAGATTCAACATATGCAAAGAATAGCTTGGAATCCAAAGGTTATGAAGTTAAACTGTCTAGTCAAGATGCAATGGATCAAAATAATAACCGAATTCAATCTGGTTTAGCTACTAACTTGACAGTATCTTTATTCTTGGTTGGTGGATCACTCTTAGCATTTTATTTTGTTATGAGATCATCTATGATTTCTAGAATATATGAAATCTCAGTATACCGTGCACTTGGTGTAAGAAAAATGGAAATATATGGATCCTTTTCAGTTGAAATAATCCTTTTAACCGCGGTTTCTGGTTTCATTGGATTTATACTTACGACATTTTTATTAGGTTATATATCAAGTTCTCCATTATCAGTTATCTTTAGTTTTAGAGTTGATTTGATGAGTGTAATGATAGGTTTACTCATATTATTTGGCTCAAATCTATTTATTGGACTCATGCCTCTGATTTTATTACTTAGAAAAACACCTTCACAAATTATCAGTTCATACGATATGTAAAAGAAAAACCAACTTTCGAGTTGGTTTTTTTCTTAATCAATATGATAAGTGATTTCACTTGCTTTTAGACGAATGGACTGGTAACCCTCTTCATCTTTTTTACCTATTGAGATTAAAAGGATTGGTAAATAGTTTGAATCAATACCTAATGTCTCATTTGCAAGTTCAGTATTAAACCCACCAATTGGACATGTATCATAACCATGCATTCTAGCCACTAACATAAAGTGAGAAGCAAATAATCCGGCATCAAGGAATAGCGATGAAATGTATTTTTGACTTGTTGGATCATGATGTATATTTTTGAAACGATCCAATTGACGATGTTTAACCTCATCAGGCATAATACCTTCTGCCACAGCTCTTGAAAAAATGGTTTCAGCCATTTGATATTTATGTTTATCACCTGTTATTAAAATAAGTTGTGAAGCAGTTTCTAATTGACTGACATTCATTCTTAAAATAGGTCTTAGTTTTTCTCTTGCAGCTTTCGATTCAATAACAAAAAATCTTAAGGGTTGTAAATTACCACTTGATGGAGCTCTTAATGCTTCATCAAGCATTTCGTATAATTCAGTATTTGATATTTTATAATCGCTATATTTTCTTATTGAGCGACGATTAAGTATAATTTCTTTCACGACTTGTCCTACCTTCTTGTTTTAAGTATTCTAACATCAAAATGACGTTATAATGATAGAATATACCTACAAGAGGAGAGATTATGGAATATTTACGACTATTTGATTGGTATCATACCAATAAACGAGATTTACCGTTTAGAAAAACATCTAATCCTTACTTAATTTGGGTATCTGAAGTGATGCTTCAACAAACCCAGGTAGATACAATGTTACCTTATTATGAACGATTTATTAAAAGGTTTCCTACTGTAGAATCACTGGCTTTAAGTACGATAGAAGAGGTATTAACTATTGTATCTGGCATAGGATACTATAAAAGATTTAGAATGTTAAAAAAAGGTGCATCCTATGTTTATAGTAACCTAGATGGTATACTTCCTAAAACCTATGATGAATTAAGAAAAATCCCTGGAATTGGTGCTTACACGGCTGGTGCAATTATGTCAATTGCATATAATTTAGCATACCCAGCCACAGATGGAAATGTTATTAGAGTATTATCTAGAGTATATGAAATTAATGATGATTTTAGATTGGATAAACATCGTAAAAAGCTTGATATATTTAATAAGGAATTAATTGAAAGATCAAATAATCCACATGATTATACGCAATCCATGATGGAACTGGGAGCAACCGTTTGTAAGAAGAGTAATCCCGATTGTAAGGCTTGTCCACTAAATTCTATTTGTTTAGCAAAAAAACATCAAACAACTATGAATTATCCAGTTTTGAGTCCTTTAAAGTCAAAAAAAGAAATCAATTATTTTGTCTTTATTCTAAAGTACGAAGAAACATTCATCGTTAGAAAAAGAACAGAAGAATTATTAAATGGTTTTAATGAATTTATCTTTATTGAATCAGATAGTCTTAATGGTGCGTTACTTAAATTAGAAGCATTAGGATTTGATGTAGTCATCTATGAAAATTATCCAAAAGTAAAACATGTTTTCACACATTTAGTTTGGCATATGGAAGTATATAGTGGTATATCAAAAAAAGTTCCTGATAGTTATTTAACTATCAAAAACTTTTCAAATATGCCTTTATCAACTGTCATGGATAAATTAATTAAAACGACTCATTTAATATAAAAGTGAAGTGCTTGGGTTTTTTCTAGTGAGAGTTTGAATGGGATACCAATTAAGGTTACAACAGCAAATTCTCCAATAAAAATCCATAAAAAGTTTAACCAGTATTGATCAAATATTTGATATAAATATGATATTTCAAAAGAAATGACTAAACCATTGATTAATCCAGGTACTATAATTAAAGCTATATACCAATGTTTTTTAAACATAATCAGTAGTATACAAGTTATGAGTGTAGCAAATGACCCATAAAAAGCATCAATAATACCGAATGCTCCTATCCAATTGGCTAAAAATGTACCAAATACTAAACCAATTGTATGTTTTTTATTGAAAAACACTAAAACGAGTAGAATTTCTGCAATTCTAAATTGAATTACTTCAAAACTCATAAAATAAAAAGCCAAAACGAGAACAACGTAAATGGCTGCAATGGTTACTTCTAGGACAATATCCTTTAAACTTAAAAATTTTGACATAATATACTCCTTGTTTTTTTATAGCGGGTGGTCTAGGCTACCGCTTCTTTGTCTTTAATATTGTATCACTTTATGGTATAATTTTAAAGCAAAGAAAGGTGATTTTTGTTGATAAAGTTTGAAGTATTACATACATGTAAGCAAAGTGGTGCTAGATTAGGTCGTTTAACAACACCGCATGGTGTATTTGAAACACCATTTTTTATGCCGGTTGGAACACTTGCTACAGTTAAAACATTAACTCCAGAAGAAATAAAAGAAGTCTCTGAAGGACTTATTTTAGCAAATACTTATCATCTATGGCAACAACCAGGTGAAGATATTGTTAAAATGCATGGAGGCATTAGAGGATTTATGGAGTGGGATGGTGCTTTATTAACCGATAGTGGTGGTTTTCAAGTATTTAGTTTGGCTAAAATTAGAGATATTAAAGAAGAAGGGGTTCATTTTAAACACCATAAATCTGGTGCACCTTTATTTTTATCTCCTGAAGAAGCAATTAGAATTCAAGAAGATTTAGGTGCTGATATTATCATGTCATTTGATGAATGTCCACCACCATATGAATCATATGAATATATGAAGCAATCCGTTGATCGTACGATTAGATGGGCTAAAAGAGGACAAAATGCACTTAAAACTGATCAAGCATTATTTGGAATAGTTCAAGGTGGATTAAATAAAGAGTTAAGAGCTTATTGTGCTGAAGAACTGATTAAAATGGATTTCCCAGGTTATTCTATTGGTGGGTTATCTGTCGGTGAAACCAAACAAGAAATGTATGAAATGACTAAGTTTTTAAATCCTATCATGCCTTTTAATAAACCTAGATATTTAATGGGAGTTGGTGCACCGGAAGACTTACTAGAAAATGTTATTAATGGGATTGATATGTTTGACTGTGTCCTACCTACAAGAAATGCTAGACATGGTACAGCGTTTACAACAAAAGGTAAAGTTACAGTAAAAAATCAAATCTATGAGAAGAGTTTTGAACCATTAGATCTAGGTTTACAAACGTCTATATCAAAGTATTCTAGAAGTTATATTAGACATCTATTTAAAGCGGAAGAAATTTTAGGTATGAGAATTCTTACAATTCAAAATTTGGCTTACTTAAAACACCTAATGCAAGAAATTAGACAAGCTATTAAAGAAGACCGTTTACTCGATTTCAAAAAAGAGTTTTATGAAAACACGAATTACAAGCAAGTCGACGTCTAAACACTTTATTTTTTATTAAAAATAGTTTACAATGGGAATGATAGGAGGGATATCATGGTTTTTGGAATTTCAGAAGAATTTAATCAAAAGCCCGTTATCAAAGTCATTGGTGTTGGTGGTGGTGGAAACTCTGCAATTAACCGTATGATTGAAAACGACGTTAAAGGGGTATCCTATGTTGCAATGAATACTGATGCTCAAGTGCTTAAGGTATCTAGAGCAGATGAACGTATTCAACTAGGAAAGAGATTAACAAGAGGATTAGGTGCAGGTGCTAAACCGGAAGTAGGTAAGCAAGCTGCATTAGAATCAGAAACAGAAATTAGAGAAGTGTTGTCTAATGCCGACATGGTTTTTATTACTTGTGGTATGGGTGGTGGAACCGGTACTGGTGCTGCACCTGTTGTAGCAAGAATTGCTAAGGAATTAGGCGTATTAACCATTGGTATAGTTACAAAACCTTTTAAATTTGAAGGTCCTTTACGTATGCAACATGCGATTATGGGATTGGAAGAATTAAAATCAAATGTAGATACACTCATTGTGATACCAAATGAAAGACTATTCACAATTGCTGATCATACAATGCAATTACTTGATGCATTTAGAGAATCTGATAAGATTTTAAGACAAGGTGTTCAAGGTATTGCTGAAATTATTGCTGTTCCAGGTATGATTAATGTCGACTTTGCTGACGTAAGAACTGTTATGGAAGATAAAGGTACTGCATTAATGGGTATTGGAATTGCATCTGGTGAAAACCGTGCAGTTGAAGCAGCAAGAAAAGCAATTCATTCTAAATTACTAGAAGTTTCTATTGATGGAGCAACTGATGCAATTGTAAACATTACAACAGGTCCATCGGTATTACTATTTGAAATTGAAGAAGCATTATCAGAAATAAGAAACGCAACTGAATCAGATTTAAACGTTATCTATGGTCATACTGTAAATGTCGATTTAGACGATGAAATGATTGTAACTATCATTGCTACCGGTTATGAACTTAAAGCTAAAGGTAATGCTGTTGAAGATTTAGCAGGCGATATTTTTAGAAAGAATACAGTTGATCAAGTTAAGGTCACTAAGGATGGTTTAAAAACAGTAGAACATCCAGAAGATAAAGATGAGGCACCTAAGAAACGTGAAGTGCCAACTTGGTTAAAAAGAAAATAATTAAAAGGCGTTAGCGCCTTTTTTATCGAAGGAGTATATTATGTTAAGTATCGGAATTGTTGGGTTACCAAACGTTGGGAAATCCACATTATTTAATGCCATTACCAAATCACAAGTTTTAGCAGCAAATTACCCGTTTGCTACAATTGATCCAAACGTTGGGGTGGTTCAGGTTAAGGATGAAAGATTAGAGCATTTAGCTCAAATCTATAAATCAGAAAAAATTATTCCAACAGCAATAGAGTTTATTGATATTGCTGGTTTGGTTAAAGGTGCATCTGCAGGAGAAGGTTTAGGTAATCAATTTTTAAGTCATATTAGACAAGTCGATGCAATCGCTCACGTTATTCGTTGTTTTGATGATACCAATATTACCCATGTTGAAGGTAAAATTGATCCTTTAAGAGACTTAGAAATTATTGAGATGGAACTACGATTAGCGGATTTAGAATTAATCAATAAACGTTTGCCGAGATTAGAAAAACAATTAAAGATTAAAGTTAAAGAAGCAATAATTGAAGCAAGTGCTTTAACTAAAGTTAAGGAAATGATTGAAACTGATGGTAAACCTCAAGATATTGAATTTACTGAAGAAGAATCAAAAATGATTAAGAATTTAAATCTTTTATCATTAAAACCTAATTTATATATTGCTAATCTTTCAGAATCAGACTTAGTTAACCCTGAAAAGAATGCTTATTTTATTCAATTAAAATCAAAAGCACATGGTGCAGGTATTGATGTAATTCCGGTTTCAGCTCAAGTTGAATATGAAATTTCTTCTTTAGATCATGATGAGCAAGTAGTCTTTTTAGAAAGTTATGGTTTAAAAGAATCAGGATTAGATTCAGTCATTAAAAAAGGTTATGAACTGCTTGATTTAAAAACTTATTTTACATGTGGACCAATGGAAGCACGTGCTTGGACATTTATTAAAGGTACTAAAGCACCTCAAGCTGCAGGTATTATTCATACCGATTTTGAAAGAGGATTTATTAAGGCAGAAACCTTATCTTATAAAGATCTTATGGAGTGCAAGACACCACAAGGAGCTAAAGAAAAAGGTAAAGTACGATTAGAAGGTAAAGAGTATGTTGTACAAGATGGAGATATTATGCTCTTTAGATTTAATGTATGAGTTTTTTAGATTATAAGGAAAAAATCGTTTGTGCATCTAAATATTTTAATTTAGATGAAATGATTAAAATCTATAATTTAGGGATTACTAATTTTGGTGAAAACTACGTTGTGAGTTTACTAGAAAAAAAAGAACAACTCAAACATTTACCAAATATTAAATGGCATTTAATTGGTCATCTTCAAACAAATAAAGTTAAACAGATTATCAATGAGATTGATTACTTGCATACCTTAGATTCGATTAAACTTGCAGAGATGATTCAAAAATACCGTCAAACGCCACTTTCTTGTTTTATTCAAGTGAATTTAGAGAAAAGTGATAGTAAAAGTGGTATTTTTGTTGAAAATCTAGACAACTTTATTAAAGAATTGAAAAATTATGATAAAATTAATTTAATCGGTTTAATGACAATCGGAAGTCATGATGACGTGGTAGAAACTGAAAAAATATTTATTCAGTTAAATGAACTTAAAAGAACTTATCAATTGAGTCAGACATCCATGGGAATGAGTAATGATTGGCAATTAGCGATAAAACATCATAGTGATTTGTTAAGAATCGGTTCACTATTTAAAGGGGTCATTTAATGGGTTTATTTGGGAAGAAAAAGGTTAAAGAAGCAATTGATTTAACATCAGACCGTTTGATTATCGAACAACTTAAAAATGATGATGATGCTTATATCACAGGACTGGCAAAATATATGATGGAAGGTTCACCATTAATTCTTAATTTTGATGGACTTCACATAGACCGTGCAAATAAAGCAATCGCATTCATTTCTGGTGTTGTTTATGCAGTTGGTGGTCATATTGTTGAAATCAATGAAACGACCTACTTATTTGGCAATAAAGATGTTTATTCTGATGGTAGTGTAGAACAGTGGTTAAAAAATAATTTAAATTAATCTTGCAATGATTAGAACAAGATACACATGTAAAGGTTATAAAAGCGAACAGGATATGGTGAGAGCCTGTAAACAAACACATGATGTATTATCAACTATGAGCAAAGTTTTATAATGAGTGCGTATATGAACTTTATATACGAACTAAGGTGGTACCGCGATTACAATCGTCCTTAGAAATATTTTTTTAAGGCGATTTTTTATTAGAAAGGATTATTATATGGAATACAAAGACACATTATTGATGCCAAAAACAGATTTTGAGATGAGAGGTAACTTAGGTACTAAAGAACCTTTAATCCAAAAACGTTGGGAGACTATTGATTTATATAAAAAAGTTCTTGAACAAAACAAGGATAATACACCGTTTATTTTGCATGATGGGCCACCATATGCAAACAACAATATTCATATTGGCCATGCATTTCAAAAGACTTTAAAGGACTTTGTTTTAAGATATCAAACTATGAGAGGTCGTTATACACCTTATATTCCTGGTTGGGATACACATGGTTTACCTATTGAAAATGAAGTAACTAAAAAAGGTATTGATCGTAAAACGATGTCTAGAGCGGAATTTAGAAAAATTTGCCGTGAATATGCGATTAAACAAGTAGAAGTTCAAAAAGAACAATTTAAACGAATTGGTATTTTAGGTGATTGGGATCATCCTTATTTAACTCTGGATAAAACATTTATTGCAGATCAAGTGAGAATATTTGGTCAAATGGTTGATAATCAATTAATCTATAAAGGATTAAAGCCTATTTATTGGTCTCCTTCTTCAGAAAGTGCTTTTGCTGAGGCAGAAATTGAATATATTGATAAACAATCTAAATCTATTTATGTAGGTTTTGATGTTGTCGATAAAAAGTATGAAAATACTCAATTACTCATATGGACTACAACACCTTGGACATTACCAGCAAATTTAGCTGTGAGTGTACATCCTAATTTAGATTATGTTTGGTTTAAGACCGAAGATAAAAATTATATTGCTTTAGGGTCTTTATTAGAAAAATTAGTGAATTTATTATCATTTAAAGATGTTAAAGTACTTAAAACATTTAAAGGTTCAGAGTTAGAGTTTGTTGGTTATAAACATCCGTTTTATGATCGTTTTGGTCAAGTTATTTTAGGTGAACATGTCACTGCTGATGATGGTACTGGACTTGTTCATACTGCACCTGGTCATGGTGTTGATGACTATATTGTTGGTAAAAAATATGGTTTAAAACCACTTTCACCAGTAGATGAAAAGGGTCATATGACTGCTGAAGCATTACAATATGAGGGGTTATTTTATGAAAAAGCTAACACTCAAATTGTTTTAGATTTAAAAGAAAGTGGACATTTATTAAGTGAATCAACAATAACTCACTCATACCCTCA
>DHEJ01000034.1:29400-30455 GCA_002399815.1 Acholeplasmataceae bacterium UBA4853
AAGTTAATTAATCATGTTGCTTCAATATTTGAGGTACATGGATCTGATGTTTGGTATGAATGGGATGTTAAAGATTTATTACCTAAAGACTATGTTTTAAATGAAGTTTTAACTAAAGAAGTAGATATCATGGATGTTTGGTTTGATTCAGGTACCTCATATTCTGTATTAGAAAGAAGAGGCATATCATTTCCAGCAGATCTTTATCTAGAAGGTTCAGATCAATATCGTGGATGGTTTAACTCAAGTTTAACTACAAGTGTAGCAACTAAAGGTATATCCCCATATAAAGAAATTGTATCTCATGGATTTGTGCTTGATGGTCAAGGCCGTAAGATGTCTAAATCACTTGGAAATGTCATAGATCCACTGGCAGTTATGAAAGATCAAGGGGCTGATGTTTTACGTTTATGGGTTGCATCTGTTGACTATGAAGCGGATGTTAGAATTTCTAATGAATTGATGAAGCAAGTTGCAGAGTCTTACCGTAAGATTAGAAATACATTTAAATTTATGTTAGGTGTTATTGATGATTTTAATCCGGAATTAGATTATATTGGATGGTCAATGAGAGGTCAATTAAATCGTATTATCACGGATAAATATTATGTATTAGCTACTAAAGTGAACGAAGCGTATGAACAATATAAGTTTTCAGAAGTTACAAGACAAATTATTCCATTTGTAGTCAATGATTTATCAGCATTTTATTTAGACTATACTAAAGACAGTTTATACTGTGATGCTAAAGATGCCTTTGAAAGAAGAGCGATTCAATCAACAATCTATGATATTTTATTAGGCTTACTGGCACTACTTACACCAATTATTCCACATACTACATCAGAAGCTTATAGTTATTTAAACTATAAAGATAAAGAAGATATTTATATGGAAAAAATGCCAAAAGGTGGTAAACTAAAAGAGCCAAGACTACAAGAAAATTATGTATATTTTGAAGAATTAAGAACAGAAGTACTTAAACATCTTGAATTAGCAAGAGCATCTAAGTTAATTGGTAAATCACTTGAGGCTCATGTTAAACTTACATTACC
>DHEJ01000009.1:0-815 GCA_002399815.1 Acholeplasmataceae bacterium UBA4853
GAGTGTTGCTTTTGTTAGGTCATGTAGTTTTTTAGCCATTAACCCAGCAATATATTCAGATACTACCCCATATTGTAAGATAATCTTAGCATCAATTTCTAATCTCTTACTTTTAGTATCATCAGAATATAAAACAAATGCTTCTTTAAATACTTTAGATGCACCCGAAACCTTCACTAACTCAGATGCTACTTTTCCACCTGTCATGGATTCAACAAATGAAATTGTCTCACCCATCATGCTTAATTTTTCTACGATTTTTTTCATTAAACAGTTACGACCACTAACACTTCTATAAAGACCTCCAAATCTTCATCATATCGAATAACATTTAAATTATATGTATTACCTTTTTCAAGTGGTTGGATGGTCGTTGAAAAGAAATTCACACCATCAACTTCTGGAATATCTTTTCCATTGACACCAACAATCAAATCATATTTTTCCAACTTACCAAAAGATGGTCTTGTTGAATTAATATCAATGACTACAATCCCATGAGACTGTGTTGGTACATAGTCATATGGATCAAAATTACTTGCTTTATCTCCAAATTCATTTTCATAATCCACAGTAACAAAATCATTATAACCAACCACAGTAATTCCTAATTTAGGGGTTACATTACCTAGTCTTGTTTTAATCATTTTAGCGACTTGATTCACGTCAATAGATTCAGACATTAAGTAAATTGTTTCTTTATTAACAATTTCAATTCTTTGGGTATTAATTCCAATAAAGGTACCATCATAACTAAATAATGGCCCCCCTGAATTACCTGGGTTAATATTAGCTGTATGAGAAATATAACTTGT
>DHEJ01000009.1:1229-9052 GCA_002399815.1 Acholeplasmataceae bacterium UBA4853
ATCATACCAGAACCTAATCCAAGTTCAAAATCCATATAGTATCCAATGACACCAACGGTTGAATTTCTTAAACTATTTACTTTTTCTTGAGTTTCTAATTCATTAGGATTTTGTCTAATTGGATGATCAATTGGCACAGCCAAACATCCAGTTAACAAAATCACCATCAGAAACATCCCAATATTTAAGATTTTCTTCATAGTTTATACATAACTTTCTGTTAAATTAATGACTTGATTAATCACGATCGCGTGATTAATTAAGACCTCAGGTCTACCTCCAATAGTAGTTGAATAATACGTATTAATACCGACTAATTGACCGGTTTCTTTTAAATATAAAGGNNACTTTCTGTTAAATTAATGACTTTATTAATCACAATCGCGTGATTAATTAAGACCTCAGGTCTACCTCCAATAGTAGTTGAATAATACGTATTAATACCGACTAATTGACCGGTTTCTTTTAAATATAAAGGCGAACCAATCATACCGTAGTTAAGGTTTGTTCCATGGACTAAAATGTTTCCTTGAATTCCCATGATTGCTGCAGGATTAGATAAGTAATTATAGTATCCATTAGAAATTGGTGTACCAATTGAAAATATTTGTCTGGTATCAATACTTGAAATATCTTCTAATGGTAACATTTCAACAGCTGTTAAATCTTCATTGGATTGAAATCTAACAACTGCAATATCTTCATCACTTGCATAGGTTAATTTTGGATTTAAAACACTACCATCAACTTGAGTTGTTGGCGTTACTAAGACCTTAACAACTAACGATTTTGTAACAACAGACTGCGTTGTTATGGCATGATAAATAAACCCAAATCCAGATGCTTCCTTTTTAACAATTACAGCAGAACCTCTAACAATTACAGATTCTAAACCTTCAGTATATGTATTTGAAATAGCTACACTAGATGATTTTAAAATTTTAACCATTTCAACAAATTCTGATTCAGTTAATGTTAATTCAGGCGCGTAAACATCCGGTCTTAAATTATCATAAATATTTTGATATGTGGCACAACCTACCAGTAAAAAAAGACTTAATAAACCTAATGTAAGAACCCATATTTTTTTCATATCTTTTGCTCCAATCCAAAGAGTTTATGTGCATTATCTGAAGTTGTTTTAGCAACAACTTCACTTGAAACATCTTTAATCTTTCCAACCATCTCACAAACATACTTCGTGTAACCCGGTTCATTTCTTTTACCTCTAAAAGGTACTGGTGTTAAATAAGGTGAATCAGTTTCAAGTAACATATGATCTAGTGATATATGTTTAACAATTTCTTTTAATGTTTCTGCCTTAGGAAAAGTAACAACACCACCAATACCAATATATAACCCTAAATCAATAACCTTTAAAGCATCTTCTAAACTACTAGAAAATGCATGAAACACACCTTTAACTTTTCCTTTATAGGGTTTAATAATTTCATAAGCTTCATTAAATGAATCTCTGGTATGAATAATTAAAGGTAAGTTATATTTTATGCTTATTTCTATATGTTTAATAAAATATGCTTTCTGTTTATCTAAATTTGTTTTATCCCAGTATAAATCAATACCGGTTTCACCAACTGCTACAACCTTCTTATGGTCTAATAAAGGTATGATAGCATTAAAATCTGCATGTTCAACATCACAAGGATGAATACCGATTGCACCATATAAACCATCATATGTCTCAATTAATTCGATTGTTTTATCATTATGGTAACTATCCATACCAACAACAATCATCTTTGAAACATCAAGTTCAATAGCACGTTTAATCACTTCATTTAAATCTTGATCAAATGCTTTTGTATTTATATGACAATGTGTATCAACAATCATTTTTAACCATCCTTTGATTAAAACTATTATAGCACGAAAACAAAAAGGACTTCTTTCAAAAAGAAGTCCCAAATGGTTATTTATATAAATTAGTCAGCTAAGACTTTAACAACTGAACCTGATGCAACAGTTCTTCCACCTTCACGAATTGAGAACTTAGTTCCTTCTTCAAGTGCAATTGGGTGAATTAACTCTACAGTAACTTCAGCATTATCACCAGGCATAATCATTTCTGTGCCTTCTTTTAATGTGATGATACCTGTAATATCAGTAGTTCTGAAGTAGAATTGAGGACGGTAGTTTGAGAAAAACGCTGTATGACGTCCACCTTCTTCTTTAGATAATACGTAGATTTGAGCTGAGAATTTAGCATGAGGTTTAACTGAACCTGGTTTAGCTAAAACTTGTCCACGTTCGATATTTGAACGGTCAACACCACGTAGTAAAGTACCAACGTTGTCTCCAGCTTCTGCTTGATCTAGTAATTTTCTAAACATTTCAACACCTGTTACAGTAGTTGATTGAGTGTCTTTAATACCAACGATTTCAACTGGGTCACCAACTTTAACGATACCACGGTCAACACGACCAGTAGCAACAGTTCCACGACCTGTAATTGTAAATACGTCTTCAACTGGCATTAAGAATGGTTTGTCAGTAGCACGAACTGGTTGATCGATGTAGCTATCTACAGCTGCCATTAATTCTTCGATCTTACCAACCCATGGTTGTTTACCTTCTAAAGCGCCTAAAGCAGATCCACGGATAACTGGAATATCATCACCTGGGAAATCGAAGTATGATAATAATTCTCTAACTTCCATTTCAACTAAGTCTAATAATTCTTCGTCTTCAACTAAATCAGCTTTGTTTAAGAATACAACTAACTTAGGCACACCAACTTGGCGTGATAATAAGATGTGTTCTCTTGTTTGTGGCATTGGACCATCCGCTGCAGAAACTACTAAAATAGCTCCGTCCATTTGAGCAGCACCTGTAATCATGTTTTTAACATAGTCGGCGTGTCCTGGGCAGTCAACGTGTGCATAGTGTCTTGTAGCTGTTTCGTATTCTACGTGAGAAGCATTAATGGTAATACCGCGTTCTTTTTCTTCTGGTGCAGCATCAATTTGAGAGTAGTCTCTTTTTTCAGCTAAACCTTTACCTGCTAATACAGATGTAATAGCAGCAGTTAATGTTGTTTTTCCATGGTCAACGTGGCCGATAGTACCAATGTTAACATGGGGTTTTGTTCTGTTATACTTTTGTTTTGCCATGACGCAAAATCCTCCTATAATTTATCATTATAATTCATAATCTATCAATGATTATTTTATCATATTACTATTTTTTTGTGAAGTGGATTAGTTTGAACCACGTTTTTTAACAATTTCTTCTTGGATTGTTTTTGGAACTTTTTGGTAATGGTGGAATTGCATTACGAATACTGCACGACCTTGCGTGTTAGAACGTAATGAAGTTGCATAACCAAACATTTCAGATAGTGGAACGTATGCACGAATAGCAATCGCATTTCCTCTACCTTCTTGACTCTCTAATTGACCACGGCGTGATGTTAAGTCCCCAATAACGTTACCTACGTAATCGTTAGGCGTAACAACTTCAACGTCCATAATCGGTTCAAGAATCGCTGCTTGACCTTTAGTCTTAGTATCCTTTAATGCAAGACTTGCTGCAATCTTAAATGCCATTTCTGAAGAGTCGACTTCATGATATGAACCGAATGTTAAGGTTGCTTTAATATCTACAACTGGGAAACCAGCTAAAATACCACCAGGTAATGCTTCTTCTAATCCTTTTAATACGGATGGAATATATTCTCTAGGAATTACCCCACCAACAATCTTATCAACGAATTCAAAACCTTTACCAGGATTTGGTTCGAAATTAATGACAACGTGTCCATATTGTCCACGGCCACCTGATTGACGTACGAATTTAGATTCGATTTGAGCAGGTACTGTAATAGTTTCACGGTAAGATACTTGAGGTTCAGCAACGTTAGCTTCTACCTTAAATTCTCTTCTCATACGGTCAACTAATACATCTAAGTGTAACTCACCCATACCAGCAATAATTGTTTGACCAGTTTCTGTATTGGTATACGTTTTAAATGTTGGATCTTCTTCAGCAAGTTTTGCTAAAGCTTGTCCCATCTTATCTTGGTCATTTTTAGTTTTAGGTTCAACTGCAACTTCAATAACCGGTTCTGGGAAGTTCATTGATTCTAAGATGATATCATCACCTTCAAGTGCTAATGTATTACCAGTTGTTGTTGATTTTAAACCAACAGCAGCAGCAATATCACCAGAATACACTTCACTAATTTCTAAACGTGTATTGGCATGCATTTGAAGAATACGGCCAAATCTTTCTCTAACGTCCTTAGTTGTATTTTGTACATAAGAACCTGAAGTGATTTTACCGGAATATACTCTAAAGAATGTAAGTTTTCCAACAAATGGGTCTGTCATAACTTTGAATGCTAAAGCTGTAAATGGTTCTTCATCTGAAGGGTGTCTTAAGATTTCATTACCTTCTGAGTCATGACCAACAACTGCATCAATATCAATTGGTGAAGGTAAGTAATCAACAACTGCGTCTAATACTTTTCTAACACCTTTATTTTTAAATGATGATCCACATACTACTGGGAAGAAATGAACAGATAACACACCCTTACGGATAGCTTTCTTTAATAGTTCAACGGAGATTTCTCCACCGTCTAAATATGTATTCATTAATTCATCATTATATTCAGCAACTGCTTCAATTAATTCTGTTCTTAATTGTTTTGCTGATTCTAATAAATTTGCTGGAATTTCAATTTCAGTTGTTGTTTCTTCTTGATCACCAGAATACATATATGCTTTCATTGTCACTAAGTCAATAATTCCATTGAAATCATTTTCTGTACCGATTGGTAATTGAATTGCATTTGCCTTAACACCTAAACGGTTATGAATCGTTTTAATAGCGTGTTTAAAGTCAGCACCGATCTTGTCCATTTTATTAACATAAACAATTCTTGGTACTTTATATTCTGTTGCTTGTCTCCAAACTGTTTCAGTTTGAGGTTCAACACCTGCTTGAGCATCAATTACTGTCACAGCACCATCAAGTACTCTTAATGAACGAGACACTTCAACCGTGAAGTCGACGTGACCTGGAGTATCAATAATGTTAACTCTGTGATCTTTCCATACTGCAGTTGTTGCAGCAGAAGTAATTGTGATTCCACGTTCTTGTTCTTGTTCCATCCAGTCCATTTGTGAAGCACCATCATGTGTTTCACCGATTTTATGGATTTTACCTGTATGGTATAAGATACGCTCAGTTGTAGTCGTTTTACCGGCATCGATGTGAGCCATGATTCCGATATTACGCGTCATTTTTAATGCAAATTGACGTGGCATAAGTTATTGCTCCCTTCTTAAAAACGGTAGTGAGCGAATGCTTTGTTCGCTTCTGCCATTCTGTGTACTTCTTCGCGCTTCTTAACAGCAGCCCCTTGGCCCTGAGAAGCATCTAAGATTTCTTTTGCTAATCTTTCTTCCATTGTCTTTTCATGACGTAGTTTAGCATATAATACTAACCATCTTAAAGCTAATGCTTGACGTCTTTCTGGTCTAACTTCAACTGGTACTTGATAGTTTTGACCACCGATACGGCGCGCTCTAACTTCTAAGATTGGTGATATATTATTTAATGCTTCGTTAAATACATCAATTGGTTCACGACCTGTTTGGTCTTTAATACGATTTAAAGCACCGTATAATATACTTTGTGCAGTTCCTTTTTTTCCGTCTTCCATAATTGTATTCACAATACGTGTAATTAATTTGGAGTTGTAAATCGGATCTGGTAATACATCACGTTTAACGATGTGTCCTTTACGTGGCATATTGTTCACCTTCTTCCTTTCAATTTTTCTTTTAATTTTGGTTTAAAACTTGGTACTAATTTTTACTTCTTTTTTGCTGCTTTTGGACGTTTAGCACCGTATTTGGATCTACCCTGCTTGCGGTTTGCAACACCAGTAGCATCTAAGGTTCCACGTACGATATGGTATCTTACTCCTGGTAAGTCCTTCACACGTCCACCACGAACAAGTACTACGGAGTGTTCTTGTAGTGAGTGTCCTACGCCTGGGATATAAGCTGTTACTTCAGTTCCGTTTGATAATCTTACACGCGCATATTTACGTAATGCGGAGTTAGGTTTCTTAGGAGTCATTGTTGTAACACGAGTACATACACCACGTTTTTGAGGAGAAGCATAATTTGATTCAGCTTTCTTTAGGGTATTAAAACCGTATTGAAGTGCTGGAGATTTACTCTTATAGTTCTTATCTTCACGTTGTGTTGTAATTAATTGTGATATGGTAGGCATTTTCTAGTTTCCTTTCTTGAAACACATTGCCAAGTGTTTCATTATTGACATTTTGGCTTAATAAAGCCAATATTTAGATGTTGATTGTGAAATATAATTCACACCTTTTATATTATATGTTTTTGTACGATTTTTGTCAAGATTTATGTAATTATTTTTTTATGAATTCTTTGGATTCACATAAATAACTATCTTACAATGAGTTTTAACTTTTTAAGTATGAGTCTGTTATTCCTCTTCTGTTAGAATTAAAAAAACTAAAAAATAACGCTTTGTCTTACTATAGATAAAAATAGATTGCATTCTTGCAATCTACTTTTTATACCAAATATCGTGATAACTTGAATCTGATTCGAATAATTTGAGTGCATATGGACACACAGGATCTATTTTCATACCTTCATTTTTGGCATGTAATACGACTTGATCCACTAACTTTTTAGCTATCCCTTGACCTCTTAGGCTTGGGTCTACCCAGGTATGATCGAGTGCATAAACCAAATCCTTTGTCTTTCTAAATGTAACCTCAGCAACTAATTTACCATGATCATCTAATTGGTAATATCTACCTTTTTCATATAAAAACATCGTTATAACCTCCTGTAACTTCCATTATACTTCATTAATCATATAAGAAAAGGACCAACACGTTTTGTTGATCCTTTTTTGATAGAAAACCTAAATTTCTCTCCCTGAAAAATTAGGTTTTATAAACAAAGTTGTTCCTTATGCTTCTATTATAGTCTAAAATGAGTCAAAATTAAAGAAATATGCCCTTTATGCAAGTGTATAGTCAAAATTAAAGACGAGCAATGAAATTAAAGATAGTGAAATAATAATTTGAACAGTATTAATCATATACTGACCAAAGACAGTTAAGAATTGCCAATCAAAATTAATATAGAGTAATGTAAAGGTTGCTAAAACAATAGTTAATCCTGCATGTAACACAGTCGATAGCTTTCCAAAAAATGAAACTCTTTTAAAAAATATTAAGTAATAAAAGGCTGGTAAGAGATTACCTATTTGTACAAGATTTAAAATGATTTTAGATAAGGATACATAACTTACAAATACATAAAAATCAATAATCCATGCTCTTACAAATGGAAATAAAATAATTAAACAACTTAATATCCATAATGGGATATTTTTAAGATTATTGGATAGAATAAGAATTAATGCCACACTAATAAAGAAAATATTTAAACCATTATGTGTTGCTATAAGCCATTGATTGGATGGATCTATAGCTTGTTCAACAAAAATCATTTTTAAAACCATGACGATTAAATTAATTACTGATATTGATAGTAATATGACAAACCCTAATCTTTCTTTCTTCACCTAAATTTCCCCTTATATCTTAATATGAAATATTCTATTTAAAAAATTTGAATTTTTGATTATGTCTATTATATGATAGATTCTATTTTTTTGTCAAAGAATATCAATTTAACTAAAAGAAAAAGGTAGCAAGCAAGTTGCTTACTACCTTTAAAAGTTGTTAGAATTGATCAAACTCATCATAGTTTGCTTCTTTAGTCTCACGTGGT
>DHEJ01000042.1 GCA_002399815.1 Acholeplasmataceae bacterium UBA4853
CAGAAAGTTACACGATTGAAACACCAACAATCACGCTGCTTGACCCAACAGAAAGAACTGGCTATACATTTGTAGGATGGTTCACTCAATTATCAGGTGGTGTTGAAGTTGAAACTATTACCTTAGGTTCAACTGGAACAAAAGCCTTATATGCAAGATGGACTGCAAATCAATATACCATCACTTATAACAGTATGGGTGGAAGTGCAGTATCTAATCTTTCAGTGACTTTTAATGCAACCTATACATTAGGAACAAGTACTAAAGTAGGATACACTTTTGCAGGATGGACTAAAGATGGTACACCATTTAATAGTGGTACGTGGATTCTTGATGAAAATATTACTTTAGTCGCTTTATGGACACCAATAGAATACACACTCACATATGAAAATCTATATGATGAAACACACGAGAATCCTGATCAATTTACAATTCAATCAACTACAATCATATTAACCGACCCAACAAGTAGAGATTACTACACATTTATTGGCTGGTTTGATCATGCAACAACCGGTGCAAAAGTTACTCAAATTACACTAGGAACATTTGGAAATATAACTTTATATGCGAGATGGATTCCGATTAATTACGACATAACGTATAGTAATCTAAATGATATGACGCATACTAATCTAGAGTCATATAACATCGAATCTGATTTTGTCTTAACAGAACCATCAATTCGTGCTGGTCACCGTTTCATTGGATGGTATAACGACCTAGAAAGTGGTACAAGAATCCTAGAAATCCTACCTGGACAACATGGAGCAATGACGCTTTATGCACGTTGGGAAATTGCTTACTATGATGTTCATGGTGAATTTATCTATGAAAGTGTCTTAATGACCTCTGATCAACAAACCATTCTTTTTATACTCGACCCATTAAGTATCGTCATAGATGGTACACAATCATTTGTAGTTGCTGATTTATTACATGGTACTTCAATGTCACCAATTACTGAACAAGAAGGTTACGTCTTCAATCGATTTGTCTATAACTCGGTAGTTTATGAAAATCTTGATGACTTACTTTTAGTCACTGATGATATACAAAATGTAGAAGTATATTACAGAAAGATAATACTTGAAATATCCTTTAATCAAGTTAATCCTATGTCACCTTCAGAATATATGACTGATATTCGCTATGTTTATTACAATGACACATTATTACAAGTGAATGTGCCAGTAGTTGAAAATGAAGATATCAATATTACAGCGATTTGGGAACGTTCAGTCTTCACAAATGTTAGAGAAAGTATGGGGATTTCAGCACTATACTTTAACAATACAACAAAATCTATACGATTTACCGATGGAAGTAGCATTATCTTTATTGCTTCACAGGGTAGTCAAGCTGCTAATACAGTTTTCATTGGATCAACAGCACCAATTTGGACATTATCCAGACCAGGATATAAATTCCTTGGTTGGTATTATAAGGATAATTCTAATGTTGAACACGCACTATTAGCAGGTGATTATGCTTTCGACAATGAGGTATTTGTTAATAACCAAACAGAAATTTATTCAAAATGGATGCTATTACCTACTTATAGTGCACCTTATGATATTCATGTAGCTGTTAATTTAAGTGATGATATAACCATTACTTGGAAACAGGATTTAGGTGCTTTAGCTGTACCAGAATTTAGTTTCTATATTGATCAAATATTAATTGATACATATATTTCAACACTTATTCAAGATGGTAATCTATTTACACTTGTTATTCCAAGTGCCCATGCAGATCATGCATTATTTGATGCACTTGTTGAAGTCGGTATGCATAGTATTGCAGTCCAAGCTATAGGTGATAATGTTAACACAGTTTCAGGTCCAATATCAGATGAGTTGATCTTTGAAAGAAAATCAGTTTATGATCAAATACCAGAAGCGGTTGCTGTGTATGATTACTTCATTATTGAGGATTATGCAGAAACACAACGATATATTTTCTATACCAATATGACATATCAATTTAATTCAACATATAAATTTGAAATCTTGACAGGTACTGGTTTAGTTGAACTACAAAATGATTACACAATGCGCATGAATAGTATCAGTGGAACATTTAGATTTAAACTTACAAGACCTGATACCACCTTTGATATTTATGATGCTTTAGTTGTTAAAGATATTAAACAGTTTACCTATGGATCTAATTACCAAACATATATTACAGAAAATTCTAATAGTTCGACATATCTAAATACTGATATACCTTATTATGTAGGTACAGAAAACAGTTTCTATTTTGATGTTAGAATGACCAATACTCAAGGAAATCGAATCAAAATTGATGATTCATTATTAACATATACTTTCAAGGTTAAAAACGGAAGTTACTTTGATGATATATCTCCTGAAGATTTAGCAAATCATTTAGTCATTCTACCAAACAACCGTATTCAATTTAAGAGTGCAGCTTTAGGTGGAACCTATCAAATTGATGTGACACCGCGTTATAAATCAACAAAGATGTCAGCGGGAACATTAACGTATGTGGTCACTGTCAATGATGGTTATAATGCTTTTACAAACCAAGAGTTAAAAGAATTATTTGCAGATTCAAATGTTAATCTCATTAATTTACATGCAAATATAACTGCCGCACTATCACCATCACAACTCAATGCAGATGGTTCTCCAAAGAACGTAAAAAATGGTGCAGGTAATGTCTATAATCGTAATTATACGAATGATACTGATTCAATCACCATTGAAGGTAATTTCATGACAATTAACGGTAGTAGTCTACCTTATAGTAATGCACGAAGTGGTAGTGGACATGTTGGTTTTGCTGAAGCATTTGAAATTATTAATGTCCAAATAGCAATATTTAATTATAATGTTGCAAGTAGTGGTACTAACCTTTCAAAATTCACGATGAATAACTTAACTCTCATTGGTAATACAACTGTACCAGCTATCAATTTAGGTGGTACTGCAGAAGAAATCTTACTACAAGAAAGATTAATGAGCCGAAACTCAGGTGGATATATTGGTATCATGGTTTCAAACGGATCATCGGCATTTAATAATGTTCAAGTGAAGTTTGCTGTAATTGGATTTAGTCATTATGCTTATGGAGATGGTGTTCAAATGACTTTGAATGATGTTATTGTTGATGACAGTTGGGCAAATGGTTTATACATGCAAGGTGCAACTTTAACAACCATTAATGATTCATTATTTGGTCAGTCTGGTGGACCAGCATTCCACGTATCAGATAGTAGAGCAGGTGATGGCATAAATAATCCAACACTTAATTTGAACAATACTGTTGTTGATAACTTTGTTTCTGGTGAAGAAGCTTGGTTTAAAGCTTATGGTATGACACTTATTGCACTTCAACTCAAATCAAGTATTGACTCAGGAATTGAATCAACAGGTAGAACCATTATTAAAAACGTCAAGAATCCTGTTACTGGACTTGAAACTGAAATGATTAACTTCATCTTACTCACCGAACCACATCATGGTGCACTAGTTAAGGATGGAAGTCAAACTATAATTGATGCCTCTGAAGTTAAATTTGGAATTAATGGTACGACACTTGATCGATCATTTAACTACCTAACAAGTGGTGATCCAAGAATTAGTGGTGGGCAATATGCATTCCCAGTTGGACTTTATAGTGAACTTAATGACTTTGAGTCTTTACTAAATACGATTGGTACATATGCATTCACACAATATACTGTAGTATTACCAGTTGAAAGTATTGGCAACTTAGCTATGTTAGCAGCATTTTATAACTTAACTGGTCAACAAATTGTTGATGATTTAATGGCAGCAGGTGGAAATCCAGCAGCAATCGGACCACAAATTGTTCAAACTATTATGAGTGAAGGTGTTGTTGTACCGCAGTATTTTGAAGTTTTATCGCCAATTCCAGTCTTTGATGCTGGTTACGCTGTAGTTATTATTGAATTACAACCACTATCTTAAAGATGAGTGAGATTATTGATTATGTCTGGTCCCAAAAAGGTTTTATTTATGATCCACTTGAAGGATTAACATTTGGTTCATATCACCTCATTATGATGGCAATCACAGCATCATTATTTGTGGTGATATGGATCATTGGGGGACACGTAAAAAATAAGCAAGGTTTCTTAATTAAAATAGCTCTATTACTACTGGTTTTAGAAGTGTTAAGAGTTATTAATTTTAAGTATGTTTTTAATCGAACTTGGATTGGGTCAATCTCATTTCATATGTGTTCAATAGGCATTTATATGGCGATTATCACGGGTATTTTTAGAAAAAAGTGGATGTTTGATATGATTTCACTTCATGCACTCATTGGTGCACCTTTAGCACTGATTATTCCAACAGGGATTTTACCGTGGTTTAATCCTTATAGTTTTATGCCGTTACAAAGTTTTATCTCCCATATGCTTTTATTTTTAATGCCACTTTATGCATGGCGACATCAGTTGTGGGAAGTGAAATTAAAGCATTACTATATACCAATTATAAGTGTCTTAGTATCAACAGGAATTGCATATGGTATGAGTTTATATAATTTGTATTATGAGACTGGAGGGTCTACAAATTTTTTTTGGACCCGAATGAAAGAACCGTTCTTTGATTTAGTTTGGAACCTACCTTATCCTTGGTATTTATTTGTTTTGATCGGAATATTTATGATGAGTGGACTCATCGTCTATTTGGTTTTAATTTTGTTTCAAGTGTTGTTCAAAAGTTTTAAACGCGATAAAGTGCATAGTTTATCATAAAAAGTATCAATAAAAAATAGATTTGAAATAAGTGTTAAGATAGTTTTAAATAAAAACGCTACAGATCACAAAGTAATTTTTCAGCATTAGCCTATAATGATTAAAAAGGGACTGTAAAGAAATGAAGAATTAATTTTCTTCAGGGACTTTACAGTTCTTTTTCTTTTTAATTTCACATAATAATGTGGATAACTTCATTAAAACACTGATTTTATGCATAATAAAAGAAGAAAACCATATATTTTATAAGTTAGATCAAAAATCAACAAACTCTATATAGATACTTTTAAAAATGAAGATAGTGAAGGAGGTAGAATTTATGAAAAGATATTGTGAAGATAAGTAAAGTATTACAATAACATAAACACTTAATCGCTAAAAGTAGAGGGTAAATATGAGAGTATTAACTAAAGAGGAAGCAAAAGAATTACTTGTTAAGTATCATATGATTCATACCAATGATGATTTGGTAGGGCATGAAGGCATCATAAAGGTCATGGATAGACTACAATCAATCCAACAAGATCCGCTTGATGTGGTTGGTAGAAATACTGATTTAGTGATGCAGTCAAGAGTTAAAGATTATCGTAGAAATGGACTAGAAACACTTTTATATGACCAAAGAGTTTTAATCGATGGTTGGGATAAGATGATGGCTGTTTATCAAACTAAAGACTACAATCTATTAGAAGAGGTTAGAAAAACAATTGCAGATCATCATATATTAACATTAACATACAGAAATCAACTAGATGCATTAAAAATTATAGAAGAAGTAAAAAATGAATTTAAAGATGGACCAAAATTTGCGAGTCAAATTCAAATTGGTGGTATTGAAAAAAGTGTTTGGGGACATTCTAAATTATCCAGTGCAGCATTAGATTATCTGTTTTTTAAAGGTGATATTGGTGTTCGTATGAAAAATAATACCCAAAAACAATACGATCTTATAGCACGATTAATTAATAAAGATAAACTAGAGAAGCCATTTTCTAATATAGAATCATTTATTGAGTATTTTCTATTAAGAAGAATTAAAGCTTTAGGCATTTGTAGAGATAAAAACGGGATACATTTAAGTGGACCTCACATAGGAAAATCTGAAATAAGAAATCAGTATTTCAAGATATTAATAGATAAGAAATTAATTGAAGAAGTAAAGATTGATGGATTAAAAGATAGATTTTTTATACCAAAAGAAGCGTTTGAACTATCAAATCTAATTATGAACCAAATATCTTTTATCGCACCACTCGATAATTTAATATGGGACCGTGATTTTATTGAGTATTTGTTTGATTTCAAATATAGATGGGAAGTTTATACTCCACTTGATAAACGTGAATACGGATATTATGTATTACCAATACTACATAAAACAGATTTTATTGGCAGAATAGAATTTGAAAAACATCGTAAAAATGAACCACTTGTTGTAAAAAATATATGGTTAAACGATAACTTTTCAGATGATGAATTGTTGAAGCATGCAATAAATCGATTTGAGGCATATTTAGTGCAATAAAAGAGTAAAATTTAATAATTCTACTTTATGTGCATGTTATAATCAAATTATGGGTGTGGAGTAAATTATGAATAAACAGGATAAATATATGATTGTAACTGTAGAAAGTTATCCATATGGATGGGAAGTCAAATACTTTTATTTACCAGTTGGAATAAATTTAACTATTGGTGATGTCTTAAAATCAAAAAGTGGTAAAAGTTACCGTATTATAGATGGTAAGACACAACTTGATTTCGAGGATATTGATCAAAAAAAATATACATTGTTTGAGTAAATTTGAAGTATTAAATAGTAGTGTAAAAAAAACGACTTTTTTATCATAAAGTCGTTTTAATTTTATACGATTAGATATGTTTATGATATGCATATCTTTTGGAATCCGTATCTGTTGTTACATGGATGATGCCACACATCTTAAATCCTTGACGAATTAAAGAGCTTATCATAGGTGAATTCTTAGGATGGGTATCGATTCTAATATCTCTAATTTTAAAATGATCAAAAACAAATTGAATCATAGTTTCTGCTAGTTTTTGGTTCTTATATGCATCAGAAATAGCGATTCGGTGGATAACCTTATATGTATTGTTATTTAACCAAGTACCTTCGATTGTTTCATATACAGGATCAAAAGAAAAAACACTCATAGTGCCTACAATTTCCTGATCGATTTCATAAACATAAACGGCATGTTCTTGGATATCTTTATCAATGATTGTAGAATTAGGATAATTGTTTTGCCACTGAGTCATTCCGCTTTGTTTCATTCGATGTTGAGCTTCTTGTATGACTTTCATGATTGAATTGAGATCTTGAATATTTGCTTGTCTAATCATTTAAAAACCTCTCTTAACTATTATACAATTTACATTTTAAAATGTGTTAGTTGATTTGCAGTTATAAATTAATAAATAAAGTCATTTCATTCATCAAAAGAACCAAGAATGATAGAATAAATTAATACTAAAAAAACATAAGATAAACGATGTTTAGGAGTTGTTGTACATGGAAAAGATAAGTTTTCAGAATAAATTAATCTTCTTATGGGATGTTTTTCTTTGCTCCTTAGGATCTTATGGTGGACCAGAGGCTCATTATGGCGTTTTTTCTTCGATATTAGTCAAGAAAAAGAAGTATTTAACTGAAGAAGAGTTAACTGAGATGATTGGGTTATATGCACTTGTACCAGGTCCAAGTAGTACACAAACAATTACGGCAATCGGTTATTATGTTGGCGGTAGAATTTTAGCCATTCTGACCTTTTTAGTTTGGGCATTTCCAGCAATTACAGTCATGTCTTTAATTGGTGTATTTTTTTCACTGATTGCACAACATAATGAATGGAAACCATTACTTACTTATTTACCAGCGGTTGCAGTTGGATTTATTGTATATGCGGCAATTACACTATCTAAAAAAGTTTTAAAGAAACGATTGGATTTGATTTTGTATGTAACCATGCTTATTTTAGGATTATTATTGGTTAGTTACTCGATGTGGGTGGTACCTATATTATTAATTTTAGGTGGTGTGATTGTTTTAGTTTTAAATAAAACAGATAAAACAGAAGTACTTATCAATCAAAAGCCAAAATGGCATATACTAGCAATAGTCATTATAATGGCTTTATTTAATGAAGGATTAAGAAACTATGTTTCAACTCCGTTTGTTACATTATACACATCCTTTTTCCGATATGGTTATTCAGTTATTGGAGGTGGACAAATAGTTGTGCCACTCATGATACAAGATTTAGTTCAATCTCAAGCACTCATTTCATTAAATGATTTTCTTGCTGGTTATGCTATTGACCAAGCAATACCAGGACCATTATTTAGTTTTGCTGCTTTTGTTTCTTCAAGATCTTTTTCTGGTAATGAGTTTTCATTTTTATATGGTCTAATTGGTGGGTTAAGTATATTCTTACCTGGTATTTTATTGGTATTCTTTATTTTCCCATTATGGAAATCCATGCGTTTAATTCCTCAAGTAAAGTACTTTTTATCTGGGGTTGGTATTACGGCAGCAAGTTTGATTGTTATGACTGGGATTAATCAATTAGTTGATTTACCAGTGGACTTTAAAGTATATGGTATAGTCATTATTAGCACCTTGTTATTATTGACAAAAAAAGTTCCAGCACCAATCATAGTTATTTTAGCGGCAGCAATAGGGTTTATTCTCTAAGTGTAAATTAAGAAAAAAAGGATTACTATTTTATGTATAGTAGTCCTTTTTAAATGGTTTATGCTTTATAGATAATCGTTCACTTTTAAGACAACATATTTTAAATACAATGATGCATCAGAACTAAATAGTACTGGATGATCACTATCTTGAATCTTAAAATCAATCATTTGAACTTTTCTTTTACTATCTAATGTTGCATCTGCAATCATTTCTAAGAAAGTATCTGGATACATATAATGACTACAACTACATGTGATCAAGTAACCACCAGATCTTAATAATTTCATAGCTTGTAGATTGATTTCTTTATAACCTTGATAGGCTTTTTTAATATCTTCTTTCTTTTTAGCAAATGCTGGTGGGTCTAGAATGATGACATCAAATTTCCGTTCCTCTTTAGCAAATGATCTTAGTTTATCAAAGACATCACAAACCTCAGTTTTAATATTAGTAAAGTCATTGAGTGATGCATTCTTTTGGATTTGCATTGTCGCATCTTTTGAAATATCAAGTGCTAATACCTCTTTAGCACCAAATGATGCTGCATGTAAAGCAAATCCTCCTATATGAGAAAAGCAGTCTAGTACCTCTTTATGTTTTACATAAGGCTTTATTGAGTTATGATTTTGTTTCTGATCTAAAAAAGTACCGGTTTTTTGTCCTTTTTTAACATCAATAGATAATTTAATATGATTTTCATAGATAAAGATTTCATCAGGTACAACACCATATAATGTACCCTTATATTGTTCTAAGCCTTCTTTGGATCTTGAAGGTAAATCGCTTCGCTCGTATATACCTAAAGGATTAAATAACTCTACTAAGATATCAACAAACATTTGTTTTCTTAAATCAATACCAAATGAAGAAATTTGGATAACTAAGTAATTATCATATTTATCAATAATCAACCCAGGGATTCCATCAGACTCAGAAAAGAAGAGGCGATAGGCATTTGAAAAACCCAAATCAACCCTAGAATCATTAGCTTCTTTGATTAACTTCTTAAAAAAATCTTTATCCAATTTAATATTTTTTCTTGAAAGTAATCTTACTATAATCTTTGAGTTTGTATTTAAAAATCCTTTTCCAATAAACTCATTTTTAGAACTGAAAACAGAAGTATCTTCACCGTTAACTAAATCACCATCTAAACGCTCTAATTCATTTGAATAAACAAAACTTTCACCATCTTTTAATCGAAATTCCTCTTTAGGTTTCAAATAAACATTAATCTTTGACATAACTTTTTACCTCGTTAATAATTATAACATTTTAAGATTATCATAGCCCATCAAAAAGTAAATTCCTAGTTGAAATACTATGAATGAATCATGATAATACTCAGATAATGAGTAAATCAATTGAAAACAATAGATAATGATAGCGATTTCAATAGAATTATATTAATCATTGTATAATGGTTATATACCTTCATTGGAGGACACTATGATTATAAGTAATAAAAAAGATCGTGAGTATAAAAAAATCATTGGGTTCGTTGTGATCCTTTTAGATATAATAGTTACAGTAATCGTCTATTTAACTGGTGGTGTTAGATATGTTTTTCCACACCTTATGTATATTCCGATAGTTATATGTGGTTTTCTATATGGGCTTAGATATGGTTTGATTAATGCTATAATTTGTGGATTATTGGTAGGTCCTTTTATGCCATTAGATACAGTCACCAATGAACAACAAGTTTTTTATAACTGGATTTCAAGATTAATCATCTTTTCAGCAGTTGGAAGTCTTAGTGGGCTTGCTAATAACATATTTAGACAACAAAAAAATGCGATTCAAGAATCATTTATTATTCACAGATTTTCTGATATTCCTAATCCGAATTATTTAGGTTTGTATGATTTTAGCATCTTTAAAAAAGATGTTTTACTAACAACTGTTTTAATTCATAATTTTCAAAAAATAGTTGATACATTTAGCCAAGATTTTCACTATCATTTTTTAAAAGAAGTCTATAAAGCTTTAAATGAAAATCTCAAATGTGAAAAGATCATTATTTCAAATAACTCAGATAAATTTTGGATTATCTTAGAACATACAGATATCAATGAAATGAATGACTTGTTATTCAGTATCTTAAAAAAGGACTTTGTTGTGGATGATATCCCGGTATATTTTGATTTTTCGATGGGTTATAAAGTTATGAACCTTCATGATCAAGAAGTGACTACTAAATTATTCAATAAAACAGATTTAAGTGCTAAAAAAGCTTTTTTAGAGGAAAAAAGATTTTTAATTTCTGATGAGAATGATGAAGAATCATATAACTATTTAATCTTAAGTGAATTTAAAAATGCATTACTTGTAAATGAAACATTTCTCCAATTTCAACCAAAAGTTTCCTTAAAGACAGATGAATTAAAACTTGAGGCACTCATTAGATGGAAACATCCAGTTAAAGGATTATTACCTCCAAAATCATTCATTTCTCATATCGAAGAAACGAAATTAATCAATGATTTATCAATTTGGGTTTTAAAAAAAGTTATTGAAGAAATTCAGCGATTTGAATCATTTCATATGTATCCGGAGATTTCATTTAATATTTCTGCTAAAAATCTATTTAATGATGAATTTATTAAACAAGCAGTTACACTGATTGATGAAAGTGGTGTAGATCCTTCTAAAATTGAGTTTGAGATAACTGAACATACAATTATGAGTAATGTTGATAAATCTAAAAAAGTAATTCAGCATTTAAAGGCACATGGCGTTAAAGTTGCAATTGATGACTTTGGTCGAGGTTTTTCATCTTTGAGTTATTTAACGATTTTAGATATTGATTATATTAAGATTGATAAAAGTTTTATTGATAATATAACAATCAATCCAATGTATCAAGTAATCGTCCAATATACCATCAATTTATCACATGAAATTGGATATCAAGTCGTATGTGAAGGCGTAGAAACTAAGGAGCAATTTGAATTATTGAAAGCAATGAATTGTGATTTCATTCAAGGTTATTATACTTCCAGACCAATCGATCCAGATGTTGCACTTAAATGGTGTAGTGAACAAAAAAAGGTACTTGATTCAAATAAAATACATAGTCAATAAAATTAGATGAGGTAAAGTTTATGATATGTCCAAAATGTAATATTGAAATGGTTAAAGGTTTTATACCTGCAACAAGATTAGCACTCATGTTTATACCTGATGGAATTGATGCACCTTTAACCATATTTGGTAGACCAAAGGAAGCAGTACTTTTAACAAATACGCCAGTGTTATCAGCTAAAAGAGCAGAATCCTATTATTGTAAGGCATGTGAAATTGTTGTAACACCTGTTTCAAGAGTGATAAAAGGTAATCAATAATCTAAATATTAATGAATCAATCATATTTAAAATGATGTTTAATAGACATCATTTTAATATTAAAAAGTCATAATCTCATTAAAATTTCGATTAATCTTCAAAATAAATGTTTTAAATCAAATTAAATTGAATGATATCATATAATTATCATGTAAAAAAATCAAAAACAGCTCATAAAAGTTATATAATTGAATTGACTATCGGGGGAGGAAAATATATGAACGGATTTGATGTTACACAAATACCATTATATTTTTTATTGTTTCAAGTAATCGTAGTGGGATTTTTTGTTTTAATTCATTTTTTCATGGGTATGAAAAGAGGGGTAGTTAAGACGGCTTGGTTCTTTTTAGGTCAAGTAGTTTTAGTGGTTGCACTTTTATGGAGTTTGGGTCAAATACAAACAGTGGATTTCATTAATGAAGCTATGGTTCGTCAATATAGTGGTTTAATGTCTAATTTTGGTTTTGACTTAAATCAGTATATGGACCAAATTGTTGCATCCGGATCATTACCATTATTCTTAGCAATTATGGATTTGAGTTTCAAAATTAGTATGTTCATTATGTTTTATACAATTCTAAGATTTATCTTTCAATGGATTGTATTTGGAATTCCTTGGTTATTTATTAAACCGGCTGTTAAAGGTTTAAAGAAACAACGCTTACTTGGGGGAGTAATAGGTATTGCACGAGGTGCTTTTTCTGGTTTTATTATAATCTTCCCGATTCTTATTTTAATTAATACGGTCGTTGGTCAAGGCGTTGAAATCGAAAATAGTGAGTATCAAGAGTTAGCAGTTAGCATATCAGAAGCAAATGATTATAATTTTGTTGGATACATCAATGATGCTGTAAAAGTTGGTGAAGAAGGTTTAGCTGACTTTATGTTTGATATGGCTTTTCGTTCTAAAGTTAATGGCGAAGAAGTTATTGTTTGGCGTGCTGAACTAGAATGGATTGCTGAAGCAGCGAAACTAGCACTCCCTTATGTAATTGGTGGAGAAGAATTTAGTACAGACATTACAGTTGAACAATTAGAATCCTATGATGGTTTTTTTACTTCTTTTGCAAAATCTCAATTAATTAATTCAAGTTTAAAACCTATTATTAAATTAGGTCTTTTAGTAGCTTCAGATATGGAAGGATTTGATTTTCTTACTGATGAAGAAATTGAAGATATGATTACTAGAATTGATGATACATCAATCGACTTAGTTAATGATGTGAATGAATTATATTTAGCAGCAATTGATTTACTGACTATTCAAACTGTTTCTGAATGGGAAGCTGCTATAAACACACCATCATTAATTGCTGGTTTTAATGAAACCAATCAAGATTTATTTATTGGTGCATTATCTAAGATGGTGTCACTTGATTTACTTAAATTAGGTGATATTGCTCTTGAGATTGGTATGTATAATCAAACGGTAATGGATAATATCAGTTGGTTAGATACACCAGAAGAAAAAGTAGCGATGTTAGATGATATTAGAAATGCGATTAGTACTTATGATGGTGAATTTATTTCAACTACATTGTCTGAGATAGTAACTATACTTGATACAACATTTTTCGATTTTCCAGGTATAGATTTGGACAATGACTCAATAGTCGATGTTGATTTAATTGAATTTATTGATAATATTAGTGATTTAACTGTTATATTAAATAAAGATACTGCATATCATGCATGGTTTAGAGAAGTTATTACTGAAGTATCAAATTTATCTGTAATTGATGTATTTATGGGTCCAATCATGGATTTTGGTGTTGCCCAATTAACAAATACTGAAGCGATGTGGACTGAAGAAGAAATGAATTTAATCAGAGGTATTATAGAAACAAACTTTGAAACATCAACTGACTTACAACGTGAATTATTATGGATGGCTGATGTTTATCAAACCATTGGTGAACTAGGGATTGCATCTAATTTAAGCGATGGTGATGATCCAATTGATATTATTGATAGTTTATTGGTTACTCAAAATGGACAATTGTTATTTAAAGATGCTATTGATACATTTTTAGATGGTCAAACAATTTCAGCATTAACAACTCAAATGAGTGATGTGTTGATTAAAAAGTATTTAACGGAACCACTAGAACTTGTTGAACCTTTAAATAGAGCTTTAGATCTTGATAGTTATAATTTTAATGATGAAGTATCTGTTGTTATTGATGTATTATTTGGTTTATATGATGAAGGACTGATTTTATCTGAAATCATGGCAGAAGATGCTGATATGTTCCAAATTATGCTACCAGTATTACTTGATTTTGTTTCGCTTGAAGCAAATAAGGATTTACTCTTATCATCAAATATTATGTATGCCTTTATAGATTCAAATCTTGGTTCAATTGAAGGTTTTGATGTGCCTAGTGTAGCATATGAAGCAACTGGTGAATATGAAGGTTGGATTAAAAAATCTGAACTCAGTGCAGTATTTGAAATCTTTGGAGGACTTGTTACTGAAATAGAAAATCAAGGACTTGAAATCAGTGTCTTATTCTCTGGTGGCGATATGATTAACACCTTATTCCCTGTGATTAAGGCATATGTTGCTGATCCTGTGAATCGAACTTTATTATTGTCATCAGATATTCTATATTCAACACTTAATCAACAAATGCAAGATCTAGATGCCATAGAAGTACCTTCTACAGCATTAGTAAATGATGCATTATCAGATTATAATGGCTGGATAGTAAGAACTGAATTAGAAAAATTATTAGAAGCAATCGTTGTTCTTGATTTAAGCTTACCAAGTGGTAGTGAGCCATTTGACTTAAGTGGTATAACAGGTGCTAAGGTTAATGAAGTTATTGGTGTTGAGTCATTAATAATTACTAGACTTTTATCAAGTCAAATTAAAGATGCAAATATATTTGATATTCCAGATGCTGCATTTACAACCATCCAAGCACTAGATTTAAGACAAGAAGAATTAGAAGCTTTAGGTCAACTTTTAGAAGACTTAGAAATTGATTTAGGTGCAATGACAACTGGTGGTGGTTCTGGATTATTAGACGATATTACGGTATCTAAATTAACTGGTATTCAGTACACCGGTTCATTTATTATGAAAGGATTCATCACATATGGTATTAAAACTGGTATAGGTGATCCTCATAGTCTTGCTATGGATACAAACTATCCTGAAATATTAAGTGAAGTAGAAATTGGTGAAGTGTTTAATATCTTAAATGCTTTAGATGAAGTTCCATCCATGAGTATTACCGATTTAACATCAAACTTAACACCAGATTCATTAACATTTAATAAGGTTAATGAGATTATTCAAGCGGGAGATTCAATAGTTATTCGTGCTTTAGTTTCAGATAGTTTATTTGAAATACCGATGATTACAAATCTAACTATACAAGATAGTGCTTACCATGAACACAATGGTAACCCAGTTAATGGATTAATCTCTTATCTTGAAATGCAAAATAT
>DHEJ01000002.1 GCA_002399815.1 Acholeplasmataceae bacterium UBA4853
GCACCATATTGAATGAAATGGTTTGATACAAAAGCGATTTACTAATCGCCTAAGGTATCGAACCTTTTTTTGTATTTCGGGCGCTGTTTATTATTACGTTTTAACAAACTTAAAAAAAGTGCTTGACATTTAAATTACGTTTGTGTAAACTTAAATTATGAAAGTGAGAGGTAGTTATGGATAATAAAAATTTAGTATGGGAATTTGCAAACAAAGTCAGAGGACGTGTGCCTGAAGAAATGGTAGTTGAATTTGTTATTTCATTTGCATATGATTATTGCAATAGAAATGATTTAATACCAGGAAGTGATACAGAATTACTTAACATCGCTGGAGAATCATTGGAAAGAATACCAAGTGATCTAAAATTTGATTTAGAAAATATGTTTGTGAACTTAAGTTTCAATGAAATAAAAGGAATCGTTTCTAGTTCTCTATTTATAAAACAGAGATTTATGGATAATTCGAATGATAATCTGTTAGCTTTAGCTTCAGAGTTACTTGAACTATCGAATGGTGATTCACTTTTTGATTTAGGTAGTGGATTAGGTAGTTTTTTAATTGGTACATTGAATTTAGCTCAGGAACGTTCAATTGAGTTGTCTGCTTTATATGGTGTGGAGATTAACTATAATCAACATGCACTTTCTAAGATGGCACTAGAAATATTCACCTTTGATTCTTCGGTGAAAAGCAAGATTAACTATGCTAATATCCTAACCGATAAATACGAACTAACTTATAATAAAGGGTTTGTCTATCCACCTTTAGGTATGAAGTTAATGGGTAATGACCTAAACTATATTTCTATTTTTAAAAACATTGTTCTATCGACTCGAAACTCTGTTGAATGGATATTTATAGATAAATTATTGAATAATTTAAAAGGTGACGACGCTAGAGCGGTAGCACTTGTTACTGGTCGTACATTATTTAGTGCAGTTGATAGAGATTATAGGGACGAAATATTAAAGAGTGGCATGCTTGAAGGTATCATTGAGTTACCACAAGGAATTGTCGATAATACATCGGTCAAGCTATTCTTACTTATCTTTAGTAAAAATAATAAGAATGTTCGTCTATTTGATGCGAGTATGTTCTCATCAAAAAGAAAGTTTAATGAACCTATTAAAGTAGATGTAAAACAAATAATAGATTTCTATTATGGAAAAGATGTAGCTAAAAAAGATATTTCAGATTTAACTGATCTATCTAATTGGATTCCTTCAACAGCACTATTAACAATAGATTCACCAAAAAATGGTGTTAAATTGAGTGAGGTTGCCCATGTTTTTACAGGCTCTCAATACACAGTCAGAAACTTTCAAGAAGCATTAACTGATAAAAAAACCGGGTATAAACTTCTCACATCGAGTGATATACAAGACGGACTCATTGATGAATCAAATCTGCAAAGCATTGATAATAAGGATAGTAAGTTAGATAAATTTGCTTTGGAATATGAGGATGTCATTATAACAAGTAAATCATCTAAGGTTAAAATAGCAGTCATCGATTTTGAACCAAAGGATAAAATTATTGTAACTGGCGGTATGATCATTGCTCGTGTTGACAAGAGTAAATTGAATCCAACATTTCTTAAGGTTTTCTTAGAATCAGATCAAGGACAATTATTATTAAAGAGTATTCAAAAAGGTATATCGATAATTACAATTAACGCTACAGAACTTTCGAATATAATTATCCCACTACCTCAACTAGATGTTCAATATAATATATCTAAAAAATATAATAGAAAACTATCTTCTTTAATGGCACTTAAGGCAGAAATCCTAAAGATAGAAGACGAACTCAAAAACTTCTATTATGAAGAAATAGAGGAGGTACTATCTTAGTGTATAATGCAAAGCAGTTATCCGAGATAAAACAAAAAATTATTAGAAAAATCACGAGTGAAGTTGACCGTGCTAATGAAGATGGATTAATTGAAGAGATTTTAGAACGATATGGCATTGTATTTGAGGAAACAAGCATTTCTGTAAACACAAGACTAATGAAAATCCTAGTATTCGGATCATTAGCTGGAAAGAAAAAAGACTTCCAAGGGGTATTAAATAGACTAGGTATTAACCTAAACAATGTCGAGTTTATTAATGACTATTCAGAACTCAAGAGATATCCAGTTGATACACTTAGGTTTTCAACAAAGTATTCAGACTTACTAATAGGACCTGTTCCGCATAGTCAAACAGGTATGGGTGATAATTCTAGTCTTATAGCGACAATAAAAAGTAATCCAGCAGAGTATCCACGTGTACAACTTTTAGAAGCAAATAACAAATTAAAAATTACTAAAACAAACTTCGAAAAAGCCATAATATCAACACGCTATTTCGATGCTTTAGATGAATGTTAGACTATTAATAGGTTTTATAAAAATAGAAGAATGATATTGTTTAATAAACAATCAAAGGTAAAAGTTGCTAAAATATGTTATAATTTTTTTAATATGAAGAACGTTAATTGTGTTTCTATTAAATAAATTTAGATAAGATGATTGTTTCTTGAAAAACTGCAAAAATGAAAATCAATAGGAAATGAAATTCTACATTATAACTAATGCAAGATTGCACTGGTAATTTGATTATCAAGAGATTTGACAATAATATGAAATTTACACCGAATTAAAGAGGAGAAAACAAAATGGCAAAAACGAAGAAAACCCCTACAAAGAAGAAAGTTACATTGAAAAACTTCAAGGATTATATTTTAGACTTATTGAATGAATCAGATTCTAAGGGTATTACATTAGTGTCTAGCGATTTATTATCTGAAGTCGAAAATAAGTATGATAATGAATCAGATATTTCCTTAGCATATTCTGCTATTAAAGATACCTTAAAAAAATACAAAGGATCAATAATTGATGAAGAAGAATCAACGGGTGACATTGAAGCCCTAATCTTTAATCAATTAAAGAAGGAGAAAAGAACAGGTTTAGAAGCTATACTTTGGAAATGTGCGAATATTTTAAGAACAAAGGAAAAATCTGACAATAGAAAAGCAGTTCTTGGTCTTGTATTTTTAAAGTTTGTGGGTGATAAGTTTGTTAAGCGACAAGAAGAAATCAAACAAATGCCAGACTTTGATGAGATGTATTTGGAAATGCCACAGTTTTATTTAAGCCAGAATGTCTTTTTTCTTAATGAAACATCAAGATGGAACTATATAGTAAATAATGCATCTCAAAATAATATCGCCACAATCATTGATCAAGCAATGAAGGATATTGAAGATACAAATCCAACTTTAAAAGGCGCGCTTGATTTAAATTTTTACGCACCTCTTAATTTGGAGACAAGTAAGCTAAAGTCCTTGATTGACGAGATTAACAAGATATCAGATAATAACTTTCATGATAAGGATTTAATTGGTAGAGTATATGAGTACTTTCTATCTATTTTCTCCATTTATGAAGGTAAAGCTGGCGAATACTATACACCAAAGCCAATTGTTGAGTTATTAACTGAGTTGATTGAACCATACAGTGGAAGAATTTATGACCCTTGCTGTGGTAGTGGAGGAATGTTTGTACAATCCTATAAATTCCTCGAAGCTCATCACAAAGATAAAGCTAAACTTTTCGTATTTGGACAAGAAGAAAACTCGACAACTTATAAACTAGCCAAAATGAATCTAGCAATAAGAGGTATTCCTAATGACTTAGGAAACAAAGCTATCTCGACTTTCACGGAAGATTTACATAGAGATAAAAAGATGAACTACATCATTGCCAATCCACCTTTTAATCTAAAAGAGTGGTACTCACCAACCGGACAAAATTGCAAATTTACACTTGGAGGAGAACTTATAACCCCACCTGAAAGTAACGCAAACTATGCATGGATCTTACACATGATTAATAAACTTGATGTAAATAATGGCATAGCAGGATTCTTATTAGCTAATGGAGCATTAAGTGCTGAGCAAGCAATTAGAGAAAAACTGATCAAAGAAGATAAGATTGAAGCTATAATGATATTACCTAGAGAAATGTTTTATTCAACAGATATCTCTGTGACAGTCTGGATTGTAAACAATAATAAAAAAGCAAGAACCCTCAATGGCAGACAACTTAGAGACAGAACAGGTGAAGTTCTTTTTGTCGATCTAAGAACTTGGAATCAAAATAAATTTGAAAAGAAGTTTGTTACTTTTACAGAAGAGCAAATTCAACAAGTTAAGTCGATTTATAATAACTGGCAAGATGTAAATAGATCAAAATATCAGGATATTCCAGAACTATGTAAATCTGTCACTAAAGAACAAATTTCAAAGAAAGATTATTCATTAGTCCCATCCAAATATATTGAGTTCGTAGATAAAGATTTAGATATTGATTACGATAAAGAAATGGCACGTATTCAAAATGAGATGAAAGAGCTGTTGAAAGAAGAAAAGAAGACACAACAAATGTTGAAAGAAGCTTTTAAAGGTATTGGCTATGGCATTGAGTAGATTAGGAGATTTCATTGAACTTACTGAAGAAAAAAATTCAAATCTTCAGTATGGTGTTAGTGATGTTAGAGGGATATCAATTAAAAAGATATTTATACCCACAAAAGCCGATATGGACGGTGTACCCTTAACATCTTATAAATTGGTCAAGCCTTTTGAATTTTGTTATGTCACAATAACATCCCGAAATGGTGAAAAAATTACAATTGCTTTAAATGATTCTGATAAAACATACATTTGTTCATCAAGTTATATTGCGTTTAGGATAAAAGATATCACTAGACTTTTACCTTTCTATCTTTACATGTATTTTAACAGACCAGAATTTGATAGGTATAGCAGATTTAATTCCTGGGGAAGTGCAAGAGAAGCATTTGGTTGGGAAGACATGTGTGACATCGAAATAGATATACCACCAATTGAAGTTCAACAAAAAGCGGTTGATGTGTATCTTGCTATGGTTGCAAATCAAAATGCTTACGAAAAGGGGCTCGATGACTTAAAGTTAACCTGTGATGCCTACATTGAAAACCTTAGAAAAAGCATATCATTACAAACTATTGGGGATTTTATGGTTAGGGGAACCAAAAACACAAATGAATCAATCAAGGAAGTATTAGGTATAGGCCAATCAGGATTTATAAAGCCACAAAAACAACCTAACGATTCTCTAAAAAATTACAAAATCATCAATAAAGATGATATAGTATATGCCCCACCACTATATAATATTTTATCAGATGCTATCGGATGTTATAACGGTGATAATCCAGTCGTTTGCTCTCCGATATATGAAGTTTTCAGTGTCAAAACTCCGCTATTAGCTAGATACTTGCTTATGTGGCTAAAAAGAAGTGAGTTTAAAAGATATGCTGAATTCCATTCGGGAGGAGTAAGAAACACCTTCGATTATGAGTTAATGGAAAACTTTGAAATCCCGATTCCAAATCAAAACATTCAAAAGGATATAGTGGAAGTTTATGAAGCTTACGAAATGCGAAAAAGAATTAATGACAATCTAAAAAAACAGATCAATGAAATCTGTCCAGTACTAATAAAAGGTAGTATAGATTTAACTCGATAAAAAATGCTGTAACATTTTTTCCTAAGGGGGATTTATAATGTCCAATTTCACAGAAAATATACTTGAACAAGCTATAATCGACTTGTTTAGAAAGCAAGACTATGAATACTCTTTTGGTCCTGACTTACATAGGAGAACAAAAGACATTCTTTTTCTTGATGATTTAAAATCGTATTTAAATGATAAATATAATAACTCCCTTACTGAAAACGAAATTCAAAAAATAATCAATGAGATTTCTTTTATTTCTTCTAACCCTTTATTTGAAGGTAATCGAGAAGTTTTCAATAAGATTAACAATGGCTTTAGCATCTATCGAGATGATTCTACACTGCCTAACTTGTTTGTTGAGCTGATTGATTTTAAGACATTCAGCAATAACAAGTTTAGAATTATCAATCAATATGAAATAGAGGATTTAGAACTTAGAATTCCTGATATATTAGTTTTTGTTAATGGTATACCTGTTTCAATCATAGAAGTTAAAACTGCAAAAGATGAATCAGTTACTATACACGATGCTTGGGAACAAATCCATCTAAGATATACACGAAGTATTCCAGAAGCATTAAAATATTCGTTTGTTTCCATGATAACTGATGGTATAAACACAAAATTAGGAACAATTTTTACACCATATGAGTTTTATTATGCTTGGAAGAAAGAAGAAGACGTTAGTGCTGAACAAGAAGGAATCAAATCCTTAGTATCAGCCATTAATGGTTTCTATAAAAAAGATCGTTTCATTGAAATATTACAAGATTTTATTATCTATCCAGATAAAGGAACAAAGGATCAATATCCAGTTATATGCCGATACCCACAATATTTTGCGACCAAGAAGTTACTAGATAGTATTAGGGCTCATATGAAACCACATGGTGATGGAAAAGGTGGGACATATTTCGCTGCAACTGGTAGCGGTAAAACCTATACTATGCTTTTCCTAGCACGTAAACTGGTAAAATCAAATAGTGAGGAATTTAAAAATCCTACAGTTATTGTCATTGTTGATAGAGAAGATCTTGATAATCAAACCACAGGAAGATTTGCATCATCCAAGAAATACCTAAATGACAGTGAAAATGTGAGAAGCATTGATAGCAGATCTGATTTAAAAGAAACACTTTCAACAACTCAAAGTGGTGGTGTTTTCATCACAACAGTTCAAAAGTTTGCAGAAGATACTGGCACTTTATCAGAACGAACAAACATCATTTGTATATCGGATGAAGCGCATCGTTCCCAAATTAACTTGGGACCTAAGGTTAAAGTTTCAGTATCAAGTGATAATCAGATTTTGTTTACCGACACAGAAGGTTTGATGAAAAAAGTTGTTACAGCTAAAGAAATCGAAAAGAGTTATGGATTTGCGAAATACCTCCATGATTCATTTCCTAATGCAACTTACCTTGGTTTTACCGGAACTCCAATCAATGAAACACTACTTGTATTTGGTGGAATCGTTGATAGCTATACAATGAAACAAAGTGAGGAAGATGGTATCACAGTCGGTATCATGTATGAGCCGGCACTTGCTCGTGTCATTTTAAACGATGAACAAGCCAAAAAGATAGATGAATATTATAAAAAGTGTCGTGAACTCGGTACAAATGATTACCAAGTTGAGCAGTCCATCAAAGATATGACTGCTATCGATTTACTGCTTGGTCATCCTGATCGATTAGAAAAAGTTGCCAAAGATATCATCACACATTATGAAGAACTAGAAAAGAATAAACCTGACATTGTTCAAAAAGCAATGATCGTTTGTTCTAATAGACAAATAGCTTTCGATATGTATAATCTGATTTTAAGTCTCAGACCTGAATGGGGAGTCAAGAAAATAACAGAAGATGATTCTAAGTATTCAAAAGAACAATTGTCAGACCTTACAGCTGTTGAAAAAATAAAATTTGTTGCAACTCAAGGACCAAATGATAAAAAAGAACTTTTCGACTTAGCAGGTACTTCTGAATATAGAAAAGATTTAGCAGAAATTTTCAAGAATGAAAAATCCAACTTTAAAATAGCGGTTGTCGTAGATATGTGGCTGACAGGATTTGATGTTCCGAGTCTTTCTGTAATGTATATAGATAAACCAATTCAAAAGCATACACTCATCCAAACCATTTCTCGCGTTAATAGAGTATTCAAAGGTAAGGATAAGGGTGTAGTAGTAGACTATATTGGCTTCTATCAAGAGTTACTTGAAGCTATGAAAGTCTATGGTAATATAAAAGATATTCCAATTGAAGAGATCAATTTAAGTTTAGATATTTTTAGAAATGAACTAGCATTATTGGATGATTTGTTATTAAATTTTGCTTCTAAAGATTACTTTGAGGGATCTCCACTAGAACAATTGCTTTGCATCGATAGAGCGGTAGAATTTGTTCAATATAAAAAAGAACGAGAAACCTCTTTTATGGGTCACTCAAAGAGACTTAAACAGGCATATCAACTCGTAGCACCTACAGGAAAACTAACAGATGATGATGTTAATAAAGCAAACTTTTACTTTGTTATCCGATCAATCATCTTCAAGCAAACCATAGGCAACACACCTGATACAGAAACTATGAACAAACACGTGCAAAAAATGGTTGAAGAAGCTATTCAGTGTAGCGGTGTAGAAATAGTTGAAGAATTAGGTGATGGAGAAGATATTTTTTCAGATGAGTTCATAAAGAAAATAGAAGATGCGAAAATGCCAATATCAAAATTCAATGCACTCGTTAAACTTCTGAAACAAGCTATCAAAGAATTTGGTAAGATGAATAAACTTAAAGCGATTGAATACTCAGAGAAACTTCAACAAACCATCGATAAATACAATAATAGGGACAACTTAGTATTTGTAAGTGAGACGGTAGCGGATTTTGTTGATAGTTTATCTCAAGAATTGATAAAGCATTATTACGAACTTTCAAATGATAGAGATATTTACAAAGAAAAAGGATTTGAGTCTCCTCTTGAAGGTGCAATATATGATATTTTAATTAGAGTCAGAGATGACCATCAATTTGATTTTGATGAAGATAATTGTATACCTTTAGCAAAAGAAATAAAAGTACTCATTGATGATAAGTCGCAGTATACTGATTATATTTCTAGAGAAGATACAAAAAATCAATTATCAATGGATCTTGTTAGACTATTAAGAAAAAATGGTTATCCACCAAAATGGAATAATGAGATTTTCACTCGAATACTTGCTCAAGTTGATAATCAAAAAAGAAATGGGTTTTAATTTTTCCATTCATTTAGTCGAATAGCGGCCAAACTCCTTGACGAGTTTAGTCGCTTTTTCTTATATAATTTCTATTTTATAGAATTAATTTTCTTTTTAAACCGGCAAATTGTCAGTTTCTTGCCATTAACCTTTGAGGGGAATATTTATTCTCATACTCAAAGGAGGACACAATGAATAGAATTGAAGCTTTAGAAGTGGATGATTTAGACGTTGAAGAATTAGATTCAGAAGGATTACCAGAATTGATAGATGTAGGTACGTATATGACTAGACTACCCAAATTACCAGATGAACTTATCAAAGGTGTTGTTAGGGTAGGTCATAAAATGATGATTTCAGGCGCTTCAAAATCAGGGAAGAGCTTTTTACTTATGCAACTAGCCATTGCTTTAGTGGAAGGTACTAAATGGCTTGGGTTTCAATGTAAACAATCCAAAGTACTTTACGTGAATTTAGAGATTGATAGAAATAGTTGTATTCATCGTTTTAATGACATATATATAGCACTTAAGATCAAACGTTCGAATGCACATAATCTTACGGTATGGAACTTAAGGGGTTATGCTACACCTTTAGATAAACTAGCTCCAATACTGATAAGAAGAATAGCTCAAAGAGGTTATGATGCTATTATCATTGATCCGATTTATAAGATTATTACTGGTGACGAGAATAAGGCATCCGATATGGGTGAATTTACGAATTTATTCGATATGATTACTAAAGATACGGGTTGCACCGTCATATTTAGTCATCACCACTCTAAAGGACCACAAGGTTATAAAAGAGCTATGGATAGAGCATCTGGTTCGGGTGTATTTGCTAGAGATCCTGATGCGTTAATTGATTTAATTGAATTGAATATAACAGAGGATTTACGTACAAATCATACAAGCAATGAAACATCAACAGCATGGCGTATGGAAAGTAGTTTAAGGGAGTTTAATAACTTTAAACCATTAAACTTCTGGTTTGATTATCCAATTCATCGCGTTGATGAAGAAGATACGCTAAAAAAGAAGTATGCAGCAGGTGATACAAGAGCAAACCTAGAAAGAAGCAGTAAAAGAAATCAAACACCTCTATCCAGAAAAAGTGAATTTGATCAAGCATTCGACATTAATAAAAGAAAAGATGGTACGTGTGTAGCAACTGTCTTATCCGAATATTTAGGTATAGCAGAAAGAACCATCAGAGATCGCGTTAAAGAATTTAATGATGAATATGTCACCAAAAAGGGTATCATATCTCGTAAATAGTGATTTTGGAATATAGGGAAAAAAGATGTTTCCCTCCAAGATTCGCAGTTTTGGCAGAAAGGGAAAATAGACCTATCTTCCAACTAACAAAAAAACTGGCGGAAAGGCGTTATATATATGTAGTTGTTTCCAACACGCTGACGCATCGTTTGTAGGATAGGGCTTATAGCCTTGCCCTATCCCAAACAAATGCATCAACGTCAGCACTTGCCTATCTTCACTAAAAACTAAAAAAAGTGGTAAGTTATTACAGTTATTTTGAAGGGTTTTGACATTTAATAATTCAAAGTACACATTCACTATTTTGGTATAATGAAACTAAGCGAGGAATGAGACGATGCACATACAATGTACTAAGGCAATGCTAGACTATGTTAAACCAAATATTACTGAACATAACACAGATAATGATATGTATGCTTGGCATGCACACTTTTTAAAACGAAGTGGGAAGAATCTACTCGTCCTGATGCATGACCTATCAAGATTTACAGTTGTATTCTATGGATTAAAGAAAAGTCACATTAAAGAACTCTATCCAATGATCAGTGTTGCTGTGATGAATTCTATGATGGATGCTGGTATACCATTAGAAGCGATGGGAGCTTATATGGAAAGACAACCACAAGCACTATCATTTAACAAAACCAAAAACAGAACTTTGGTTGCTAGGTTAAATAAAGCCGCTGAAATGGCTGATATTGTCTTAGGTGAGGATGGTTATAATCCAGACACTATTGAACAAGCGCATGCCAGTTTATTTTGTAATGAGTTACTTGTTTGTGAAGACAATTATAAAGTCTGTTATTATCCAAAGAATAAGTTAAGAGAGTATTTGGATTTATCATTAGAGAAGTAACCCCCCGGTCATGTATAGCTAGCCCTTCGAGGGTACCGTGCGGAGGGCATTTGATTTACGCAAGCCTATTTTTTTGAAAATCCAAGAATTACTTATGAGTTTTGATGAATACCAGATAATTTGCCTTATAAACCCTCAACGATTTGACGTAACGGCTTTTATCTGCTAGTTTGCATATAAACTTGAACTAAACATAAAAACCAATCATTGAGCCTTAAATACGCATTGGTTAATATCGATAATCTAACTCAATCCAATATAATGACACACCTATTCAATCTTGCTGAATGAATAAGTGTGTTTTTTATTTTTAAGCCTACAACGATTTAATATGTAGGCTTTTTATATTGGTTATGAACTTGTACGCAAATAACTATTTTTAACAAATCGTTGATGATTTTCCGGCAATTTGTTAGATTCTTGCCATTAACCATTGAGGAGGTATTTTTAAATGAAAAAAGTAGAAGAATTAATCATTTGGTTAAGACAAGCAGGTTATGGCTATAAGCGTATTGCTAGAACGCTAAACATCACAATGGATGAAGTCAAAAGAACATGTGGTGAAAATGATGGTGAATCCTTAAGTGGGGAGTGTAAACAATGTTATACATCTATTACATCTATCAAGGGTAAAAAGAGAAAACAGTTTTGTTCGGATAGATGTCGATGGGACTATTGGAACAGTATTAACAAGCGCTGAAGATTGTATCAAATCAGGTATTTTATTTGCTTTATCACTTGACTTAAACCCTAACTTAAGTGATAGATATACTACCTAAAAAATAAGGAGGATTATTTGATGAAAAAAACAATTACTAAAATTGATGCGATACAAAAACTAGAGGTTAAAATACGTGTTGCAGCTTATACAAGAGTATCAAGTGGTAAGGATTCAATGTTACATTCACTAGCCCAACAGGTTAACTATTACAAGCACTTAATTCAATCCAATGATGCATGGACGTTTGCTGGTGTGTATGCAGATGAGGCTTATACAGGAACTAAGGATACAAGGCATGAATTTCAAGCATTACTAAAAGATGCTAAAGCTGGCAAGATCGATATGATTCTTACTAAATCCATTTCTAGATTTGCAAGAAACACTGTGACCTTACTTGAAACGGTTAGAGCACTTAAAGCGATAAATGTTGATGTATTTTTTGAGGAACAAAACATTCATACACTAAGTAGTGAAGGTGAAATGATACTGACATTACTCGCTTCATTTGCTCAAGAAGAATCCAGAAGCGTATCAGAGAATATGAAGTGGCGGATCAAGAAAGATTTTGAACAAGGCATTATCTGGGGTGGTAATTCATGTCTAGGGTATAAACTTATTAACAAACAACTTCATAAGATAGATGAAGAAGCTAAGACTGTTCAAATGATTTATGAACTTTATTTAGACGGTTATAGTGATAATGAGATTTGTTCTCTACTAAATGATAAAGGGATTAAACCCTATAAATCAAAGGCGTGGCATAGAACATCTGTGATGAAGATATTAACAAACTACAACTATACAGGCGATTTACTACTTCAAAAGACTTACCGAGATAATCACCTCAATAAAATTCAAAAAATCAATGATGGTGTGCTTAATCAATATGTTGTAAGTGATAACCATGAACCCATTGTAAGTAAAGAAATCTTTAACAAAGCACAGACAATAAGACAAAGTAAAACAGAAAACCACCAATTCAGTAATAAAAAGGAACATGACTTTAAAGGCATGATAAAGTGTGGTCTATGTCATAAGGCTTATACCGTTAAACACTCTAAATATGATCCGGTTTGGATGTGTTCAACCTTTAGAACAAAGGGTAAAACAGTATGTCCTTCTAAACAAGTACCAACCAAGAAAATCATCGAAGGATTTAACCATATATTTAATCTTGAATCATTTGATGAGAGGTTGTTTAGATCAAAAATAAAGCAGATTAAAGTTATGCCTAATAACGAACTCATCTTTCACATGTTTGATGGAAAAGAAACTTCATATACATGGCAAACTTCAAGACGCGACGCATGGACGGATGAGATGAGAGAAAAAGCAAGGACTAAAGCGCTGAGTAGATATCAAGGAGGAATCCAACATGACTAAGGTCACAGTCATTCCATCAACGAAAAATCAGCATACACAACTTCCATTAAATAGTCATACCTTAAGAAGGGTTGCTGCATACGCTAGAGTATCAACCCTAACAGATGAACAGTACACAAGTTATGAAGCACAGGTAAGTTATTATAAGAAGTTTATTCAAGAAAGAAATGATTGGACTTATATAGATGTTTATGCAGATGAAGGATTAAGTGGTACAAGTACTAAAAAGCGAACTCAGTTCACTCAAATGATCACTGATGCATTAGAAGGTAAGATTGATTTAATCATTACGAAGTCCATATCACGGTTTGCAAGAAACACATTAGATACAATTTCCTTTGTTAGAAAACTTAAAGATAAAGGGATTGAGGTTTACTTTGAAAAAGAAAACCTATGGACACTTGATCCTAAGAGTGAACTCATCTTAACCATCATGGCATCCATTGCTCAAGAAGAATCTAGGTCTATTAGTCAAAACGTGACGTGGGGTAAAAGAGTTAGCTTTCAACAAGGGAAAGTTTCATTCGCATATAAAAACTTCTTAGGCTATAAGAAGGTAGACGATAAACTAGTTATTGATGAAGATCAAGCGGTTATTGTTAGATTGATTTACCAGATGTTTTTAGTTGAGGGGAAAACAGCATCAGGTATCGCAAATTATCTCAAAGCACAACAAATCAAAACACCAGCTGGTAAAACAAATTGGACAAAAAACACGGTAATCTCAATACTAACAAATGAAAAGTATAAGGGTGATGCGTTACTTCAAAAGACCTATACTGAAAACTATCTAGAACATAAGATTGTTAAGAACGATGGACAAATACCAAAATACTATGTTGAAAATAATCATCCAGCAATCGTCGATAGAGATACATGGGACCAAGTTCAAATCGAAATGAAAAGAAGAGAAAAGATTGGTGCACATTATTCATCGACAGATATTTTCGCATCCAAGCTTATATGTGGGGACTGTGGAGGCTTTTATGGGAAAAAGAAATGGCATTCCAACAGCAAGTATTCAAGATTCGTATATCAATGCAATCGCAAGTTTGAAAAAGGAAAGGAAACATGCCATACACCTAATCTCATGGAAGATGACATCAAGCTCAAGTTTATTGAGGCATACAACCTAACCATCAAGGATAAACAACAAATTCTAGATGATACAAATGAAGTTATCAAAGTGTTAACAGATACAGTGCAATTAGATCATGAAATCGAAAGTTTGAATAACGAGTTGAACGTTTTAGCTGAACTTATGAATAGATTGATTATAGAAAACTCGAAAGTCTTGATGAATAATAATGAATATGAGAATAGATATACCGAGCTAACAACTAGATACGAACAAACAAAGAAGAACCTAGAAAATTGTATAGGTACAAGAAAATATAAAAATGATCACGCAATCAAAATGAATCTATTTAGAGATAGCATAAGTAAATTTGAAAGCAAATTGTCTCAATGGAATGGGCAATTATGGATGTTATTGGTTGAAGATGCTACGATTTACAATAATAAACCAATGCATTTTAAAATTAACCATAGAATTTCAATTGGTTATGATATGTAAATCAAGTTAAGATTGCACATTTAAAAAATGATATAATGTAGGAAATACTCGAACTACTATTTATTTCAGAGTTCAAATCTCAATGCCAATAGTGGTTTGAAATTGTTTCTTAAGTTCTTCTATGAAGTAATCAGTTGTTCATTTTTAACATATGGTAGAACGAAATTATTAACAAGGGAGGAAGCTAATGTTTAGAATAGGAAGTCTAGCTATCGACGATGTAAATTACAATAATACAGTCATTTATTTCTTAAAAAAACCATCGCATCTGAGTTTTAGTTCAACTATAATTGTTGAAAACACAGATTGGTATGTTGGAGTTAGTGAAGATTCAAAAACAGTATATGCATCTACAAATACTGTTCTTAATACTAACGATGACTATTTTAGTTATTCATTTTTAGCTGTGCAAAGATTATTAGATATGGCGATATTAATTGAAAAACCCGCAATGGCTGTTGAAAGTGATAAGAATAAGCAAGTATTGTTTTTAGTTTCTATCATCAATGGAAAGAAAACTTTAAGCATACATGCTAAGGGTTTTCTAAAATTTGAGACTAAAATTAAGATTGAAGCTCGTGATTTGGAAGGTAATATAATTCATGGAAAATCCCCTTTGAGTGAATATAAACCATCGGTTAGATATTTTCGAATGTCACAATTATCTGAAAGTCTTTTAGATGCATATAGATATTTGTATTTGTCTGTTGAATCAGCACTTAATGACTTACATCCGAAATTTCATAAAGGTAAAGAAATGGAATGGATTAGCAATGCTATTGGCTTGGCAAATTCTAGAAGTAAAACTCCTCTAATCTACAAAGGATATACCACAATAGGAGAGTATTTCATTGACTTTCACTACAAGCAATTTAGGCTGAAACTATTTCATTCAAAAAAAAATGTCTTATTGCCATTAGATTTGTATGATCTTACTGACTTATACAATGCGTATATAGATTTATTCGAAATCTGCTCGATGATTTTTGATGTTCAATATGGCTTTAATATTAAAGGTGGGGCACATTTTACAGAACATGGGGTTAAAGCAGCCATTGAAGGGCTAGTGGTTAATAAAATTCTTTTTTTCAATGACAAAAATCCCGTTGACGATACATTTAAAGTAGATAAAATTAATCAGTTTAATGCACAGGGATACAAAGGTCACTTGAAATTTGAGCTAGATGTTATGTCTAGTAAAAAGAGTTCATTTAATAGGTATGAAATCGGTTTGTATGAAGAAGTGCACATAACTTTAGATTTTGATGAAAAAATTGAATTTGAAGGATTTGATAACATAATCATAAACCACGAAGTGATGTATACAAATAGAAATATAATAGATAGACCGTTCCTATGGTGAGAATTTAAAATCTACTAACCTATTCCAAGAACTATTAGAATAAATAAAGAAAGATAATTGAAATGAGGAAAAATAAATGTTTGAATATTTTGTGGTTTATGCTTTCGAACAAAATAATGCGATAGCTATATCAAATTTGACGCTTAAGTATGATAAAACAGTTAAAGAGTATTCTGACGTTGAGAATATCGAAAAATCTATAGAATCTATCAAAAATATAACCAACGTCAAATTAATCAATTGGAAGGAATTGAAATAGTTTTTAAGGCTTAGAATCAAAAAAATATCAAATAAATAAATTTTCAATGATATAATCACTCTTAAGGGGTGATTTTTTATGAGTAGTATCGTAGGATTGCAAAAAACGGAAGAAAAAATAAAACTTCATTTTGAGGGCAGTAGAGGGATTGAAATCGAAACCTTAATAGCAAGTTTAGAATATACAAAAACAACACTAAAAGCATCTAAAAATAACATACCTGGTGTACAGGAATATGAAATCCTTGTTGAGCCTTTCAAAGAAGGAAGTTTTGTTGTGGATATTACGTTGTTAGTTTATGCAGCTACAGAGTTATTGCCATCAGTGGTTTCAATAGGAACAGTTTTCTTAGAAACATTGAAGATATGGAAAGTTCTTAAAGGACAGCCAGCAAAACAAGTTATGAGAAATCAAACCAATAATACAGTTGAAATTACTGGAGATAATAATAATGTAATAATAGTTTCCCCTGAAGCGCTTGGAACTGCCATGGATTCAAAAAAAATTGCGGAAGATATATCAAATGTAGCGAAAAAACTCCTTAAAGATACAACTGATAGAGGATCATTAAATATCACACTAGAGAAACACGGACATAAAGAAACAGTCACATATAATTATGAGGATATCAAAGAAATTAAAAGTCCTGTATACTTAAAGGAAAGTTTGTCTGATAAGAGCATCACTATATCTCACATTATTTTGAAACCAAACATTGTTAATTTTGACAAAATTGATGATTGGAAATTTACTAGCAGTTTAAGTGACAAGCCGTTCAAAGCTAGGATCGAGGATAGTGAATTTAGAAGAAGAGTTTTGGAGGGAGAGATTTCATTTGGCTCTGAAACGAGAATAAAAGTCATTCTACAAACTATCGAAACTGAATTAAAAGATGGAACTGGTAAAAAAACATACGAACACACAATCATAAAAGTGGAAGATATCATTGATCACGATAAAGGAGATCAAATCAAAGCTGATATCTAGTTCAGATTAGCTAATTGATGGATTTAATTCATAAAATTAAGTCAGAAAAGTTGACAATTTGGTAGGTTTTGTTATAATGTAGTTGTAAAGATGGTGATTCTCTACCTTATCTAAAGTGAGAGGCATTAAAGATGGTGATTCTCTACCTTATCTAAAGTGAGAGACATTAAAGATTAGAAAAGAGGTTAACAAACCTCTTTTCTTTAATAATCTTGGGGGAAACTATGTTTAAACTAGATAAAATTGAACTCTTTAACGTTAATATGGACTATCTCAAAGCACTAAACACTATCGATAGCGAAGTATATTATATTAACAGCATTGTTTATGAGAATAAACCTTATGTTGGTGTTTTAGTTAATAACGATGGTTTAGATTACATAATTCCGTTAACGAGCGCTAAGAATAAACATAAAAACTGGAAAAACGTTTCTAGGGAATCATATTTGATTTTTGAATTTATAAATAATTCGGATTTAGGGGATAATGATATTTATGTTTCGCAGGAAAGTTCAGATATAGTAAAGAAAATTATCTCAGTTCTAGACATTAAGAAAATGATTCCTGTTAAAGAAGGGCTTTATACAAAAATTGACATTGAATCAATAGAGTCAACCAACGAAAAATATGCAGACCTACTTAATAAAGAAATATTTTTTTTAAGAGACAAAAAACAAAGCATCGCTGACAAAGCAAACAAAATATACATAGAACAGAAAGAAAGTGGAGTGGTAAAACAATTTCACTGTAATTTTTCTGTTCTTGAGGCTGTCTGTAAATCCTATTCTGTATCAAAATAAGAACATTGATAAACGATACAAACTTATAATGCTTATTTGAATTTGTATCAAAATAGGTCACACAACACAAAATTGTCTTGTTTCACTCCACTATTGCACTTTAGTGTGTGTTTTGGAGTTGATTTACTACTATTTAATCTCTCCTGAATTTACACCATAGTTCACTATTTCTTTGGATGATGTTCCATTAACTGATGATGACATAAACATTATAAAATTAAGGACAAAAATGATACACGATTATTCATTGAAATATGTAGATTTAATCCTGTATTTTATTGAAGATAACTACAATGATATTTTATCTAATTTAAAGGTTTCAAATAATGAAGTTATACGGTCTGTTTTGTCACATTTGAATTTACTTGGGATTAAAATATAAGCAATTTTAAATCCACAAGACAAGTTTCATATTAATTGTATCCTATTCAGTAGTTATAATGGATTTTGAATTAATAAAATTATAGATGTTGCATGTGAATTATATGTAAGTATAACAATTTTTGGGTTAATTCAGAAGTTTATGATTAATAATCATTTCAAAAGTTTTGAAAAATTGAACTTTATGGTAAAATAGTATAAAGTAAACAAGGGGATATATTATGCCAATATGGAATGATATTTTTAATGAAATACAGAAGACAGCTGTGCAAACCCCACATGGACTAGCATTCGATTATGATAACATAAGAAGAAAATATATAAAAGACTTTGCTGAATATAGAAATAGAAATGTTATCGTTTATTATTCTGATTTTTTAACACAAGGTAAGAATACTAATCTTGATATAAATGATGGAGATATGGTAGGTTTTATGAATGCTGTTCATGGTTTAGATAAAAGTAAAGGTCTAGACTTGATTATACATACTCCAGGAGGATTTCCAACTGCAACTGAAAGTATTGTAAACTACCTAAATAGTGTTTTTGACGGTGATATTGAAATTTTCGTTCCTCATCTAGCGATGTCTGCAGGTACGATGTTAGCTTGTTCTTCAAAAAAAATATGGATGGGAAAGCAGTCTTCTCTTGGACCTATTGATCCACAATTCAATGGCATAGCTGCATTTAATATAAAAAAAGAATTTGAAGATGCGAAGCAGGATTTAGAGACCAATCCCGATTCATTTAGAAATTGGCAGATAATACTATCAAAGTACCATCCAGCATTTTACTATACGGTTTTAGACGCAATAGAGCTTTCATCTCAATTAGTAGAAAAATGGCTTGAAAAATATATGTTTAAAAATCAGCCAGATGCAAAACAAAAATCAAAAACAATTACAAAAAAATTAAACAATAATACAGGCTCTCATTCCAAACATTTTAGTCTAAATGATTGTTTGGAACTTGGATTAATTGTTGAATCATTTGAATCTAATCCTGATATTCAAGATAAGGTTTTAAGTATTTATCATTGTTTTCAAATAGCTGGTAGTGGTACAAATTTATGTAAAATAATTGAGAATAATATAGGTAAGTGTTTTATACAAAATAATGTAGTGAGGTAGATTTAATGAATAATACATATATAAATCCAGCATTTCCAATTCAAAATAGTTCCCAAGAAATCAAGATGGATACATATTGTTCAGGAACACTGAATTTAGAAAGACTAGATGAAAATAAAACAGTTAAAGATATTTTGCAAATATATTATTATCTTAATAATGAAATTGACATCCATAGTAATGCGAAAGTTAAAAATTATTAATAGATTTATTGCTTAATAGTGGAGCTATTAAAATCGGAAACTTAACTGATATCAAAAAGTTGTACGTTAGTAAAATAATGAAATAAAGTGTACATTGATAACATGTTGGTGGTATATGATTTCCACTCTATGTATAGTTGTTGCTATATTGAAAGGTAGCAGTTTCCACTTGCTGTAGGATACTTTCCAGTTCTTGGTAAAAAATAACACTTTTCTTTACAACTCATAAATTTGCGTGCATTTAGTTACAAATAGGGCACCATCATTCGTCTTGTTTCACTCCACTGTGAATGGCTTAACAAGGCTGTAGGTAGAGTGCTATTATATGCAAAAGGAACCTAAAATGGTTCCTTTTTTGCTATCAATAGACTATTCATAAAATGAAGTACCGTCCTATCGAACTTATTTTAATCAAAATTAATAAATTTAAAACAACATAGTTAAATCAAATTAGTATAGTTGAATAATTCACAATCTTGTATGTTATAATTAATTTAAAAATATACGAGAGGAATAAATATGAATTTTCAACAAAAAGGAAATTTTTTTATGGGAGCTATTGCTATAGAACCCGACTCAATTACAGATGATAAGATACGAGTTCCAATGAATATGTACGATCAATGCGTGAATAAATTACAAAGTAAAAGTATTGAAGCATTGATAATAAATAAATCATTTGAAAATGTTCAACAACCAGTTTTAGTAAAATTGGTGAGAAATGAAGATAAACTAAATCAAAATACACTATTTATAAATCGTTATTTATATTCTTTTTTGTTAGGTACGGTTCAACTTGATACAGATATTTTTCGAATTGGTTTAGTTTCTAATATAGATGATGATTTTAGAAAAGCGTATGATATAAACAGTATAAAATCAAATCTTAGTGCAATTAAAGAGATTAGTAATAAGAAACACGTACAAGGTACTTCATATTATGATGCGTGGAAATTACAAAAAACATTAATAAAACCGCATGGAAATATAAATTTTGAACCTGAAAACGACAAAGATTATAAGTTTTTTAGTGGCTTAAAGAATTTTTATTCAAGTGGTCTTAAGTGTCCACATTGTGAAAGTATCCTATATAAAACAATATTTAATCAGAATAAAGAATATAGAATTGAAACTGACGATTTAAAACATCCTATCATCGGAATAAAACGAGTTTTTTCATGTGTACAATGTGCAACTTTCTATACTGCAGCAAAGGAATCAGTAGCAGATGGTTTTGTCTACTCAAAAGAATGTATTGATTTTACCGATTATAAAGAAACATTGATTACTATGAACGAAGAATCTACATCAGAAGGAAGAATGGATGGAGGATTTGTAGATTTGGATTATTGAGATTTATGGGAAATTGATTAAAAGTTATTTTCTATAGATATACAGATATATTTGATTTTTAAGGTATTAAAAAAACTGCACTATACCGTGTATTTCGGAGTGGATTTACTACTATTTAATCTCTCGTGAATCTTTTACATTTAGTAAATTTACAAAATGGATCACTAGAGTTCCTCAATAAAAAGTTTGAGAAAGATTATACTGCTTCAATTAATAAATGAGTCCCCTAAGAAAATATAAATAATCAGGAGAACGAATAATGTCTAAAGAATCAAAAGAAGAATTACTCAAAGCATGGAGTGATTTTCCAAATGAAAAACCTTTTATTGCAATAGTTGATCAAGATATTATTAAAAAAGATGAACTTGTTGATAATAAATCTCAGGGTAGTATCAGATTTGATTTTTCTTATTTACCACAACCATGGTGGGGAAATATAGATGATCCTAAAGTAATTATACTTGCTATAAATCCTGGAATTCACAAAATTCCAGAAAAAGAAAAAGAAGAAAATGATTCTACCGAAAAACTTATCAGGGATAATCTAAATGGTACACCAATTAATTGGTTAAAAGAAGGTTCTGTTACTAAAGATTGGTGGACACAAACTCTCAATGATGTAATAGATGAATTAAAAGAGGAAAATAAAAGTGTTGAAAATATTGCTAATAAGTTAGGCGTATTTGAGTTATTTGGATATCATTCATCTAAGTTTAACTCGGGAGATTATAGCAATATAGCACAGGTGATCAATAAAGAATTTGGTTCAAACAAAACAAGATTGCCTACTCAAGAAAAACTATTTAAACATTTAAACAGTTTAATTGATGCTTCTAATCCGCCATTAGTCGTAATTATTTGGGGACAAAAATTTTGGAAAGAAGTCATTGACAAACTGGACAACAATTGTGACAAAGTAGCACTAATTGACTATATTGATACAGTAAGCACTAGATCGCATTACCTAAGCAAAGGCAATCTAAGACCAATAGACTTTAAAAGATTAAAAGAAGCATTAGATTAAAAATAACTCCCTTTACGATTTGTACTGTATCGGGAGTTTTGTTATTTAATGTCTTTTACTCTTAAATATTCATTATCAAATACTTCATATGTTCCAATGCTTAGAATCATATCCATAAAAAAACCAGTAGATTTGTTGTCTGCATAACCATAATATGATGGACTAGAGAGTAGGTTTGCTATTTCAGATGCTGCATTATAGAAATTGATTTCACGATGACCATAGAATAACTTTTGCATTTTCAGTTCTACGGCACGTTTCATTTTATTATACATGTAATCATCAAACGTTATTCCTTCAGTTAAACTTATAGAGTTACCCGGATTAATAACAAAATAATTAATTAAGCCTTTATCATTAGCATTCTCCTCAGCTCTCGTTCTAACGACTACAGGAGATGCTTTTTTCTCATAATAAGGTTCAACTAAGATTGCCAAGTTTTTAGCAGTTGACTTTTTATTGGGTAAGTTATCTAAGGCTTTAATCATTGCTTCAACTAGAGTAAATTTTCCTTGATCTGCAGTTTCTTTTAAATCGGATTTTAATTCTAGTTTATCTTTTACATAATCCATATCAAAAACTACATATTTACCAGCACCATTATCAACGATAATTGCATAATCATTTTCTTTAATTATTGAATCAAGCTTATTTATGTCTTTTTCTAAATCCGCTTTAGTTATTAAACCTTTAAAATCTAATTTCATATATATTGACCTCATGATTATTTTAACATAGTATTAAAAAGTATATACTATCACTATCTTTTTCATATACTAAATGATATATTAGTATAGAATAGTATAATACAAGTATAAGAAAAGAGGAATAAATAAAATGATTGAGTTTTTAGTAATTGCCGTAATTATTTTAGGATTTATTGTATTAGGGATGTTGATATTCATTTGGTGGCAATTTTCGACCACAGATAATGCCTTAAGAAAAATCATTAAAAGAGAAATAGCATTATCATACTTACTTGAGGAAAATGGATACATAAACCAAGATGATGGACTTATCTATGATGAGGATAAAGGTGAATGGGTTAAATATGAAGATATCAAAGATGAAAGGAAATAATTAATATATATGGACTTATTAAAGAAAGGGTTAAAACATTTTACAGATAAGGTATATGATAAAGCACTTAATGTATTTTTAACAATTGAAAGTACAGAACCAATTGCATCCTATCATCTAGGATTGATATATCGAAAAGGGTTAGGTGTAGATGAAAATCAAAAAGAAGCATTCAAATGGTTTTTAAAATCAGCAGAAAGTGGAAATGTCGAAGCACAGTATGTGGTAGGATGTTCATACATATTTAATCCAGGTTTTGCTGGAACACCGCTAGATAAAACAGAAAATGATAAAGAAACACAAAAAATGAAAGAAGATCCATTCTATGTTCCTTTTGACACTACTTTAGGTGTTGGAGTAGAACCAAACATCAATGAAGCATTCAAATGGTTGTTAGAAGCTCTCAAAAATGGTCATTATCAAGCTGAAATTGAACTAGATGATCTGTATGAATCAGAAGTGAAAAACCATGTGGAGATACTTAACCAAGATATGATTGAATTACTTATCATTCACTACAAAGAAAAATATAAAGAAGGTCACATTGATGTCATCAATATCATTGGTGAACTTTATGAAAATAAGAATGGAAATTCGCATCATTACAATGAAGCAATTAAATGGTATTTGATTGGTGCCAACAATCATTTGAGTTATTCACAATACCGTTTGGGACATTTGAATCGACTTGGACTTGGAACAGATGTAGATATTTCAAAATCTATTAAATGGTTTAAATCATCAATCCAAAATGGTTATGATCAACATGATCCGTGGGTATATACATGTCTCGGGAAGATTTATTCAAATCTTGAAGGAGAAGTCAATCAAAAGGAAGCAATCAAATGGCTTATCCTTGGCGCAAACTTTTATGATACTGAATCTGAGGTAATGTTAAAAAGGTTCTATGATAAAGGATATGATGTATCTGAAAAATATCATAAGAAATTCGCATTACTTAATAATGCACTTATTGGTGATATTCAATCACAGAGATTATTTATTGATCAATATGTATTAAATAGTGGTGGATACACATGGAATGCTTATGATTGGTTAAAAAAAGAAGACGATAATGGAAATCAAAATGCCAAAGATCAACTTATGGATATTTTTGGATATCGATATGGTAGTTATGAAAGAGATCAAATAACCATCAATTTAGCAAATTCAGGCAATGAAGAAGAACAGTTTAATTTGGCGGAGATGTATAAAAGTGGTAGTCATGTTGAACAAAATAATGAATTGGCAATTTATTGGTATAAAAAAGCATCTGAAAAACATGTTATAGCAGCAATAGACTTAGGCTATTATTATGCACATGGAGTTCTAGGAGAAATTGATTATTTAGAAGCATATCATAACTATCAACACGCAATGACTATAGTAAAAGATATCTATGAGTTAAGAAAAATAAATCTAAATAAGTTAAGATACAATATTGGAAATGATAAAGCAGAGTTAAAAGCATTAAGCGGTGATGTTAATGCACAACTTTATATGGGATGTTTATATCAACATGGATTCGAGATTAATAGAAGTATTGTTAAATCCATTTATTGGTATGAGATGGCATCTAAACAAGGTAATGAGCAAGCAAAAATGCAATTGATCTCATTGTATGAAAAACAAGATAAAGGATTATAGTATATGGCGTATGTAAATGGTAAATATGTTTGTGATTATTGTGGTAATGTCATGAATCAAAGAGTAGATGGTTGGAAGGTTGGGAATAACCATGCTACTTGTCCAATGTGTATTCAAAAACAAGAATTTATGAAACTACAATCTAAAGCACTAAAGAAACAGGAAAAAGAATCAAGCAAAGTTAAACATAGTTCTAGTTCAAATTTTGATATTACATTTTGGTCAGTATTAAAGTGGTTGTTTTGTCCTATATGGGGTGGAATATATCTTATTGTTAAAGGGATTAGTAACAAACATAAACTGTCTCTTTATGTGGGAATAGAGTTTACATTACTAACTGTTATTTTTGGTATTGTAACTAGTGTACTTTCTGAATTAAACACATCAATTGAGCCGACATATCAGATTATTTCAAGTATCTTTGGTGTACTATTTATTATCAATATAGTGATATTAGTAATTTTGTATAAAAGTTTTAATGAAAATGAGTAATCAAAATGTTCATTGACGACATGTTGGCGATATATAGTTTCCACTCCATGTATAGTCGTTGCTATGTTGGAAGTTAGCAGTTTCTACTTGCTGCAAGATACTTTCCAGTTCTCGGTAAAAAATAACACTTTTCTTTACAACTCATAAATTTGCGTGCATTTAGTTACAAATAAGGCACCATATAACACTGAAATAGTTTCCAAATCTTGGAGAAAGGTTATAATGAATATAACCAATCTAAAGATAGGGGAACTTTTTTTTATGAGAATCACGCAGGAAATGAAATTAAAAATGGTAGAGGAATATTTACTGAAAGGTAAATCACTATCACATATATCACAAGCATATGATAATTACGATGTCAGTAATATTAAGTACAATGTCAATTTGTACAAAAAATTCGGTTCAGAGGTATTTTTGAATCGAGAAGGCAAGATATACTATCGAGATACCAAACTATTGGCGATAAAAAGAGTGCTTGAAGGTAATGAATCAATCAGAAGTGTCGCGCTTGATTTTGGATTAACAGATCCGACCATTTTACAAGACTGGATTAAGAACTATAAAAACAAAGGTGAAGCAGGCGTACAAGATACCTATCCTAGAAAGAATTATGTATTAAAAGATGAGCGAGCAAGAAATATCGTAGATAAAAAATTAAAGGAAGAAAACAAGCGACTACGTGCAGAGATAGAATACTTAAAAAAATCTCAGTCCTTAACCCAAAAGCTAGAAGGAGCAACAAATAAGGATAAAGTTTTAATTGTTGCAGGGTTAAGGAAGAAACATAAATTAGAGCACCTTCTAGACCTTATAAAGATGGCACCATCGGTTTATTATTACAATCTATCAGTCATTAAAAACAAGGTAAATAAGTATCAAGAAATTGAAGATAAAATTGATGAGTTATATTTAAAGAATCATAAAAAAAGGACAGCATTACAACGCGATTTACATTGAATTAAAGAATTTAGGATACAAGATAGGAAACAATAAAGTTTTAGAGATTATGAGAGCCAAAGGATATCTTAAGTTTAGAAGCAAGAAATGGCGTAAATACTCATCATATGAAGGGGATAAAGGATATGTAAAGCCTAATCATATGAAACAAACATTTATAACAACAAGACCCTTTGAAAAAGTAGGTACAGACATTACAATGTTTAGAGTTAAAAACGCAGCAGTTTATTTATCTCCAGTTATTGATTTTAATACCAGAGAAGTTCTGTCTTATGTAGCAGCCAAAGATGCCAAGGTCGATAAAGTGATGCATATGCTGACTCAATTGAAGCAAAAGCATGGGAATCAAATTGAGGGTATGATGATCCAATCAGATCAAGGCATACAATATCAAAATTCGAGATATCAAGAGAGACTAATTGAATTGGGGATGATTCAATCCATGAGTAGAAAAGGAAACTGTTTAGATAATAGTCCGACCGAAAACTTTTTTGGCAGAATCAAAGATGAAATGTGGTATGGACATGAAGATGAATTTAATTCAACTGATGAATTAATTAAAGGTATTGATGAATACATTGAATACTATAACAACACTAGAATCGTTCTAAAATTAAAAACGAATCCTATTGATTATAGAAATCGCTCTTTAAATAATATATAATAAATATGAGGGTTCATTAGAATCTTCTCCAAGAAAAGAAAACTAAAGCACAGTCTTGTTTCACTCCACTGTGAATGGCTTTACACGGCTATCATTAGAGTGATATTATATGCGAAAGGGGTCGGGATTGACTCCTTTTTTGCTATCTATAGGTTATTCATCCATTGAAGTACCGTCCTATCGAACCTCTAAATGCGAGTGAAAACTTGGAAGTGCCGTCCTAGCGAACTATGAACAAAAACCATCATTGATTTCTAAAAACACCTTGTTTTAATAATGCAAATGAATTTTTGTATAAAATAGATTGATTATTTTACCTTTATACTGAGATTAGATATTTTATTTGTATCGTAATTTTTCAAAAAAGATATCATATCATCGTTATTAAGCAATTCAGACAGTTTCGACAATGATTTTCTTGCTTCAGAATCAAACAAGTTGAAACCGTATGATTTCATTCTTTTTATTTGATTTTGAAGCTTTTCATTAATAAAAAAATAGTCTTCAGTTATTCTTAAATCAGTAATCTTGTGCACTGGATAAAATTTTAATGAATCATTGTTCTGAGATATGAGAAATAAGTATAAATCATCAAAAGGTTTAACAATGAGTAAAGGTTTACACTTGATAGTTATGCTGTTAAAAGAAAAATTAATCTCAACTTTGCTTATTATGGACTGTTCAAGTGTTGTATAGATATCTTTTAAGATAATTTTTTCTCTTTCAACATTGGATAGTTTTGTATATGCATGAATACAGTTTCTAAAAGATAAGGCATAATCTTGTTCATTTATCTTTAAATTCTTCAAAATAGTCTGAAACTGATTAATAAACGATTTGCTGATTCTTAAAGATAGTCGTATGGTATCACCCCTATTCATTTTAGAATCTAAATTGATATACGAAGATAGAGACTGATCAATAATATTCATCACTTTAGATTTCATACTTTGGTCAGTATCTTTACTAACCGTTTTAAAAATGTATTTTTTAAGATCAATGAAATTTAAATAATAGGTTTCAAAATAATTAATCAAAATTCTATTCATTAGTTGATTGATATTTAGAATATTAAATAATCTCATATCTCGATGAAGAATTAAGTGATTTTCATTATTAATTGATAGTCGATGAACATCATTTAGTTTATCCATAATAATCCTTTCTGTAAATTCGCCACATTTTATTAAAAATAAAACAGCCTTGTATAAATAATTATAAGGATATTTTATCATAAAAATATCATATATTAGATACATTTATTTACCACATAGATTAGTATATAATAGTAGTGTATAAACATTACAAAGAAAAGAGTTTAAATTACAATGCATACCTATGAAGTGGATTTTGTTGTTAATGGTATAAGAAGTAAACAAATTGTACAAGCCTATAGTTCGTTATCAGCAAGGCAGATAATCGAAGCACAATATAAGAATAATAACTTTGCTATTTATAGCATTAAAGAAATCAAATAATAATTTTTCTGGAGGAGTGAGTCATGAAACCTAAAAAACTTGTATGGAGAACTTTTGAAGATTCAATTGAAAACTGTATAAAATATAATGTAAAAGTTATTCAAGTGTTATCGATGTCCAAAATAAATTATTTAAATCTTAACTTATCTACTGAAATCCACAATTCTTATACGGATGATAAAGTGTTATACTTTAATGCTTATGGAACTGTATACATTGACGAAAAGGATTATGAAAAAGTTACTGAACTTATTGAAACTCATTTTGAGGAAATTAATGACAAGAGCCCAAATATAATATATGTGTTGTTTTCGTGGGAAAGATTTACAGATATCGAAAAAAATGATTGGAATTCGTTTCTTTTACCCAATTCACCTTTTCATTTTTATGCGGATGAAGAAGATATCCCTTTATCGGTATTTAGACAAAGCAATATCAAGTATTTTGTGAACGAAAATGAAGATGATATGCTTCTATTAGATGAAGTTATTATTAATCAGAAGGGAGAATATGAAGATATATACAACAAAAAGAAGGTCTTTCCAAAATATGATTAGTGGATTTGATATTGGTAATCACTTGATTCACTTGAAAACTGCATGTGGATATTTTAGATTATTAAAAATAGCATCAGAAAGATTAGAAGATTTTGCATATGTTATTTTTGATTATAATGGTTCTGATTTAGAATTGATTATTCCAGAATCCTATGAAGGATATAAGATTACCGCAATTGTGGCCAAAGCTTTCAAAGGATCGAAAATACAAAAACTTATAATGCCAAATACTATCACATTGATTGGTAATGAAGCATTTGCTAACTGCCGTGATTTAAATGAGACCGTAATATCTAATAAACTGGAATTGATTCCTGATAATTCATTTGAAAATTGAATTAATTTGAAGAGATTGAATATTCCATTGAGTGTAAAGAGAAATGGAAAAGATTCATTTAAAAACTGATATAATATAGAAAAAAGATTAATATGCCGTGAAAGAAGAAGTATTACTCATGAAAATTATAAGAAACATTATTATAACTGAACAAACGCTAGATATGTTGCATTTACAAAGTGTAATAATCACAGGAACAATTTTTACTTTTATTGACCCTAATAAAATGGCTAACAATAAAAGTGATGATGAAGATGAAAGGGATACATATAATCCTTAAGATGATGAATATCATTTAAATAAGTTAATTGACGAGGCATTATTTTTGGATGAAAGATGCAATGCAATAGTCAATATTGAAGTGAAATCAGTGATTAAAACAGATTTGTCATCAACAACAAAACTAATTTCAAAAATTATAAGTGACCACACAATTGAAAATGATTATTTATTTGGAGTTCCAGTTATTATACCTATTGATCAATATAATCAAATAATTCATTCGAATGAAACAACGACTCTACGTTGTTAATGAAAGTAAGGTAACAGACTATGAATGCAAAAATATTATTTAATTGGATTAGAATTTTGAAAGGTGATAGAAGTGATATTCAATATTTGGATGAATATTACTATAAGCACAAAAACAATAAATTTAAAACAATTTATGAAATTTTGAAAAATGATACTGAAATTTATAACATCTTTCTTAATACTGTTCTGAATAAAGAACTTTTAATATGCTTAAATGTATTACAAATTGATAAATGTATAGAATATATTGACGATATTAATATATCTTCATCTATTGGGATAGATGACCTTTATCTATTATTAAAAGATAAAACTGTAATTAACGATAACTTTAGTGAATTACCATTAATTGAATATGAAACTCGACGAATTCGAGACTCATCTGTAATTGATAATATTACAGGAAAAGAAACTATCCATTATATTGATATGGATGATGAATATCTATCAAGAACGATTATTTATGTAGAAAAAGTAGAAGAGGAATTAAAGTCGATTTTGAATAGCACCAAATATGGAAAGCATGATTTTCTTTCGCATTATGATTATGGTAACAGAATAGAAAGACTTCAGTTATATTTGTTAGCATTTACGCTCATAAATATTCAGAAAAATGTATTGATATACTTTAATGGATTTAATAATGATACCCTAGTGGAACTGGTCAAACTTTATGATATTATTGATTATCAGAGCTTACAGCCAGATAGTGAGGAAGAGGAAGATTACAGGGATGAAGAGAACTCAATAACGGGAAAAAGTGAAGACTTTTTTTCAAGTCAACTAAACATATTGTTATCAAAGTCCAACAAAGGGGACTTGGATTCTACTTTAGAGGTAGCAAGGATTTTTGAATTAGGGGAAGTAGTTGAAATTGATTTATCAAAAGCAATTCTTTATTATAAAAAAGCATATTCACTTGGTCACAAAGAATCAAAAAGGATTATAGAGGATCTTACAAAATTGATTTCTAAATTATAATAGTTATATAATGATTTTTCATTGATAGATTTCCGTGTTTATAGTTGGTTAATCAAGGAGTTCTAAATGATTGGCATATTCTTTTTATATAGAAGTAAATTGTACACTTTAAAGATAGATAAAAACAAGATATCAAACAAAACATCTGAATTTATAGATTCGGATTTTTCTCATAACGACATGTTCGAATTGTTAAGAAGAAAAATAGGGATTGGCATTAATACGGAGTATTTTAATGTACCAAGAGGAAGAGTTTTGTATTCAATTAGGGATCAAAGATATCGAGTTTATTTGACGAGATCGATTAATAATTCAAATATTCAAGATTTGATTATAAAATGCTTCATTTTGAATGCGTATGATGTGGATTTTTTGCATGATGAACACTATGAAGCGTATGAAGTATGATTTGTGTCAATAAAAAAGAAAGTTAAAATGCTATTTATATATAAAATAGTCAAATAATTAATTGTAATAAGTAGTTTGATGTCGCGTTGAGAGTTAACATTTGCTACTTTGAGTATGGTTGAAAGAATGTTGAAAGTTAGTAGTTTCCAGTTGTTGTAGGATACTTTCTAGTTCTCGGTAAAAAACAACACATCAGGTAGTTTAAATGTTGATAGCATAAATTTAGAACACATTTATCCAAAATCTCCCGTAACTACATGGGCAACAAACGGTTGGCCAGTAAATAGGGATGAGCAAAAGCAAATAATTAATAATATTGGGAATATGATACTTCTAAATCAAGAAATTAATAAAAAAATTCAAAACAAATATGTAGATGACAAAATTGTTGAGTACAATAGAATTATACCAAAAGATCGTTTTCTACAAACTTCAATAAATACGTTCGATTTTAATAAGTTTAAGATTGAGAAAGATTTGTATATTAAAAACAGACAATCTCAAATTTCAGATTCTGTGAAAAACGATTTCTACTTTGGGAAAGTTCTAATTCAATGATAATTTTTTACTCTATTCTACTCATTTTATAGTCCAAATCGACTGTCAATAACATTTAAACTCAACAACGGGAAAGAAATTAGAAGCTAATTAAAGTAAATTAGTCGCCATACAGCTAATATTAGTTGTGTGGTTTTTACTCATTCTACTTATGGTGTAGATTGAGGCTTTATAAATAAAATAAAATGTTATAATTTAAATAACCGCAAAACAAATAGAAAATGATGATAAGTACTAAAAACAGGAGCTAAGATGGATAATTTTGATGTCGTAATTTCAGCTGTAAGGATCGTAGAAAAAATACTTAACTTCCCTGCTCCTCAGTTATTTATTGTAGAACAGAACCAACTGCCTAATAGTGAAATAACAGGCATGTACAAATTTGATGACAATGAGATTATATTTAACGAAGATTGGGTTTTGAGAAGTGATTGGACTGAAGTTATCATTACGGCTTTTCACGAGATGAGACACGCATATCAAGGTTACTGTATACGCACCCATAGCCGAGAGTTACAATCGACATTAGACAAATGGGAGTATGAAACACTAAACTATATAATGCCTTCAGGCAAAAATAGCGAAATTGACGATGAATCGTATCTTAAACAGGAAATAGAAATAAATGCGATTGCATTTGCACATAAAATGATGTTAGACCATTTTGACTTGAGAACTGTAATACCGAATTCTATTAAAGATAAAGTAACTATTAAACTTGGTTACTGATTTCTGATTGGAGGGTCCAATGACTTATGATAAAAAATTCTTGAACGAATATTTGAATCACTATTTATCAAATAAGATAAATAATGAATTCGTAAAAGAATACATCAAAAAGATACCTAAAAAACTGTATAGATTTAGAGCATGCACAGAAAATGATTTTGATGCGGTTGAAGAAGACTATATATGGCTATCATTGGCTAATGAGTTTGAAGATATCAAAGACTCAACAATTAAATATAACTTCAAGTCACAAAAAGGTGAAATATTTGATATCTATTGTGATTGGTACCCACACATACTAAAAACTGAGTTAAAAAAGAAATTTCCTAAAGTGGATTTATCAAGATGCAATATTAGCAGAGAACTTATCGATGAATATGTTGATAATGTTATTGATAAGAGTGGAACATACAATAGAAAAAAACTGAAAAGTTACATGCTGAGTAACGGAATGAAAACATCAGAATTCACAATTATTGATGAGTTTCTAGGGCAACATATGACACAAGAAAACATTGAAAAAGTGGCAAATAGTTTTATGGATAAGCTTAACAGCAAAATGCTAGAACTCAAAGATTCATTTCTTGTAACTTGTTTCACTCAAACATTTAAGAATGATAATTTGTGGCAAACATATGCGAAAAAATATACTGGATTCTGCATTGAATATGATTTACCGAAAGTTGAAGTTGAATCGAGCACAAACTTATTATTTCAATTCACTCCAATGCTATACGGCACTAAAAAGCCAGTTGATTTTGTTGAGTTATTCAGAATAGCCAAAATGGAGTATTGTAAAGAAGATTACGATAAGCGTGTTGCAGTAAATATGGATGTTCAATTCAATTTACAAGCAAGAACAAAAAGTAAAACATATGATCATGAGAAAGAGTGGAGACTCTATCTAAAAAAGGATTCAGTGAAAACCAGAAAATATACTTTCCCATTTATAAGTAGAATTATTCTTGGTAAGGATATGAAGGAAAGAAATAGAGCAAGATTAATTAATATAGCGAAAAAGAATGGTTTTGAGATTTATCAACAAAAATATAATTTACTTACATCAAGCTTTTCGTATTATAAAATCGATAAGGAGATACTCAAACATGAATAATATAGACAGAATTTTAGATGATTTCGAAGAATACTGTACAAACGAGATTGTGTCTGGAAAAGCAAGATCATACAAATTAGCGATTAGATATCTTTGTGATTATTTAAAGATATCTCAGTTTGACAAGGAGTCTATTGCTAAGATAGAAAATACAGCTAATGTATTGAAAGATTATAACAGTAGCACGTATGAAGAAGTTCTTGCATTTTTAACTAAGAGAAGACAGTCATCATATTTATTAAAAGGATGGATCAATGCTGGAGTTAATCAATTTTTAAGATTTATGAATTAAATACAATACCTTGGTACAAAGGGTAATACAGGCTTGACCTGTAAATAAAATGGCAAATGCCAATAGGAGATAAACTATAGTAAGTCAAGTTAAAAAAATAAGAAAACAGAAAAAGACCTCATCTAAGGTCATAAATTGATTATTTGTGAATCAATTTAGGTAGCTACACCCTAACGACTCAAATTTGGATCATATGAAACATTGTTAAATTCAATGTAATGTATCATACGTATGAGTTTACGACAGACATGGGCTAAGGCGACTTTATGATGTTTACCTTGGTTACGTTTCTTATGATAATAATCATTCATTGTAGGTATGAAACGTACTGCGGGTAAGGCATAAGTCCAGATGGCACTTCTTAGTAAAGGTGAACCATGCTTAACGAGTTTACCATAATGTTCCTGAGTTCCTGATTGGATGATTCTAACATCAAAACCAGCGAACGCTATGAGTTTAGCGGGGCTAGAAAAATTTTTAAGATCACCAACCTCAGCATAAATGGTTGCTGCTGTGATGATACCTAAACCAGGAATGGTTGTTAACTTAGAATCTGTTTTTGAAAAGAGGTTCACGATTTCTTGATCTAAGACTTCAAGTGTATCTGTGAAATATTTGATAGACGAGATAACGGTTTGGATTAAAAGATCATAAACTTTATCATCTAGACCAATAGAATC
>DHEJ01000001.1:0-4766 GCA_002399815.1 Acholeplasmataceae bacterium UBA4853
TAATATATTAGATATTACTTACCGTTCATTTGTAGGGTATTATGAAATTCCTCAAAGATACGGATTAACAACCGGTGAACTTGCAACATTATTTAACGAAGTTTTTGATATTCATTGTGATTTAACAGTAATACCTATGTTAGGTTATCAAAGAGATAAAGATTTCTTATCTTATAATTTAGCTTGGTTAGCACCGTCACCAAACCTACCTACCTTAGATAGTGCCTTCATTTATGCTGCAACAGTCATATTTGAAGGGACTAATATCTCTGAGGGTAGAGGTACAACACGTCCATTTTCTATGATTGGGGCACCGTTTATTGATGCAGATGAGCTTGCAGCTAAAGTGAATGCTTTAAATCTAGAAGGGATTAGAATTAGACCGATTTCATTTACACCAAATATGAGTAAACATCAAGGTGTTACGTGTAATGGAATTGAAATATTTTTAACAGATAAAGAAAAGTTTATGCCTGTTAAAACTGGATTTAAGATTTTAAATGTGATTAGAGAAACATATAAAGAATTTACTTTTTTACCTCCTTGGAAAGTAGGAGGTCATCAAATGATTGATTTATTAACTGGTAATAGTAATTTAAGATTAGGTAAGGATTTAAATCAAATGTTTGAAGGTTTTAAAACTGATGAGATTAACTTCAAAAAAATGACAGCGAGGTTTCACCTATATGAATAAATTTGATATTAAAAATTTAACAACTCAAGAAAAGATTGGACAAACAATTGTTGCTGGTTTTCATGGTACGGTTGTTACCGATGAATTAAGAGATTTAATTAAAAGATATAAGGTAGGTAATATTTTATTATTCTCAAGAAATATTACATCTGCTAAGCAACTTTTTGACTTAAACCAAGCATTACAAAAAGTAGCGATGGAAACGATGGGTATTCCTTTATATATTACAATTGATCAAGAAGGTGGTATGGTTACACGTATTTTTGATGATGCAACATTCTTTCCTGGTGCAATGACGATTGCAGCAACAGCAAATCCAAATAATGCATATATTATGGGTGATTTAATGGGGAAAGAATTAATTGATTTAGGTATTAATATGGACTTAGCACCAGTGCTTGATGTAAATAATAATCCTAAAAACCCTGTCATTGGGGTAAGAAGTTTCTCAGATGATCCAGAAAAAGTTGCTTTATATGGTGTTAACAATATGAAGGGACTTCAAAACCATGTGGTTGCAACAGCAAAACACTTTCCTGGTCATGGCGATACACATGTAGATTCACATCTTGCTTTACCTAAAGTAGATAAATCATTAGCAGAACTTAATGAGTTTGAATTCAAACCATTTAGAAAAGCAATTGATGCTGGTATTGATGCAATTATGAGTTCTCATATTAATTTTACAAGCTTAACTGAAGATAATTTACCAGTTACTTTATCAAAGAAAGCTTTAACAGGATTATTAAGAGAAGAAATGGGTTTTAAAGGTTTAATTATTACAGATGGTATTGAAATGAAGGCGATTCATAATCATTATGGCGCAATCGAAGCGACTTTAATGGCGATTAATGCGGGTTCAAATTTAGTATGTATTTGTCATGATTTACCTTATCAAATTGCAGCATCAGATCGTTTAAATCATGCACTTGAAACAGGTGAGTTACACATGGATACTTTAAATGAACGTGTAGAGCGAATCCTTGATTTCAAGAAGAAATTAAAACCAATTAATTTTGATTTAACGTATGAAGATGTTAAATCTAATATTGAATCTCAAGCAACAAAACAATTAGCAAAACAAGTTGTATTTGATGCAGTTACATTAATTAAAGGTAATCCAATTTCATTAAAGAAAAATGCACTTGTGATTTCAACACTACCTTCTGCAACTTCAATTGCAGATGAAGATTCTCATAATTCAGTTTTAGGTAAGAAATTAAAAGTATCATTTGAATCCTTAACTGTGATTGAATCTAAAGTGTCTCCAACAGATGCTGAGATTGCACAAATCGTTCAAAAGGCTAAAGGATTTGATCAAATCATTTATACTTCCTATAACGGCAATGTATACCAATCTCAAATTGCATTAATTAATCAATTAAGTCAATTAGATAAAGAACTTCACGTGTTTGCATTAAGAAATCCATATGATTTATATTATGCAAAACAAATTAAAAACTATGTAGCATTTTATGAATACACACCAAACTCAATCGAAGCAGTGATAAGCTATCTAAAAGGCGAATTAGTTCCAGTTGGAAAGGCACCGATTATATATGAGTAACATGATGAGTATCGATGGTGGAGGAACAAAGACACTAGCTGTTATTTATGATGCTTCTGGTCATGAAATTGCACGTATGCAAACAGGTTCAAGTAATTTTGCAGTCAATTATGATGATGCAAAACAATCACTTATCGATGTTATTAGTCAGTTATTAGAAAATTATCAAGTGGGTTTAATTAAGATTGGTGTTGCTGGATATAGTCGTATTAAGGATGTTAGTCTACTAGAAAAAGAATTTAGTCAATTATTTCATGTTGAGGTTAAGTTTTATTCAGATGCATTATTAGGTTTATATTCAGTTTATGATACAAAATATCCACTTGTCTATGTAATTGGTGGTACTGGAAGCATTGTTTATACATTAATTAATCAACAGTTTAACCGTTTTGGTGGGTATGGACATTTACTTAAAGACCCAGGTTCAGCTTATGGATTTATGATGGAGTTTATTGAAGACACATTAAATAAACTGGATGGAAAAAAGAGATTAAATAAAGTTCAAAAAAAATTCATGAAGCACTTAGGAATAAAGAGTAATGAGGCTTTAATTGGTTATATCAATCGTGTTTTGAAACAAGATATTGCTTCGTTAGCACAAGTTGTAACTGAGGATAAAACAGATCCTTATGTTCAAAAGTTATTGAGAAATGAAGCTTTAAAAGTAGTAGTACATATTCAAAAAGTTCTTAAACAATCTAAGATTAATGATACATTTACCTTAGTTTTACGTGGTGGATTTATAGAAAAAGCACCATATGTTAAAGAATATGTAATAAATACTTTAAAACAAAAAAATATAAAATTTATTTTAAAAGAGGATAATGTTGAGGCGGTTTATGGTGGTTACATATTCAGTCAGTTATCCAGTCGAAAGGAAGTCTAATCATGGTAGACATCAAGTCAATTAGTACAGAACAAAGAAATACATTAACTAAAAATTTAGATGTGAGTTCAACATCTGAAATTTTAAAGTTACTTAATAACGAGGATAAGATTGTCCCAAATGTTATTGAAGGTGTATTAAAAGAAATTGAAAAGACTGTGGATGCAGTAACACAAAGTTTAGCAAATGGTGGTAGACTCTTTTATATCGGTGCTGGAACATCAGGACGTTTAGGCGTTTTAGATGCATCAGAATGTGTACCGACTTTTGGCGTACCAAATAATATGGTCATTGGTATTATTGCTGGTGGAGATAAAGCGTTACGTCATCCAGTTGAAGGTGCAGAAGATAATAAAACTGCAGCAGTTCATGATTTAGAAAAACATAAACTTACTAACAAAGATTTTGTTATTGGGATTGCAGCATCTGGTAGAACACCTTATGTGATTGCAGGGGTTGAATATGCACGATCTATTGGTGCTAAAACAGCCGGTATTACAACATCCAATAATGCACCATTATCTAAAGTAGTAGATTTTCCAATTGAAGCAGTTACTGGTGCTGAACCACTAACGGGTTCAACAAGAATGAAATCGGGTACAGCTCAAAAATTAATTCTAAATATGATTTCAACAACAGCAATGGTGAAACTCGGTAAAGTTTATGAGAATTTAATGATTGATATTCAAATGAGTAACGATAAATTAATTAGTCGTGCGATTTCAATTGTTGTTGAAGTTACAGGTGAATCAGAAGCTGTTGCTGAGAGTTATTTAAATAAATTTAAGGCAGTTAAACAAGCAATTTTTGCTATTATGTCAAAAATTGATGATATTGATGAAATCAATGCGATTTTGAGTCAATATAATGGTAATATAAGAGAAGCGCTACGACACACTATAAAATTGGGGGTATAAAGATGAAAGACATGTTAGTCCATTTATATGGTTTAGATTTTAGTCAGAAATTTCCAAGTGATGATGTAAAGATTATTCGTGTATTATCACCGAATAGTGATAAGGTAATCGAATTTGTTGAAAAGAATTTTTCAAAAGGTTGGGCAGCTGAAGTTAAAGCAGCTTTATATAAAGCACAACCAACATGTTTTGTCGCATTACATGATAAAAAAATCGTCGGTTTTTCTGCATATGATGCAACAGCAAAAGGTTATTATGGACCAATTGGTGTAGATGCTACCTTAAGAGGTAAAAACATTGGTAAAGCACTAATTTTACATACATTAGAAGCAATGTATCATGATGGTTATGGTTACGCAATCATTGGTGGTGCTGGTACAGATGTATTTAAATTCTATGAAAAAACAGTTGGTGCACAGATTATAGAAAAACAAGGTAATGTTTACGATAGATTGATAAGAGGATTATAATGAAATATCATATTTTTGATTCAAAGGCGACACTTTATTCAAGTGTTGCTTCTTACTATGCAGAAAAGATAAATGCGCATAAAAATATAGTTTTAGGTCTTGCAACCGGAACAACGCCAATTCCTTTATATAAAAATTTAATTAGTTTATATGAACAAAAAAAGATTAGTTTTAAAGGGGTAAAGACCTTTAATCTAGATGAATATATTGGGTTACCAAGTGATCATAAAGA
>DHEJ01000001.1:5138-14016 GCA_002399815.1 Acholeplasmataceae bacterium UBA4853
CCAACACATGCCATAACAATGGGTATTAAAGAAATTATGAATGCTAAAGAGATTATTGTTATTGCAACCGGTAAGAATAAAGCAGAGGCCGTATATCAAATGATTTTAGGAAAACTTGATGAACAAGTGCCTGCAACAATTCTTCAAAAACATCCAAATGTCACTGTATATTTAGATGTTGATGCTGCAAGTAAACTAAAATAAGGAGGAAATATGTATGAAATTTACATATCCAATGAAGTTAGATCCAAATTTTTCACCAGCAATTTTATTTTTTAATCAATTTAAAAAAGAAGTATTAGATTCAAATCATTATGAAAAAATTAGTGTTGTTGTTGAAAGAAATGATGGATATAATGAATGTTATGATACAGTAATCTTTAAGGATGAAGAAAGATTTAATGATAATCTATTTTATGTTGAAAGATTAGTAAAATCTCTATTATGGATTTATGGTGGTTTTAAAGTGACTTTAGTTTCTAATAAAAAACTATATGATGCTTTAAAAGATATTTATCAAAACAGTAAAAGAGTTTTTGATGCTAAATTTATGTCAAGAATTTATGGTAAAAACTTTGAAATTTTACATAGTGATGTTAAACCAGTTTTAAACTCTATTGATCAACCTATTGGAAAACATTTAAAGGGTTATCGAATTGGTTTTGATGCTGGTGGATCAGATATGAAGGTATCTGCAGTGGTTGATGGTAATCCAATATTTAGTGAAGAAATCGTTTGGTTTCCTAAATTAAATAGTGATCCAATTTACCATAAAACACATATTAGAAATGCTATTTTAAAGGCAGTTGAAAAAATGCCAAGAGTTGATGCACTAGGTGTATCATCTGCAGGTGTTTATGTGCATAATGAGGCAAGAGTAGCAAGTTTATTTATTCAAGTACCTGATGATTTATTTGATCAACATATTAAAAACATTTATATTGATATTGCAAAAGAATTAAATATTCCACTTGAAGTAGCAAACGATGGTGATGTTACTGCACTAGCAGGATCAATGAGTTTAGGTAAGAATAAACTTTTAGGAATTGCAATGGGTACTAGTGAAGCTGCTGGTTATATTAATTCAGAGGGTAATATCAGTGGTTGGTTAAATGAGTTAGCATTTGTTCCAGTTGATTTCCAAGAACATGGTCCTGAGGATGAATGGAGCATGGATATTGGGGTTGGTTGTAAATACTTTAGTCAGGATGCAGTGATTCGTTTAGCTGAGGTTTCAGGTATTAAGTTTGAAAAAGATATGCCTTTGGCTGAAAGATTAAAAGTCGTTCAAAATCTTGATAATCAAAGTGAAACATATCAAGAGATTTATAAAACAATTGGTACATATCTAGGATTTGGACTTGCATATTATAGTGAATTCTATGATATTGAAGAGGTTTTATTATTGGGTCGTGTGACTTCAGGACTTGGTGGTAAAATAATAATTGATACAGCTGTTGAAGTGTTAGATAAAGTGTTTCCTTCATTAGGTAAAAAGATTCATATCTCATTACCAGATGAAAAAGCAAGAAGAGTCGGACAATCAGTAGCAGCTGCAAGTTTAGTTAAACTTTAAAAAGAAGGTAAATATCATGCAAAAGTATAATGAAAAAACAGAGTTTTATGTACCAGATCATATCAATTTAGAAGCTGCATTTAAAAGAACAACCCATATGGCTGTTTTAGCACATCACGATGATATCGAGATTGGTGCATTTGATGGCGTACTTCAAACATTTCAACAAAAAGATAAATGGTTCTTTGGTGTTGTTGTTACAGATGGTTCAGGTAGTTCTAGAGGTGGAGCATATAAAAATTACACCAATGAAGATATGATGAAGGTTCGTAATCTAGAACAAAAGAAGGCAGCGATGCTAGGCGAATATGGACTTCAAGCATTCATTAATGCACCAAGTAGTCAAACAAAGGATCCAAAAGATCAAGTTGTTGTTGAAGAAATCAAAAAAATGATTTTAGATGCAAATCCAGAAGTTATTTATACACATAATCTTGCTGATAAACATGATACGCATATTGGTGTAGTTACTAAAACGATTAAAGCAATCCGTTTAATTGAACCAAAACTTAGACCAAAACATTTATATGCAGTTGAAGTTTGGAGAGATTTAGACTGGTTAATGGATGATGAGAAGGTTGTTTTTAATGTGGGTGGTAGACCAAATCTAGCAGCAAGTTTAGTTGAAGTATTTGATTCACAAATTGATGGTGCTAAGCGTTATGATTTAGCAGCCATTGGTAGAAGACTTGCTAATGCAACATTTTCTACAGCTCATGCAGTTGACCAAAGTGAAGCAGTGATCAACGGTATGGATCTTACACCACTGATTAAAGATGATTCAATTGATATGGTTGAGTTTATTTTACAAGCGATTGATCGTTTTAAAAAAGATGTAGAACATAAAATCAAAAAGATGTTATAATATATAAGGTAATTAAAGGAGAACATCACTATGATAATGGGTAAAGATCGCAAAGGTCAACACTTAAAGAAGAATCAAAGAAAAGCATCGATTCTAAAGAAAAAGAATAAATAAGTTATTTATACCGACAATTCGTTGTCGGTTTTCTTTTTATGGCACAAAAAGCGTTTTGCTTTAGTGCCTTTTTTTAAAAAAATGTCTCCTAGTGTTATAATAATTTATAAAGAAAGGTTTTTGATGTCTATGAAGCTAAAACATAGTAGAAAAGTCCAAATTCACGGATATAAACATAATGGGAGCTTACATCGAGTTTGGATGAGTTCTTTTGTGATTGAGGATACCTTTGATTATTTAGTAACCGGTAATATAAAAACCAAAGTCATTGAATCAGATGGTAGAAGTTGGTATACCAAAGAACCTGCAATTTGTTATTTTTTTGAAAAAGAATGGTTTAACGTGATTGCGATGTTGAAAAAAGATGGTATTCATTATTATTGTAATATTTCTAGTCCTTATGTTTATGATGGTGAAGCTATCAAATATATTGATTATGATTTAGACATTAAAGTGTTTCCAAATGGAAAAATGATCTTACTGGACCAAAAAGAGTATGATGAGAATGCATTATCGATGAATTATTCTGAGGATGTCAAAAAAATCATTTTAGACGCGATGGAATCACTTAAAGGATGGATTAAGGAAAATCGTCCACCATTTAATAAAAGTCTTGTATTTAGCCATCATGAACGATTTAATAAGATACTAGCGACTCAAGAAGAAAAAAATCAACAACGAATGGAACGTTTGAATAGAGAAAAACGTTAGAAGTGAGTTGATTCATTCATAGCGCCTAAAACAACTTTGATGATTTGATCATTTAAGTTGTTTTTTTAAAAAGACGATGGTTAAATATAAAAAAAGTTCCCACTGACTTAAGATAGTTTGTAAAGATTTTTTACAATAATTATCTAACAGTTGGGAACTACTCTAAATTTATATGGAGCCGGTGAAGGGAATCGGACCCTCGTTTAAGCCTTGGCAAGGCCTCGTAATAACCATTATACGACACCGACTTGCTGCCTTATTATGATAACAAATCCAAACCATTATGTCAATACGTTTTTTATTATTTTATATACTTTTTATTTGTTGATTGAGATTCATATTTAATAAATATCAAGATACATGTTATAATTTTTATGAAATAAAGGTGTATACATATGAAAAAGGGCTTAAAGCAGATATTAATAGTTATCTTAATTGCTTGTTTAATCGGGTTTTTTAATACGTTAGCTACGTATGAAGGATTTTGGAATCATTTTAATAAAGGATTAGCAACAAGTAATTTTTATCTTCATATACTCTATGGGATTATTTCTTTATTTTTAGTCATTTTAATCCATGAACTAGGACATGCTCTCACTTTTATGAAGTACCATATAAAAATTAAAGCATTGTATGTTTTATGTTTTGCTTTTGTAAATGATAAGGGATGGAAACTTAGATTCAATTTCAAATTCTTATTACTTTTAGGTGGCATAGTTATTCCTGATGTTGTAAGAATTGATAGTCAAGAAAAAGAAGATGAAGTTGTTGGAATTTTTAAGAAAGTATTACTGGCTGGACCCAATACATCACTCATTTATGGTGTAATCATCTTTATTCTGTGGCTAGGCTTTCTATTTACAAGTTTTTATTGGATAAGTGGGTTCTTATTTACAATGATGCTAATCACCTCAATTATGACTATTTTAGTGGTTTTATCTTCTAAGGTATCAAGACCTGGTATCTATGGAGACTATGCAGCAATTAAAGCATTTGAAGATGATCAAATATTTAAATTAACCTATTTATTACAATTAGTATCACTGGTTAAAAGAGATGAATTGAGTTTGTCATACCTATGGAAAAAGGTTGTTTATACTTTAGAACAAAATGGTTTTTATAGTCATAAGATGTATCCTAATTTACTAAAACATTACTTATATGAAATGACATTTGAAGATCAAATTGGATGTACAAGTGTTGATCAAAAAATAGATAAATTAGTAAATCGATTACCACTTAATTCTGATGGCTATAGTCTGTATTTCCAAATGATGTATTATTACTATAAGCGTGATCAAATGGATATTGTTTATCAATTGATTAATGATGAGAAATTTAATCGATATGAGATTGATAAACGTGTTCAAAACTATCATTTAAGATTAACGAATCATTTACTAAAGTTTAAAGATGAAAGTGCATTTTTAAATGAAGAGAAAAATCAAGTTTCATCTACGATGGATTGGGTATATAAACCATTGAATATAAAATATGAACTTAAAGAGATAAAAAAATGAAGAAATATCAGGATATAAATTCTAGTGTTATAGATAAATGGGTTGATGAGGGTTGGGAATGGAGTATTCCAGTTTCACATGAAGCATTTTTAGATGCTAAAAATGGTCAATGGGATGTTGTTTTAACACCAAATAAGGTTGTTCCTAAATCATGGTTTGGTGAATTAAAGGGTAAAAAGATTTTAGGTTTAGCAAGTGGTGGTGGTCAACAAATGCCAATCTTTGTTGCATTAGGTGCTCTTGTTACGTGTTTAGATTACTCACAAAGACAATTAGATCAAGAAGCAGTTGTTGCTAAAAGAGAAGGTTATGAGATAAAACTTGTTAAAGCGGATATGACTAAAAGATTACCTTTTGATGATGAGTCTTTTGATTTAATTTTTCATCCTGTCTCTAATGTATATATAGAACAAGTTGAACCGGTATTTAAAGAATGCTACCGAATCCTAAAAAAAGGTGGTATCTTACTATCAGGTTTAGATAATGGATTAAACTTTGCTTTTGATGAGGAAGATGGCAAGATTTTATTTGATTTACCATTTAATCCACTCATTGATCAAGAACAATATGATTATATGGTTAAGCATGATTATGGTATTCAATTTAGCCATACAATCACGGAACAGATTGGCGGTCAGTTAAAAGCTGGTTTTAGATTAATTGATTTATATGAAGATACGAATAAAAGTGGTATGTTGAAAGATAATAATATTCCTACATTCTTAGCGACCAAAGTAGAAAAGTAACTATGGAAAGATTTGTTGGATTATTTAGAGGCATTAATGTTGGTGGTAACCATAAGGTTGACATGAAAACTTTAAAGTCTGTCATGGAAAATGATGATTATATAGATGTTAAAACCTATATTAATTCTGGTAATGTCATATTTAGATCAAATATATTAAAAACAGATGTTCACCAAAAAAGATTAGAAGAACTTTTAAGAAAACATTTTGATGTAGAATCAAAGGTATTGGTGTTGACTAAGAATCATTTCAATGAGATTGCCTGTATGATTCCAAAGCATTTTGAAAATGATGATTCGTTTAAGGCTGATGTATTATTTTATTTTGATGAGATTACTAGTTTAGATATCGATTCAATACCGATTAATAAAGGTTTTGTTGAAACTGTGTATTTAAATAAAGCTTTAATTTGTGGGGTCAATAGAACAGATCAAGGAAAAAGTGGACTAGATAAAATTGTTGGTAAGAAAGTATATCAACTACTTACAATAAGAAATGTAAATACAGTCAGAAAGATTCAAGCGTTATTAGAATAAAAAAACACCTAAATAATTTAGATGTTCATCTTAATCTATTCTGGTGCCCAATGCAAGAATCGGACTTGCGATTCATCCTTACCATGGATGCGTGATACCACTTCACCAATTGGGCTAAAATAATCGTGCAAAATGATTATAACAAACCTCAACATAAAAATAAAGTCTTAACTGGTTAAAAATAGGTTTGAATTCGTATAAATAACTTTAATCTGATGTGATTAAGGTATATAATGTAAAGATTTAATGAAGTTGATGGCTTTACCGAGGGAAAAAAACATTTTATTTTTTATGGTTGTTATTTTGTGAATTAAAGTGTATAATAATTTTAGGTGTTAAAAGACCCAAAGATCTAAAGAAGGAGTATTGCATTTAATGAAAGGTACTGTTAAATGGTTTGATGCAGGTAAAGGCTATGGCTTTATCACTGCAGACAACGGTAAAGATGTATTTGTTCACTATTCAGCTATTCAAACTGATGGTTACAAATCACTAGCTGAAGGCGACCAAGTAGAATTCGAAATTAAGAACGGCGATCGTGGCGATCAAGCTGCGAACGTTTCCAAAGTTTAATTCGCTTAGGTAAAATATAAGAGGTTTATTTATAAACCTCTTTTTTTATCTTTACATACTTAAAAAAGTTTGTTAATTTTGGTATAATTAAATAAAAGGGGCGATATTCATGAATCAAGATCTTTTAGAAGTTGATCGTATCCACTTCAATGAGTTAAGAGAATCGGTTGGTGAAGAAAGATATAAAAAAATCATCGATGATTTTATTGTTCGTTTCACCTATGAATCAATTACCATTGAAGGTAAAAATGCTTTAGATTATAATGATGTGAAAAATTTACTGAATAAACAAGTTATTGTTACACAGTTACCAGAACGTGAACAAAAAGAAGTGCTTAATTATATGCATGCATTTAATTTTATTTACAAGATGGTCACCCAAAGAAGAAAACTAGATGAAGAAGTTTTAAAAGATATACATGAAATCTTAGTTGATGGTATCTTTGTTGGTGGACAATACAGAAAAGTAAACATTCAGATTAAAGATAGTATGCATCAACCGCCAGATTATATTAAAGTATATGACCGAATGGCTAAATTCTTTTATGATTTAGAAAACTTTAAAGGTAATGCGGTTTCTAAAGGTGCATTTGCACATGCTCAAATTTTTAAGATTTATCCGTTTTTAGAAGGTAATGGAAGATTAGCTAGATTGGTATTAAATTATATATTATTATATGATGGATACATGCCTATTTCTATACCTATTTTAGAAAAAGAAGTTTATTTAAATCATATCGATACATTCAAGGTTGAAAAGGATTTAAGTCCATTTGTAAAGTATATTGAAAACCTATTATTGGAAGCATATGAGGCATATATAACATTACTTGAAAACTAAAATCCTTGTTAAGGATTTTTGTTTGATATGCTATAATTAAGAAGGTGATTATATGGCATTAAATGTCGGAAGTATTAATTTATTACAAGTTTTAAGGAAAACAGATATTGCTTATTTGTTGAAAAGTGATCAAAATGAAGAAGTGTTTTTACATGTTAACGAGAGTAACCATCGAAAGCTGGTTCCCGGTAGTTATGTGGAAGCATTTTTGTATTATGATGCAAAGGGTAGACTAGCAGCTACACTACAAGAACCTTATATCACAGTGGGACAAAAAGGCTTATTAAAAGTTGTTTCTGTAACTCCTGGATTAGGTGTGTTTTTAGATTTAGGTATTTCTAAGGATTTATTATTATCAATGGATGATTTAGGCGAAGATGAATCAATCTGGCCAACAGTTGGTGATGAAGTTTTAGTAGAACTTAGAGTTAAACATAAAATGACAGCACGTATGATACCTTATCAAGAATTAAGAGTGATTACTGGTAATTTAACCATTGGTGATGAAATTGAAGGGTTTATTCAAGTCATTGGAAAGATCGGTTATTTTGTTTTAACAAAAGAAGAAAATGTGATTTTAGTTAAAAGAGCTAATATTAGAGGAACTCACCGTTTAGGAGAACGTGTTATGGTTAAGATTACCTATGAGACACCAAATGGTTATGAGGGAAATATTAGTGGTTTTAAAGAGGTTTTAAGAATTGATGATTCTAAACTCATTATGGATTATTTAACTGAACATCAAGGTAAGATGCCTTATACTGCTGATACCGACAGTGAAACCATTACTAAAGTATTTGGCTTAAGTAGAAAAGCATTTAAACGTGCATTAGGTTTATTATATAAACAAAGAAAAGTTAAATTTATAGAAAATGAAACACATGTGGTGAAGGAAAATGAGTAATAATAAAAAATTAGTTGAAAGTATCACATCAAGAGATGTTGATTTTAGTCAGTGGTATACCGATCTTTGTTTAAAAGCCGAATTAATGGATTATAGTGATGCTAAAGGCTTCATTATTTATCGTCCATTAGGTTACGCAATTTGGGAAAATATCCAAAAATACTTAGATACAGAGTTTAAGAAAACAGGACATCAAAATGTTTACATGCCAATGTTGATTCCAGAGTCTTTATTCCAAAAGGAAAAAGACCATGTTTCAGGTTTTGCACCTGAAACAGCTATGGTTACAACAACCGGTAGTGAAGATTTGGCAGAACGTTTAATTATTAGACCAACTTCTGAAGTCTTATTTGGTACGCACTATAGTAAGATTGTTAAAAGTTATAGAGATTTACCAAAATTATATAATCAATGGTGTAGTGTTGTCCGTTGGGAAAAAACAACTAGACCTTTCTTAAGAGGTAAAGAGTTTTTATGGCAAGAAGGTCATAC
>DHEJ01000017.1:0-13923 GCA_002399815.1 Acholeplasmataceae bacterium UBA4853
ACTTGAGCAATAATTCTTTGACCTTCTGGTTCTGCAACACCATTTATAACCTGTGAAAATAATAACATTCTTTGCATAACTGCAATCATCATTGCAGATAATCCTACCAATACGTGTGATGAAATTCCGGCTGCTTTACCAATATTTTGTCTTTCCATTCCAATTAAGGATGCGATTGTAACAATCGATATCCCTGGAATAATAATCATAAATAGCCACTGTTCCCAAGTTAGAAATGATTGAATCATATCATATCCTTCTGGGATACTTATAAACTGTATCATTTTTTTATCCCCCTTTAATACTTATAATACTTGATGCACTGCTTCAATAAATAAATCAAGTTCTCCCCAGTTATTAATGACTGCACCACTAGCTTTAGCATGTCCACCACCATTAAACTTATTTGCTACTTTATCAATATCTGGTCCATTTGAACGTAATCTAACTCTAACGACATCTTTATCTTCAATAAATAATGCCCAAACCTTATAACCTTCGATACCACCTAACATATTTACAACACTACTTGCATCTTCATAACTTAATTTAAATTCTTCTCTAATTTGATCTGTGATCTTTAAATAGATAAATCCTTTATCTGTTGTTTTAAAGTTTTGATAAACAAATCCTTTGAAACGAATCATATCTAATGTTTCAATCGATAAGTTCATATCAATCTCTTCAACATCAGCACCCTTTGATAGTAACATACCAGCCATTTGATGAGTAAGTTCACTCACTCCTCTATATTTAAATCTGCCTGTATCTGTTAAAATTCCAACATACATTGCAACCGCACCTGGTTTAGTCACTTCAAGTTGTTTAATCTTAGTAGAAAAATACGCCATCATTTGTGCACAAGAAGGAAAGTTCGTATCAACCCACTCAAGATCACCAAAACTATCCACTGGAATATGATGGTCAATTTTAATGATTTCTTTACCAAGTTTATAGTTTTGGTTAGAAATTCTATCTTTATTTGCTGTATCAACAACAATTGATAAGGCATCTTGATAGAAACTTGCTTCTAAGTTTGAACCTGGAACAATGATATCTGGTGTTCCAACAAAGCTTACAAATTCGCTCACTTCACCCGTAACATAAACACTTTTTTCAGGAAATGCATTTTGAATCATATTCTTTAATCCAAACTGTGCCCCGTAACAATCTCCATCCGGTCTTACATGTCCAAAAATTATAATTTTGTTATATTTTTTGATCTTATTAAATATTTGTCTTAGTATCATTTGTTTAATACCCTTTCATTTAAATCATTAATTAATAATTGTGCTTCTTCAAAACTCTTTAAGGTTGCTCCACAAGCATTCGCATGTCCACCACCACCATATTTTTTAGCTATGTCAACAATATTTATACCTCTACTTCTTAATTCAGCAATAACACTACCTGTCTCATTTTCAGTGAAATTTGCCCAAATTAGTACTTCTCTAATGCCTGCCATCAAATTGATTGTCCCTCTTGAAACACCTGAAAAACCTAGATTAGAAGCCTTTACGTCCTCATATGTGTTAAAGCGGTAGGCAACAAAGTTGTCTGTTAGTTTAAAATCCATAAATCTTTGTTTACTAACTTTAGTCATTAACGGTTCATTATATAAAAACTCATAAATCATTTGAATATCAATAGCATATTTAGATAATTCACTGGCAATATAAAAAGCATGACTTGCATTATCTTTTCTTAAATATTGAAATCTACCACTATCAGCAACTAACCCTGCATACATATAAGTAGCCGCTAAATCATTCATCTTTAAATTCAGATTAATTGCTAGATCTGCAACCATCTCACTACAAGAAATCCACTGTGATTTCTGGTAGAAAATGCTAGGATTTAAATTCGTATCATTTAAGTGATGATCCATAACAATCAAAGTCTTTGCTAAACTAAAACGTTTATCTGAAACTAAGTTATACTCTGCTGTATCTACAACAAAAGCTAATGCACCTTCATAAACAAAATCTTTAATTTCATCCATTGTGTTATCTAACATATATTCATTATGATCTCCCACAACATAAACCTTTTTTTCTGGGAAATTTAATTGAATAATTTCTTTTAATCCAAGTTGTGATCCATAAGCATCTAAATCTGGATAGGTATGACGATGAATAATAATTGTATCATGGGCTTTAATTTGTTCTAATATTTCTTTTTCCATATGGTCCTCATTTCAATAGAGTATATCAGTATATCACAATAAACCCTTTTGTAAAGTGTGAAATGATTGAAAAAGGATTCATTTCTTAAAAAGAAATAAACCCTATTTTTATTATGCCCAAGGTAATTCTAAATGAGGTTGCCAAACCGGGTTAGTTGTTGCAAGTCCACCAACACCATTGTTTGCAGAATAATTCCAATCTGGAGATTTTTCTCCTTCAGGATTGTTTGGATATCCTTTAGTTGCCCAGCCTTGAACTTTTGCTTCATATTCAGCAAACTTTAAGAATGTTAAGTAAGGAATATTTTTATATGAAAGAAGTAAATCATAAGCTTGGTATGTTAAAGGTACATCTTCACTTAGACCTTCTCTAACAATTAGAAACTGTGATAAATATCCATTAATCCAAACCAAACCTAATGATCTACCATAACCTTCTGTTAGTGAATAATTTGGGATGGATTGGATTCTAATCTCTTTTGTATGTGGATCTTTTAGTAAATATTCTTTATTATATTTACTTGCTACATATCCCCATGGTTCTGCTGAAACATTACTACCATTGACTTCTGGTGTATTTAAGTAGAAGTATCGAACTGATCCACCAGCAAATCCATTACTTGCTGAAAAGAATGCTGTGTCTCCGTCTGCAACAGAGTTATTGGTTACAATGACTGCGCCACCTGCACCACTTGTACTATTATTTGGGTTTACATATGGTAATTCATTAATATATCTATCTTCAAGTCTTGGTCCATCTAATAATTGTTCTAATGTTTTAATTTCATAATCATCATTTTTTAAGTATTGATAGAGTTCTGGTAAATACCCAATGAAATCATGACGGTCATATTCTAGTGAAGGTTTAAATGATGTGACTTCACCTAGTCTAATTAAGGTTAAGTTTTGTGAGAATGTAAAATCAGAACCAATCACACCAACTATATCAACAGCGTAACCAGATATCGTTAATTCAATGACATCATTTCCGTTATATGGTAGTGCTCCAGCTTCATAGGTAAAATCAAATAGTGCTTTAACTTCTGCATCTAAATGATCCTTACTTCCAACAACATAATAACTGTTTGCTTCTACTGTACCATTTAATGTAATGTTTTGGGAAACCTCAGTAGCACCATTTGAATAAAAATTAATTGCGTGTTTACTTAAATCTATTACACCTTCAGTTGGATTATATAACTCAATGATGTTATTTCCTTGATCAGGTGATGTATATAGCTTAGAAATAACTATTGGTGATGTTTCAACATTATCACATGCTACAAGTATTATTCCTAAAGCAAGTACTGCAATACTTAATATGATTTTTTTCATTTTGTCTCCTCGTTTTTTTCAGTTAACTGTTTTTTTATAGCTAACTGTTTATTTAAATGTGCTTCTTTCTTAAGTTTATGTTTCTCTTTAAAGTATGCTACTACATAATTATTAAAGAATACTAAATATGTTATTGGAATAATGATTAAAACTTCTATCCCAATATTTTTAAAATATAACGAATTATAACTATCAAATAAAGAAGATATATGATCATAATATAAATCTTCATTGTTTTCAAAATCAACAAGTGCATTTTGATCCATAATTTTTATATTTGTTTCATTAAGATTTTTAATATCCCGGTCAAAGCTTTGATCAAAGATATCCGATTGCATATCTGATATATCTGAATTATTTAAATTAATTAGGGGTTTAGACATTTGATTCACATCTAAATAAGAAATCTGAATATATTTAAATAGTATCGGTAAATCAGATTCTAATCGATCAAAATTCATCATAATCAATTTTTGTTTATCATTATATAACGTAATGAATGTTTCACTAAAGCTTCGACTCTTAGTTTTTCCAAGTGTAACAACTTCACTAAATTCAATATTTGCTTTAATCTGACTATATTGATCATCATCTTTATATAAGGATTCATCATCGATTGATAAGTTCTTTATTAGGATAGCCACTGCATGATTACTATAACTACTATGATATTCAATCAGTGTATAAATGGAAATATCTACTCTATTATCACCCTCCACAAAGCTTTGTTCATATAAAGGTTCAATTTGAATAATAGCATCCGTACCATCTCCGTTATTTGCTGCAACAGTTGAAGATAATAACTTAAAATTACTATCACCAATACTTGATTCTTGATCTGCTAAAAATGTAACAACTTTTTCTGCTTCCGTATAAGTTGCTACAAAATATGTGACCATTGCGATAAATAAGATGTATGCGGTAATAAAAAGCCAGTGTTTTGTCATAAAAATCCTTATATTTTAATAGTTTACTGAAACATTTGGTGCTTATTTATTATATCTTAAAGCGTCCTTTTTATCAATTTTAAAAGAAAAAAGGAGTGTATTTAAATACACCCCTTTTAGATAAACTATGTTAATTATGCTGCAGAAACTGTGTGAGTTCCTAAATTGTTTGTAGCATAAGTAGTTGAGAATGTTGTCCATTCACCTGGTGTCCATGTTGCATTAGGAAGTGATACGTTTGGTTTACGAACTAATACTGCATTTGCTGTATTAATACCATCAACGTTCCATGATGAACCTGGGTCAATACCAATAACACCAATTAAGTCAATTAAAACCCAATTCCCGCCAACCAGTTTTTCAAGAGCAATTGCATCGTCTCCATTAAATCCTACAAAATTTAATTGATCAAATGTATAACCAGCATGTAAACTTGCTGTTTGAGCGTTGGTGATAAACTCTGCCGCTGATTGAGCATTATAGACCACAAATGTTCCACCGGCTACTAGTGTACCCGTTAATTGTAATGTGTACGCTTCAGCGACAGTTGTTTTACCGTTATTATATTGTAATAATCGGTAGTTAGATAAGTCTAGTGCTGCACCTGTTGGGTTATAAAGTTCGATTGCTTTATTGTTTCCCGATTCACCTTCAATATATTCTGAGATGAATAGTTCTGGTAATATTGGTCCTTTAGCAGTTAATTCAAATACCTTAGTATCTGTTGCTATACCATTAGTTAATGTAGCCGTTAAAGTTACAACTGTATCAACTGCTGGTTGTGTAAATGTACCATCAGAAGCAATAACTGAAGGTAATGATGACTCCCAAACTACTGTTGTACCATTTGCTAGTGTTAATGGTAATTCAAAAGATGATGTAACAGTTGTAGCAACATCCAATAACGCTTTATCAAGTGCCAATTCTTCATCATCTGTTAAAACTGGCGATTCACCTTCTACTACTTGAAGTGCATCGTCAATAGCAAGTACTGGATTGTTAGATCTCCAAGTTAATAATGCATTTTCAAATGAAACATAATCACCAACTACTAGTGCTTTAATGAAATCCGCTGAACCAACAAGTGGTTGTCTTGAGTCCCAGAAGAATTTAATTGTCTTTAATGTAACTTCATCTACTAGTGTTAGGTCAACATTACCAAAATCATTAGTACCTACCGCTGTAACCTTAAGGTTAGTAACAGATACCTTACCAGCTTGGTAAGGAAGTAAGGAAGCGGCATCCCATAATTCGATTGTTCTTAAATCAATAGATGCCGAAATTACACCATCTACTTCTAAGTCTAGTACAACAGTATTAGTTAATTGGATTAATCCGCTAAATACCGTTCTTGTACCGATGATTTGAACTTGTTTACCAATAAGTAATCTAAGTGTAGCAGCACCTTCTACTGAAGTATACACAGTGATTGCGCCAGTAGCATCAGAAATAGAAATTTGTCTGTGACCGTTATAACCTATAACCGTACCAGAAATTCTAAATTTAAGAGTATTGCTTGTTGCAGCCTTCACGTCAGCGACTGAAGTTAGAGGAATTTCCCCTACTTTAACAGTAATTTCTTTAATTTCTGTTACTGAGCCACTTGTAATTGTAGCTACTAAAATAACATCTTGACGAGTGCCTGATGCAGGTAATGTAACCGCGCCAGTTGTTAGATTTAATAATACATTGTTTGGATCGTTTACATCTTTAAATGACCATGCAACGTTTACATCGTTTAATCCTTTAGTTACTAAATCTAGGGTCTTACCTTCTTCATAAATTTCAGCAGGTAACGTTAAAGAGTTTTTAGCTAAGTCAACTTTTTGTTGATCGTTTAATTTAGCAACAATACCATTAGGTCCACCAACATAGAATACTGCAAATGCTAAGTTATTAGAACGGTATGTATAAATAACTACATCTAATGAAACTTCAAATCCATTAAATGAACGTACATAGTCTAAATCATTTGTTTGGTAGTATAACATTAAACCATTTGCAGGCATTGATGCTGTACCAGGAACAAACGTTGTTGTGTCACTGTCTAAAATAAATGTATTATAGTTACCAGAGTCACCAGGAATCATGTAAATCTTACCAGTAACAGTTGCATAAATTGGTTCGAAGTTACCATCAGCAACATTTGCATAAGCATGTGCGCCATCAGCAACTAATTCAGCTAATAATGCATCAACTGATGTAACTACTTCTTTTGTAGGTATTTGTGGTGTTGCATTTGTAACTTCAGTTCCAACTGCACCTTTAATTTCCCAAATACCGTAATACCAATCTAATGTACCTTCGATATTATAAACTTTACCGGCTTCAATTCCAGAACCTGCTTGGAATAATTGGATAATACCAGTACCATCATAACCAAATGGAATACCTCCATTAACAAAGACAGTGACATTATCAATTGAAACTGCATAGTCAACACCATCATAAGCTGGGTCAACAATTGCTAAAATATCAGCAATAGTTTCAATAGTAATTTCAACAACTGTATTTTCTTTAACAGTTAATTGAATTGACCATTCTTTAGTTAAAATTTCATCTGATAATTCTGATTTTAATGATAATGTTGCTGTAATTGTAACAACAGCATCACCTTGACCAACAGCTGGACGGTTAACTGTAACGTTAGCAATTCCGCTTGCTGGTGCGCCAAATGAGATAACGCCAGGATTATTTGATTCCCATGCAGCAGTTACGCCACCTGCTAAAGATGTTGGAACTTGGAAACTAGCAACAATATTAGATGGATCAGCAATTAACGTTGACATATTGCCATGTGCTGTATCTAATTTTGCTATGCTACCATCTACCGGTTGGGTTCCAGGTCCACATGCATATAATGCAAATGATAGGAATAACACGGATAAAACGGTTAAAACTTTTTTCATGTATTTTTCTCCTTATTTTATTTTTTTATTAAAATCCATGAATGATTAGTTAGTGATAAAGTTGTAACTCTTTTGATATTCTGAATCGATATATGCATCCAGTGCTGCTTCATTTTCAGCATCATATGCAAGTATTTTAACCAGTAATGCACCGACTTCAGTACGAGTCTTTGAACTTTGACCAAATACTGCAGAAGTAAAGAATATTTCACCATTATTTCTAAACATGTCAATTGCTTCCTTAACAAGTTTATCTTGAGCTTCTTGTAAGTTTGCAGGGTTTTCTTTAATACCAGTCACATAAGTATTCCATACTGGCGTTTCATATGCGGTATAACGAATTGGAGCATAACCTGAAGGAATCGCAAATCTTGCAGTGTTTTCTGCTGAAATCATAAATTTAGCAAATAACCAAGCTGCGATCATGCGTTGCTCGCTGTCTTTAACAAAAAGATTAATATTTGGACCTTGTTGAATTTGAGCACGTTGGCCTTCAACTCTAGATGGGACTGGAGCAACTCCAACTCTAACACCTAAATTAAATGAATCGTTGTCATAAGCATAACGTGTTCCACCGGTTGATCCAACATACATATAAAGTTTTTCACCCGTTTTAAAGATATCTGATGTAAATGCTTCATTGTTTAATGTACGTGTAAGCATTAAACCTTTATCTACTTTATCTTTAAAATATTTAATCATTGTTTTTGATTCTGGGTTATTAAATTGAACTTCACCCTTACCAGTTTGCGCATTATAACCAGTATAAGCTGCGTTCCATTGTTTTGATGCACTAATAAATAAGTTATCTTCTGAGTCATAACCAAATGGAATCGCATTTGGTTCTCTTAATTTAATATCTGCAGCAATAGCAAATACTTCATCCCATGTTGATGGCACTTCATATCCATGCTCAGCAAAATAAGTTTTATTATAGAAGAAACCTTCTGATGATTTTGTGAAAGGTAATGATAAGATTGTACCTTCTCCATCATAGGATGAACCTTCTGCCCATAATGAAGGTAAGAAATCTTGTAATTCAGCAGTACTATATCCAAGTGTTGGATGACTAATAAAGTTATTTAATGCTAAAGGGGCTTTAGCTGTTGCATATCTTGCGATATGGTCTGGATAACTCTCTGAAATATCAGGGGTTGTTCCAGCAGGAATTGATAATGCCACTTTGTTTGCCAATTCATTATAGTCTGCTGCTGCTTTAGTAGCTACAACTGTAATGTTTGGATATAATAATTTAAATTCTTCAATCCAAGTGGCAACTAATTTTTCACTTGCCCCACCCATTCTGTGCCAGAAATGTACAGTCACAGGTGTATTAACATCAAATTCTGCATCTGGTGATAAATCATACCACTCGACAAGTTTTCCACCACCAGTATTTCCACGGCTACCGTCAGCGCAAGCAGCTAATGTAAATAACATGGCGAATATGAATAAACCAATATATATTTTTTTCATCTATTTCTCCTTATTTTGTTTAAAATTATTGGCCTCTTAGCCTTTAACTCCCGATCTTGAGACACCACTCATAATGTATTTTCTAAAGAATACAAAGAGTAATAATAGTGGTACTGTAACAATTACAGTCGCTGCCATTTGATAGTTTAATAGCGGTCTACCACTGCCTGATTCTGCTTGGTCAATAAATGAACCTCTTAACCAAGTTGTTACAAGTCTAAATTCTTCATGAGCAACTAGATTTGGCCAGATATAGGCATTCCATGAACCCATAAGTTTTAGAATTACAATTGTTACAACAGATGATTTTGCCATAGGAACCATGACTTTAGTTAAATATTTGAAATCGCCACAGCCATCCACTTTAGCAGCATAATATAATTCATTAGGTATTTGCTTAAATGTTTGTCTTAATAAGTAGATATGGAAGATTGATACCATGAATGGCACAATCATTGCTAAATATGAACCAATACCTGGAGAATCTACCCAACCAAATCTTGCTACTGTAACGAAGTTAGAAATAACCATCATTTCACCAGGAATCATCATTGTAGAAAGTAAGATTGTGAAGATTAAATCTTTTCCTTTAAAGTTTAATCTTGCAAGTGCGAATGCTACAAGAATTGAAAAGATTGTACCACCTAATGTTGAGAATAATGCAACAATCCCAGTATTTAGTAAGTATCTAGGAAAATCAATATTTGTTGTACTTGAGGTGTAGAAGAATACGTTAATATAGTTTTTTGGAGAAAATACTTTAGGGAACATACTCACATTTAATGAGTTAAGTACTTCATCAGTACTTTGGAAGGATACGTTTAACATCCAATAAAACGGTATGATTACAACAAGTGCCATAATCGCTAAAAATAAGTAAATGCCAAATTTTCCAAAGAAAATCGTTGTTTTTTGAGCTCTTAACTTCTGATTTTCTTTATAATCAACTTTTAGTTTTAGTTGTGTTGTCATATGATCCTCCTAGTAATGTACGCGTTTTTTACTGACATATAGGTTAATGACAGTGAAAACTAAAATGATCAAGAACAATATGACTGCTCCAGCAGCCCCTCTGGAATAATAAGAAATACCGTTTAAATCTGTACCAAATTGATTAATTTTATCATATACATAGGCAACAGATGTCCAACGTTCAGGATCTAATCTATTACCAGTACCAACAACAGCAAGTACTGATTCATATGCTTTAAATGAACCAATAAAGGATGTAATTAAAATATAACTAATTAATGGTGATAATAGTGGAACAGTAATCTTTGTTAATACTCTTCTTGGTGGTGCAGCATCAATTTTAGCTGCATCATAGTATTGCTTAGAAATATTTTGTAGTCCACCCATGAAAACTAAAATCTTAAATGGTAATGCACTCCAAATGGTATAAATTAAGACAACCATCATCCAGTTATTGTAGGTTGCAGTGACACCAACCCAGTCAATACTTGTTTGGAATAAAGTATTAATTAAACCTTCTGCCACCACATTATCGGTTAATGGGTGTGAAAACATAACCGAGAATACCATCCCAATAGCTAGTGTATTGGTTACATACGGTACAAAAAATATCGTTTGAAATATTTTTTGAAGTGGTTTAATGGAATTTAATCCAATGGCAATTAATAATGCCAGTATGGTAGAAATTGGTACAGAGATAAATACTAATACAAGTGTATTTGATAATGCACCAATATAGTAAGGGTCACTAAATAATGCTTGGTAAGCTGCTAAGTCAAAATAGCCACCAAATGTATCTGATATTGAGTTATAGCTAGAAAAGAATGAGATTAAGACAGTCTTAATCAGTGGGTAAAATGTAAATATTGCCAATAAAATCATTGGAAGAGCAATATACAACCACGCTTTTCTATCATTTTTATTTTCTAACATTACGCTAATCTCCTACCGCTTTCTTTATCAAAAACGTATGTTTTATTAGCTTTAAGATTAAAACTTACTGGACCTCTACCACTTAATCTAACATCATCATTATTTAAAATGATTCTCATGGATTCTGATATTGCTTCTTTATGTGCAGAGACTAAAGATAAATCGCGTCCAATAGTTTCAATATATAGTGATTCAACAGTTAATGCACCATCTTTATTGAGTTCATAACCCTCAGGTCTTACCCCAACAACAACCGGTCCACTTAATCCTTTTTCAAATTTATTGGTTGTATAAACAACTTTTCCACCAATAAGTACGTTATTTCCTTCAACTACACCGTTATATAAGTTAATTGGCGGTGTACCTAAAAATTTTGCACTAAATAAGTTAGATGGTTGATCATAAACATCTTGAGGAACACCTTTTTGTTTTTCTTCCCCATAGTTCATTAAAATGATTTCATCACTTATGGACATAGCTTCTTCTTGGTCATGGGTAACAAAGACAGTAGTAATTCCTGTTTCTCTTTGAATACGTTTAATTTCTTCACGAGTTTGTAGTCTTAGACGTGCATCTAAGTTGGATAATGGTTCATCTAGTAGTAAGACTCTTGGTTTTTTAACAAGTGCTCTAGCAATAGCAACTCTTTGTTGTTGTCCACCAGATAATTGTGCTGGTGTTTTATCAAGTTGATCATCAATACCAACTAATTTAGCCATTGCAACAACATCATCTTCCATTTGTTTACGGTAGTTTGTATTTTTAGCAACTTCAACAATTTTTACTGATTCAGGTTGAATTTTAGCAACTTCAACATCAATAAGTACCGCTAATTCATCTTTATCTGTAGTTTTAGTTTTTAATGATTGAATTAATTCTTGTTTCTTAAGACAAAAATCTTTTTCTACTTGTTGATATTTTTGATTAATAGATTGTAGTAATGTTGGAAGATCATTTGGAGTGATTGCTGCTTTTTCTTTTAAGTAGTTTTCATCAAATGATTGAATCTTAGCAGCTAAATCTGCTTTGATTTCATCTAATTGTAATTTAAGTGTATTTTTAAGTACTACACGTTCTTCTTTTGTAGCATCTTTCTTCTTTTGATCAAATGCTGCTTGTGCTGCAAGTTTTGAACTTAAAGCAACAGCTTTTGCTTCATTTTCATGTCTTCTATATTTGTTTTTTAATGATTCAGATTGATCTAAATATGTATAGTAGGCTTTTGCTTCAACTGGAGATTCTAATAAATGTGCTTTTTTGTAAGCAGCATCAATTGAAGTTTTTTTGATATTCATATTCTCAAGTGGGAATAAGATATTTTTTCTTACTGTCATATGAGGATATAATGCATAGTTTTGGAAAACTAGTCCAATTCCACGTTTTTCAGGTGATAATTCAGTTACATCTTCATCACCAAAGAAGATTCTTCCTTCTGTCGGATATAATAATCCAGAAATCATATAAAGCGTTGTTGATTTCCCACATCCTGACGGTCCTAAAAGACCAACTAGTTTCCCAGATGGTATGACAATATCTAAATTAGAAACTGCGCGCGTTTCCTTTTTTGATTTTAAGTCTGAGAATACCTTTGTTAATCCTTCTAGCTTGATTTGCATATAGCTTTACGCTCCCTTGATTTTTTTGTTTCTTGATTGCACATAAAAAAAACCATTTTCATGGAAATTAGTTTAGGATGCAATAAAAGAAACGATAGTCTCGTTGGTATTGTTTTTTTGAACTAATTTGAAACTTATTTGTTTAAATTTCATCTAATCCAGTTTCCTCCAACCTTCACATATCATTATATGATAAATAATGCTTAAAAACAAGAAAATAAGTCGTACCAGCAAAGAAATTTTCTAAAAAATTACTAAATAAAATCTTATAAGGGCTTAACTTAGATATTCTTGTAAATTTTCACTTAGTTCATAACTAAAAGAAAAAAGTGCATTTATGCACTTTTCACTTAAAATAATATATTCTTAGGCGTTCTTGGGAATGGAATGACGTCACGAATATTTTCAACACCTGTAAGGTATATTAAGAATCTTTCAAATCCTAATCCAAATCCAGCATGTTTACATCCACCATAGCGACGCAAGTCTAAATACCAGTCTAGATCATGCATTGGGACATTCATTTCTTTCATTCTTTTTTCAAGTAAATCAATTCTTTCTTCTCTTTGAGATCCACCAACTAACTCACCTGAACCTGGAACTAGTAAGTCAACTGCAGCAACCGTTTCATTATCATCGTTTAATCTCATATAAAAAGCTTTGATATCTTTTGGCCAGTCTGTTACAAACACTGGAGATTTAAATTGTTTTTCAGTTAAGAACTTCTCGTGTTCTTTTGCTAAATCTCTACCATATGCTGGTTTATTTTCAAATTTTACATTTGAATCTAATAAGATTTTGATTGCTTCTTTATGAGTAATTCGATTGAATTTAGATTGTACTAAACTGTTAAGTTTTTCTAGTATGCCTTTTTCTACGAAACTATCGAAAAATGCCATTTCTTCTTTCGCATGTTCTAATACATATGAAACAACATACTTAACCATATCTTCAATTAATTCCATATCATCATTCAAATCTGCAAATGCTATTTCTGGTTCAATCATCCAGAACTCTGAAGCATGAGTCATCGTATTTGAGTTTTCCGCTCTAAATGTTGGACCAAATGTATAGATATTTCTAAATGCTAAAGCAAAAGCTTCACCTTCTAGTTGACCAGTAACAGTTAAGTTTGCTTGTTTGCCAAAAAAGTCTTTTGAATAATCTATTTCTCCGGCTTCATTTCTTGGTAATCTATCAAGGTTTAACGTTGTAACCTTAAACATTTCACCAGCACCCTCACCGTCATTCGCTGTAATAATCGGTGTATTCACATAGACAAAATCTTTTTCTTGAAAGTACTTATGAATAGCAAATGCTGCAAGACTTCTAACTCTAAATACAGCAGAAAAAAGGTTAGTTCTTGGTCTTAAATGAGCTACTTCTCTTAAGAATTCTCTAGTATGTCTTTTTGGTTGAATTGGGAACTTTTCATCAGAACCTCCCAATAATACAATCTCTTTAGCCTTAATCTCAAATGGTTGACTACGTTCTGGTGTAAGTTCTAGTGTACCAATAACTTGAATGGAAGAACCAATCGTAAGTTTAGT
>DHEJ01000017.1:14148-14691 GCA_002399815.1 Acholeplasmataceae bacterium UBA4853
TCCAAGATAAGTTCTTTATCTACAAAGGCTTTTGGATCTTGATATATTTTTCTGACTGTTAGTTTCATAAATTTACCCTTTCTTTAAAAATAAAATCCTTAAACTAAAAATTAGTCTAAGGACGAAATATGTTTTCGTGGTACCACCTTAGTTCTAGAGTAACTCTAGCACTTCATTAACAATCTTTAACGGGATTATCCGTATAGTTCTACTCACCTAAATAGGTTTTCTTCTATCTCTAGAAAGTGTTCTTTTATTAATCCTTTTTGTTAATTTCCACCAACCATTAACTCTCTTATAAAAAGTGACTAACTACTCGTCTTTCATACGATTTTACTTAATTATATCAAATATTATGATTTATTCAACATCATCTTTGTCGACTAATTGATCAAAATCAGAATTCTTAATATTATAAACTTTTTTATCTAATTTATTTAATGGAATATCTAAACTTTCAACCATTAAATTTAATTTCTTTAATGCTGATTTAACATCTTCAAATCGAATAAACAGTCGTTTAAAATCATCAAACAATCCTTG
>DHEJ01000017.1:14971-15430 GCA_002399815.1 Acholeplasmataceae bacterium UBA4853
GCTTCACTAGGAATAAACATAATTGCTTGATCTGCAGTTTCACCAATAACAATGTATTTACTAGCAATATCATCGATATGTTTTTTGATGTTTATTTTAAAGTCTTTAGCTGCTTGATTTCTAGAATCTATAGATGCTTTATCATCATTCATTAAGATATAATTTTCAAGTGAAAACTTAGAATCAATTGGTATATTTCCAACCCCTGAAGGTCCATAGATTATCGCATCAACAATCATCTGATTAGATAACTTTTTTTGTTGTTCATATAACATTTGATTTCCTTCACCAAATACATTATTTAAGATGTTATAAAGTTGTGCTTCACCATACATACCGCGTAACTTTTTATCTGATAATAACCCAGATAATTCATCTACATTGGTTGATAGTTTTTCTATATTTTTTTGAGTTTCATCAATAATAACCAATCTTTTAGCAATATCATTGAATAGCTCA
>DHEJ01000006.1:0-3253 GCA_002399815.1 Acholeplasmataceae bacterium UBA4853
AATGATGCATCTGATGTTGTTTCAGCTCAACGTTTAAGTGAAACCTCTGTTATTGATGGTATTACGTTTTCACCACTTAGAACTAGAGAAGATGTATTATATGATTTAGGTGCAATTGATATTCCTGAATCTATCTTAATTTATCCAAATAGTTTTGATGATAAAGCAAAAATAGTTGAGATTCTTGAAGCATATAATGTAGGTAAACCAAAAGCAGATCAAATTAATCATACAGATAATGTTGCTGCTGCAGTTTCAATGATTAAAACAGTTATGGATTCAGTTTCTGCTGTATTAATTGCATTCTCATCGATTTCATTATTTGTATCTTCTGTAATGATTGGTATTATTACTTATACATCCGTATTAGAAAGAACTAAAGAAATTGGTGTTCTACGTTCAATTGGTGCTAGAAAGAAAGATATTTCAAGAGTATTTAATGCCGAAGCAATCTTAATTGGATTAGTTGCTGGTATCCTTGGGGTTGTGATTACATATTCTATTATTCCAGTGATTAATATCTTCTTAAGTGGTCCAACAGATAATCCAAATATTGCTCAATTATTTTATTTACATGCAATATTGCTGATCATTATATCTGTATTATTAACATTTATTGCTGGTTTAGTTCCATCTAAACTTGCAGCTAAAAAAGATCCTGTTGTTGCTTTACGAAGTGAATAATTTAAGGTATAATGTAGTTAATACGTTGATAGAGAGCGTTTAATTAATTATTTTTAAGAGAGTCTATGGTTGGTGAGAATAGATAAATAAAGATTAAACATCCACTCTGGAGTGATGTTAATAACATCCGGTTTGTTACCGTTATAAACATTAAAGCGCTATGAGCAATCATAGAATTAAGGTGGCACCGCGATTGAATCGTCCTTAGACTAATTTTTAGTCTAAGGATTTTTATTTAAATAAGGAGGAAACAAAAGATGTTGGATTTAAAATATGTAACAGAAAATAATGAAGAAGTGATTAAAAAGCTAAGTACTAGAAATGGTGATTTTTCATTTTTAAGAAATATCGTTAAACTTCAAGAAAATAGAAAAAAGTTAATTTTAGAGGTTGAAAACTTAAAGGCTAAACGTAATGAAAGTTCTAAGTTAATCGGTGAATATAAACGTCAAAATAAAGATGTTAAAGAAATCTTAGAAAACATTGAGCACATTAAAGTTGAAGTGCCTATTTTAGAAGAAAAGCTAAATGCAATTGAAGCAGAGATTCAAGACTTAATGATGGTTATTCCAAATATTCCAGCAGATGATGTACCTGTTGGATTAGACGATTCTGCAAATATAGAGATAAAAAAATGGGGTGTGATTCGTTCATTTGATTTTCCTATATTAGATCATGTTGCATTAGGTGAAAAACTTGGAATTCTTGATTTTGAACGTGCAACAAAAATCATTGGTCCTAGATTTGTAGTGGATAAAGGATTAGGTGCTAGACTTGAACGTGCACTGATTAGTTTTATGATGGATTTACATGCTTTAGAACATGGATATCATGAAATCATGCCGCCATTTATGGTCAATGAAAAAAGTATGTTTGGTACTGGACAGTTTCCTAAGTTTAAGGAAGATGCTTTTAAATTAGAAGGTATGGAGTGGTATTTAAATCCAACAGCAGAAGTACCTACAATTAATTTATATCGTGATGAGATTCTAGACATTAATGTATTACCAATTAAGTATGTAGCATTTACAACAGCATTTAGAAAAGAAGCTGGTTCTGCAGGTAGAGATACTAGAGGTATTTTACGTCAACATCAGTTTAATAAAGTAGAACTGATTAAGTTTACTGCACCAGAAGATTCAGAAAAAGAACATTTAGCGATGTTAGCAAATTCAGAAAAGGTTCTACAACTATTAAATATCCCTTACCGTGTAATGTGTCTTTCTACAGGAGATATGGGATTTGGTATGAAGAAGACCTATGATATTGAAGTATGGTTACCAGGACAAAATATGTACCGTGAAATCGGATCTATTTCTAATGCTGGAGATTTTCAAGCTAGAAGAGCAAACATACGTTTTAAACGTAGTAAAGATGCTAAGACAGAATTTGTTCATACATTAAATGGATCTGGTTTAGCAGTAGGTAGAACGATTATTGCAGTTATGGAAAACTATCAAAATGCTGATGGTACTATTACAATTCCTGAAGTCTTAATCCCTTATATGAAGGAAAAAATGATTAAATAGTGGTAATTTTTACAACAATTAACATAGTTTTCGATAATTATTGTAGAAAACAGATGAACCATATATACTAAAGGTACTTCATTTTTCTCTCTCGAAAACGCCACTGATTAGAGCCTTCTCTAATTGGTGGCTTTTCTTTTGTGATTTCACATAATTTAAAAGTTTATGTGATAAAATTAGGGTATTCATTAGAGAAAAGGGGTTTTATCAAATGAAAATATATTATGTTGAAGACGAAAAAGATTTATCAGAGATCATTAGAAAATACTTAACTAGAGAAAATTATGATGTGACAGTATTTTATGATGGTGAGTCAGCTATGTCACATACTGGTGATCAAGTTGATTTATGGATTCTAGATATTATGTTATCTGGAAAGATTGATGGATTTGATTTAATTAAATCGATTAATGAGAAAAATCCAGATGCTGCAGTTATTTTCACCTCAGCAAGAGACCAGGCATTGGATAAGATTAAAGGACTTGAATTAGGTTCTGATGATTATTTAGCTAAACCTTTTTCACCTAGAGAATTAATCCTACGTGTCAAATCTATTTTAAAGAGAAAACAATCAAGACCAGGTCAAATGACTTATAGTGATTATACAATTTCACTTGATTCTAGAGAAATTAGAATGGATGATAAGTTAATTGAATTAACCAATAAAGAATTCGAAATGTTATTAGTGTTTTTAAAGAATAAGCAACAACCGATTGAAAGAAAATTAATGTTAGAAACTATTTGGGGAAACAACTATGTTGGTTCTGACCGAGTGGTTGATGATTTATTACGCAGATTAAGATCAAAGATGCCTTTATTAAGAATAGAGACAATTTACGGGTACGGCTATAGATTATTATGAATCGATTAAAGTTAACCACACAAGTCAATATTATTTTCTCGTTTGTGACATTATTGGGTTGTCTGGTTTTTCTTTTTATCTTAAATTTATCGTTTAACCAAGCATATGAATATCAAAATATGCTTTATCTAACAAGTTATTATAAAAGTGTTGAAGAGGTTCATAATCCAAGTAGTCA
>DHEJ01000006.1:3421-14813 GCA_002399815.1 Acholeplasmataceae bacterium UBA4853
GATGGGGTTGTTGTAAGTAGCTCAACTGATTATATTTCAATTGAGGATTTAAATATGGTCATTGATATTATTTTAAGAGACTATTTTAAACCCAGTGACTTATTCACACTGAGAAATATTACCTATACAAGATTAGGTAAAATTGCTTATATGGGTAAAGTTGTTGATCCAGTTATGAATCCTAAATACGCAATTATTGTTATATCAAATGCATCTGAATATATTTCTGATATGACCGGTAATGTACCTTTTTATGCCACATTAGCATTCTTAAACATTTTAGTTTTAGGTAATGTAATTATCTGGTTATGGAGTGGTAGTGCGGTTAAAAAGATTAAGATACTTCAAGATGTTGTCGATCAAATGATTAAAGATGATTATGAAACAAAGGTAGTTGTTGAAGGTGGGTCCGAAGAAATTAGGGGACTTGCAGATGCCATTGATAACATGCGTCAAGAAATTAAAAATAATGAAGATACAAAAAAAGAAATGATACAAAACCTGGGTCATGATTTAAAAACACCGATTGCTGTAATTAAATCCTATGCAGAAGCAATATTAGATGGCATAGAGGATAAAGAGTCAGCTTCTTTAATTGTTAAACAATCTGATGTTTTAAATAAAAAAGTCAAACAAATTATTGAATATTCGAAGATTGGATATATGGATTTAAATGGACCACTTGAAGAGGTTTCATTCAAAGAAATTATTATGCAAGTTGTTAATCATTATAAATATATTACAGATGCAAACTTTATTTTAGATTTAGAAACAGATTGGAAACATCAAATGATTAAGGAAAATGTGTATGTAGCAATTTCTAATATTATTGATAATGCTGTTAGATATGTTAAATCTAAAATTGTGATTCAACTAAAAAATAAAAAACTCACCATTTTTAATGATGGTGAGCATATCGAACCTTCCGTATTACCTAAGATTTTTAAAGCATATGAAAAAGGTAGTAAGGGTCAATTTGGATTGGGACTTGCTATTGTTAAGGAAACTATGGATAGATTTGGATTAAAAGTGGATGTAACGAATCACGCAAATGGTGTATTATTTACGATAGAGCTGCAATAATCATTGCTGCTCTATTTTTATAATCATCACTATGTAATTCACTGGAATGATTATAGAATTTTAGATCGATATCTTTTGATTCATATCTAGGGATAATATGGACATGATAGTGAAATACTGTTTGACCTGCTGTTTCACCGTTATTGTTTAATAAGTTAATACCACCAGGGTTAAATGCTTTTTTAATTGCAACAGATAGGTTTTGAACGACGACAAATAAATGTTTTAAAGTACTTTCGGGTACTTCAAATATGTTTTTGTATGGGGCTTTTGTTACAACTAATGTATGACCGTTGGTTGCCTGAGTAATATCTAAAAATGCGATGACTTCATCATCTTCATAGACGATATGCGCAGGGATTTCACGTTTTATGATTTTTGTAAATATTGTATCCATCTATTTTCACCTCTTTAGCCTAATTATAACAAAAATATTTGGTTGTAGATAGCTATTTAAAGTGATATAATCTAATTGATTATATAGAAGGGAAGTTTAATGATATGAAAAAAATACCAGTAGGTATCTCAGGACGTCATGTGCACGTTACAAAAGAACATTTAGAAGTTTTATTCGGAAAAGGTCATGAATTAACGGTATTTAAAATGTTAAGTCAACCTGGTCAATATGCAGCAGAAGAAAAAGTGAGTGTTGTTTCACCGGATGGAAAAGTATTAGATGGTGTTAGAATTTTAGGACCTGTAAGAAGTGGTTCTCAAATCGAAATTTCCCAAAGTGATGCAATTCGCTACAAATTTAATGCGCCAGTTCGTTCAAGTGGTGATATTAAAAATAGTGGTGCTTGTAAATTAGTTGGACCAAATGGTGAAGTAGAATTAACTGAAGGTGTGATCATTGCTGATAGACACATTCACTTTTCACCAGAAGAAGCTGCTGAATTTGGCGTTTCTGATAAAGATGTAGTAAGTCTTAAAATTGGTGGAATTAAACCAGGTATGTTAGATAATGTATTATGCCGTGTACATCCAAACTTTAGACTAGATTGCCATCTTGATACAGATGATGGTGCAGCATTTATGCTAAAGAATGGTGACAGTGTCACTTTAGTTAAAAAATACGTTATTGTTGAGTAATTTAAATAAAAGTGGCGTTTGCCACTTTTATCTACTTATAAAGGATGTTTATGGTAAAAAAAGATAGACAACAAGTATTTCGTGATCCACTTTATGGTTATGTTCATATTGATTATGATGTAATCACACAATTAATTGATTCATCGTTATTTCAAAGATTAAGAAGAATTAGACAGTTATCCGGTGTGCATATGGTCTTTCATACGGCTGAGCACTCGAGATTTTCTCATGCCTTAGGTGTGTATGAATTAGCGTATAGATTCTTACAAATACCAGAAATTAAGAATAATTTAAATGAAAGAGAATCGTTACTTTTTTTAGTGAGTGCTTTATTACATGATATTGGACATGGTGCTTATTCCCATGCTTTTGAATATGTCTTTAAAGTGAATCACGAAAAAATAGGTGCAATGTTAATTAGTAAACATCCAGAGATTAAATCTATTTTAGATGCTATTGATTTAGAATTTGCAAACGATGTTGCAGGAATTATTTTAAAGAAGAAGAAATTCCCATTAATTGAACAATTAATTTCCTCACAACTAGATATTGACCGCTTAGATTATCTTGAAAGAGATGCTTATTTTACCGGTGCAGCATATGGTCATATTGATTTAGATCGTTTAATGAGAGTTGTTGTCGTAAAAAATAAAAAATTAGCTTTCAAGGCATCAGGCATACATGCGATAGAAAATTATTTAGTTGCTAGATATCATATGTACTGGCAAGTTTATTATCATCCCAAAGCACGTGCTTATGAGGTGATATTAGAAAAGATTTATTTAAGAGTGAAGGATTTATTAGAAACTAATTTTGATTTTGGTCATGATGTATCATCCTTAAAAAATGTTTTAAAAAACCCAGAAGATATGTATGCTTATTTAGAGATAGATGACTTTTATATGAATGGATTGATTGCATATTTCTTAAAGTCAAAAGATCTTGTTTTAAAGACTTTAGCAAACGACTTTTTAAATCGTAATATTTGGTCATATATTGATGATACAAAACAAAATCAAAAACTAATTAAAGAAACCATTTTAAAGTTTTCTGAATTCGATCAAAGATATTACACCTTAAAAACATCCGTTCAACAAGGTGCTTATCAAGATAATGATCCTAAATTAGGTGATCAAATATATATTTTAAATGAGGATAATGAAATTGTTACGTTATCTAAATATTCATCCATAGTGCATGCACTGGTGACATCAAGTATGAAATCTGATCCAAAATTTTTCCACCGTAAATGAATAAACCTAAATTATTTGTTGTAGAAGGCACCCACGATGAGGTATTCTTAAAAAGTATTATTCCAGGCATATTAACAATTTCTGTTGGGGGCTCTCAAATTAAAAAAGATGTTATAGATTTTTTAATTAATCATCAAGATAAATTTGATATTATTTTATTATTAGATCCAGATCATGCGGGTGAATATATTAGAAAGAAACTATCTAAGATATTAGATCATCCTAAACATATTTTTGTTGAACAAAAAGATGCACATTCTACTAACCGGAAAAAAATCGGGATAGAACATATGGATTCTTCATTAATCCTAAATTTATTAGCTAATGAAATTGTTCAAAAAAATCAAATGGAAAAGCTGATGTTAAGTGATCTATATGCGTTAGGATTAACTGGAAGTAAAGATTCAAAATTAAGAAGAAGTATCATAACCAATCATTTTCATTTAGGACATTGTAACAGTAAAACATTATTAGATCGATTAAGTTGGATTGGATTAACTAAAGAAGACATAAAGGCGGTTTTGGATGCAACATCAAGCTAAAAAAAGATTCGGACAAAATTTCTTAACTGATATAAATCTATTAAAAAAGATTGTTTTAGAATCGAATGTTTTAGGTAAAAATGTGCTTGAAATTGGTCCAGGTCTTGGTGCTTTAACACAATTTCTTGTTAAGGATGCTAAAAAATATTTAGCCTATGAAATTGATTATTCATTAGAAGATCATTTAAAAACATTTTTAGATAAAGATAGACAAATCATTTTTAAAGATTTCTTAGAAGATGATGTCAACTTGACGCTACAAAATTATTTTGGAAAAGAAGATATTCATTTAGTAGGGAATTTACCGTACTATATTACAACACCGATTATCTTTAAGTTTCTAGAAATTAAACAACTAAAATCAGCAACAATCATGGTTCAAAAAGAAGTAGCAGAACGTATGATTAGTAAAACCAATATTAAAAGTTATAATGCTTTTTCAGCAATTCTACAATACTATACTGAAGTTAAACATGTAGTTTCAGTAAATAAAAAGATGTTTAATCCACAACCTAAGGTTGATTCTGTTGTTGTAAAGCTAATCAAAAGAGAAAATAGATTATCAAAAGATGAAGAAGTTTTATATGAAAAAATAGTTAAGTCTGCTTTTGTACAAAAAAGAAAAACCTTATTAAATAATTTGTCTACCGGATTTGATTTAAAGAAGGATCAATTACTAATCTTTTTAAAGAACTTCAAAATAGATGAACATACAAGAGCTGAATCATTAAGTGTAGAAAACTTCATTGAAATAACAAAACAGTGGAATAAGTATTTCTAGAATAAGTTAAACTATATATATTAATCAATAAGAGATTATTTGGATATGAAAAGGTGAGTCTTAGCACTCGCTTTTTTCTATCAATAAAAAGAAAATTAAAATTCTTATGATTCAAATGTTTAGACTATAAAACATTTTAAGATTTAAAGAAATAAATAAACAGGACAATAGTGTATTTGTTAAGATTGAATTCCTGTTTGGTTATATAAAATATAACCTGATTTATCATATCAATGCTTTAAGACTATAAATAAGGAGACGGTTTGGAACGTAATGTCACGAAACAGCCTTAAATGACAATGTAAGCGCTTGAAATTACAAAATTATGTTATAATATGTTTAGCAGCAAACAACCAGGAGGGGCAAAATGCAAGTTACGGACGTGAGAGTAAGACTCGTAGCTAGTGATTCACGATTAAAGGGCGTGGTCACTATAACATTCGAGGATGCTTTTGTAGTACATGATATCCGCGTCATTGAAGGGGAAAACGGAATCTTTGTTGCAATGCCAAGCAAGAAGATGCCAAATGGTGGATTTAGAGATATAGCACATCCAATTCATCAAGAAATGCGTAAAGTAATTGAAGAGGCGATTATTAAAGCATACAATGAAGCACTTCAAACACAAACACCAGAAGCAATCGGGGATTAATTAAAACTTTAGTCTAAAGTTAGGTAGCACCATTATATTTTTAAAAAGAATTCTTTATTAGAAGAGGATTTCTTTTTATAATTATCTGATTTAACCACATTTGTTCAAAATGTGGTTTTTCCATTGATTTTTGGTTCATTTAAAGTCAGTGAGATGATATAATAAAGTAGAGAAAAGGAAGGTATATCTAAAAAATGAGTATAGATCAAAGAAAAGTCAAACTATTTACACTTTCTGCTAATAAACCACTAGCTGAATCCATAGCGAAAGCTTCTAAAATTCCATTATCTAATGTTGAAGTTATCAGATTTGCTGATGGCGAAATTACAACAAATATTGAAGAATCGGTTCGAGGTAATCATGTCTTTGTAGTACAACCTACAAGTCAACCAGCAAATGACCATATCATGGAAGTATTAGTACTTACAGATGCATTAAAACGTGCATCAGCAGCATCAATTACAATTATCATGCCATATTTTGGTTATTCTAGACAAGACAGAAAAGTTAAATCTAGACAACCAATCACAGCTAAACTGATTGCAAATCTATTAACAGTTGCTGGTGTAGACCGTGTTGTTAGTATTGATCTACATGCTGCTCAAATTCAAGGATTCTTTGATATTCCTATTGATAACTTTCCTGCAGCACCATTATTAGCATCTTATTTTAAAAAGAAAAAATTAGAAAACGTTGTTGTTGTATCACCGGATCATGGTGGTGTGACACGTGCTAGAGCATTTGCATCTTTCTTTAATGCCCCTTTAGCAATTATTGATAAAAGAAGACCAGAACCTAATAAAGCAGAAGTGATGAATATTATTGGGGATGTTAAAAATGCTACATGTATTATGATTGATGACATTATTGATACCGGTGGAACTTTAATGGCCGGTGCTGAAGCACTCATTAAAGCTGGAGCAACTAAAGTATATGCTGCTGCTACACATGGTGTATTAACCAGAGGTGCAACAGAAAGATTACAGGCATCAGAAATTGCTGAGGTCGTTATTACAGATACAATTTACTTAGATGATTCCAAAAAACAACCAAAAATTAAACAACTATCAATCGGACCATTACTAGGTGAAGCGATTGTTCATATTCTACATGATGAACCAATCTCTCAAATATTTAATAGAATCCAAGAGGATAATTAATGAAACTGATTGTCGGACTAGGCAATCCAGGTAAAGAATACGTTCAAACTAGACATAATATCGGATTTATTGCGATAGATAGAATTCTTGATTCACAAAAATTAGAACTAAAAGTGGACACCAAGCTTCAAGCAGCATATGTAAAAACAACACTTTTAAATGAACAAGTGATATTTGCTAAACCACTCACATTTATGAACCTATCAGGAAATGCGGTTGTCAGTCTTATGAATTATTATAAGATTTCAATCGATGATATCTTAATTATTTTAGATGACACAGCACTGCCTTTAGGCAAAATAAGAATTCGTGAAACCGGCAGTCATGGTGGTCAAAACGGATTAAGAAATATCATCTTACAATTAAACAGTTCTAATTTTAAAAGAATCCGTGTTGGTATAGGTAGTCACGATACAATAAATAAAGCAGATTATGTTTTAGGTAAACTAACAAAATCTGATACAAGCATCTTACTTCCTAGTATTGAACTCGTAAAGAATGCTGTTCTTGACTGGATTCAAACAAACAATTTTCAACAAATTATGACGAATTATAATACCCCCCAGGCATAGTGCATGGGGCTTTATGGGTTAAATAAAGGTAGAAATATGACATTTGATAAACTATATAATATGTATTCAGACACACAAGTTATAAGAGCTACTAAAGGGGATTTTAAGCATACAAATGCTTCTTATATTCAATTAATGTCTGCTATTAGATTTGTTAAAAGTGATAAACATTTGTTTATTGTTTTACCAAATCTATATGAAGCTCAAAAGTATTATGATGCGATATCTTTAATACTTGGAGATGAAAAGGTATTATTTTATCCGACCGATCAGTTATTAACTTCGATGATGGCATTAGGGTCTCCTGAGTTTAAAAATGAAAGATTATATACCTTAAGACAATTACTAAAAAATGAACAAAAGTTTGTTGTGATAACGACTCAAGAAGGTATCTTAAAAAGACAATTAAAACCTAAGGATTACTACAATTCAGTTTTAACACTTAAGAGTGGTAATTATTTTCATCTAGAGGATTTAACAAAGAAGTTAGTTTATAATGGATACCAATTTAACTATACCGTGGAACGACCAGGTGATTTTTCGGTTAGAGGATCAATTGTGGATATTTTTACCTTTGATCATAAAGATCCTTATCGATTAGATTTTTTTGGGGATGAGATTGAAAGTATTAAAACCTTTGATGTTCTGACTCAAAAAAGCATTAGTAAAGTTGATAGCTTAGATTTATCACCTTTACATGAACTCTTTTTTACAGATAAACAAAAAGATTACGCTAAAGAGGCAATTGAAAAACATTTTAGTGAGTTTGATTTATCTGAAAAAGAGTTAGTTAAATATGAAACAGATTTAGAGCATTTAAATGAACGTAAAAAACTAGATAGTTTATTAACGTACATATCCTTTTTTAATCCGGATGAAACAACCATCCTTGATTTTGCAGGAAATTATGAGTTAATATTGGTTGATTCATCTAAAATGAAAATAAATGATGAAACAACATTATTTGATTTACAAACCTATAATGAGACGATGGGTGGAAACCATTTTTCTACGCTAAACTTTAAATTACCGTTTTCTTATATGGTCGATAAAGCGCATATTAATTTTGAAATATTTCAAACAGTAGACCCTAAATATACAGATTTAGGAATATTTGATGTTGAACCTTTTCATGGCATTTTAGAACAATTATTATTATTCTTAGAAGAGTATAAAACATTTAATATTTTAATTGCACTAAAGAATCAAGTTTCATATGAAAGATTAAAAGATTTTTTTAATCAACATAAAGTTCAATATAGTACAACAGATTTTAATGGTGTATCTATTCAAGTGATTCATGAAGAACTGATAACAAATTTCATAGATATTACTAATCAGTTTGTTGTTTTATCTGAGGATGTTATATTTTCTACGAAACAAAGAACAAAAATAAGATATCGATCAGTGATAAATCAAGCAATTAAAATAAGAGATGCATCCGAACTCCAAAATGGAGATTATGTTGTTCATTATGATTTTGGTATTGGTCAATATAATGGGTTAAAAACCATGAGTTTATCAGGAGATAAAAGAGATTATCTGCATATCATTTATGCAAATAATGAAGCATTATATGTTCCAACGGATCAAATCGAACTTGTTTTAAAATATCGCAATTATGATGAATTAGCACCTAAGTTATCTAATTTAAGTGGTAAACAATGGAGTAAAACTAAAGCGTCAGTTAGAAAGCGTATTAAGGATTTATCCGATCGATTATTAAATTTATATGCTAAAAGAAATCAGGCGATTGGTTATGCATATAGTCAAGATAATGAATTATTAGAACAGTTTGAAAATGATTTTATGTATGAAGAAACACCAGATCAAACTAAAGCAATCAATCAAGTTAAAGAAGACATGGAAAGTTCTCGTCCAATGGATAGACTCATTGCTGGAGATGTTGGATTTGGTAAAACGGAAGTAGCATTAAGAGCTGCATTTAAGGCAGTTACGGAGGCTAAACAGGTTGCTTATTTAGTACCTACAACAGTGCTTGCTAGACAGCATTATCATACATTTAAAGACCGATTTGAAAAGTATGGTGGTAATGTTGCATTACTTTCTAGATTTGTTTCTAAGAAGGAACAAACCGAAGTATTAGAAAAGTTGAAAAAAGGATTTATTGATGTTGTTATTGGAACACATCGTTTATTAAGTGATGATGTTAAATTTAATGATTTAGGGTTATTTATCATTGATGAGGAACAAAGATTTGGAGTTGAACATAAAGAAAGAATTAAAGAGATTAAGGTCAATGTAGATACCTTAACATTATCTGCTACACCGATTCCTAGAACACTTCAAATGGCAATGTATGGACTTAAAGATTTATCAATGATTGAAACACCACCACTAAATAGATATCCAGTACAAACCTATGTTGTTGAAAGACAAGATGCACTTGTTAAAGAAGCAATAGATAGAGAATTAGCACGTGGCGGACAAGTTTTTTACTTGTTTAACTATGTGGAAAGAATTGAATCAATTGTAGCTAAATTACAAAAATTAGTTCCAAATGCAAGAATAGCGTATGCTCACGGCAAGATGACTAAAAATAAACTAGAAGATGTTTTATCAGCATTCATTGAAAAGGAATTTGATATTTTAGTTTCAACCACTATTATTGAAACTGGGGTAGATATTCCTAATACCAATACCTTAATTATTCATGATGCAGATAGATTAGGATTAGCACAGTTATATCAATTAAGAGGTCGAGTTGGAAGATCAGATAGAATTGCTTATGCATATTTAATGTTTGATGGCTATAGAAATATGAATGATGAAGCTAAAAAGAGATTATCAGTCATTGAAGACTTTACGGATTTAGGTAGTGGGTTTAAGATTGCATTAAGAGATTTAAGTATTCGTGGTGCTGGAGATATGTTAGGTCAGGAACAATCTGGTTTTATTGATTCTGTTGGGATGGAGTTATATATGAAACTTCTTGATGAGGTTATGAGAGGTATTGAAGAGGATGTTGTTAAAAAAGAAACCCCAGATCAAGTGTTTGCCTCAAGACATATACCAACTGAATATATTAATAACGATCCTGTTAGAATTGAAATTCATAAAAAGATTGCAAATCTGAATTCATTAAATGATTTGGAAAACTTAAAAGTAGAATTAGTAGACCGTTTTGGTGATATTGATATTGACGTTCTAACCTATATGTATGAAAAACTATATAAAAAGTTAGGATCAAAAATTGGTATTGATAAAACGATACGAAGTACAGATTCTATTAAGATGATTTTATCCTTAGATGCAAGTATGAAGGTTGACTCTAATCGATTACTAAAAGTAGCATCTGAATCTAGGACAAGAATCTCATTAGGTGATGTTAGAGGACATTTAGAAATAACGATGATTACTAGAAATCATCCTGAGCACTGGTTATATTTAGCATCTGAATTACTAGAATTATATTTAAGAGAGGAAAATTAATATGCGTCAAACTGGAACTGTTGTTAGAGGGATTAGAACACCAATTATTCAAACACATGATAATCTTGCACAAATCGTTGTTGAATCATTATTAAAAGCTCAAAAAGAAGAAGGGTTTTTATTTGAAGATAAAGATATTGTTGCAGTCACTGAAGCGGTTGTTGGAATTAGTCAAAATAATTATGCAACGCTTGATCAAATTGCATATGATATTGCTTCTAAATTTAAATCAAAACATATTGGTTTAGTTTTTCCAATATTATCTAGAAATCGCTTTTCAATGCTATTAAAAGCATTTGCTAAAGCAATGGATAAGATAACGATCTTACTGAGTTATCCGAAAGATGAAGTAGGTAATAGTATCTTATATGAAAGTGATTTAAAACGGTTAAATATTAATCCGTATGATACGGTTTTAACAGAGTCATTCTATGAGACTGAGTTTAGTCATTTTAAGCATCCTTTTACAGGAATTAATATGGTTAAGTATTATAAGGACTTAGTATTAAGTCAAAACTGTCAGGTAGAATTTGTTTTCTCAAATAATCCTAGTGATATTTTAAAATATACTAAAGAAGTATTGGTTTGTGATATACATCAAAGATTTGAAACGAAGGAACAACTTTTAAAACAAGATCATGAAACAATTATTGGCTTAGATGATTTACTGACAAAACCGGTTTTTGGTAGTGGGTTTAATGAGACCTATGGATTATATGGATCAAATATGGCAACCAAGGATAAAGTTAAATTATTCCCTAAAAAAGATGATCCGATTGTTTATCAAATTCAAAGATTGTTAAA
>DHEJ01000006.1:15012-22422 GCA_002399815.1 Acholeplasmataceae bacterium UBA4853
CCAGTTGTTAGTCCATCATATACAAAAGGATTAGAAGGTTCTCCCAATGAACTTAAGTTAAAATATATAACCGATGATAAATATAGTCAATTAAAAGGTGATGCATTGTATGATGCAGTTAGATATGAAATTCTAAATAAGTCTTCTGAAGTTACCGATCAATTAAAATTAGGAACAACACCTAGAAGATATGTTGATCTAATTGGTTCTTTATGTGATTTAGTTTCTGGTAGTGGAGATAAAGGGACACCTGTGGTTTATATTAAAAATTATTTTAAGAATTACGCAGAAGAATAAAAGCTATACATGATAAAATAGAAATTGGTTTAAAAATAACAATTTCTATTTTTATTTTAAACACTAAAGGAGACTAGCTTGATGAATAATATTGTTGTTTTAGGTACTCAATGGGGCGATGAAGGTAAAGGTAAAATAACTGATTTTCTAGCAACAAATGCAGATGTGGTAGTACGTTTTCAAGGTGGTAATAATGCTGGCCATACGGTTGTTTTTAATCAAACAAAGTATGCACTTCATTTACTACCCTCAGGTATATTAAATCCAAATTGCATCAATATTATGGCAAACGGTATGGTGATTAATCCGAAAGCATTTTATCAAGAGCTTAGTCAAATTAAAAATAAATACCAATTATTTGTTTCTGATAGAGCACACATTACTATGCCTTATCATATAGAAATGGATAAACAAAATGAAGAAAAGGATATGATTGGAACAACCCATAAAGGGATTGGTCCAACCTATGCGGATAAAGCAAATCGAAAAGGTATTCGAGTCGGTGACTATATTGGAAGTAACCGATTAGAAGTTATTAAGAAAGCATTAGAAAAAGAATCTTTAAGTCTAGAAAATATTGAAGCTTTGATGTTGGAATATATCAAGTATTCAGATTATTTAAAACCATTTGTTACAGATACATCATATATGTTAAATGAGTTAGTTCATGATAAAAAGATTTTATTTGAAGGTGCTCAAGGGGTTATGCTTTGTTTAGATCATGGTACATATCCCTATGTAACATCATCTTCACCAACAGCTGCAAGTGTTCCTTTAAATACCGGACTTGCACCATGGTTTATTAAAGGGGCAATTGGGGTTACTAAGGCATATACAACGAGAGTTGGAAATGGACCTTTCCCAAGTGAAATCTTTAGTCCTTTAGCGCATGAGATTAGAGAACGTGGTCATGAATATGGTACAACCACAGGTCGTCCTAGAAGAATTGGTTATTTAGATACCGTGATTATTAATTATACAAAAAGAGTCAGTGGACTTACTGCTTTAGCAATTACTTTATTAGATGTTTTATCAGGTGTTGATGAGCTTAAGATTGTAACATCCTACCTACTTGATGGAAAGATCATAGACCGTATTCCTAGTGTTGTAAGTGACTTTTATCGTTGTGAGCCGGTCTATATAACACTACCTGGATGGAAAGAAGATATTACTTTAGTGAAGTCATTTGATGAATTACCAAAAGCAGCTCAAGCGTATATCCATAAGATTGAGGCGTTAACAGGATTAGATGTAGCAATCTTTTCAGTTGGACCAGATCGTATGCAAACAATTGTCAGAAAAGAAGTTTTATAAGAGGTATGACATGGGAAAAATAGATATTTTAAAAATAGCGAAAATTGCACAGGAAAAAAAGAAAACAGACCCATCAATTATTGATGCTACGATTGGTATGTTTTATAATGATGAACAAAGATTAGTGATTCCTGCCGTTGCAAAAGCATTTTATAAACTTGATTTATTTGAAACATTTAAATATGGTGCTACAGATGGTGGTGTAGTATTTGAAAACAATGTCATTGATTGGGTTTTAGATACTAAAAAAGATGTATTAAAAAGTAAATTTAAATTTGCCGGTATATCAACACCTGGTGGTAGTGGTGCATTATCTTTAGTTTTTAATAGTTATGGTAGTGTCGGTGAAAAAGTTTTAGTTTCAGATTTAAGATGGCGTTATGAATATTTTGTTTCTGCAGCAAAAATGGGTGTTTTAGAACACCGATTATTTGATCAAGATGGGTTTAATCTTAAAGATTTTGAAAAGCAGTTAACGTATTTAGCAAGTATTCAAAAACGTGTGATTGTTGTTATAAATGATCCATGTCATAATCCAACTGGATATCAATTATCAGGTGATGAATGGATAAGTATTATTAAGATATTAAATAAGTTTGATCAAAATGAAATTATTTTAACTTATGACTTAGCATATTTTGATTATGATCCAAGAGGATTTAATGAAGCTAGAACGACCTTTGATTATTTCATGGATTTAAAGGATCATGTTCAAGTACTCGTTTGTTTTAGTGCATCTAAATCATTTGCAATGTATGGTGTTAGACTGGGTGGATTAATTTTGTTAGGTCACAACGAACAACACTATAAGTTCTTTAAGAAACATGTCTTAGATGATGCTTTAGGTAAATGGAGTACTGCACCTAGTGTTGGGGTTGGTATTTTTAATCAACTTTCTAGTCAAAAAGATTTATATATTGAAGAATTAAATAAGTTAACTAGTACTCTAAAAAATAGAGGCGATATATTTATTAAAGAAGCAGCAAATGCTAAGTTAGAAACTTATCCTTACCGTGGTGGATTCTTTGTTTTAGTTAAAAGTGAAGACCCTGAATCCGATTTTGAAAAATTGGTTTCAGAAGGTATTTATTTAATCCCGATGGAAAAAGGATTAAGAATCGCTATTTGTGGTATTACAACTAAAGAAGTTATCGGGTTAGCAGGTAAGATTAAAAAAATTATTCAACCATAATATTTTAGTAACTATATATAAGTTAATATCGTATAAAAAAAATAAGCGTATACTGGAGTGGTATACGCTTATATCATTATCATTGTAAGAATAAAAATGAAAAACTATTTCTTGCCAGCTGGTTTTTTAGGAGCTGGAGCTTCTTTTTTAGGAGCTGGTTTAACTGGAGCAGCCATATATGTGTATCCCCTTTCTTTAATGTATTCTTAGTACGCAAACTTCAAAGAACTACGTGCTTCATCTCCACAGAAACTAAGTCCTTAAAAGTCATAGGGAAATTGACGTTAAAATATTCGTAAATTTCATATCATATATAATAGTATACAACGAATTTTTTATTTGTGCCAAAGAAATGATTGATAATATAAACAATTGATTCGAATGCGAAATGTGGTAAGATTTAGATAAGATATTTGAGTCTTAAATTATTAAAAAAAGGAGTACCTGTTATGAGAAAAGTAATCAATTTACTAACCAATAGACTGACCATTGTCGGTATCATTGTTTTACTACAAATTAGTGCACTTGCATGGTTTGTTTTAGTTTTTTCAGCGGATTGGTACTACTTACATTTAAGCTCAATTATTATTGGTGCACTGATTAGTTTATATATTATTTCACATGATGAAAATCCAATGTTTAAATTGATTTGGGTCGTATTTTTATTAATTTTACCGTTATTTGGGGTACTATTCTACTTTTATTCTAGAACGGAAAGATTATCTATTTCATCCTCATCTCATATGAGAAATGCTCAACAATTAAGAGAAAAAGAAATGACGAAGATTAAATCTGTTTATGCAACAGATTATTTAAAGCATCAGAAGTACTTAACTAATTTAAATTATCCAGCATTTAAAAATACAGAGTCACTATTTTTAGCAAGCGGTGAACAAAAACAAGTTGAATTATTAAAAGCCTTAAAGATGGCAAAGAAATTCATTTTTATGGAATATTTTATTATTACACTATCTAAGATGTGGGATGAAATCTTAAAGGTTTTAATTGAAAAACAACAACAAGGTGTTGAGATTAGAATTATGTATGATGATTTTGGTTCTGCAACTAAATTACCATTTAATTATCATCGTTATTTAAGTAAGTTAGGCTTTATGGTTAAAAGATTTAATCCTATGAAACTTCATTTTAATTATGTAATGAATTTTAGAGATCACCGTAAAATAGTAGTCATTGATAATGAGGTAGCTTTTACCGGTGGATTTAATATTGGAGATGAATATACCAATAAGAAGAAAGTGTTTGGCCACTGGAATGATGCTGGTATTATGATTAAAGGCGAAGCTGTTTGGGGATTTACCAGTATGTTTCTAGAAAACTGGGCATTTTCAAATAAATTAAGTAAATTAGAATTTGATACATATAACCATCCATATAAAGTACCAAATGAATCCGTATATATTCCATTTGGAGATATTCCAACAGATAAAAATTTAACTGCTAAAAGTATATATATGCACTTAATTAATGATGCAAAAGAAACAATATATATTACAGCACCTTATTTAATTTTAGATCATGAATTATCAACCGCATTAAAGCTAGCTGCTCAAAGTGGTGTTAAAGTATATATTATCGTTCCTAAGATTCCTGATAAGAAATTAGTTTATATGGTATCTGAATCCTATATTGAAGAACTTGTTCATCAAAACGTATTTGTTTATAAATACACACCCGGATTTATTCATTCAAAGATGATTATTTGCGATAAAAAAGTTGCTATGATTGGATCTAGCAACTTAGACTTTAGAAGTTTATATATGCACTTAGAAAATAACTTATGGTTAAATGATCAAAGAACGATTCATGATATGGTTTCATATTATGAAGATACCTTAAATGAAAGTCAAATGATAACAAAACAGATGTTGAAGAAAAGAAGTTTTATATACCGAATTATTCAAGCTATATTAAAAGGATTCTCACCATTAATCTAGTAATGCACGAACAATTTGTTTAGTAATCAAAGTGTTTTTCTTAGTCTTTTCTAAGGTTAGACCAATTAAAAATAAAATAGTACCAATGAGGTTTGCGATCATATCAAACATTGTCTCTTTAACATCAACAACAAATGAACCATCAATGACTTCTCTAGGATAGCCCTGAGTGATTGTATGGAAGAATTGGTCACTACTAAACTCACTAATTTCCCACATAGCAGCAATCATCATTGAAAACGAGAATATAAAGAATATCATATAAAGTGCAGATGATTGCGTATACTGTTTAAATTTAATGAATGCATAAAGACCAAGCAGTGCAGATGAGTATCCAAAATAGACATGGATAATTTTATCGTAGTTTAAATGCTCATAATAATTATAGAAGTTTAAACTACTGCCTAAAAATACTGCTAAGAAAATATATATTGTGGCAAACGTTAATAAGAATGTATTGAGTTTCTTTCTAAAAAACCAAGTAAACAACAACAAGATTAAGGATATTCCCATGGTTGCAAAATGACTACTTAACCGTTTTAATGGGTCATATCCTGTTGTTAAAATAATGGATGCTAAGATAAAGGTTATCGTAAACATTGTTAATAGACATGCGATTGAAAAAGTTATAAATATCCGTTTCAAGGTTACTTGTTTCATAGTTATCACCATCCTAAGTATATTATAGACAAATTAGATGGAATATTATGTATAAAACATTATCAAAATGTTATCTAATAATGTTTGTTATTCGACTTTTCTCATCAATTTCTTTAAACTCATTAATTAAATCAAGAATTTTTTGATCTAACTTATTTCTAGTTATACCAGATTCTGAGATACCATTATGAGCAAGCATATGCTGAATAATAATTTCTATAATATCTTTTTTATCAATGTGTTTTGGTAGATTTTTTATCTCATCAAAAAATCTAAGTGCATACATGCTTGATAACATATCATGACCCTTATAATGACCACCTATTTTAGCTAATGATTTACCTAAATCGTGCAAGATTGAAGTGATTAACATGGTATCATTAAAAGAATTTTGGATGCACATATCAATATGTGTATGTATATCTTCTAAATGATACGGTGTTTCATGAGGTTCTTTAAGTCTTGAAAATTCATGTAAATAATCAGCGGATATAAACTGATCGATTGTTTTTAAAATACCATTTGTTTTAGCAAACTCCATAAGGGTTTGAAAGTCTGTTGGTTCCTTTAAAAACTTAGATTGAGAAATGATTTTATAGGAATCACAGTCGACACCAACTCTTGGTGCTCCCATGAATTTGTACATATCTTTAATGACATATTCAGGAACGATTTTTTCATAAGCTCTTGATCTATTTTGGTATAAAGATAACTCCAATGGTTCTAAAATTAAGTGGATTTCTACATTGAAATCACGCATCTTTAATTCATTATATAAAAGTACACGACGTTTTCTTTCTGTATTGGTAGCATCATAAATAAATGAGCCTTCGTGAGAAAATACTTTCTTATGTAATAAATCAAATATGATTTGATTGTCTTCTGCAGTATGATGTTCTCTTAATGTACCAAAAACTTCAAGTCTGATGAAATCAGATGAAAAATGCGGTAGATTTAATGTTTTTGCATAAGTTGATTTGCCGGAACCTGGAACACCAACTAGGATGATTGCTGTTTTCATGCGTGTCTCCTGAAAAATATATGTATTTTTATCATAACACAGACACAACTTTTATGCCAAATAATCCCACATTTGAACATGTATCTCCAGAAAGCGTTTTCTTTTATAATATACATAGCATTTTGTCAAGTGAAGTTATAAAATAAAGGTATGAAAATCGAAAAAAAATTTTTGGAGGAAGAAACTATGAGTAATCCTTGGATAGGATTTAAAAGTGGCGCTTGGGAGAAAAGTGTCAATGTATCAGACTTTATACATAAAAACTATAAAGAGTATAAAGGCGATGATTCTTTTTTAGAAGGTGCTGTTGAAAGTTCCTTAAAATTAAATGAAGCATTCAAAGATTTATTAAAGCTTGAAAAAGAAAAAGGTGGCGTGATTGATTTAGATACTAAAGTTGCATCTACAATCGTTAGTCATAAACCGGGTTACATTATTAAAGACTTAGAAAAGATTGTTGGTCTACAAACAGATGCTCCACTTAAACGTGGTTTTTTCCCTGAAGGTGGTATCAGTGTTGCAGTTAAAGCAACTGAAGCATATGGTTATAAAGTTGATCAAGAAACAATCGATTTATATACGAATGTAAGAAAGACACATAATCAAGGTGTTTTTGATGCTTATACACCAGAAATTAGACGTGCTAGACGTTCTCATATCATCACTGGTTTACCAGATGGTTATGGTCGTGGTCGTATTATTGGTGATTACCGTAGAGTTGCACTATATGGTATTGATTTTTTAATTAAAGATAAAAAGAATCAACAAAATGGTTTAGTTTTCCCAATGACTGAAGATGTGATTCGTTTAAGAGAAGAAATTACTGATCAAATCAAATCATTGAACGAATTAATTCAATTAGGTGATATGTATGGCTTTGATTTAAGAAGACCAGCGCAAGATTCACTTGAAGCAGTTCAATGGTTATATCTAGCATATCTTGCTGCTGTTAAAGAACAAAATGGTGCAGC
>DHEJ01000006.1:22571-28788 GCA_002399815.1 Acholeplasmataceae bacterium UBA4853
GAATATAATCAATTATTTACTGGAGACCCAACTTGGGTAACTGCAGTACTTGGTGGTATGAATAATGAAGGTGGTTCACTTGTTACTAAAACAGCTTTCAGATTACTTCAAACATTATATAACTTAGGTACTTCAGCAGAACCAAACTTGACATTTATTATGGACTGATAAATTACCTGAAGGATTTAAAAACTTTGCTGCTAAGGTTTCAATTGATACTTCAAGTATTCAATATGAAAACGATGATACCTTAAGACCTTTACATGGTGATGACTATGGTATCGCATGTTGTGTTTCACCAATGGCTATTGGTAAAGAAATGCAATTCTTTGGTGCAAGAGCTAACGCTGCTAAAGCATTACTTTATGCATTAAACGGTGGTAGAGATGAAATTAGCGGTGACCAAGTCTTTGAAAAGACTAAGATGGATGTTTTAAAAACAGATGTTTTAGATTATGACACTGTAATGAAACGTTTTGAAGATACATTAGGTGAATTAGCTGAAATCTATGTGAATGCTTTAAACATCATTCACTATATGCATGATAAATATTCATATGAAAAAATTGAAATGGCATTACATGATAGAGATGTTACAAGATTGTTTGCTACAGGTATGGCAGGATTATCAGTTGTTGCAGACTCATTATCTGCAATCAAGTATGCTAAAGTACATCCAATTTATGATGAAAAGACTGGTTTAATTACTGACTTTGAAACAATTGGTGATTATCCTAAATATGGTAATGATGATGATCGTGTTGACGATATTGCTGTTGAAGTTGTTAAGAAATTTATGGCACATATCCGTTCAAATTATACATACAGAAATTCAGTTCCAACGATGTCAATTTTAACCATTACATCAAACGTTGTATATGGTAAGAATACTGGTAATACACCAGATGGTCGTCGTTTAGGTGAACCATTTGCACCAGGAGCAAACCCAATGCACGGTAGAGATAAATCAGGTGCATTAAAATCATTATTATCTGTTGCTAAGATTCCTTACTCAGAATGTGAAGATGGTATTTCAAATACATTTACAATTATTCCTGCAGCTTTAGGTAAGAAGATTGCTGTTGAAGGTTCTATTGTTCATTTAGTTGATGATGTTCAAGTAACAAACTTAGTGTCATTACTTGATGGTTACTTTGTATCTGGTGGATATCATTTAAACGTTAACGTATTTAACAGAGAAACATTAAAAGATGCTTATGAACATCCAGAATTATATCCAAACCTTACAATCAGAGTTTCAGGTTATGCTGTTAACTTCTCTAACTTAACAAATGAACAAAAGCTAGAAGTTATGAAACGTACGTTCCATGAAGGATTATAATCAAGTTATTTTAGGTAACGTGCATTCCATTGAAACCTTTGGTGCATTTGATGGACCGGGCTTAAGATATGTATTATTTCTTCAAGGGTGTCCACTTCGTTGTAAGTTTTGTCATAATAGAGATACTTGGGGTACTCAAGAAAATAAGTTAATGACTGCTGATGAAATACTTTTAGATTATAAACGTTTTAAACCGTTTTATAAAAATGGGGGTATCACAGTATCAGGTGGCGAAGCAACCCTACAACTAGAATTTTTAACGGATCTTTTTAGAAAAGCTAAAGCACTAAATATTCATACATGTCTAGATACAGCTGCAGGCACATTTAGAGAGTCAAGAATCGCTGAGTTTGATGAGTTATTAAAGTATACAGATTTAGTGTTATTAGATATTAAGCATATTGATAATGAACGTCATGAATGGCTAACTGGAGCAACCAATAAAAATATTTTAGAGTTTGCTAAGTTCTTAAGTGATAAAAAAGTACCAACTGTTTTAAGACATATTTTACTGCCTGAGATTAACTCTCAAGATGAATATTTATATGGTCTTAGACACTTTATAGATGGTTTAACAAATATGGTAGGCATTGATATCTTACCGTATCATAAAAAAGGCATTATGAAGTGGGAACAAATGGGAATTCCTTATGAATTAACAGATACAGAAGAACCAACAAAAGAATTGATCTTGCATGCAGAAAAGATTTTAAAAGAAAATTATGCTTATATGAAGATATAAATCAATAAATACACCTAAAAAGGATTTGTTAACATGACAAATCCTTTTTTAATAATATGTGAAAGAATTCATAAAACAGTCTCAATCATAAACCTAACAATTATAAAAAGCACTAGCGATTCAGATTAAAGTAATGTTGTTTGATGAACCGACCTCAGCACTTGACCCAGAGATGGTTAGTGAGGTATTAGAGGTTAGGGAACAGTTAATAAAAACATGACCATCATTTAGTAACTCATGAAATAGCGTTTGCTGATAGGATTGTTGTTATAGGCTAAGGAAAAATTATTGAAGTAGAGAAACCTGAAGTTATTTTTACAAATCCAAAATCGGAACGAACAAAATCACTTTATAAAAGAGTCTTAAACAAGGTTAGTGTATAATAGATTTTAGGTGATTAACATGCTGATATTATTTGCACCATCAAAGACGTTTAGTTTTGATGGAAAAAAGGCTGACTTAAACTTAATATTTAAAGATGAAACTAACTTAATTATAGATCAAATTAAAAGCCTTTCGAGAGTTGATTTTCAAAAGGCTTTTAAATTAAGCGATACGCTAATTCATGAAGTTTATGATTATTATCAGTCCTATGAAACTCAAGATTCCTATAAGGCTTTTGAGCTATTTAAAGGGGAGTCTTTTAAGTTTTTAGATTATCCTAATTTAAAGCTGGTTGAACAAACATATATCAATAAAAACGTCTTAGTTATTGATGCGTTATATGGCTTAATTAAACCAAATTTTGGAATTAAACCTTACCGTTTAGATTTCACTGTAAGAAGTGATTTAAAACGATTTTGGAAAGATAAGATTACTGAGTATGTAGCATCATATCATAAAGAAGTTGTTAGTTTATCTTCTAAAGAATTTGACAGTATCTTAGATAATCATAAAATCATTTTCTATGAGGTTTCTTTTATAGATTGTAAAGATGATTTATGTAAGAAACTAAGTGTATTAAATAAGCAAATGCGGGGTACACTTTTAAAGTATTTAGCGATAAATCAGATTAATAAAGTTAAGGATTTTCCAGATCAAATAGGTGGATATACAAAAAAAATTCATCATAGAAGTATTGAATATATTAAAGTTCATGAATAACCCATGTTGTTTATCAGCCATCAATATGTGATAATTTTAGTATAATTATAATGATAGATTATTTCAGTGCTAATAAGAGGGATTTTTATGAATAAAATTCAATACCTACAAAAAATTTTAGAGATTAATAAAGATGAAATCTATGCTTATGGTGAAGATAAATTTAAGATTGATTTAAAGATTAATCAGCGATTAAAAGATAAAGCACCAGGAAAGCTTATTTTGGTTTCAGCAATTAATCCAACATCCAGTGGTGAAGGTAAAACCACAGTTTCAATTGGACTCGCACAAGGATTTAAGAAAATAAAGAAAAACGTTATGCTAGCCTTAAGAGAACCATCCATGGGTCCTGTTTTTGGAATGAAGGGTGGAGCAACAGGTGGTGGTGCATCTGAACTGGAACCAGCAATGGACATTAACATGCATTTTAATGGGGATATTCATGCAATGACTGCTGCAAATAATTTGTTATCAGCAATCATTGATAATCATATCCATTTTGGGAATCAATTAAAGATTAAAACTGTTTATTGGCAAAGAGCACTAGATGTCAATGATCGCAGTTTAAGAGTTGTTCATACAACCAATAGACAAGATAGTTTTACGATTACCGCTGCATCCGAAATGATGGCAATTGTTGCTCTAGCGCATGATTTTAAAGATCTAAAATCACGATTAGATGATATTTTAATTGGTGTTGATGAAGAAGGTAAGGACTTATTTGTTAGAGATTTAGGATGTAAGGATAGTCTGGCACTGATTTTAAAGGATGCAATCAGACCAAATTTAGTATTTGCTAAAGAAATGGTACCAGCATTTGTACATGCCGGACCATTTGCAAACATTGCACATGGGTGTAATAGTGTTATTGCCACAAACATGGCACTAAAACTTGCTGATTATGTTATTACTGAAGCAGGGTTTGGAGCAGATTTAGGTATGGAAAAGTTTCTACATATTAAGCAACCTCATTTGGTACAAGAAGTGGGCGTTGTTGTTATTGTAGCAACCATTAAGGCGCTAAAACTGCATGGTGGTATATCTGAACAAAACCTAGATGAAAAGCACATTGCGGCGTTAGAAAAAGGTTTAGAGAATTTAGAAAAGCATATTGAAAATGTTAGAAGTTTTGGATTAAATAGTGTTATTGCTTTAAATCGTTTTAGCCAAGATTTAGAAGAAGAGATTACATACTTAAAAGACTGGGCAAAAAAGAAACATGTTAGATTAGGTTTATCTGAAGGTTATAGTTTAGGTGGAGATGGTACTAAGGATTTGGCTAAACTTGTGATTAGTGCATTAGAAGAACCAAAAGATTTTCATGTACTATATGAAAATGACTGGAAACATGTCGATAAGATTAGTAAAGTAGCAAAAGTTATGTATGGTGCTAAATCAGTTCATTTATCTAAGAAAGCACTATTAAAATTAGAAAAGTATAAAGATTTAAAATATCCAATTTGTATTGCTAAAACACCATTATCATTGTCTGGTGATCCTAAGTTAAAGGGGCGTCCTAGAGATTTTATTTTAGAGATTAATGATGTTAAGATATCTAATGGAGCGAAGTTAATTGTATGTCTAACTAAAGGCATTAATACAATGCCAGGACTCAATGAGCATCCAAGGGCATTAGATTTTAGAATATCGGATGAAGGGGTGGTTTTATCATGATATTAGATGGTAGAAAAACAGCAGATACATTAAATGAATTACTTAAAGAAAAAGTAGCATTATTAAAAAGAAAACCCAAATTAGAAATCATCTTAATTGGTAATGATCCAGCGAGTTTAAGCTATGTGAATTCAAAATTAAGTCAAGCAAGTAACTTAGGTATGGATGTACATATCAATCATTTAGATGAATTTGTTAAAAATGAAATAGTTTCAGACTTAATTACTCAATTTAATCAAGATCATGCAGTTGATGGAATCTTACTTCAATTACCACTTCCAAAACATTTAGATGGTAATCAATTAATGGATTTAATTGACTTTCATAAAGACGTTGATGGGTTTCATACAGTGAATCAAGGTTTATTGTTTCAAAAAAAAGATGGTATTAGACCGGCAACGCCTAAAGGAATTATGATGTTACTTGATCATTATCAAATTCCAATAGAAGGTATGCATGTTGTAGTTATAGGACGTAGTCAAATTGTTGGATTACCGGTGGCAAAAATGTTTTTAGACCGTAATGCAACAGTAACTATTACACACTCAAAAACAAAAGATTTAAAAAGTATTACTCAAAGTGCTGATATTTTAGTTGCAGCCATTGGAAAACCTAAGTTTGTTACAAAGGATATGGTTAAAACTGGTGCTGTTGTAGTCGATGTAGGTATTAACCGTGTAGATAAAAAATTAGTTGGGGATGTAGATTTTGAGCATGTATCAGAAATTGCATCGTATATCACACCAGTTCCTAAAGGGGTTGGACCAATGACAATTGCTGCACTTGCCCATAATTTATATGAGTTATATATTAAAGGAGAAAGTCGTAAATGAAACGTGTTTGGCGTATATTAAGAGTATTTCTAATCATTGTCTTATCGATTGTCGTTGTGGTTTCTGTTTTTAATTTTTCACCTTGGACATTTTCTAGTGTGAATGGTACAAATCTGTTTAGAAAAGAAGGAAAATATCCATTGATCATTCCTCATGGAGGAGCAAAAGACTTAGCACCAGAAAATACTGAATATTCCTATGATATGCTTGTTGATGAATTTAGAGCAGATGTGTTAGAAATAGATTTAGCATTAACTAAAGATAATATCTTAATTTCACACCATAATCTAGAACTTGAGATGTCTAGTAATTCAGATATGAATGATGCTTTAATTAGATCTTATACATACCAAGAAATTATTGATGAATATGAAGCAGATGATTATTATTTAGCTAGAAAGTTTAGATATCCAGATGATTATAATTATGATCCAGTAAAAGGTATTGAACCATTTAAGGATGAAACAGACCCAGTAATTATGTCTAAGATGAAACCTGCAAAGTTAGAGGATATATTTGCTG
>DHEJ01000006.1:28901-49209 GCA_002399815.1 Acholeplasmataceae bacterium UBA4853
CTGAGGTAGGGTTGGATGTTTTATACATATTAGAAATTAAAGATTCACCATCATCAGAATTTTATGATGAATCTATTCATGACTTTGAACTTGCAGCACAAACCTTAATTGATTTAGTTACAACATATAATTTAGAATCAAATGTTGTACTGGCATCATTTTCTGATGATGTGACGACATATTTTAAAAATAATGCACCAGACTTATATATTAATGCAGCAACATCAGAAGTTACTATGTTTTCTATTTACAGTGCATTTCATATTGATTTTTTCTGGGGGGTAAACTCTGAGGTTTTAATATTACCGATACCAGAATCTATGAGTATTACCGGTTCAACAGCAAATCTTTTAGGTATGCTACCAGCATTTATTAGAGATAATATTGCTATTAAAGATGATAATGGCATCTTTAGAGCGAATCTAATGCATAAACAAATTATAGCTGATGCACATAGAAAGAATATGGCAGTACTATATTGGACTGTTAATGATAAAGAAACAATGAAATTATTAATCGAAAATGGAGCGGATGGTATTATTACTGATCGTCCAGACTATTTAATAGAGGTACTAGAAGAATTAGAAAATTCATAATTAAAAGCGGTTTAAAATAAATAATATTGTAGTTACTTCAAATATATTAAAACAATCAATGAAAAAGCTTCATTATTTGACTGAACAAACTCAGTTATAATGAAGCTTTTATTTATTTAAATGTATTTTCAATTTATAAACCATCTCTACAATAAAATTAGATGGTTTTATGTTAGTTATGTCTATTCATATTTCACAGTATGTAATGTAACACCTGGTTTATCTCCTATTAATTTGGAGACTGGACAAAATCTGTGTGCGGTATGGATAATTTTTTCAGCTTGTTCTAAGTCCATTGATTCTATGGATGCATAAGCGTCTAAAGTAAAGTGATATCTCGTGATATCATCAAAAAAGAGTTTAACATTTACTTCAACTTTTGATTTTAAGTTGAGATTTTTAGCTTTTAAGATAGAAATGATCGTTGCATTTAAACAAGTTGCCCAAGCTGATCCAATTAATTGCTCAGGGTTTGTATGTGTGCTATCTGCTTTTAATACCGGTAAAAGTCCAACACTAAATCCATTTTCAGCATCAACTGTACCACTTGTACCATTTAAATTAGTTAAGGTTGTTTCATAAATTTGTTTCATTGATGTATTATCCTTTCATCGTTTGATTCCAATATACCATTTAATAGTCTGAATGGAAATGAATATGATTTATATAAAATATAAAGTGTTATGATGATAAACGAGTTAAGAAATTAATTCAATAAACCATTGATTTTAAAGATAATGGTCTTAAGAGATAGAAAAAACAATAAAATAGTGTTACAATAAACTTGCTAAAAGAGAAAAATAGGTGAAATTATGAATATTTGGCACGATATTAATCCTTCCCGCATAACACCGGAACGTTTTATTGTATGTGTGGAGATTTCTAAAGGCAGTAAGAAAAAATATGAATTAGATAAAGAAACAGGGATGATTATTTTAGATCGTGTGTTGTTTACATCTGCACACTATCCAGCAAACTATGGGTTTATTCCAAGAACCTATGCTGGAGACCGTGATCCACTAGATGTCTTAGTCTTATGTCAAGAGGATATTGAACCGATGTCACTGGTTGAATGTTATCCAATTGGTGTTATTAAGATGATTGATAGTGATGAAGTAGATGAAAAGATTATTGCGATTCCATTTGGAGATCCGTCAATGACACAGTACACCGATTTAAAGAATTTACCGCACCACTTATTATCTGAAATATCTCACTTTTTTGAAGTGTATAAGTCACTTGAAGGTAAAAGAACATATATTTTAGATATTGAAAGTAAAGATGAAGCAATTAAAGTTATTGATGAATCTATTGAAGCATATAAGGAATACATGAAGAAAGAGAAGTAATAATTATGGGTAGAGCGTTCGAAGTTAGAAAAGTTGCGATGGCAAAAACATCAGCAGCAAAATCAAAAGTTTATTCAAAGTATGGTAGAGAAATTTATATGGCTGCTAAAGCAGGCACACCAGACCCAGAAACCAATCAAACATTAAAAAGAGTTATTGAAAGAGCAAAAAAAGAACAAGTAACTGCAGATATTATTAAACGTGCTATTGATAAGGCTAAAGGTGGTAGTGACGAAAACTATACTGAAATTCGTTATGAAGGATTTGGTCCAGGCAATAGTTTAATTATTGTAGATTGTTTAACAGATAATACCAATCGATCCTTATCTGATGTGAGAACATTATTTAATAAAGCATATGGTAAGATGGGTGTTTCAGGTTCTGTACTACACCAATTTGAGCACCGTGCAGTATTTGAGGTTATGGCAACAGAAGATCAAATATTAGAAGTCTTATTAGAAAATGATGTAAACGTATTAGACATTGAAGTTGAAGGCGAGCTTGTCACTATTTATGCAGAACCTAGTGAATATGGAAAGTTAGTCGATGTTTTAAAAGAAAATCATTTAGAACCAACTCAAGAAATGATTACATTTTTACCAATCACTACTGTTGAAATTACAGATGCAGAAGAACTTGCAAAGTTTGAAAAATTAATCAATGGACTTGATGAATTAGATGATGTAAGTAATGTGTATCATAACGTAAAATAAATTAATTAAAACATATGTAGCTAAATATTTTGCTGCATATGTTTTTATTAGGTAGGATATTTATATGAATAAACAGTTTAAATTACTATCAATCGGTAATAGCTTTTCTGAAGATGCACAGCGCTACATTTATGATATTTTAGTTTCTTTAGGATATCAGGATATTGTGGTTGCTAATCTTTATATTGGTGGGGCACCACTTAAGTTACATGCTTTAAATGCTAGTCAAAATAATGCAACATATACCATGCAGATATTTACGCATAAGGGTTATGAAAATTATTTAAATATGTCTATTAAAGATGCCTTAATGAATTATGATTTTAACTATGTAACACTTCAACAAGCATCTCATGATAGTGGCTTAATAGAGACATTTAATGGATATATAGAATATTTGATTAGTTATGTAAAAAAACATTTTAAAAACAAAGAAATTAAGTTCTATTATCATCTAACTTGGAGTTATCATAAAGATAGTTTACATCCTCTTTTCATTCGTTATGGTAATGATGATGTTATCATGACAATTCAAATTTTAGATGTTTACCAAACACATATTAAGACAGTGTATGCATGGGATGGTATTATTTCTAATCTTTCTACAATTTTTTATGCGAAACAAACGTGTTTAAAAGATCTTTTATATCGAGATGGATTTCATCTAAATTATGTCCATGGAAGATATCTAGCATCTGCAATGTTTGTATCATCTATTTTAGAAAAAAATGTTATCAATTACGAACATTTATATTATCCACAAGAAATCTTAGATTATGAATTCAAGGAGATCGAATCTATTTTGAACAAAGCATATTTAGATCCATTTTTAAGTGATTTAAAATAAATAAGATTAAAAGAAATTACATAGATTTTCACAATTTACTGAAAGCGTTATCAATTATAGAATCGTTTGCAATTATAGACTTAAACTCTTAAAATATAACATGTCTATCAACGGTACTTCTTTTTTCTTTCTTTAAATAGCGTTTAAAACTTTGTATAAAGATATTTATACATGGTAAAATAAGGATAAGAAAAAATAAGTGAGGAATCCATATGTCCCTACAAAATTACGATCAAGAACTTCATTTACTCATCCAAAAAGAATCTAAGCGTCAAGATTTACATATTGAGCTGATTGCTTCTGAAAACTTTGTTTCAAAAGCAGTGTTAGAGGCTCAAGGATCAATTCTTACAAATAAGTATGCAGAAGGATACCCTGGTAAAAGATACTATGGTGGATGTGAATTTATTGATGAGATTGAAAACCTCGCTAAAGACAGATTAAAAAAGTTATTTAATGCAAAATATGTCAATGTACAACCGCATTCTGGTTCACAGGCAAATGCTGCAGTTTATCATGCACTGATTAAACCAAATGATAAAATCTTAGGCATGAGTTTAGATTCCGGTGGACATCTAACTCATGGATATAAGCTATCTTTTAGTGGTCGTTTTTATCAAGCATTCTCATATGGTGTTTCTAAAGATGATGAATTTATTGACTATGATGAAGTACTAAGTATTGCTAAAGCAGTACAACCACAAATAATTGTTGCTGGAGCAAGTGCTTATCCAAGAATTATTGATTTTAAAAAGTTTAGAGAGATTGCAGATGCTGTTGGTGCATATTTATTTGTAGATATGGCACATATTGCAGGCTTGGTTGCAGCAGGATTACATCCTTCACCACTACCATATGCTCATGTAGTATCCTCAACAACGCATAAGACATTAAGAGGTCCTAGAGGTGGCATCATTTTAACTAATGATGAAGAAATTGCTAAAAAGATTGATAAAGCAGTTTTTCCGGGTGAACAAGGTGGACCACTAATGCATGTGATTGCAGCTAAAGCGGTAGCATTTAAGGAAGCTTTAGAACCATCCTTTAAGGTTTATCAAGAACAAGTCATTAATAATGCATCAGCAATGGCTGAAACATTTAAATCACTTGGATACAAAGTTGTATCCGGTGGGTCAGATAATCATCTAATTTTGGTTAATGTTAAAGAACGTTTAGGTATAACAGGTAAGGTTGCAGAAGAAACACTATATAAAGTAAATATTACAATTAATAAAAATTCTTTACCATTTGATATAGAAAAACCACTTTATACATCAGGTATCAGGTTGGGATCTCCAGCTATGACAACTAAAGGGTTTAAGGAAAAAGAATTTAAACAAATTGTTTTATGGATTCATGAAGCATTAACACATCTTGATGATGATAATGTGTTATTAAAGATTAAACAAGAAGTGATTAACTTAACAAATAAATTAGAAAAAGAAAAGGAGTGATTTTCTTTGATTACAAAAACAAGAATTATCCCAGATGGAAAAGATGTATTAAAGAAACTACCATTAATACATTATTTAGAAGCACCATATTTATATTATCCAATGACTTCACAACGCTGTCCTGAAGGAGAAACGTGTGTTATTTTTGGTCAATATGTTAAAGTAGGTGAAATCATCGGTACTAGAAAAGGTGCTTTCTTTGAGCAACCAATTCATGCAACAGTATCCGGTGAAGTTGTTGGACATGAAATGAAGTTTGATGCTTCAGGTAAACGTGTAAACTGCATGATTGTTAAAAATGACTTCAAGTATGAATTACATGAATCTATTGCTCAAAGAAGTGATGAGGACATTAAACGTTTAACAAAAGCTGATTTTGTTAAGATTGCAAAAGATGCTGGACTAGTTGGTCTAGGCGGTAGTGCTTTCCCAACATATATTAAGTTAAATACTAAAAGTGAAATCAATATTATTCTTGCAAATGGTGTTGAATGTGAACCTAAGTTAATTTCTGACTATGAACTTATGATGGATCATCCAGAAGAATTGATTAAAGGGTTAATCTATTCAATGCAAGCTGTTGGAGCAAAACAAGGCATTATTGCAGTTAAGAAAAAATACAATGAGCTTGTTGAGCGTATTTCTTTTGCTTTAAATTCATACCAAGACTATGACATTAAAGTAGTTCCTGTTGGAAACTATTATCCACAAGGTTGGGAGCTAGAAGCAATTAAATCAGCAACCGGTATTGTTGTTCCACAAGGTAAACTACCAGCAGATTATGGTGTGATTCCTTTTAACGTTTCAACACTTCAATCCTTATACCATGCTGTCAAGTTTAACTTACCAGTACTTGAAAGATACTTTGTGATTTCAGGTGATGGTGTTGTTAATAAATCATTTAAAGCAAGAATTGGTACTTCAATTCAAACATTAATTGATTTAGGTGGTGGTTATGTTGATAAATCAATGCCTAAGACTTTAATCATGGGTGGACCAATGATGGGTTCTAATGTTACTAACGATGATATTGTTACTACGCATACAGCGACTTCATTAATTGTTCAAAATACTGTTTTCTTAGATGAAGATCCATGTATCCACTGTGCATCTTGTGTATATTCATGCCCAGTTGAAATTCAACCAGTACAAATCATGAATGCAGTTAAAGCAGAAGATAAAGATTTCTTAAAGACTTTAGCTGTGAATAAATGTATTGAATGTGGATTATGTTCATTTGTTTGTCCATCTAAGATTCATTTAACAGATTACATGCGTCAAGGCAAACGCATGTTAAGAGGTTCTTAAATTATGAATAATATGACATTTGTAACAAAAACATCTCCATATATTAGAAAAGAAACTTCAACAAAGCGTATGATGTTTGATGTCTTAATTGCATTAACTCCAGTCGTATTCTTTTCTATTTATAAATATGGTTTAGATGCTTTATCTAGAATCTTATTATCTTTAATCGTTTTTGTTGGTGTTGAAGCAATTTATTTCTTATGCGTTACTAAAGTTGAAGGGTTTAATCTTCAAGAAAAACTTGCTAATAAATTAAGAAAGTATTCAATTAATAACTTTAGTGCACCAGCCGTTTCAGCAATTATCTTTGCTATGTTATTACCAGATAAACTGGATTTATATGTTGTATTTATGGGTGCATTATTTGGTGCACTTGTTGGTAAGATGTTATTCGGTGGATTAGGGTTTAACTTATTTAACCCTGCAGCATTAGGTCGTGTATTTATTGCATTAGCATTTACAACATTCTTTGCAGGTAGTTATGGATTTATTGATGCAGCAGCAGGAGCTACTGCATTATCAACTACTTTCCCTGGGGTATTAAATAGTTATTCACTAGTTGACCTTTTTGTTGGTAATATTCCTGGAGCAATGGGTGAAATCAATAGTTTAGCGATTTTAATTGGTGGTGCTTACTTATTTATTAGAAAGAGCGCTGATATTAGACCAGCCTTATCTGCTTTATTAATCTTTACAGCATTAACTTTAGTTGCAGGCTTTGTCTTATATCCTAATTTAGTATTAGAGTATGTTTTATTCCAATTATTATCTGGTGGGTTATTATTTGGGTTAGTCTTTATGATTACAGACCCAGCAACATCCCCAGTTACAAGACCGGGACGTTTAATTTTTGGACTTGTTATTGGAACACTGATCTTCTCAATTAGAATGTTTGGTAATTTACCTGAAGGGGTCGCATTTGCATTATTAATCGGTAACTTATTAGTACCTGTATTAGATTATCCAGTTTGGGCAAATAATGTGTTTAAACCTAAATTCTTTATTGGTTATACCGTATCATTTGTTTTAATTGTTGCAATTACATATTTAATTTTAGGGGGTTATACTATATGAACTTAAATATTAAAAATTTAATTGCACTGGCTATTGCCTTCATCTTAAGTATTGGTTTAGTGATTGGAGGCTATATGGTCTTTAATCCAATTAAAGAAGCTAAAGATAAAGCTGTAATCCTTGATAAAGTTGAAACTTTATTTGCAGATGCTACAGAGTTTACGGTAAATCCAAATGAAACAATTGATGGTGTTGAAATATTATTATCATTAAAAGTATTAGATGGAACAACACCTTTAGGTTATATTTATGAAGCGAATACAGTCAATGGCTTTGGTAATATTAAAATTATCATTTCGGTAGGATTAGATGAAAGAATTATCGAAGTTGTAGTACAAGAACTTAATCAAACAATGTATCAAAGTAATACCTTAAGTTTAGCTCAAAATTATGTGTTCCAAAAGTTATCAGGATCAATACCTGATGCAAATAGTGGTGCAACTTCAGTTTCTGCTTGGAGCTTAATGGATATGATGCAAGCAATTGGTGCACATCATGATAAGATCGATAAATTTGAAATCATTTTACCGTATCAAGCATTTTATGGTGAAGGCTATCAAGTGATTGATACAAAAACATCAAATGTTGATGGTGCTCTAGTTAAAACAGAAACAATTAGTGGTAATCTTGGAACTGTGTATTCATTAACTAAAGCAGGCATTTATAATACAGATGTTGTAACAACTAAAGACATAACAGTTGTTGTTGTATTAGATGATGCAGGTAAGATTTTAGGTGTGTTATTACCACCTGAGACTTATAATCATACGAAGGGTAACTTCTATAATAATGCATTAGAATTTAGTCAGTCTTATGTAGATTTAAATTTATCAGATATTGTTGATGGTCAAGCAGGATCTACTGCAGACCCAGGTGCATTTAATTCAAGAAGTTTAATTGAAGATTTAATGTTAATTGCTAAAGGAGTGTACTTAGGATGAAAAAAGAAAATTTAATCTTAGTATTATTCTTTGGTTTAATGGTTATACTAAGTATTGTCTTATCGGGTATCTTAGTTTACTTTCCAACCTCACCAGTCGATAAGATGTTTGGTCAAAGTGTAGTGGTTGTAGATGAAAAACCAGTAGTTGATGCGAAGTACACAAGTATTTTATCTAGTGCAACCGTAAACGACTTATTTGGTAATAAACTAGCAGATTTATATGTTGTTAGAACAGATAATTCATATTTCTATATGGAATTATATGTAGCAATTGATTTAAAGGGTAAGGTTTATGCAAGAGATAAAGTTGTTACAACAAAGGATAGTACATCAGCAAGTTACTTCCCACTCGTACGTGAATATTTACTAAAAAATTATAGTGGTTTATATTATGAGAATGTTCAGTATATTGATGGAGCTGCAGGAGCAACCACAATTACTGTTTCAAGATCAACTATTAAAAATGTGGTATCTCAAACAATTATTTATCATGTAGGGGAACCGGTTGATTATATTAACTTATTATTTGATAACGATTATGATTTAGTAAGTAGTAGTACTGAAGATGGTATCCTAATTTCTAATGTTAAGGTCAGTGGCGTTGATTATCAAGTATATCAAGCAACAGGCGAAGGTACTTATTACGATCATCAAGCAACCAATACAGCAGAAATTACAGTTTTAATTGCTGTGAATCAAGCAGGGGTTATTACACACGTTTCTTTACCAACAGATTTATATGGTCATTCAGGTGGTAATTTCTATAATGCATCTAAAACATTTTTAGAAGGTATTATTGGTAAAAATATTACAGATGCAATGCCTGATTCAACAACTGGACCAACAACAAATTCAAATGGTTCTCAATATTTAATTAACTTATTATTACAAGATATTCAAGGGGTGGCATAATGGAAAAGAATATGATTAAATCACTTGTTTTCTTAAGTGTTCTACCGTTAATTTATATTGCTACAACATTAGAAATAGCACTTATTAGTGTATTAGTTTTAGTAGTGTTAAGTTTAGTTGTTAAAGGATTATCGTATGTAATTAATAAGTTTACAACCGAAAGAGCAACTGTTTATAGCTATTTATTTGTTGCAGCAGCTATGATTTCTCTGACATCAATGATTTTAGGTACATACTTTGAATTTAGTCAATTAGTTCCAGTGTACTTATCGCTTCTACTATTTAATGTGGTAGTTATTGATCAAGGTAAGGGGTATCAACAGTTAGGATTTAAACAACAAATCATTGTTTTATTTGGTGCTTTAGGACTTTTAATTGTTATTGGATTTTTAAGAGAGTTTTTAGGCACAGGTTCCATCGGGTTTACAGCGTTTGGAATGAATAAGGTTCAACTATTTAATGAGATTTACGCGATTGCAATCTTAAAAGATAATTCTGGTGGATTTATCATATCAGGAATCTTATTTGCAGTAGTGAATGCAATAAACTTTACTAAGGAGGTCAAAGCAGATGTTATTTAGTCTATTTTCTAGCCTTCTAGCAGCAGCAATCTTATCTAATATTCTTTTAAGAGGTATTGGACTAGAGAGTGTAACACCAAAAACAGTACGAGTTAAACCAGTTTTAATTGAATCGGCAATTATTAGTGGTATGGCATTACTCATATTTGTGATTGACTATGCAATATTAAACTTTGTCTTATTACCAATGAATGTAGTATATTTAAATTTAATTGTAATTACTTTGTTAGTTATACTAGTTAATGAAGCATATATTTACTTAACTAAGAAAATTAAGTTAGAATTACCAGTGACAAATAATTTAGGATTACATTCAGTTTTATTGATTGTAGGATTCTTCGGATTTAGTACAATGAGCTTTGACTTAGCATTTATCAATGTCTTAGGTTCATTACTTGGATTTATTACATTTAGTATTTTACTTGTGATGATTCATTCTAGATTACGTGTATCACCAATGCTTAAGGCTTTTAAAGGACTTCCAATACTTTTAATAGTCTTGGGGCTAATCGCGTTGATTATGAATGGATTAGGCGGCATATTTTAATTAAAAAGGAATAAAAGATTATGAAAAAAGGATTGCTCATTATTAACTTCATCATCATAAGCATCCTTTTTTCGGCTTGTGTAGCACCAGGTGCTAAAGAAAGAAAATCTATAGCTATTTCAACAATGGATACGTTTATTGGGGGATATGTTTATATAGAACCTAGTAAATGGGATGATGTATTTGACCAAATGAAGGCGATTTATCATGAGTACCATGTACTTACTGATAATTTTACAGCACAAGCAGAAGGGGTTCATGGAGTTTATTATATTAATGAACGAGCTCAGTTATCTGAAGTAAGTGCGACCGTTGAAATTGATCAATTACTTTATGATTTACTTGAGGTTGGAATTTATGTAACAGAAGATACAAATGGTTATTTTAATATGACTATGGGTAAAATTATTGATGTTTGGAAAGATTTAATCAAAGAGTATCAAACAGGAGATGAGATTTCTTTATCCGCTGTGAATCAAACGATGGAACTTGCTCAATCAATTGAACTTATTGATGATCCGATAACATTAACAGAATCTTCTGGAAAGTACTATGTCACTTTAAAAAAGGGTGCAAAGCTTGATTTAGGTGCGATTGCTAAAGGATATGCAACTCAAAAGGTTGCAGATTATTTAAAATCTGAAGGTGTATTTGAGTTTCTGATTAATGGTGGATCATCTTCGGTGGTATTTGGTGAACAAAATAGAAGAAATAAAGAAGGTAAATTTACTATTGGATTAATTGATCCATTAGACGTTGTTAATCATATGGATTTGATTGATTATCAAGCAAGAAATTATGCAACATTTGCAGATATCAATCATAATGTAACCACATCCGGTAGTTATGAACAATTTGTTAAACATGAAAATACATGGTATCACCACATTATTTCTCCACTGACTAAAAAACCAGAAAATTATTATATGACCGTTTCATTAATCGGTGTTGATGCAGGGTTAATGGATGCGTATTCTACGGCATTATTTAGTATGCCAAAAGATGTTTTAACATCCTTTTTAGCACTTAAAGATTTTGAAGTAGTCAGTTATGAGTTTAGTGGTTTAATCACAAACTATAATCAGACAGACCGATTTAAGGAATTGACTTAATATGAAGTTAAGAGATTATGCATTAATTGGTGGGTTACTTGTTGTAGTTATAGTTTTATTCATTTTCATTACTTTTTTTGGTGATAAACCAGGTAGTATTGCTAAGGTTTATCAAGCAAATCAAGTGGTTTTAGAAGTTGACTTTATAAAAAAAGAAGTCGTTGTTTATCCACAAATTGGACATGAAACATATCCTAAAATAAGTACGCCAGTTTCAAATGAAGGTGGCGATTTAGCTTATATTATTTTAGGTGCTTATGTCATTGAGGATCAAAGAACTGAAGTTTTTATAGAAATTGATTGGGATTTAAATAAAATAAGAATTCAAAGAGATGATACACCAAGACAAATTGGGGTATCTAGAGATTGGTATGATGGTACCGGGTTACCAGCAATATCATTACCATCAGAAGTTTTTATCATCTTTGAAAAAGAAGTGCCTTATGATGGCATTGATGGTAATGTATGAGAAATATAAGAACAGTTACAATGTTATCAATGATGTTAGCAATCGGTATTGTTTTAAATGTCATTGAAATGCAAATTAATATCATACCTGTACCTGGTGCTAAAATTGGGTTTGCTAATTTAGTGACAGTCATTGTGTTATATATGTATGGATTTAGATCTGCAAGTTTAGTTACAATCCTAAGAGTGTTATTGGTAGGTCTTTTATATCGTTCCTTTACAATTCCATTTTGGATGGGACTTGGTGGTGCAATACTTTCTGTAAGTGCAATGGCGATATTTAAAAACTGGTTTAAACTTCACTTAGTGACGGTTTCAGTATTTGGTGCTGTTATTCATACCATTGGACAAGTAATCGTTGGTATGTATTTACTTGAAACAGAGTATTTAATTCTATATTTACCACTCATGTTATTAATTAGTGTGCCTGCTGGTATATTTATTGGAATTATTTCAAAAAGATTCTTTACAGTGTTTGGAAAATCTCCACATCCAAAGACATTTTAAAAAGTTTGGTAATCTATAATGTATAAAGTTCGATTGGTAAAACCAATAATGAAGTATAAAAAAGAAGCATTAGATTATATCGAGGAAAGTTTAGCAATCAATCCTAGAGTGAATGGTGCAGGCAGTTTAGTAAGGTTAGGTAGTTATGAAGCCTTTCTTTTGCATGAGGAAAAACTAAAGTCTAAATCAACATTGCCTTTAGGTAGTGTCCTTGGTGAAACATTGTACTTGGTTAATGATGAAGATGTAGTTATTGGAATGATAAATTTGCGTTATGAACTAAATGGCGAGTTTGGAAAAAAATATGGACATATTGGTTATTCGATTCGACCGAAATTTAGAAATCAAGGCTACGCAGTCATACAATTGAAATTAGTGCTTGATCTATATAGAAAAAAAGGTTTTAAACAGGTTATGCTATCTACAAGTCCAGATAATATTGGTAGTCAAAAAGTGATTATTGCTTGTGGTGGATATTTATTTGAAACTTTAAAGATTGAAGATGAAATATACTTAAAATATTGGATTATTTTATAGCGTTTTTATAGTTGCATATTACATAAAGCAATGATATAATGATTAGGCAAAACTTACTATGAGCTAAAACTCATGGCGGAAGGAGACAAACATATGAAACAAGGCATTCATCCAAAAACTAGATTAGTTATCTTTGAAGATGTTCAAACTAAGAAACAGTTTTTAATTGAATCAGCTATCAACACGAAAGAAACAGCAGTATCTGATAAAGATGGTAAAACTTACCCAGTTATTAAACTTGAAGTAACGTCTGAAACACATCCATTCTATACAGGTCAACAAACATTTATTGCACAAGCTGGTCAAGTTGATAAGTTTAACAAACGTCTAGAAAAAAGTAAAAAGTAATCTTTAAAGCGAGATAAAAGTCTCGCTTTTTGTTATAATGATATCGAAGTGAGGGCTAATGATGTATCATACATATCGTAATGGAATCATTGAAGTTGTTTGTGGGCCAATGTTTGCAGGCAAAACCGAAGAATTAATTAGACGAGCTAAAAGATTAAAGTACGCAAAACAAAACTACCAAGTCTTTAAACCGATCATAGATACCAGATATAGTATTAAACCTGAGATTGTCTCACATAGTTTATTAACCGAAAATGCAATATTAATCAGTCATTCGAGTGAAATATTAGATAAACTGGATCCAAGGGTAGAAGCAGTCATTATTGATGAAGCTCAATTTTTAGATAAAGGAATTATTAAGATTGTAGATGATTTAGCAGATCGTGGTATTCGTGTAATTATTGGTGGTTTAGACCGTGATTTTAAAGGCGAACCATTTGGACCAATGCCAGAGCTTTTAGCGATTGCTGAGTTTGTTACTAAACTCACAGCAATCTGTGTGAAAACTGGTATGCCAGCAACAAGAACACAAAGAATCATTAATGGTAAACCAGCCAATTATCATGATCCATTAATTGTGGTTGGAGCAAGTGATTCTTATGAACCAAGATCAAGACATGCACATGAAGTACCAGGTAAAAATGAATAAAACATCTCATGAATATTTCATGAATGAAGCTTTAAAGGAAGCTCAAAAGGCATTTGATAAAGATGAGGTTCCAGTAGGTGCAGTTGTTGTTTTAGATGGTAAAATCATAGCAAGAGCCCATAATTTGCGTGAAAGTAAACAAGATTTTAGTGCCCATGCAGAGTTTATTGCGATGCAAAAAGCAGCTAAAAAGATTGGTTCTTGGCGATTAGAAAATGCATTAGTCTATGTCACATTAGAACCTTGTAGTATGTGTGCTGGAGCAATGATTCAGTCACGTATTAAACACTTATACTATGGCGCAAAAGATATTAAAGCTGGTGCAGTAGAAAGTGTTCTAAAATTGCTTGATAATCGCTTTAATCATCAAGTGATTTATGAAGGTGGTTTAGAAGCAACAAAGGCTTCTAATCTACTCAAGGAATTCTTCAAAAAACTTAGAGTTTAACCCGAACATCCCTATAGGGTATTCTCATTCAACATTAAGGAACGAACCTGGTCAGGCCTTGAGTGGAGCAGCCATAAGTCACCTGATGTGTGGATGAGGATACCCTATGGGGATGTTTTTATATTTCCTTATATCTATATGATATAATTAAAAATAGACAAATTATTTATGAAGGGATTTAATATTATGAAAATGTTACCAAAAGAATATTCAAAGGCAGTAGGAGAACCATTTAGAGTTGAAAGTTATAAAGGAGCTAAACTGGAAATGTATTTTCTAGATGATCGTCCGGATTATTCAAAGTTTGCTTCAAGAGGTAGATTTTCTGTTTGGACATCAGATGGTGTTAACTACAGATTGTTTGTTGATAAAGGTTATTACCATGCAGTAAACTTACTGTATCAAAATGGTGTAAACGATATTTGGTTAGATTTTACAAACAGTATTTATGCAGCTCAAAAGAAAATGTCAACAACCTATATGTTATTCTCATTTATTATTTTAGCGGTTGTTTTAGGGGCATCTTACTTGATTCAAGCATTGTGGCCTGAACAAGCAAATAATGTCTTTTTAGTATCAATGGTTGTTTTATTTGTAGGGTTATTCTACTCATCAGGTAGACAACAAAAACGATTAAAAGCACTTGTTGATGTTGAAAATAAAAAAGCGACTGAACTGATTAGAGATGAAGTTGGTGCAGATGGGTTCCAAAGTATTTTAGATGCTCAAGAACTTTACTATCAACAATACTTTAAAGTTGAAGAAGATACAGAAGAAACAACAGAAGCAGATGCTACAGATGCAGGTCAAATCGAAAATAATGAAGAAAAATTAGATGATGAATCTACTTCATCAGATGATTCGAAGGAAAGAAAAGATGAGTAATAAAGATCTACTAGCAATTAATACAATCCGTTTTTTAGGCGTTGATGCAATTAATAAAGCAAGTAGTGGTCATCCAGGTATTGTGATTGGTGCAGCACCAATGGCCCATACGTTATTTACAAAACATTTAAGCATTTATCCAAAACAAAAAAATTGGATTAATCGTGACCGTTTTGTTTTATCAGCAGGTCATGGTTCTATGTTACTTTACGCAATTAATCATTTATCAGGCTATAAAATTTCAATCGATGATTTAAAACAATTTAGAGATTATCCAGGTATTACCCCAGGGCATCCTGAGTTTGGCTTAACAGATGGCGTTGAAACAACATCTGGTCCATTGGGACAAGGTATTTCTAATGCTGTTGGTATGGCTATTGCTGAAAAGCATTTAAGCAGTCGTTTTAATCAAGAAGGATTTAAGATTGTTGATCATTATACCTATGTATTATGTGGAGATGGTGATTTACAAGAAGGTGTTTCATTAGAAGCTATTTCTTTAGCGGGACATTTAGGTTTAAATAAGTTGATTGTTTTATTTGATTCAAATGATATTCAATTAGATGGTGCAACCAAATATGCTACATCTGATCATATGAAGATGAAGTTTATGTCTCAAGGATGGCAATATTTAAGTGTTTCTGATGGAGATGATATCAATTCAATTCATAAGGCACTAAATAAAGCTAAAAAATCTTTAGATAAACCAACACTCATTGAAATTAAAACTATCATCGGTAAAGGTACTTCAATTGAAGGTACATCTAAGGTTCATGGCGCTGCAATTGGTGCACTTGAACGTGATGTATTAAGTAAAAATTTAGGATATACATATCAACCTTTTGAAGTTGATCAAGAAGTTTATAAGTTATATAAATCAAGAGTTTTTAATCGTGGTAAAAAAGCATATCAAGCATATGAAGCAATGTTTAAATCTTATGAAGCTAAATATCCTGAACTTGCAGCACTATTTAAAAAGTTTGTTGATGGTTCAGTAACTATTGATTTTTCAAGCCTTGTATATGAAGCAGGCAGTAAAGAAGCAACACGTAATGTATTTGGTAAAGCACTTGATTTAGTTTCTAAACAAAACCTAAATATCATTGGTGGGTCTGCTGATTTAACAGCATCAACTAAGGCTAAAGGTGCTGATGGGCACTTCCTAAAAGAATCTCCATTAGGCAGAAACATTAACTTTGGTGTTCGTGAACATGCTATGGGTTCGATTGTTAATGGCATCACATTACATGGTGGATTAAAAGCATTTAGTGGGGCATTCTTTGTCTTTTCTGATTATATGAAACCACCAGTTAGATTAGCTGCAATGATGCATCTACCAAGTGTTTTTGTTTTTTCACATGATTCAGTAGCGGTTGGTGAAGATGGACCAACGCATGAACCGATTGAACAATTAATTGGATTAAGAAGTATTCCAAATTTAAACGTAATTAGACCAGCTGATGCAAATGAAACAAAAGCAGCGGTTGAAATTGCATTAACTTCAAAGACTAAACCAACTGCAATTATTACAACCAGACAAAACGTTACTAATCTTTTAAATACACATAAAGATGGTGTTTTGAAAGGTGCTTATGTTGTTGATAGTGAAGAAAAACGAATTGATGGTATTTTACTAGCAAGTGGTAGTGAGGTTTCATTAGCTGTAAGTGCTAAGCAGATTTTAAAGGAACAAGGATTAGATATTCGAGTTGTTTCTATGCCATCTCATGATGCATTCTTGTTGCAAAGTAAGGCATATCAGTCTAAAATACTTCCCGGTCACGTTAAAACATTAGCAATTGAGATGGGTTCTACGTATTCTTGGTACCGATTTACACCACATGTGTTTGGTATTGATACGTTTGGAATTTCAGCAAGTGTTGAAAAAGTTATTGAACATTTTGGATTTAATGCTTCAAATGTAGCACAAAAATTTTTAGAAATTAGATAATTAAGTAAGGTATATATAAATATATGATTTATGATGGAATAATTGTTGGTGCAGGACATGCTGGTGTTGAAGCTGCACTTGCTATGGCAAGAATGAATTTAAACACACTTTTAATTACAGGCGATCTTAAAAAGGTTGCTACTTTGCCATGTAATCCATCAATCGGTGGTCCTGCAAAGGGTATTGTTGTTAGAGAAATTGATGCACTTGGTGGACAAATGGCAAAATCAGCAGATTTAGGTCAAATCCAAATTAAGATGCTAAACTCTTCTAAGGGTCCCGCTGTACGTGCGTTACGCGCGCAAATTGATAAAATAGAATATCCAAAAATTATGTTGGATGTTTTAATGAATCAAGAAAATTTAACCTTAAAACAAGGATTTGTTGAAGGGTTATTGGTTGATTCAAATAAAGTTTATGGTGTTTTACTTGATGATGGTACACAAATTTTAAGTAAAACTGTGATTATTACAACTGGTACATATTTAGGTTCTCAAATTCTAATTGGTCATGAAAAGACACCTTCAGGACCTAATGGAGAAAAAACAACTTACGGTATTTCACGTCAATTAAAAGATTTAGGATTTGAAATGTTAAGATTAAAAACTGGTACACCGCCAAGAATAGCAAAAGATTCCATTGATTATAGTTTTGCAACGGTACAACCAGGAGATCAAAAGATTCAAACCTTTGCACATGATTCAGACATTACTGAATATAAACATCAAGAAAATTGTTATTTAATTCATACATCAGAAGAAACAAAATCAATTATCTTTGATCATTTAAGTGATTCAGCAATGTATGGTGGTGTGGTTGAAGGGGTCGGTCCCAGATATTGTCCTTCGATTGAAGATAAATTTGTTCGTTTTAATGATAAGGAAAGACATCAAATATTTTTAGAACCAGAATCTTTAAGTTTAAATGAGATTTATATTCAAGGATTATCCACTTCTATGCCAAGACATGTGCAAGAAATGATGGTAAGATCATTACCAGGTATGAAAAATGCTAGAATCGTTCGTTATGCATATGCTATTGAATATGATGCTATTAATCCAAGACAACTATATAATTCACTTGAAACAAAATTAATTGAGAATTTATTTTGTGCTGGTCAAATTAATGGAACCTCTGGTTATGAAGAAGCTGCAGGTCAAGGACTTATGGCAGGTATTAATGCTGGATTAAAGGTTCAAGGTAAACCATCACTTGTATTAAAGAGAAATGAAGCGTATATCGGTGTATTAATTGATGATTTAATTACTAAAGGAACTCAAGAACCTTACCGTTTATTAACATCAAGAGCAGAACACAGATTACTTTTAAGACATGATAATGCAGATTTAAGATTACGCGATTATGGTCATCAAGTGGGTTTAATTAATAAGGATGTTTATGCTAAGTTTTTAGATAAGAAAGAAGCTATTGCTTATTTAATTGAATTAGCTAAATCAACCAAAGTAAATCCAACAGAAGAAAACTTAGCATATTTTAAATCACTTGATTCAGCACCAATTTATGAAGGTGTTTCAGTCTTTAAGTTACTTGAACGTCCAGAACTAAATTTAGAAACATTAAAGCATTTTTTAAAGGCAGACTTTAAAGATGATATTTATGAACAAGTAGAAATTCATATTAAGTATCAAGGATATATTGATAAAGCAGCTAGAGAAGCTGAAAAACTTTTAAGATTTGAATCTAGATATATCCCTCATAATTTAGATTATAAATCGATTCACAATATTTCATCAGAAGCAAAAGAAAAATTAACAAAGGTCAAACCAGAAACATTAGGCCAAGCATCTAGAATTTTAGGTGTTGGACCATCAGATATTTCTATCTTACTGGTTTATTTAGAATCTAAACATGCTTAAAGACTATGTGAGTAATCAATTAAATATTGAATTAACACCTAAACAAGAAGCATTATTTGAAGCTTACTATAATCATTTAGTAAAATTTAATTTACATACAAACTTAACCCGCATCATTGATCGTAATGATGCGGATGTTAAACATTTTTTAGATTCGATGTTACTATCAAAACTCTTAGATATGAAACATATCAATAGTTTATGTGATATGGGTGCTGGTGCAGGGTTTCCATCGATTCCTTTATTAATCATTTATCCTAATTTACATGTAACAATTGTTGAATCTCAAATCAAACGCGTAAACTTTTTAAATGAGTTAAAAGTAATATTAAAGTTGAATTTTGAAGTTGTTCATGAACGTGCTGAGATTTATGCATTAAAAAAGCAAAAATCTTTTGACTTAGTTACGGCACGTGCACTGGGTGAATTACGATTAATTTTAGAATATGGTATTCCAATGGTTAAGGAAAAAGGATACTTTATCGCACCTAAGGGACAAAAATATCAAGAAGAAATTTTAGATGCAGAAAATGCTTTAAAGGTACTTAGATCAAAAGTTGTTAAAATTGACACATTTGAATTAATAAACGATGCTGGATTTAGAGCAAATATTTTAATCCAAAAATTACATCATGTGGAAAACTTTCCAAGAGCATATGCAGTTATTATTAAAAACAGATTGTAAAAGGATAAAATTATGGAATATGTTTTAGATCAAATTATTAAAACAAAAAAACAACATGTCTGTGGATCCAAAGAATGGCGGATTTTAAGAGTGGGTGTTGATATTCGTCTAAAATGTATGGGTTGTGGTAGAGAAATCATTATGTTACGTCATGAGTTAAATAAAAGAGTAGTTGGGTCAAAATCAACAAATACGTAAATAAAGCGCATTTTATAGCTTAAAATGACGAATAATAATGGATTTATTTTAAAACTATATATATAATATATGGTAGTGAATTAATAGTTTCATAAAAATTTTAAAAAAGTAAAAAAAGTGGTTGCATTTTTTAATCTCTTAAGATAGAATAAATAGGCAACTTAAAAACGGAGGGGTAGCGAAGAGGCTAAACGCGGCAGACTGTAAATCTGTTCCTAACGGTTCGGCAGTTCGAATCTGTCCCCCTCCACCATCTTAATCTATTGTGTGTCAAGTACCTTGATTCAGTAAAAAAGTTGTTGACAAGGTTATTTTATAA
>DHEJ01000019.1 GCA_002399815.1 Acholeplasmataceae bacterium UBA4853
TGCAAAATATTGCAAGTATCATATAAGTCTTATGTTTAGTTTTTGTTTAAAGAAGGAGATGTACGTAGTCCTAAATTACGGATTTAGGGTAGAGACTTAACCACCGGATTATCTGGTTAAATATACTGTACATGAAATACATATAAAGATTATAGCAAATAATTATTTTTTGTAAAGATATTTTTATTTACAATTTAAAATAATTATTTTATCCATGCTTTTGGCTACATTTTTTACATATTCCATAGAAATTTAGGTCATGATGTAGTACATTAAACCCATATTTTTCTTTAATTTCAGCAAACATACCATCCATATGACAATCCACCTCAAACTTATGTTTGCAGGATTCACAAATCATATAATGATGATGATCTTCGACATTTAAATAATAGTATGCTTTATTATCTAAATAATTTCTACTAACCAACCCTTCCATATAGAACTTTTCTAATGTTCTATAAATAGTTGATAGGTTCATTTGCTCATGACCAAGTAATTCATATAAGCTTTCAGCACTTAATGGACCTTGATTTGATTTAAGTAAATCATAAATCAATTGTCTTTTTGATGTAAGTTTAGTCATTAGGTATTCCTCCTTAATAGATTCTTAATTAAGTAGATTACAATAAATACAATAAAATAAATAAGTACAATCATACTACCAGTAGGTACATTCATCATATGAGCAAGTACGATACCAAATATGATAACAACTAATGTTACTATCGTACCATAGATGAATAAATCTTTAAACCGTTTTGAAAACATATTTGCTGTGGTAACAGGAAAAATTAAAAGTGATGAGATTAAAAGTACACCAATACTTCTAACCCCTACTACAATGAATATACCAACAAGTGCTGCAAATATATAACTAATTAGATTGACTTTGACACCTTTAAATCTTGCATAATCATAGTCAAATGTTAAAGATATTAAAGCTCTATAATTAGAGAATATAAAGATGAGTGTAATTAAAAATACAACCCCTGACATTAATACATCATTGATATCTCTAAACCAAAGATTACCTGAAATTAAACTTTCTAAATCTATTGCTGAATTTGAATACTTTATAACAATTAACCCAATAGCAAACGCAACACTCGATACAATCCCAATTGCTGCATCTGAATGTATTTTAGTATACTGTGCAATAAACTTAATTAACATGGATGAAACTACTACTATTGGTATAGCAATATAAAATGGTTCATCCATGAAAAACATACCAACAGCTAGTGCTGTAAAACTAACATGAGATAAACCATCAGCAATTAAGGATTGTTCACTTAAGACAACAAACGGACTTAAAACACTAAAGGTTAACCCTAAAAGAATTAATACAATAATGCCATATTTTAAAATATCTAGAGTCAATATAAAATTATCCATGATTGTGTCCTTCATGTTCAAAAGATTTATAATCCAAATATGTTCCAAAGAATTTCATTTCCTGGTCGATATGTAACACTAAACTATTTTTTAATACTACATCGGTTAAATCATGCGTAATATGAATAATCGTCATTTGTTCTTTTGCTTTAATTTGTTTTAAAATATCATAAAACTGTTCTCTAAAGGATGGGTCTAAAGCAGATGCTGGTTCATCTAAGATCAGTAACTCAGGTTTTGAAATAATGCCTCTGATAAAATAGACTCTTTGAAGTTCTCCACCGGATAACTTATTAATCTTTTCATCCATAATTGATGCATCTAAACCCATTAATAAAACCCATTCTAGAATCTCTTTTTTGATTAGGTTTGAAATGATAAACTTTTGATCATTTACACCTGTATAGATAAACTCTAAGACTGTTAAGGGGAAGTTTCTTTTAATAAATTGCTTTTGTGGTACATAACCAACTAAATTTGTTTGTCTAAAGACTTTACCACTACTAGGTTTTATTTGATTAATTAAACTTTTAATTAACGTTGTTTTTCCTGCACCATTAGGACCAATGATGTTTAAAAAATCATACTTATTGACGGTAAATGATATATTTTTAACTGCTTCATAGTGACCATATTTAATTGTTACATCATCATACCTAATTAAACAATTATCCATTTATTAATGCCTCTTTTATATTTTCATAATTTCTATAGAATAAATCATTATATGTAACACCTAAATTCCAGTCTTCTAAAGAAACTGTATGATACCCATGTAATTCAAGGATTACCATATTTCCTACCATATCTTTAATATAGTTAGCTGTTTGTCTGGATTTAACTTCTTCAACAAATAAATATTTAATTTGTTCATTTTTTAATACATTAATAAATGAACTAATCTCTATGGATGTCACATCACCACTTGGATTGATACTATCTTCAAGTGCATGAATTGTTAATCCAAAATGAGATTCAAACATTTGAAGTGCATGATGCCCTACATAGTATATATCTTTTATTGTTTGAGTTTCTAAGAATGTTTCTAGTAAATTTGTTGTTTCAAGTATTTCGTTTTGATAACTTTCACTTTGACTTAAAAATACTGCTTCATAGTTAGGATACTTGATAATGAGTGCCTCTGTTAAGTGTGAAATGATATCGACTGCAGTTAAGGGGTCTGTCCAAAAATGAGATCCATGTTCTAAATGTTCATCATGTCCTTCATGAACATCTTCTGTCTCATCTACTAAATCAGATAACCCAATCGTTAAAGCATCCGTTTTTACTAAATTTTCTAGTTTATTACTATCAACTAACCAAGGATTTTGGTCAAAAGATAGATATATAAAAACATCAACCTGCTTCATTTCAACTAAATCTTGAGAGGTTGGTTCAAAGTTATGAAAATCACTTCCGATTGGTGTAATTAATTTAATATCTAATGTATCTTTTACAATTGCTTTAGTAAAATCATATGCTACATAGTCAGTCACGATAATATCATATGATATGTACGTTTGACAGGCACTTAAAATGAGTATTGGTAGTAAAATAAGGATATAGCTTATTATTTTTTTCATGTCATCCTCTTTTGCAAATCGTTTGCAAAAGTATTATAACACACCAATCACTTTTTGCAAATGATTTGCATAAGAAAGGCGGTATCATTTTGATATACTATACACTATATCCATATAAGCATTGGACATTTTTAGTCCTTGCCTCAAATAAAGGAATAAAGTCAATCTATTTATATCATAATGAAGATTTATCAAGTTATATCTATGATGAAAAAATAGCTTCATTTTATAAAGATTTACTTGATAAATATTTTACAAACCAACCATTACCTACATTCAACCTTGATATCGAACAAACTGACTTTGAATTAAAGGTCTATCAAGAATTAATGCATATTCCTTATGGTGAGGTTTCATCCTATAAGAAAGTTAGTGAAAACATAGGGTTACCTAAAGCAGCCCGTGCAGTTGGTAATGCTGTTGGTAAAAATCCAATTATGTTATTAATACCTTGTCACAGAATTATTAAGTCAGACGGTACAATCGGTGGATTTTCATCTGACCCCGAATTAAAAGTAGATTTACTCTATGAAGAAAAAAAACTAAGGAGACGTAAAGTATGAGTCATCTATATAATTTCTATAAAGAATCTATTAAAGATACAAAATATGTATTACTTCACGAATCTTCATTTGAACAACTGCTTTCAAAAACAAAACATCTAGTTCATGAAACAGATGGTAAGATAGATGGTCTACTTTTATATGGTACAACCGATGCTATTTACATTAATTTAACTCTAGGGCCTATTGAGATCTTAAGAACTTTAATTAACGAACTCATTGATATTTCAACATTACCAATTAAGATCCATTTTAATCAAGTGGTTAAACTTCAATGGTATGTGGATCATACTCATATCCATCCTAATTATCAAGGTGTGATATATAATTCACCTTTACACAAGTTATATCAAGAGCTTGGATTCATTGAAACATCCATTCAAGATACTTATTTATGTAACTTAGAAACCTTTGTGATGCCTAAAGAAATTACCAATAATTTAGAAACATTAGCTAAAGAAGGTTATGAAGTGACTTATTATGATAAATTAATCCATCGAGGTATGGATAACTTTCTAACAAAACTCTCTGCTAAATCATTTAGTGATGCCATTATAACCAATGAATTAAAACCTATTCCTGATCCTTTATTAATTGTTAGTCACAATAAAGAAGTATCCGGTTTTGCAGGTCCATTATCTGTTAGTCATGATAATCGAGGCGTTTTTTATGGGATTGAGATCACAGGGGATGTTCAAGGTAAGGGACTCGGTAAGGCACTCTTTAACATACTATGTTTTAAACTCAAATCTAAAGGTGCTAAATATATGACGCTATTTACCGGAAGAGAAAATAAAGCTAAATATATATACATGAGTGCTGGATTTAAAAAAGTTGAATCGTTTGCTTTAATGGTATATAAAAAATAAAAATAAAACTGGGAATCCTAAATGGGGTTCCCAGTTCTTTTAAATGAGTTATTTTAATTGTCTTTCAGGTTTTGATTTTGGTTCTTCTTTTGGTTCTTCTTTAACACTGCTTAATTTACCAGTAGCATAACCAGCAAGTAGGCTTGTTAAATCAATACCTGTTGCATCTTTAACTGCAGTAATGACTTGAGTTGATGAATTTACAATATCAGACATCAATTTAGTTGAATTACCTTCACCATACATTGTAATCTTATCAACCTTAGATAATGGTGAAGCTGCTGCAGAAACAATCTTAGGTAATACATCAGAGTTTAAGACTAATTCAAGAACCGCTGCAGATTCCATTAACTTCATCGCTTCAGCTTTCTTTTCAATTGCTTCAGCTTCTGCTAAACCGACTGCAGAAATACCCATAGCACGTTGTTCTTCAGAGAATCTTTGAGCATCAGCAGCAACTTTAATTGCTTCAGCTTTTTTAGCTTCTTCAATTAATTTAGCTTCAGCTTCTTTAGTTCTAACGAATAACTCTGCTTGAGCTTTTTGTTCAAGGGCATAACGTTTAGCATCTGCATCTTTTTTAACAACAGCATCCAAACGTCTTTCTTCAACAACAATTTCTTTTTCTTTTAATTCAATTTCTTTTGTACGTTTAGCAATCTCAGCATCTTGGATTGCGATATTCACGCTCTTAGTTTCATTAGCTTTTTGGATTTCATAAGCAACGTCTGCAGTAGCTTTTTGAGTATCTGATTTTTGTTTTAATCCTGCTTGACGAAGTTCAAGATCAGTATTTTGTTCAGCAATCTTTAACTCAGCTAAAATTCTTGCTTGGTTTGCTAATTCTTTAGCTTGAGCACTTGCAATTTGAACTTCTTTTTCAGAGTTCGCACGTGCAATCGCAGCATCTTTTCTAATTTGAGTGACATTATCAACCCCAAGGTCTTCAATCACACCATTTTTATCACTAAAGTTTTGAATGGTAATATTAATGATTTCAAGTCCCATTCTACCCATATCTTGCATTGCAGAAGCATACACTTGTTCAGCAAACTTATCTCTATTTTGGACTAATTCTTTTAACTTCATTTGTCCAATAATTTCACGCATGTTACCTTCTAATACTTCTTTAGTAACAATTCTAATACCTTCTAGGTCACGTGATAAAAAGATTTGACCAGCAAGTCTAATTGACTCTTCATCAGTTTTAATTCTGATATTAGCAACCCCATCAACAAATATATTAATAAATTCATTTGTTGGAACAGCAGAATCGGTTTTAATATCGGTTTGAATTAATGATAATGGAATCACATCAATTCTTTCTAAAAATGGGATACGTAATGTACCTTTACCAATAACTACTCTAGACTTTTTAGGTCCTGTAATAATATATGCTTGGTTTGGTTTTACTTTAACATAAGAAGCGACGAAGAAAATAAGCAGTAAAACAACCACGACAATCGTTGTGATAATAATCGTTAAAAACATGTGCATCTCCTCTTTCTATATAAAAAATATCTAATTTAATTATACATGAATCTGTAAAATAAATTAGATATTTAATAATAATATATTTTATCTGTTTTCTAAGTACTCATCATATGAAGTAATTAACTGTTTTAATGAGCCATCTTCTTGGAATTCAAATAGACGATTTGCTGTTGTTGAGACTAGTTGATGGTCTTGTGAGGTTAATAATACAACACCATTAAATTCTTGTAAGCCTTTATTAAGTGCAGTAATTGCTTCCATATCTAAGTGGTTGGTTGGTTCATCTAAAATCAAAGTATTTTGACCTAAAATCATCATTCTTGATAGTAATAATCTAACTCTTTCACCACCGGATAAAACATTGATTTTCTTTAAGGAATCTTCACCACTAAATAACATTCTACCTAAGAATCCTCTGACATAAGTAGTTTCTTTATTCTTAGAGTAATCCATTAACCAATCTGTCATCACAGTTGGAGCTTTAAATTCTTCATTGTTATCCTTTTTAAAATAACCTTTAAAGACTGTTTCACCCCACTTAAATGTACCAGAATCTGGTTGTTCTAATCCATTTATGATATTAAATAATGTAGTTACTGCTTTTTGGTTTACACCAACAAATGCTACTTTATCTGTATTACCAATTGTAAATGTTACATTATCTAATACTTTAACACCATCAATGTTTTTTGAGAGGTTTTCAACCTTTAAAATATCTTGTCCAAGTGGTTTTTCAAACTTAAAGTTTACATAAGGATATCTTCTAGTTGATGGTCTAATTTCTGTAAGTTCGATTTTTTCTAATGCTTTTTTACGGGATGTTGCTTGTTTTGATTTTGAAGCATTTGCACTAAAGCGTGAAATGAAATCTTGAAGTTCTTTCATCTTTTCTTCAGACTTCTTATTTTGTTCTTTCATTTGTTTTAACATCAATTGACTAGATTCATACCAAAAATCATAGTTTCCAGCATAAAGTGTGATTTGTTTATAGTCGATATCTGCAATATGTGTACATACCTTATTCAAAAAGTAACGATCATGAGATACTACAATAACTGTATTTTCAAAATCAATTAAGAAGTTTTCTAACCAGTTAACTGCTTCTATATCTAAGTGGTTGGTTGGTTCATCTAGTAATAAGATATCAGGGTTATCAAATAATGCTTGTGCAAGTAATACTTTAACTTTTTGATTACCCGTTAAGTTCTTCATTGGTTCATAATGTAAGGATACATCAATTCCAAGTCCAGTTAACATGATTGAAGCATCACTTTCAGCATTCCAACCATTCATATCATCAAACATTGATTCTAACTCACCAGCTCTAATACCATCTGCTTCGGTAAAATCTTCTTTTGCATAAATCTTATTCTTTTCAATCATTATTTTATATAGTTTTTGATTCCCTTGAATCACTGTATCCATGACAGAAAACTGATCGTATTTAAATTGATCTTGTTGTAAGAATGATAGACGTTTATTATTTGGAAATGATACACTACCCTTTGTTGTAGATAATTGACCAGATAATATCTTTAAAAACGTAGACTTCCCAGCCCCGTTAGCTCCGATAATTCCATAACAGTTTCCTTCAGTAAATTTGATGTTTGCATCTTCAAATAGAATCTCTTTTCCTATTTGATATGTAACATTTGAAACATTTAACATTTAATAATCCTCCTAAACCTTTAAAACACCTTTACTATTCTATCATATTAAGATTTATTTTCTATGTATTTAATGTTTTGTGGTAAATGAAACATTATTAACAAAAATTAAAGTCAATCTGTTGGATTGACTTTAGTAAATCATTCGATTAAATTTATACGATCCAAGTAATTATTTGATAGATTAATGGTGCAAAAACTACTGTTAATATACCTGTAATAATTAAAGACAACGTCGCCATTGAAGCTTCTACTTCACCATATTCAACAGCCTTGGTAGTACCAACAGCATGTGCAGCAGAACCTAGTGATAAACCTTTTGCTATCGGATCAGTAATACCTAGTAGTTTAAATACATAAGGGGCAACAACAACACCTAATACACCGGTTAATACAACAATAACGATGGTTAATTGTTTAATTCCACCAAGACCAACAGAAATATCTTTAGCAATTGCTGTTGTCACTGATTTAGGAATAAATGTCGCAATCATGACGTCACTAGATTTTAAGAAAAATACAATGACTAAAATAGTTAATGCATGAACAAGTACACCAATTCCAATAACAGATGAAATAATTTTCCAATGCTTTTTTAATACCGGTAGTTTCTCATATAAAGGTAATGCTAGAGAAACCGTTGCAGGTCCAATTAAAAATGTAATAAAACTCGTACCATTTTCAAATGTTTCATAAGGTAATTTGGTTAATAATAAAAAGATAATAATTATAATTGAACTTAATAATAATGGATTTAATAAGGTAATTTTAAAACGATTTTGTAGTGCTAAAAACACCAAATAAATACCAAGTGTTAATCCTGTTGCCCAAAGAATATCATTCATTTTTAACACCTCTTTGTGCAACAAATGCTGTTGTTATTAATGTCACAATCGTTGATACGACAAGTACTAATAGTATTTCAACCCAATGTAACTCGATTAAATCAAAGTATTGCATCATTCCAACACATAATGGAACAAATAAAAATGCCATATATTTTTGTAGAAACAAAGATACATTTTTAATATGCTCAATCTTAACTATTTTTAGTAATAATGCTATAAACAATAGTAATAATCCAATCAGACTTCCTGGGAAGTTAAATGGTAAATAATAGGCAATTGCTTCACCAACTAAAGTAAACAATATTAAAATAAATAGTTGCAGAAAAATCTTCATAAAATATTCCTTTATTTCTTATCGTGCTTATTATACTTTAATTTGTTTCATACGTTGTCAAATTCTATAAAAATAAAAATGATTATGGTTTTTTTACTATGAAAAACCTTGTTTATCCTAAATAAAAAGTAAGCAAACTATTTACTTACTCATTTGTGATTAACCAACTAGTTTATTTTCTAATACCAATCTTTGATAGATGACAGCAAAGCTTCGCATTTCATTAACAGGTGAAGAGACCTATAAGATTTGTTCTAAAAAAGTATTTGATACGGATAAGTCAATAGATTCTGGTATCTCTGAAATTTATGATGAAATAGAAAACATCTTAAAGGAGGATGGAAAAAATGAGAAAAAATAAACAATATTTGGTAAAGCTAACATGGGTAATGCTATCGGAGCAAGATTCCATGATGCAGGAAACACAGTATCCTATGTTGAAGAAAATGAAACAGCAAAGGAATTAGGCGATATCATTGTACTTGCTGTACCCTATGCAGCGGTTTCAAAAATACTTGAAACTTATAAACATAAGTTAGAAGGCAAGATCATCATTGATATCACAAACCCTGTTGATTTTTCTAACATGGATGCACTTGTTGTACCAGCTGATAGTTCAGCAGCAAATGAGATTGCAAAAATAGCAACCAAATCTTTTGTAGTTAAAGCATTTAATGTCAACTTTGCATCAACTGTTGCTACCAAATTGGTAGCAGGTAAAGAACAAACAACACTTCTACTTGTATCTGATTATACTGAAGTTAAGAAAGTTATTACAGATGCATTATCAAAAAGTGGTTTAACTATTCTTGATGCAGGTACATTAAAACGTGCTAGAGAATTAGAAGCTATGGGCTTCCTTCAAATCACACTTGCAGTTAGAAATCAAATCAGCTGGACCGGTGGATTTGCATTACTTAAGTAATTCATGACAAAAAAAGTACTTTTAAGATATTTTAAATATCAACTAGAGTACTTTTTTTATCTACTTATTTAATTTGGTTTACTTTATATCCAGCATCATCTACTGTTTCTATAATCGATGTATCACTGACTGCTTTATTAAGTTCAACAATAGCAAACTTACCTTCTAAATTAACACTTGCTTTTGTAACACCATCAATTTTAGATAAAGCCTTTTCTACACGCATTTGACAATGTTGACATGTCATACCTTCAATAAATACTTTCTTTTCCATTTTAATTCCTACTTTCTATAATTTATTTTTTAAATCTTTTTAATCTAAGTGCATTAAGTAGTACAGATACCGAACTTAAACTCATTGCTAGTGCTGCAAACATTGGGTTTAAAAGTGGTCCATTAAATACATACAATATCCCCATAGCAATTGGAATACCTAATATATTATACCCAAATGCCCAAAATAAGTTTTCTTTAATGTTTAATATTGTCTTCTTACTTAATTTAATCGCAGTCACAACATCCAGTAAATCATTTTTAACTAAAATAATGTCTGCTGATTCAATTGCAATATCAGTTCCCGATCCAATAGCAATACCAATATCTGATATTGCAAGCGCTGGGGCATCATTAATACCATCTCCAACCATTGCTACTTTTTTACCTAACGCTTGAAGTGCTTCAATCTCTTTTGATTTCCCTTCTGGTAATACCTCAGATAACACATGATGAATACCTACTGTTTGTGCAATTGCATGAGCAGTTTTTTTATTATCCCCTGTAATCATAACTACATCAAGACCCATTTTAATTAATTTATCGATGGCTTCTTTACTATGTTTTTTCACGGTATCAGCAACAGCAATCAGACCCACAAGTTCATTATTTTTAGTAATAAACATTGGGGTTTTACCTTCATTTGCTAATTTTTCTGAGTGATTCAGCATGGTATGAATATCAATTTGAAATTGATCCATTAACTTTTGATTTCCAAGTAAGAATTCATACCCATTGATTTCAACTTTAATCCCATAACCAGGGATTGCTTCAAACTTTGTTACTTCCTTAAATTCAATGTTCTTTTCTATACCATAATTAACAATTGCTTCACCTAGTGGATGTTCTGAAGATTTTTCAGCAGATGCAATATAGGATAATAGTTCAAGTTCACTCATATGTTCACTAACAATTAAATCAGTTACAACAGGTCTTCCTTCTGTAATGGTTCCTGTTTTATCTAAAACAACTGTATCAATCTTATGTAATGTTTCAAGTGCTTCACCACTTTTAATGAGTACACCGTGAGATGCTCCCATACCAGATGAAATAAGGATTGCTGTTGGTGTTGCTAGTCCAAGTGCACATGGACATGCAATAACAAGTACAGCAATAAATATAGATAATGCAAACTCAACTGAAGTACCACCTACAAAAAACCATAATAACCCTGAGATGATTGCAAGTGCAATCACAACCGGAACAAAGTATCCTGAAATTATATCTGCTAGTTTTGCAATTGGTGCTTTTGAACCTTGAGCATCTTCTACTAACTTAATAATCATTGCCAGTGCTGTATCTTTACCCACTTTAGTTGCTTCATAAGTAATAGTTCCATGTTTATTAATACTTGCACCAATAATTGAATCTCCAACCATCTTTTCAACAGGAATCGATTCACCAGTAAGCATCGATTCATCAACAGATGTTACACCAGATATGACAACACCATCAACCGGCATTTTTTCACCTGGTTTAACAATTAGTACATCACCAACTACGACATCTTCAATTGGAATTAATATTTCTTTTTCATTTCTAATAACTAAAGCTTCTTTAGGTGATAAACCAATAAGTTTCTTAATTGCTTCAGAAGTTTTTCCTTTTGAAACTGCTTCTAGATATTTACCTAATGTAATCAAAGTCAAAATGACTGCAGCAGATTCAAAGTATAGTTCTGACACTAAACTATGATCTCCTAATACAATCTTAATCAGTGCATAAAGCCCATAAATATACGCTGCAGAGGTCCCAATAGCAATTAATGAATCCATGTTTGGGTGTAGTTTATAAAGTGTTTTAAACCCTATTTTAAAATACTTATAATTGACTACGATAACAGGAGTAGTCAAAATTAATTGGATGAGTGCAAAGTTTAAGTCATTCATATGCGGTGCAATGATATCTGGTAAATATAATCCGATCATATGTCCCATAGCAATATATAATAAAGGTAAACTAAAGATTGCAGAAATTAGAAAGCGAGTCCATAAACTTTTAATTTCTTTTTCTTTAGCTGCTTGATGGGTATCAACATCTACTTTAATATCATTTATTTGATAACCAATGTCTTCAACAGCATTTTTGATATCCTTGATAGATACAAGTAATGGATCATAATCTAGGGTCAGTTTTTCAGTTGTTAAATTAACATTAGAATGAACTACACCATCTAGTTTAGCAGTAGCTTTTTCTACTGCAACCACACAAGATGCACAAGTCATCCCAAGTACATTAAATTCTTTGTGTTCTAACTGTTTTTTAAGTTTATAACCCACATCATCTACTGCTTCAAATAATCTAGTTTCATCTAACTTTTTTTCATCAAATGTAATATTTAGTTTTTCAGTTGTAAGATTAACACTAACCTCTTTGACTCCATCTAATTTCTTAGTTGCTTTTTCAACTGCAGCCACACAGGACGCACAGGTCATACCTTCTACTTGATAAGTTTCTTTCTTCAAGATTTATCCCTTTCTTCATAAATGTTATACCCCTACATGGGGGGTATCTTCATTTTAACTGTTATCTCTTTGAAAGTCAATAAGATTGTATCAATTACATTAATTTATAACAATTAAAAAAGAGGTAGTTTATTAAAAACTACTCTCTAATTTCATTTATGATTTATATAGTTATTTAAGAGAATTTGCTATAGATGTTTTTTCTAAGATCTTTTTTAATGCTTTGATATGTACAATAGATTCTTCAATTTCTTCATTTGATAATACGGATAAGACATTGACCATGCTTTCATTCATCGAAACTTCAATCTCAGCAATCATTTCTTTTCCTTTTAACGTCATCTTTGTTTGGACAATTCTACGATTATTAGGATCTACATATCTTTCTACAAGTTCATTAGTTACTAAACCATCCATAATACGTGTAATCTGTTGGTTAGAAACTCCTAATTTTTCAGCAAGTTCACTCATTGATAGTTCTTCATGTTTATTAATAATGATTAATGTATATAGTTGATGGTGAGAGATTCTTAAATTAGAGTTAAACTGATTATGAGAAAAACTCTTTCTAAACTCTGGGGCAATCTGCATGAGCTCACCGATTAATATTTTGATTTTGTCTCTTTTCATAATTTAACACTCCTAATAAAACTTGCTTATCTTATATACAAGCATATATTATGGCTGGTGTAACTCAAAAAGTTACCAAGTCATTAAGAGAAAATATCTCTAAAAAGATTAATGTCATTCCATTAAAGTATTTTGATTCAAATAATATTGGTAACATATTAAGCCGTGTAACTAATGATGTGGATACAATCGGACAAACCTTAAACCAAAGTGTTAGTACATTAATTTCTTCAGTTATTATGTTATTTGGGGTTTTAATTGCAATGTTTGTTACAAACTGGCAATTAGCATTAACAGCTGTATTAACTGTACCATTAAGCTTTATGTTAATGATGGTTATTATGAAAGCTTCTCAAAAGTACTTTAAATCCCAACAAAAAAATCTTGGTGAACTTAATGGTCACATCGAAGAAATATATACTGGCCAAAACACCGTTAGAGCATTTAATGGTGAGAAAAAAGCTTTAAATAAATTCGAATCGATTAATACACAACTTCAAGATAGTGCTTTAAAATCACAATTCCTTTCTGGATTAATGATGCCTTTAATGAATTTCATTTCTAACTTCGGTTATATTGCTATTGCTGTTGTTTGTGGTGCATTATTTGTGAATAACTTAATTGCTATTGGATCCATTGCTACATTCTTCATATATGTACGTTTATTCCAAAACCCATTATCTCAAATTGCTCAAGCTGCTGGTAATCTACAAAGTACTGCTGCTGCCTCAGAACGTGTCTTTGAATTCTTAGGTGAAGTTGAACAATCTAATGAAGATCATAAGACTGTTAAACTTGAAAAAGTTACTGGTAAAGTAGAATTTAAAGATGTCAAATTCGGTTATGATGAATCAAGACTAATCATTAAAGGATTCTCAGCAACCGTCAAACCAGGTCAAAAGGTTGCAATCGTAGGACCAACTGGTGCTGGTAAGACAACAATGATTAATTTACTCATGCGCTTTTATGAACTAAACTCAGGTGAAATCTTAATCGATATATTCCTATTAGTTCAATGAAAAGAGAACATGTTCGTTCATTATTTGGAATGGTTTTACAAGATACTTTGTTATTCGATGGTACCATTAGAGAAAATATCGTATATGCTCAAGAAAATGTCAGTGAAGAAGCAATTATTAATGCTGCTAAAGCTGCAAACGTTGATCACTTCATCAGAACTCAAGCTGGTGGTTATGATATGATTTTAAATGACGATGCTGCTATTTCTGGTGGTCAACGTCAATTATTAACTATTGCTAGAGCAATGGTTCAAAATAGTCCAATGTTAATCTTAGATGAGGCTACAAGTAATGTAGATACAAGAACAGAAAGACTCATTCAAGATGCAATGGATAAAATCACTAAAGATGGTTTCTATACTGATTTATATAATAGCCAATTTTCAAATCAAGAAGTCATTGAATAATAAACTACAAACAAAACGACTGTAACGAAATAAAATAGTTATAGTCTATCTAATTAAAAAAGCCACTCTGGAGTCCAGGGCGGTTTTTTGTAAAATGGATATATGTAAAAAAACAATCTAATACACAATAGTTTTAACTTAAAACAATTAAAATTACCACCAGCATTAGAGGTAAAATACCATTTGATAGTGAATCTATCCACACTATTATGTGAAATTAGAGTATCCTTGATTTCCAAATATTGTTCTTTGCATCTGTAAATCCATGCTTTATGTTATAAAAGTAATCATGTGATTCGTCTTTTATAGCTGTAAGCTGTATCATAAAAGCATTTTGATTTAATGCTTCTGTCATCGCTTTTTTTAATAAGATACTTCCATATCCTTGATTTTGATCTTTTTTTAAGACAAGTAGTTCTAATAGTTCAAAAACTAATCCATCATCAAATTGAACTAACTGTCCAATAAAAAACCCAATAATTCTTGAATTTTTTTCAAGTAAGAAAGCAATCGTATCCACTCTATCAAGTAATTGGTTTAATCTTCTTTTAGCTGTATCTAATGTCCAAGAAGCATTTTCTTCTTCATTGAAATAGTCTTTATATAGCACTGCAATAAAATCAATAGCTTCTAGTTTAAAATCCTTGAAACACACTTCCATGTATAAATTTCCTTTCTATTGTCACATTAACTAATGTATTGGAATGTTAATAGATTTCAGATTATTCCCAAAATGGTTCAAGTTTAACATCGATATGATGCGTAATTTCAGAAATACTTAAAGTGTTTTCTAATTTATTGAATCTATAACCTAATTTATCTTTATGTACATAACCTTTATAAGGGGTTGCTTTTATGAAACATACCGTTTTTAATGCTTCATTGTTTACTTCTTTATACCAATGGTGAAAAACTTGTAAGTATACTTCTCTAATTGATAAGTTAACAGAATCTAAAGGATGCCCTGTAATGACTGCATCACACCAGAACCGATTATGTCCGCCATCTGAAATCATTACTTTTGGGTTCTTTTGAATTTGTTTTACATAGTTACAACTTAAATCCGTAACAACCCAAAATGAATCTTCATAAAAGAAACTATCAACAGATCTTACTGATGGTACATTATCCTCTGCTGTTACTACTAATAAAATTGTATCATTTTGATACTTTTCTTTAACGATCTTAAACACTTCTTCAAACATAGTTTATCTCCTAATATATGTATATAAATTAATATTTTTTTATTCTATGACGCTTTCTTTTGCTTTTCTTTTAAAAGTGATGAAGAAACCTTAGTTCGAATCGCTTTTTTCTCTTTAAGTTTCTTTTCATTTAGTTTGGCAATCTTTAACTGCTTTTCCTTAATCAACTTCTCACGTTCTTTTTCTTTCTTTAATGCTTCACGCATTTTAATCTTTTTAGTTTCCTCTAATCGTTTTTTAAGTAATCTTTCTTTTTCTACTTTCATTCGTTTTTGTTGAAGTGCACGGTAAGATCTAACTTCAGCCGCATACTTTTCTCTTAAATCCTTGATTGCTTGGTTATTACTCATACGCTTAGTTTGAAGTGTTTTTTTAGTCTGTTGAATCTCTAATTTATCTAGATTTCTTAATTCCTTATTCACTTCTTTATTCAATTGATCAATTAACGCTTGATCATCTTTTTCACCTGAATTAATGATTGTGTTAATTGCATTTTCTTGAAGATATATTAATTCATCTAACCATTTAGATTCTAATACTACAGATTCTGAAAATAACTTTTCTTTAACCTGTCTTGCTGCTTTTGATATATAGTATTTATCTAGTGCTTCTTCATACTTTCTAACTGGATGTTTATAGGTCATTAGTCGGTCAAAGACATCAGAGTCTTGATCAAGCTTTAAGTATGCATTAAATAGTTGGTCAGCAATTGAATATTGATCTAGTAATACTTGTTTTAAATAAATCTCATTTTCATGATTATTATCAATTCTAAGGTTTGTTAAATCTTTTTTATTAAATAATTGTTTTGCTTTATCTAGATGATATTCAGTTGCTAAATTACTTTCTAGTTCAATCGGTGGAATCTTGACATTAACTACTTTAGCATAGCTATCGGTACCAGGTATTGTTGGTAAAATAGATTCTAAAACTAAGTTTTTTTGATCAAAAATGGATTTACCTAAATCACTATTAATAAATACGGTAGAAAAAAGCATCATAAGGCTCTTATCAATTTGTTCTAGATAATCTTTGTTGAATGTTTTATCTTCTTCTTTAAGCTGTAAACTAAAATCTAATACATTTAACTTATCTAAGTATAACCATAAGGTATATGCATTTCTAAAGTCAGCATTCTTTTGAATCATCTGCGTCTTTAATATTGGAGGTGCAATCTTTTTATATCTAGACATTGTTCTCATAAAGTCACTATAATACATTCTAGAAACTACTTTAAATGCATCATTTGTACGTTCAAAAATACGACGATTATGATGATCTACCTCACCTGAATCAAACGCTTCTTTAGCATTTAATTCAAAATTAATTGTATAATTTGCCTCACCTATTTTAAACTCATTTTTTAATATGAAGTTCGTCTGAGTATACCCATGAATGTTTTCATTAATTGCATCAATTCTTCTGAGTAAATAATTATATAGTCGGTCAATTAATGTCATAATAAATCTATTTTCATAAATACCATAATCAAGTTCAGTAACGGTATTTAAAACTTTAGATGGATAGACTTCGTCATCTTCATTAATATCTTTAATATATTTAGTATTTCTCAGTAAATGTCTCGTTGATTCATTAGATGTTCTTCTTGTTCTTTCAACCGGAAGAATTTCTGCTTCATACTTTAATGTATTTCTAATATTACTAATAATCTGATTTAAACTAGGGAAAAAAGATTCGATTTTAACAATCCAATCTTCATCAAACTTTTTATATTCTGTTTTATCAATTTGATGTCTTAAGTTCTTTTTTGATTCTGTTGCCTCTATAAAGATATTAGGAAACACTAAATCTTTATAAACATCATCAACTTTTTTAGCAACACTTTCCTGAAAACTTTTAATCATATCTTTTGTTTGCATTTAAATCACCATTATATTTGTTTAATAAACTTGATAATCATATCTTTGGATTCTTTCAATGCATCTTTTCCAAATAAAGTATCAAATAAACCTAATAGTGATTCTAATTCATTTTTAAGAAAAGGTAGGTTTAAGGTTTCAAACTTTCTAATAATCTTACGTGCAATAATATAATCAATACCTTCCATCTCACTTCTACCACATGCAACATAAATAGGTACAAATTTATAGAGTTGATTCATAATACGGTTACCAAATGTGATTTGGAATGTTTGACTAATAAATTCATCTAACTTTTCAAGTGCTACTAAATTCTTATTAGAAATTTCATGAGATTTTCTAGCTTCCATAAATAATTCATCTAAGTATTCATAGGATAAGTTAATTTGTTTTAACGGTTGTGCTTTAAACTTCTTAGCCTTTTCGTTCATAACAATCGAACTTGCTCTATCATAAACTTTATCAGTAATCCCGAATGTGGAATCATCATTATTTGCAGTACCAATAAACCAAATATTTTGAGGAATCTTTAATTTACCTTCTTTTAAGTGCACTGGATCACCAATTAATTGCTCAGGAACAACCTCGATTAACCATTCATCACTATTTGGCAATTCAAGTAATGATAAGAAGTCAGCAAAGTAATACTCCACACGTGCTAAGTTCATTTCATCTAAGACAATCAAGTTCACATCAGTTCTAAAAGTAGCATCATAGACACTGGTTAAAAACTCAGTTTCATTAAACTTCTTAGTAAACTCATTATAATATCCCATCATCTCAAAACGATCACGCCATGATGGTTGAACAGAAATAATGGATGCATCATGCTTTACAAACTTACCAAATACATAAGGTAAACTTGTTTTACCTGTACCTGATATACCTTCTAAAATTAATATCTTAGAGGTTGCTAAACCTGCAATAAATATACTTGCAATCTTCTCTGAATAATATAAATTATGATGGTAGTTTGCATAATTAATAAAGTGTGTTACGATTTCACTCAAACTTAATTTTTCTTGATTCGTCATTAAAGTTGGTAAAACACTATATTTATATTTATCATCAATCATATTGAGTTTTGTAAATCTGGAACCAGTAATTGCTTTTTGTTTACTTTTTGTATCCATGCCATTGAGTTTAGGATTTTCAATATGAATAACACTTGAATCTCTTAGGCTTCTTTCAAGTAAATTCATCTGATTTAATAAATTCATCTTATCAAACTCAATTTTTGAGAATCTAAAATATCTTTTCACAAGTTGGATTACAAGTAACCAAAACATTAAAATTAAAAAGATAAATATAACAATAAATACGACTGTCAATGTCCAGTCAATAAAATTAAAATCTGCAGATCTTTCACTTAGTCCTAAATAGTAATCCATTGGATATCCAATGAATAACTGATACAATCCTGTAAAAAAGCCACTAATTAAATACCATAAATTGAGGAAGAATGTTCTAAAAAATTCGACGACCCAGTTTGAAAAATTATCCATTATTTTCTACCTCTTTTTTGTTTATCTAAATTTAATTCAACCAAGTCTTTTGTAATATGTGTCACATTTAAGCTATGTTCATCTAGATTTTTTTCATTTGTTTGATATAAAACCTCTATGTGATTCACCTTAGAAAAATAAAGTAGCTCGGGAATTAAACTGTGATTCATTAATACCTTATCAACTTCAATGCGTTTAATATGATATTTTTGAATTTGATTATAAATACTTTGATTAATATCATCTAAATCAAGTGATATCTTAATACCTAAATTACTTAATATTAAAATATTTTTGATCACTTGTTCTTCATTTTTTACGGTTGAAAGTTTCAATGATATGACAATATTTTCAAGTAAGAATTGATTTGATTTAGCAATTAACTCTAAATAGTCTACAAAAACATCTGACTCTAAACTGCTTAATAATACCGGTAAACTAATGGTTGCATAAATATTATTTAAATATAGTCTATTTAAGATATATTCTACAAAATACATATTGACCCATGCTTGATCAATATTTGGTAATTTATTTAAGAAATTTAACATGGATAGTTCATTAATAACTACTTCATTATAAACTTCTTTAGTTTTATTCACCTTAATCGTTTCTACATAAGTACTTTTTAACTCAAGCTTAGCTGATTTTAACTTATCAGCTAAACTTAAGTACTCTTCACTAAAGGGATGTTTTGATGTATCATATAAAGTTGGTTCACCCAAATGTCTGACTGAACTAACAAGTGCATTAGATAATCCTCTTAAGTCATTTTTATCAACTACAGAAATACTGTTTGATTTTCTAATATGTACACCATTTTCATGATACGTTTTTTGAGCAAGCATTTTAAACTGCTTGCCCAAAATGATTGGATCTTCCTCAAGTGCTGGGTAGTAAATAATAAACGTATCTCTTTGATTCGTTTGAGCTACCTTACCTCCAAAGGGTAAGTAAACACTTAATTCTTTAACAACCATAGTTAGATAATTTCTAACCACATGATCATTGAAACTATTTTCTACTAAATTTAAATGATTCACTTTAACTAAAAACAAGTAATAGTTTCGATTTTTCTTATCTTGATATGCTAAATACTCTAAGAAACTTTTATACTTTATAACTAAATTCATTGTAAGCATCTTATTTTCATTCATGCGTCTTTTAACTTTCAAGTACCAGAGCAGTCCTACATAAACTAAGACAATACTCACAATGATTGCTCCAAAACCAATTAAACTCTTCTGTAATTCATCCATCATCTCATGCCTCTTCTAGAATATCAGTTGATTCTTATCTTTTTTATTGTTTTTTCTAATCTTCTTTAATATAAGAATCATTGCTGTAATTACCCAAAGGATAATACTTAATATTAAAAGAATCGTTAATAACATATTTGGTTGTTGCTCTTTTTGAATCAGTACCATATAGTGCTGTATTGAGCCATCTTCAGCTTGAACAGCAATCTTAATTACTTGACTTTCAGCAATATCTGTAAGGATAATTTCACCCATGTTATTTGAACTAAATTCATGTCCATTAATTGAAACTTTTGCATTATTATTAGTAATTGCACTTAACTTAATCGCATCAACATCTCTACTTAAATTATATTTATAGACATATGGATCATCTCCATCGTTTCTAACAACATCTTTATCGTTGACTTGAAGTAATGTAATTTCTTTTAAGTTACTTAATGATGTATCTCTTCTTAAAGTAATTAGATATGTGATTTGTTCAAATCCATCACCACTTGTAACAATGATTTCAATCGTTTGATCTTCATTTCCAACTTCTCTAATACCAAAGCCTCTAATACTTGCACCACCTTGGTCTTTAGCAAACCCTTTAATGTTGACATAGTTTGTTTGCTTACCAATAATAACTATATAGTTTAAGGTATCATCTTTTAATGGGATAATCTTTTCAAGTTCTTTATCGCCAACCATCTCATAAACAATTAATTGACCTAATAAGGCATTTGAATTCACATAAGATACATGAATCGTATAAATAGATTTATCACCACTTTGAGCTGTGACTTCTATTTGAATTGAGCGTGTTTGTCCTTCAAGTAAGGTATATACATCATTACCTTTAACTACACTATTTAAACTAGCAGATACGCCATAAATCTCAATGAAGTTTTCAAACTGTAATGGATGAATGTAGTTATATTCGAAGATATTTGGATTAAATCCTTTAATCATTTCACCATTAATATCTAAACTGTCTAATAAACTATTGGAATCAGCTTGTTCACGTCTGACAGTAATCTCATAGATTTCTGATTCATTTTGACCGTTTGTTGATTCAATTTTGAATCGGTAAGTAATTAGGTTTTGACTATCAAATGATTGAATTCTATTATCAGTAATGACTTCATCTAAACTATTTAAATAAATAATATTACCAATTGTTTGAACAATTAATCTGGTTGTACTTACATTAAATGGTACAACAATGTCATCATATGAATACACATCATTAACAAACTCTAATCCAAAGTAAGAAATACCATTATCACCAATAATAGAAATATCTTTAACTTCTGCAAGACCTGCAAAATCAAGATCATGAAGAATATAAATAATATATTCCCCAACCAATCCACTTTCAGATTCAACACTTACAGTGATGATTGTATTATAGTAACCTTCAATTTCACCATGAAGTTTAACAATACCTACGTTATATAATTTTTGTGTCTCATGATTTTTTTCGGCTACTACATTCACTAAAGAAATCTTAGTTGATTCTTCTAATGTAATATTATAGATTCTATTATCTTGATCAAACATTGCTTGATCAAAGTTTAATACATTACCATTTAAATCCTTAATCACTAAAGACTTTAATCTGGTATCATCATTTGGTAAATCTCTAGTTATAGTAAATTTATATTCTCTTTGAGCAACCGTACCATCTTCTGCTGTTACTCTTAAACGAATAACCTTACTAATACCTTCTGAAAGTGCATATGCACCTTCATTTAGTACTGTTGCACCTTTACTTTCTGTATGTGCTTTAATATAGATTTCAGCATATTGATAAGGAATTCTAATTGTATACTCATAAATACTTGGATCAAAGTCAAATATCACTTGATCAATTGGTACTTCAATAGTTACATTGATTAGATTTGTATTATCGCTTAATACTTGGTCACTTGCTAAACGTTTATATACATTAATCGTATATTCAGTACCCTTTGTACCATCTTCTGCAACCACATAAAACTTCACTGTAATGGTATTACCAGCTACTAAGTTAAAATCTTTTCTGGTATTGATTTCTTTAACACCATTGATATAAACTACTGCTTTATTATGTGTTTCAACTCTTAGTCTTGCAATATTTGTTGTTGCTGGAAACTCAATGTCATAGTTTGTTAATTCTTTATCAAAGTTTAAGCGATTGATATTGGTTGCTGCATCAAAGAATCTTGCATCTATAATCTCATTGTCATTGCTAAATGTTTGTTCAATGACGATTAAGTAATCTAATTTCTCTAAACCATTTTCAGATGTAGCAGTAACTTTAATGGTATTAATTCCTAAGTATAGTGGTACATCATTTCCACTAATTAATGTATTTTTAGTGTCAAATATTTGGTATGTTCCATTGTTACTTAGTACCGGTATCACTTTAAGTGTTTTAATATCATTAGTTACTGAATCTAGTACATAACTAAAGATACCATCTACATAAATATCAACAGTGTTAACAAGTAGTTGATCCATGATAATTTCTTCATAAACTAATGTAACTTCTATCACATAAGTCATACTTTGTTTATTAGGATCTTCTGGTGTTACTACAAACTCAAATCGATTCATACCATGTGTTAATGTTAAATATTCATTCCATGGTCCACTAATTGTTTGTTTATTGGATGCTTTAATGAAGTCAACAAAGATAGTTTCAATATCCTCATTCACACTAAACTTATATGTTGTAGTATTTGGATTAAAGACAATGATTGGATTTTTTGTGCTATTTCCTAATAGATAGTCAAAGTTATTGGTTATAACACTTAACTCTTCTAATGTATTTGTCTCTTCCAGTAATTGATTGACGCGAATTGTAAATGTTTTTACTGTCGATAAATCTTCTGATGTAATTTCAATTGTAATAATGTTTTCACCAGGGATTAGGTTAATAGTTTTCTCATCTACTAATTCATTGTTGATCTTAAGAGTACCAAAAACATCACTTAATAATGCGCTAATATCCAGTGATTTTTTATCGGATGAAACATCATCTAATTGATATTCTGTTTGATTAGTTTGATAGATATCTACACCATCAACACTTAAACTTTCTAGATCAATTTTTGAATTCATACGTGTAATTTCAACACGTATGATGAATGGTTCTAAACTACTATCTTCTGGTTGTACAATGATACTAAAGCTATTTAATCCATGAACTAAACTAATTTGTACATTAAATGCTACGCCACTAACAGTTTGACCATCATTTTTAATATAACCAAATGTAACATGTGTATGTGTTTCATTTACTTGATAAGTGTATAAATCATTTTCAGGATCAAAGTCTTGGTTTAATAATAATGATTGGATATTTGTAACAATACTAAATCCTTTAAGTTTATCTTCACTATTATATGCTCTTGTGACATTTACTTGATAGGTTAAACTTAAATCACCATTTTCTGCTTGAACATAGAATGTGATTGTTGTAACGTTACCAGATACTAAATTATATGTACCATTTCCAAAAGCGGTTGCTTTTGGATTAGAAACGATATTTAAAATAACACTAGATACTTCATAAGGTACTAAGATATTATAGGTTTGTTTTAATGGATCAAAGCCTAGATAATCATTTAATAATGTATCTTTTAGTGTTGCTGTAAATGTGATATCACTAGATTCATTTCTAGTTATTATAACTTCATATGTCTCAACGATTTGATCAAATTCATTCTTAATTTCAATAAAGACTGTATTATCACCTAATACTAAATCAACTAAATTAGAAATGATGTTGCCGTTACTATCTTTAAGTATGACTGAACCATCTGTATTAAGCGGTGTATAGACTAAATTCACTTGTTCTTTTTCAGTAACAAAACTGATTTGATTATCAATGATTGGTACAATTTGGTTATCAATCTTTAATTCTTTTAAATCATTTGTTTCATTTAAAACGTTAATTGTAAGGGTATAAATATAAGGTTGAGTATTTAAACTATCCTCAGCAAGTACCGTAATAACAAACGTATTAACCCCACGTTCTAGTCTTAAAGTACTTGGATTTGATTTATCAACTACTTGATATGGATCATCCTTAACATATCTAATCACTAGATTTCTAAAACTATTGTTTGTAACATACTCTAATCCTAAGTTAATTGTATAGTTTTTAGTATCCTTATTAAAAATGATTTCTGTATCTTTTGAATCAAGTCCTAATAAATATTTTGTCGGGTCAACAGTATCTAAAATACTGATTTCTTGAAGTTGGTTATTTGTAGATAATGCTCGTCTATTAATGATGAATTCATATTCATCAGTCGTTGTACCATCTTCTGCAATAACTTGGAAGATTACTGTGATTGTTTCATTTAAGTTAATGGTATGTTTACCTAGACCAATTGCAGTCGCCTTAGCAGGAATTGTAGCGCTTAATGTAACGTATTCTACTGTTTGGTTTAAATTGATTGTATAGGAAGTTTTTGAAACATTAAAGTCAGTTAAGTAATTTGTTCCATTACTACCAATTAAAGATACATTGGTGATTGTTTTTTCACTTGATTGATTTCTTGTAATTTCTACTGTATGTGTCTTAATAACTGTACCGTACTCGTTTTTAATGTCAATGGTATATGTATTTAAGCCAATATTTAAGTTTAAGGTATTTGAAACAACTACCCCTAAACTATTTTTAACTTCATAACTACCAAATGTTGGGGACTCTAAAACTGGTGTTATAACTACACTTTCTTTTTCAGTATCAAATGTAACTAAATCATTAATAGTTACTATCTTAGAATCTATTGTTAATGATTTTAAACTATTTGATTTATATTTTACTTCGATTATGATTGTATATTTGCCTTGAGTAACTGTTTCATCTTCAGCTTTAACAAACACTTCAAAACGATTTAAGCCATGAACTAAGGTTAATGGAGCATTAACTGGTCCTGTTATGGTTTGGGCTACATGATTTTTAACAAAATTAATAATGATTTCTTGATCGATATAACTTTCATCTAATTTATAGTTATATGTTTTAGTAAGTGGATTATAAATTAATCCATTTGAACTAAGGTTTGTTAATCCTAATAAGTTCTTACCTAAATCAAGTGGATCAGTCACTGTTAAATCACTTAAAGTAATATCTTTTGATGCACTTGCTCGATTGATTGTTAAAACATATGGGTCTGATTTAGTACCATCTTCTGCAATCACTATAAATTCAAAAGTATTTTCACCAACAGTTAAAACAATGTTGTTTAGTTTATTCGGTGAAACACTTGCTTTTAAGTGTGCAGCAATCACTTCGATATTTAAAGATTTAACACCATATCCTAAATCTATGGTTAATGTATGGTTTGCTTTTAGATCTGCTAAACTAAAGTTTATTAATTGGTTATCTTGGTTTTTTATAACTACATTACTTAAACCAAAATCACTACTTAGTTTAACATTCTTAGTGAATCGTACTCTATAAACCTTAGAATTATTATCTTCAGCTTTGACCGTAAACTCGATTGTTTGATCAAGTCCACCATCTGGATTATAAGATAATATAATATTTGATAAATCCGTAACTGATTCTAATATTTGTTTATCAATATTTTTTAATACAATATCAAGTTGAACACTTGATGTTGTACTTTGATCTGGTAATTGAACTAAGTAATTTGAGCCATCAAACGTATGTGTAATCACTTGGTTATTTGATTTATCTTTTACTGTTAATTGACTTAACGATGTATCTGTATATGGCGAAATTCTAAATACATGGATTTCAAAAAGTAATGTACTATCAGTACCATACTCACTTTCTGAATAAATCTCAATGACATTATCACCATAATTTAAATTCACTGATGTAGCATTTTTAACACCATTTACATAGTATGATGCATAAGCATCTTTTAAACTTACTAAAATCGGTAAACTTGAAACTTGATATAACACATCATCTAAAGTGTATGAAAGTGTTGTATCAACAAATCCGATATCTTGATTATTGACTTTGATGGTATTAATTTCGTAATTATCATTTTTACTGACAATATATACTGTATAGTCCTTAGAATAAGCGCCACTTTGAGATTTTACTGTAATGGTATAACTATTGATTTGACCCGGTTTAATTTCTTTAACTCCAAGTCCTGTCACTGTACCAAATTCTTTAGCTACCCCAAAGATTTCAACACTTGCATAGGTTCGGTCTACTCTTAAATAGTCACCTTCATATCTAATAACACCTGGTGTAAATACACCTTCTAATAAATCTTTACCACCAACATTAATTTCTAATGCATCAAGTTCTGCTAAATTACTTGCAGGCTTTTTAGTATAGTTAAATGTATAGGATGCAGATTTTGATAGACTAGATATTTCAGTTGAAAGTAAATCGGATTGAATCTTTAAGCTTAACGCTTGATTAACACCAACTGTTAACGGATAAGTAAACTTAACAACTCCAAACTCATCTGGTACTACAACTGAACCACCATTAAAACTAATTCTTGCATAACGATCACTTGGTGTAACAAAAACTGTTAACTCATTTGCACTATTTTCAAATACGCCTAAATGAGGCACACTATCGATAGCACCTTGATAAATGACTTCACTACCATTTTTAAATGTAATTTCATCAATGTCGATATCAATATTTTTACGCCAAATAGTTACTTTATATGTTTTTGAAGTACCATCTTCAGCTTTAACTATAATATCTAAAACATTCGATGCTAAAGCTGCAGGATCATTTAAGTCATAGGTATATGTATAGCGTTGGTTTAACCCTACTGTCCCATCTAAATTAAATGGTGATGACACACTAGAACGGTCAGCAGTTAAAACAAATGCATTAATAATAACGCTGCTAACATTTCTGTCTACTCTTAAAATATACGTATTTGTAAGTGATGAAAAGTTTGTTAGGATATTTTCACCACCAACCATCACCTCAAGTAAACTTAAATTCTTTTGAGAGGAAGGTACTTGACGATTGACTTTAATCTTAAAGTATTCACTATAATTTGATGCTTGGGATACGACTCTAAATTGTCCTTCAATCATTCCAGTAGAACTATTGAATAACCAAGTACCTGTTGTTGCATTACCAATAAATGTTGATGCGATCGTTGATTTTGAACCATCAACCATATTAAATGTTACATTTAAACGGTCAACATTATATAAGATATTACCAATATCAAGTACACCAGAAATAAATTCTGATGCCATATATGTCTTAGTAGCAAACCCAGTACCACTAATTGTCACTGATTCAAATGTCTTAATATCATTCGCACGTTTAATATTAATGGTATATGTATTTAAAACACCACTTTCAGAATAAACATGGATAGTGATTGTTCCGTTACCACTACTATTTAAATTAAACATTTGATCATTTAAATTTGTAGTGCCTTTTGAACCAATATATGAATAATTTGCTGCATCAACACTTGCAGAATAAGTTAATGGCCATAAACTATCATAATCATCCATTCGTAACGTATAACTCTTTTGACTACTTAAAAATCCAAAATCGATTGCTTGTCCATCTTTAGTACGAATCACTAAAGATTCTAATAAGTTATGTGTCTTAGGTAATGCTCTGACAATATTTACTGTATATTCACTACCTTTAGTACCAGCTTCACTAACTACCCATACTTTAAAGGTTGTTGTAGAACTTCCAACAGCCATAATATATGTATCATTTTCTCTAACTAAACCAGCAATATATACTTTTGAATCAACACTATTTGCAGATGCAGTAATCTTTACATTACTACTAAAGCCATAATTAATATTGATAGTATTTGAAAAGATTGTCTTATCAAAAACAAAATCAGTACCTTCAACTTCTAAGGTTTTTAAAATCGAATCATTGGTTGCTACTACAAATGGTATTTTTAAAATATTTGTATCACCATTTTGAGCAGTGATTGTAATGGTTACAATTTGCTCTATGCCTCTAGTGAAATTAATATTTGTTCCATATCTTCCACTTTCAACCTTTGTAAAAGTTTGAGAACCTATTTTTACAGTTGCTTTAGAATCAAGTGGTAAGATAACTTCAAAATTAATTGAAGTAACTCCACCAGCAGGTTCTAGGACTAACTTGTTATAATTAACATTAAAATCGCCAACCTTGAATTGACTAAAAGGTAGACCACCAATATTGATTGCTGATACATCATTATGATTATCTGCTTGGTTTCTTGTGATCTGAATTGTATAGTTATTTGTAACACCTTTATTTTCAGATGTTACTTGAAGACTTATTGTTCTAGTAAGTTCTCCAGTACCACTAAAATCTAATGTTTGTAACATGGAGTTTACAGTTGTTGAATTGATTGTAGATTTTGATGATGATGTAAGTTCTAGTTTTAAATCATTCACATTTGTAAATAAACCATAATCAAATGCATATGTATATTTATTTTCAAGTGGTATAAATGTAAAGTCTTCTAAATTAGCAATGACTGTACCATTACTTAATCTAAATAAGATGGAATCAATATTTGCTTGATCCGATTTTTTAACTATTTTGATTGTGTATTCTTGAAGTGTACCATCTTGTGCTTTAACAGTAACAATTAAATTATTGTCACCATACACTAATGTTGAAACATCAATATCATATACAAGTTGAACTGCTTGGAATGAACCACTACCAATTTTAACTTCTTTATGTATACCTGGTTCAAGTGTTAATGTCACTTTACTTGATTGATTATTGACAACTGTATATACTAAGTTATTCACATTTAAACTTAATTGTTGATAACCAGATTCTTGAACCTTAACTGTATTTAAGGTTGTATCAGAGGATTCTGCAACAATGAATTTAACAATATAGATTTCAGTTTCATCTTCAAATTTACTCTCAGGTACTACCTTGATTTCATATGAATAGGTTACACCTGTTTGTAAATCTGATTTTGTAATAGCACCACTAACATATGGAATATAACTAGAACTTCCTACCTCTTTATAACTAATTGTTTGTCCACTTTGATTTTTAAGTATTTGGAAACTTAGTGATGTTTTATCAGCACCATAGTTAAAAATAAATTCATTATCCGTATGTGTTAAACCCGTTGGAAATTCATTGGTTGCTACTTTAATTAATGCATCACTAGAACCTTTGGTTCTGAATGCATAAACTGGGTAAGCTGCTTTAGTAATGCCATTTTCAGCTGTAACATTGAATGTTCCTAAGAGTACAAATTCATCTTGAACTAAATTTGTTGATCTTATAAATGTTTTATCTAATGTTGCATAAGGATCCGCTGTGGTTGCATTAATTGTAAGATCTGTTTCTGTAAAAGGCGTAACCACTTCATAACGTTGTAGTGTTGAGTTAAATGTGATTGTACCAAAGTCACCTGATTTTACTGTTAATGAAATACTTGTGTTTCCACCAGGAGCTTCAACGATTAATTCTATTTGATACGTCTTTGTCTCAACCCCATCGGTTGTAACAACATTAATCGTATCACCGGTTTGATAATTAGCACCAGCTTTGTTATATGTGATTGTATAGTTATCAGCATCTAGTGACAATTTAGTAAATGTTGGAGTAATGGTTAATCCACTGATACTATCTTGATGTTTAATTGTTATTTGATTTTTAATGACACCAGCAACTTCTGGTGTATTTACATTAAAACTATAAGCTGTATTTGTTGTATTACCAACAACACCTAAAGATGCTAATGTAGCATCTGGTGTTGCATTAGGGTCTCCTACTAAAATACTTCTAACATTTAAATCTGCTGTTGTATATAATGTATTCCCACTATTCCATGATGCATACGTTAAAGAGGTTGCAATATCAATATCGGTTGTAGTTGAGTTTTTATCATATTGAATATAGACTGTTGCTATTCTAAGAGGTGTTGTTGTTATTACAGCATCACCGCCACCTGATGTAGCCAAAACTACACTGTTATTTAGTGTTCCACTATCCAACCACTTTTCAGGACGACCACCACCAAATGGAGTATAGTCATAAACATCGGTAAGATATGAGATTCTTTTTAGTAAATCATTCTCAGCAAAATCAAATTGTAGGTTAGTTAAGCGTTCATTTACTCCTGATGTTGATACAACAAAAATATCTGCTTCTACGACATCTCCATCATAAGCATCATTAAAGTAGTTTGCATCTAAAAATGCTTTTGTAAATTCCGTTTGCCCATTTATTTCAAAATAAACATCTAGTTTTGTTGTTGATGCGCTTGTTGATTGCGCCAAAAATATAATACTTAATACTAATAAAAATAATAATATGATTCTTTTTTTATACTGCATAATTGTCACCTTATTCTAATGTGCTTGTTTTGTTTTTATCCCAGAAGAGAACTTTTGAGTTTATATGATTAATTAATGCTGTTTGATCGCCGACATTAATTTTTCCATCTTCATTTGTATCAGCTGCTAATAAGTTAGTTCTCAAAATTGGAGATTTCTTATTAATATGATTGATTAAGGTTGTTTGGTCACCAACGTTCAGTTTACCATCACCATTTGTGTCACCTTTTAATACGATATGTATTCGGTCAGTGATATTACCATCATCATCTTTAATAATGATCATTCGTCCACTTGCTACCACATCAGTATCTAATAATTCCTTGCCATCTTTATCAACAAATATTAATTCATCATTAATAAAGTTTTGTTTTAAGTTAGCCCATGTTTGATTTACAAATACACCCATTAAATAGATTGGATTACTATCATCAAAATCAGTTCGTTCTTGAATTGGGATAATGGTTGTAATATCTGCATAATACATCCCTAGGGTACTTTCTTCTTTAAGCTTAATATAACTGTCATATGCATAAACTGCAGTTAACTTAATACTTCCAATTAATGTATTTGGTAAGATTTCTTCTATAAATGTTGGTGGTTCTTCTATCAATGTGCTCATCTTTTGTTTCATTCTCATTTCAGGAATAATCGCTTGTTCATCATCTATTGCCCAACCAACAAATTTAAATCCTGGTTTGTTCGCTTGATTAAATAGAATATGATCTTGGATGGTATAACTTGTTGGATTAAATGCTAAGCCACCATCAAGTTCATAACTAATACCATATTGTATTGGTTGCCAGTAAGGTACTAAGGTTAGACTACCAACTTTTTTATATGTAAATGTATCTTTATTGCCATAAGACGGTAAAACATTACCTTCAATAACCCATCCCATGAAGTCATAACCTTTTCTAGTATAAGTAACCTCAGGTAAGGTCACTTTAGATTCAAAGTTAACTGGTAATACTTCCATGTACCCAATAACTTCAACCTCATCACCTTCGTTATATCCATTCTTAAATATGATGTTATATCTAGATGCTACAAAGACAGCATGTACTGTAATATCCATGGTGACTTTTCCAACAATCTTATCCCAGTTTGTAAATCGGTAACCCATTTTTTCTGGATCCGCTGGAATAATAGGAATTGTATTGTAAGGTACATCAATGATTTCATGCACTTCATCACCGGACATATAAGTCACCACATACAATCTAGTCACTTCAGTAAATCTAGCTTCTAATTCTAGGTTACTTATAATCTCTGTATTTGCTAAATCAAAGATTGTACTTGTTCCTTTAATCACCCAATGACTAAATTTAAAGGTATGTGCAATGGTTGGTAATTTTGAAGGTATTTCAGTAAATACTGATACCTTATGTCCATGTTTGACTAACATGGACTTGAATAAATAATCATTTCCATCAAAGAAAGTGACTTGATATTCTTTATATACTTCAATATATCTTGCTACAAAGCTAATATTTTCTGTTAATTGATTAGGTACTACTTTATCCCAACCATCAAATGCTAAATTATATGCTTCTCCACCTGGTTTATCAGGCACGCTTGGAGGTATGATGATGTCACCATAAGAACCTACAATTTGCTTAATGATTGTTGTTTGATCATCATCATAGAATGTATAGACAAACTTACGTGGTGTACCTAAATAAATTGTTTGAACAATTAAATCTCCAGTGATAAAACTAAATGTCTTATCCCATCCAGAAAATACATAAACGGTACTATTTGTACTTGATTTCACTGGAATATCGCTAGATTTTGGTTCAACAGCACCTTCACCATACTTAACCATTTGTTTTAGAATGATGTTACCAAATTCATCAATAAATGATACTTCATATTCTTGTAAGTGATTGTAGAATAACGCATGAATCACCATATCATTATAGACTTTAACTGTTAGGGTTTCCCACATTCTAAATGAATAGTAATATTGCTTATTTGCTTCTTTTTGTGGTGTACCCTTAGGTAATACCGGTAATCCACCGTAATATACTTCTTGTTCTTCAAAGACTTCGCCATTACCATCCATGAAGGTAACGACATAAGTTCTAAGTATTTCATCATACATCGGATAGTAATTAATATTTTCTGTAATGACATTATTAAACACTGGATTCCAACTGATGAACTGATATTGATATTGTCTATCCATCGGCTTAATCGGACCTATTGGTGCCATAACTACTTGTCCATAGGTTCCAGTCACACTACTAATAATGGTTGTTTGATCATAACTATAGAAGTTTAAAGTATAAATACGTTCAACCTTTTCATAGTAAAGTTCTGTGACAATATCTTCAGTGACTTGGTCAAATGATACAGTCCATGAAATAATGTAGTCATAATATAAATCACTTGGAATTTGTTCGATTAAAGGTGCTGTTGCTGGATGGTTTTTCTTAACCCATTCTTCCTTAATCACAACACCTTGTTCATTTTTAAAGATTACTAAATATTGTCTAATAAGCTCATTAAATATTGGTCTAACAATTAAGTCTGATGTAACTTCAGTAAAGTCTATATCCCATGCTTTAAAGACATAAGATACATCGTCTGTAGGACTCTTTAAAGGCACACCGTTTGGTGCTATTGCATGATTGCCATAGTTAATTGTTTGGACATTAAAGACATTTGAATCTCCATCTAAGAAGGTTACGGTGTATGTCTTTTTAACAAACTTAAATACTGGATAAATCTCTAAGTCACTGATGACATAATCAAATGCTTGATCCCATCCACTAAATAAGTAAAAGTAATCAGGATTCATACTTTCTTTACTTGGATCATTTGGTTTAATTGCTTTAGTCCCATATTCAATCGTTTGAGGATCACCAATTAAGATACCAGATGCATCATAGAAATTAACTGTATAAAAACGATTAACTTCATCATAAAGTGCGTAGATTACTCTATTTTCTCTAACATCTAAAAGTGCTTGGTCCCAACCACTAATGACTAACACGAAATCATCTTCTAAATAACTTACAATCGGATTAAAGTCATCATAGAATCTTGGGTCATTTGCTTTTGCTCCATATTCTATTGTTTGAACATCTAATACATTTTCATCCTTATCCTTAAAGATGACTTCATAATATCTTGGAACTTCTATGAACTTAGCTGTAACATCTAAATCCTTTTTAATATTTGAAAATACTTGGTCCCAACCATCAAAAATATAGTAAATAGTACTTGAAGGTAGTTTGGTTGCATTTAAAGGTGCTATCGCATTTAAACCGTACTTAACATAATCGGTTTTAATTAATCGGTTATCCCCATCAAAGAAGTTTACAACAAATGTTATTTCTGTTGCTTCATATTCTGGGTAGATTTCTAAATTAGATTTAACAAATTCAAAATCCTCGTTCCATCCAATAAATTCATAAGCATAAGGTCCATCAACAACCTTTATTGGTGCTAAAGGTGCTACTGCCTTTTGATTATACTTAATGATTTGAGTTGAAATAATTTGATTAAATGCATTATAGAAGTTCACTGTAAATGAATCATTTACCATATCATATATTGCATAAACATTTAAGTTTTCAGTGACATTGGTAAAGTCTTTATCCCATTTAGAAAAGACAAATAATGTACCATTTAAATTATCAATAATATCAACTGCAGGTGCAGATGCATTACCATTAGGTATCACTTCTTCAAGTTTGATTAGGTTATTATTTTTATCATAGAATCGAACTTCATAATACAGATATGTTTCATCAAATAACGCTGTAATAATTCGGTTTTCTCTAATATTTTTACCATCATGATCCCATGCTTTGAATTGATATTGGATTTGGTTTGTACTTGTTTTTACAGGTTGTGGGAATACTACATTTAATCCAAATCCAATTTGAATAACTGTTGTTGTATCTCCATTAACTAGCGTTACTTCAAATTGAATGAGTCGTTGATTTTTAGTTAAATTAATTGTTTTATCTGTTGTAATAAATTCATGACTACTACTCCATGAAACAAAGTAATATTCATATCCATTATCTTTATTTGGATGGTTTTTAAGGTAAGTCGTTAAATCAGGAATAACTGCATCTTTTCCATATCTGACATATTGAGTATTTAAAATCGTTGCACCATCGGTAAAGGTTACTAGATATTCACCTTTAACTTCTTGGTAGTTTGCATAAACTACAGTATCTTTAACGATGTTTCTATAATTTAAGTCCCAACCAGTAAATTTATATCCTATTTCTTTAGTACCTTCTTTAAATGGTATTGAACTTGGAAGGCTTGCATTTTTACCATATTCAGTAGGTATAACAATAAACTCACGATCTAAATCAATCATGAATGTGACGTTGTATATTCTTAAAGAAGCAGTAAATAAAGGATGTATTTCTAAGTTTTCGGTTACTTGACTAAAATCTTTATCCCATGCTTTAAATGTATAAGTTTCTGATACTGTTGGTGCTTTTATAATTTCAACATCTGGCATTACAGCAGCACTTAAATATTCAATCACTTGTGTGTTACCAATCTTTTGACCTAAAACGTCAAAAAATGATACATTGTAATAACGATCTACTCTAGTAAATTTCGGTTTAACATTTAAGTTCCCAGTAATATAAGAAAAATCTTCAATCCAGCCATCAAATCTAAATGCATCATTATTTTGAGGTGCTAGTTTAGCACTACTTGAAGGCAGTGCAGCCGATGCACCATATAAAATCTGTTGACTTGATAGAATCGTTAAATCACCATCAAAGAAGTTTACAGTATATGCTCTTCTTTCTTCTTTAAAGACTGCTGTTACATCCATATTTGATTCAATCTTTGTAATGTCTTTATCCCAATGACTAAATATATATTTAAATTCAGGTGTATCTGGTTTAATTGGTAAAACACTAGGTGGTTCAACAGCAAACAAGTATTCACCTGTTTTAGCTTCAATAAATACACCATCATAATTATAGAATTTAACTTGATAATAACGATCTACCGGTACAAATATAGGATAAATATCTTGATCACTTGTAATAATTTCATTAAAGTTGAAATTCCAACCATCAAACCTGTATCCATACGTATCATAAGTTTTTGTTGGTATTTTGGTTGTTGGTTCTAAATACTTTTGATATTCACCCTTCGCACGAAGGAATAAATTACCATCACCATCGTAATAATTCATATCATAATAACGATCAATACTTTGATAGTTCGCTCTAATACGTTCGGGTTTTAAAATCTGAGTTTGTTCAAAATCAAAAATCCATGACATAAATTCATAGACATATAATACGTCTTTATCCTTTGTAGGAATTAATCCTTCTGGTAATGTTGCATAAAAACCATGTCTAATTGAAGTCTCATAAATGACTCTATTATTTCCATCAATGAATGACACTAAATGATACGATTCTTCCCATCTAGCCTCTAATAAAACATCTGCTTCAAGTTGATAAGTAATTAAACTTTCACCAAGGTTGTTTGTAACCTTAGTTTCAACACCATCGACTACTTGATACCAGCCTAAGAAATTATAACCAAAATATGAAGGTACATATAATTTATAATGCTCTTGGTCTAAAGTGTACTGAACATTAACATTAGCCTTTTCATTTTTCTCATCGAATGTTACTTGATATAGTTTATGATATGTACTTTCTCTAGAATCTTCTAATACACTCGCTCTTAAATCTGTTGAAAATACCTTTAATTGTGGATAGTTTTCATTATATTCATTTAGGTTAAAGTTCGTTGTCCAGTCGTTATTTGAATTATTAAAATTCATTTGATTACTAGAAATTCCAATAACGCCTTGACCAATCATAAAACGACGATCAAGCCCTTTAACAAAGTCTCCATTATATGAAGTTCCAACCGCGCCACTTGGTTTAATATGCGTAGCTGTTGATCGATAAGCACCTAGAATTGTGTTATCAAAATAACTTTGATTGATTAATCCGGTATTATAAAAACCAACTAAGGCACCAACATGTGTCTTACCATAAATCACACCGGTATTATAACTGTTATATAAATCACCTTCAAAGTATCCAATGATACCTGCTACATGATTGTTACCAGTAATTTTTCCTTTATTATATACATTTCTTATGAATCCTTTATTGTAACTTGCTATCCCTGAAACATAATCATTACCGCTAATACTTGCATTATTATAAACGTTTTCGATTAATCCTTCATTTATTCCAGCTATCCCTGAAACATAGTTTCTACCCGTAATGGTTCCATTAACACTTAGGTTTCTAACCTCACCTAATGTTCCTACATAACCAAATACTGCTTGATAGTCACTTGAAGTTAGTAAATTAACATTGATACTAATACCTCTACCATCAATAATCCCGTTAAATGGTTTATCTTTAGTACCAACAGGTATTAATTTATAATTTGATTCATGATCAACAAAATTCAAGTTTTCAATATCTTTAGATACAACAAAATAAATGCCTTTATAATCATTTCCATTATTTGTACTATCAGAAAGTGCTAACCAATCACTTTCATTTCTAATTAAGTACGGGTTATTCATCATGCCAGTTCCAACAACAAACGTCTTAGTCACTACAGAATCTAATGAATCAGCCTTAACAAAGTCTAGTTTACTTTGTGCAAAAATAGCCATCTGAGGATAATAAGATAACTCACTTAAACTAGGTAATAACGTATACTTTTCTTTACTTGCTATATTAATATTTGAACTAGATATTGCATGCATACCAATCATTTGACCATGATATAATGCCTTAACACCTGAATAATCTACTTTATTACCAACACCATTGACCGGTTTTAAGTAACTTTCAAAACTGGTTTGTTCTAGAATATCTAAATCATAAAAGGCTTTAGTTACCAACCCATTTTCCATAAATCCAATAATAATGCCTAAATCCTCAACACTATAAATCTCACCAAAGTGATAAACATTAGAAATCGTACCAGAATTCATATAAGCAGCAATCCCTGCTACTTGTCCATTTTTAGCTAAAATTACTCCGCTATTATAAGCAGAATCTAAGATTCCACCTGCAAAGTTACCAACAATACCAGCAGCATTTTGATTATGACTATAAATATAACCACTATTAAATACCTTAGAAATATTAGAACTATTTGTTCCTGCAATACCTGCAGCAATACTATCAAGTGCTTTAATATCTCCGCTATTATAAACACTTTCAAGGTCTCCCATATTATTTCCAGTAACACCACCAACATTACCAAAACCTATAATGTTTGCACGGTTATATGATTCTATAATGAGTCCATCATTTTGACCAGCAATACCACCTGTATAAGAACCATTTGATAAAACATTGCCATTATTTGTAGCATTTTTAATTGTACCTTGGTTGTATCCTACAATACCACCAATATCATTACCTAGACTACTACTTACTTCAACATAACTTGTTACATTTTCAATTAAACCTAAATTTCTACCTGCTAAACTACCTAAATACGCATGTCCCTTGACTTGACCTAAAATAACGATATTAGATACTTTCGCAGATTCACCTAATGTATGGAATATGCCTAAATATTCCGAATTTGTCGCAAGATTTAAAATAAATCTCGCATTTTTACCATCAAAAATACCACCAAAATTATGTTCTGATGTTCCAATCGGTCTATAATCTAATTCAGGAATCGATAAATCAATTTGTAAAATATCTTTAGCTACCTCAAAATACTTACCAACAAATGCATTTCCATTAGCTACATACTCATTGATTGTTAACATATCAAATCCATCATAAATAATATATGGACTTAACTTAGTACCTAAACCATTTAGTTTATTATGGGTAATACTTGTTAATGAGTCTTTTTTAAATATTGGATTACTATGATCAATATATACATATAATTCAGGGAAATATGTTGTAAAATCAGTACCCTGTTTAGTTTGGTATAAAGAAGAATCAAAATTCATCTGACTCATATCATTACCTAAACTATATATAAAAGTCATATCACTTTGAGTTCTACTACCTAAGTGTATTTGATTAATCGCACCATAAATTGCACTATTAGGCTTTTTATCATCAGCAAAGCTACGCATATTATCAAGTTCAGTTTGGTTATAATATGCATGACTTATACTGCCTAAATTACTTGATGTAATCCCTGCTAAACGTAGGTTCCCTGTTAATCTACCGCTATAAAATACTTCATCTACTTGCCCTTCATTAATACCAATTAAACCTGCAACATCGGCATTTCCTATAATATCCATAGTTGCATATGCATTAATTAAAATCCCTTTAAAACGCCCAAATAATCCGCCGACATAGTTACTATTTGAGGCTTTAATATCTCCACTTGAAAAGACATTTTTGAAGTTTGATGTTGAAGCAATATAACCAACTAAGCCACCTACATAATGTTGTGTGGCTTTAATAGAACCCATAAAATAGGTTAACTCTGATTCCATAGAATCTGCATACCCTAAAACACCACCAACATACATGTTACCTTTTAAATGTCCTTTAAGACTGATATTTGAAAGACTTAACGCTTCACTACTTCCTGCAAGTAATCCCACATAATCATTACCTAAAACATTAGCTTCTTCAACGACGATATGATTTAAATTACCATCTAATTTACCAGCAATGAGTCCAACATGGTTTTTACCAACTAGTTCACCTTTAGCATAAATATTTTCGATATATGCATCATTTCCTACAACACCAAATAACCCTTGATAATCACTATTTGGGTTATGAATTAAAATATTCATTAAAATATTTTGGCCATTAAATGAACCTTTAAATGGATTTGATATGGAACCAATTGGTTCGTATAATTCACTGATCTTTTCAAAATCAATGACTGCTTGATTATGAATCTTTATAAAGACATTTGACGTATCAAATCCTTGTTTAACAACAATACCTAAAACTCTTAAATCATAACTACTATGAACTAGGTAAGGACTTAAAATTGTACCTTCGCCATAGAGTAAATCATTAACAACAGAATTCTTGGAATCATCCTTGACAAAGGAAACTTCATTTTGAGCAAACACTTTTAATTGTGGATAATATGAAACTAATGATTCGCTTTGTCTAGAAACAAAAATCTCAGAATCAAAATCTACAAAAATATGATCTGTTGTTAATTGGTTTTTATAAATTGCGTAACTACTTTCTGTAGTTGGTTTAAAGTAACTTGATGTATCATGCAATATTGGTTCAATAGCATAATAAGCTTTTTCAATGACACCAACACCATCTGTTCTACCAAATAGTCCACCTAAATAACCATTAACTAAAGAACTTACTTGACCAACTGAATACACATTATATAAACTACCACCTAAATAACCAACAATACCACCAGTACCTCTTAATGCTGTACTTGTTGTTGAATGAATATTTCCTGTATTATATGCATTAGAAATTGATCGATTCTTAATTAATCCACCGGATATACCACCTACATAAACACCAGTTGATGTAATATTTCCACTGTTAAATACATTGATGATTGAATTATCAGAATATCCAGTGATACCACCTACATAATTATTTCCAGTAATATCAGCTAAGTTATAACTATTTTCAATCAGACCATAGTTTCTACCACTGATACCACCAACAAAGTTAGTACCTTTAATAAACCCTTCAACACTGACATTTTTAACGAAACCATTTGTTCCAATCACACCAAATAACCCTTGGTATTCAGCATTTCTATCGATATAGAGGTTAAACTTAACACCTTTACCATCAAAAGATCCTTGGAAATTAACACTTGTATTTCCAATTGGAACATAAAGTGAATCTAGTAAGGTTAAATCAATATAAGAAACATCACTAGCTACTTCAAAATATGTATTTAACAAGCTATAACGTGCAACAATCATTTGACTCATTGATTCCATATCAAAATGGGTTCTAATAATATATGGATCTTCCTTTGTACCAGAACCTTCATTAAACTTACTTACTGTTACACTTTCTTTTGAATAATCTTTAATCAATTTATATTTATTATTAGAAAATGATGCTAATTGTGGATAATATGCATAAAAACCTACGCTATTTTCAAACTTCCATAAATTGGAAGAAAACACTAACGTATTACTATATAACTTATTACTCATCACACCTAAAACAGTACTTGAATTATCTACATTACCGATTGCTTTTGCAGGTTTAAATACATCATCTAATTCGTCACTGACATCAATTCTTGATTCATTATAGTATAGGTATTCATCAACACCTGTTGAATACCCCACCACACCACCAATAGATGTATTTCCATAAATATCTGATGAAACATATCCATTGGTTAAGGTACCTAGATTTGATCCAACTAAGCCACCGACATTAATCTTTCCATTAACTTCACCAATCATATAAGATAAATGAAGTTCACCATGATTGGTACCAATGATACCACCGACATTTGAATCACCAATAATCTTTGATGTAGAAAACACATTTTCAACCACACCATAGTTTAATCCAACTACTGATCCAACATGATTCTTACCTTCAATCAGACCTTCAACACTTAAATTACGAATCGATGAACTATCTGATATATAACCAAACAATCCTTGATAATCAGATGTTTGTTTACTATTTAAAATAAAGTTCGTATGGGTTCCATCAAAATGACCACTAAAAGGATGTATCTCTGAACCAATTGATTTATAGTTAATCTCATAGGTTAAATCAATTTCATGAACATCTTCTTTTACTTTAAAATATGTATTTTCAAAATCTATACCACTTAAAACTAAATTTGAAAGAATCTCCATATCATATTTATTGACAATGACATAAGGTACTTCACTTGTACCTTCACCAACAAAGACATATGATCTAACAGAATCTAGTGAATCATTTTCAACACGTTCACTGATATGTGTTTCAAAAGCTTTTAACTGTGGATAGTAAGCATCTACACCATTTGTTTCAATAAACACCCATTTATCACTATCAAGTGTCATATTTGTTTGACCCTTTAATCCAACAATCTCAGTTTTACCTAAACCCTTTAAATCCTCTTGATTCAGTTTATTAGCAATACTTTGAGTTGGTACAGCAAATCCTGTAGGTATTAAAATTGATTCTATAATGGATTGATCATAATAAATATTTGATTCAAATGTTGTACCTTCAATACGTCCAATGAGTCCACCTAAATAACCAGCATTCTTCCCAAGAACAATACCAGCACTATATGCTTGATTGATATTTCCATAACGATGTGCCCCTGTAATACCACCAACATAAGTCCCAGTGCCAGAACCTTCAACATTACCTCTGTTATAAACATAAGAAACATTATTTGCATTATATAAATAACCAACAATACCACCTACAACATAAGAACCTTTAATATTTCCACTATTAAAAGCATTTGTTAGTGTCGTTGTTTGACTATATCCAATGATCCCACCAATATCACGGTTGGTTGCAGTTACATTACCCATATTATAAACACTATCAATGGTTGAACCACTACTTAATCCAATGAGTCCTCCAATATAACCACTACCAGTAACATCTGTATGGTTATATATATTAGAAATTAAAGCATTTTGAGTATAACCTGAAAGTGCACCAACATAATTTCTACCAGAAACATTACCAGTCAAATCAATATTCTTAACAATAGCATCTTGACCAATATAACCAAATAAACCAACATAATCTAATGTAGGTTTATTTAAGTTTATTTTAATGGTTACACCATTTCCGTCAAATCCGCCTCTAAATTGTTGATTGACACCTACACCATGTCCAATTCTTTCAAAATCAAGTCCTACTATTGTTAAATCAAGTATACTTATGCCATCAATAACTTTAAAGAAAATACCTAGTAAGTTATTTGTTTTAGTGATATCTGATAAAGCCTTCATATCTGCTTCATTTCTAATGATAAATGGATTAGATTTTGAACCAGATCCATTAGCAAATCTTATGACACTTGCATTAAGTGCTGAATTTGATTTAATGACACTACTTACATTGTTTCCAAAATCCTTTAATTGCGGATAATAATCATAAAGACCATTTGTTGCACTCATAATCCATAGATCAGATGATAATGTAATTGATGCATTATTAAAGATATTTGTTCCCGTTAATGCTTCTTTTTCAACTTTAAAATAGTTAAATGATGCCATATTACCAATTGCATTGACTGGTTTTATAAAGCCTTCAACAATGTCATCATAATAAATGATGGTACCGTTATAGTTTATGTTATCAACAAGTTCATTTGAACTATATCCAATTAATGCACCAACATTTGAAACTCCGTGAATCTTACCACCATAATAAGCTTCTTTAAGCGCACCATCATTAAATCCAATAAGTCCACCAACTGCTTGATTACCTTTGATATTACCAGTACTAAAGGTTTGTTCTAATATACCCTTATGATATCCAGCAATACCACCAACATTTTGATTACCAGTCACATTAACCTTAGCATATACATTAAATAAACTACCTTCATTTCGACCAACAATACCACCAACATAATTATTACCAAGTACATTACCTGATACCGATAAATTCTTAATGGTTGATGATGCATGAACATTTCCAAATAATCCGATATAATTTTTCGTATCATCTTGGATATCTATAATGAAATGAGCAAATCCACCATCAAAATGACCTTTAAAGGATACTTCATTACCAATCGGTTTAAATCCAATATTTGTTAAATTAATCTCAAAAATATTTGGTGCTACTTGATAGTAAATATCTGATGCATCATAACTTATAGATATTGCATTACCTAAAATAACCATATCATTAGCATTTCTAATTAAATATGGACTATCCTTGGTACCATCACCGGTAAATGGATTGGTTCGTACTGAAATTTCTGAATCATTTCTGACATTTTCATTGGGATTATTTGAAAAATATTTTATTTGAGGGAAATACGCATAATTGCCTTCAATGTCTTTAAAGCTCCATATATTTACATTAAATCCTCTCGTAATCATTTGATCATTAAACATCGTTGTCTTATCAAGACCTTGACCACCAACGATATCACTTGGTTTTTTATAGGTTGCTTCAGGTATAAATGTTTTTAGCACTGTCACTTCGTAATAGTTATAACTATTTGACATATAGTCAGTTGATGCCAAACCACTAATACCACCAATTCTAGATTTAGAAGAGACTAAAGCTGCACTATAGTTATAGCTCATGTAAGAATTATTTTGATAAGCTGAGGCGAT
>DHEJ01000043.1 GCA_002399815.1 Acholeplasmataceae bacterium UBA4853
ATGGAACTTTTTTTCATATGTTAATCTTTGATTTATCACTTTAAATGATATAATCATTATGTAGCATATAGGCAGGTGGAATCTATGAAAAACTATTTAATTGCAGGCATTAAGATTGCGTTTGATTATCGTTATGATCACTACTTCAAAAATAATATAGAAGCATATACTTATGATGGTAATGATGTTGATCATACAATCGTTATTAAGTATGCTTTAACGCTTGATGAACCAAAAACTGGTTTATTTAAGATTTTTTCAAGAAGTGTTTCAGGTGTTAAATCATATATGACATTTGATAAAGACTATAAAAATATTGAGATTTGGATTGATGAAGATACCTTTACAGATCCGGCAACTGCCGAATATATTTATTCTGGCATGGTATTTTTAGAACTTGCTCAAAAACATGGATTATTACCACTTCATGGTTCTGCAATTAACTATAAAGGTGATGTAATTTTATTTGCAGCTCCAAGTGGAACTGGTAAGTCAACCCATGCCAATATGTGGAAACAATTATATAAAGATGATGTAAGCTGGGTAAACGATGATAAACCGTTACTTGAGATCATTGATGGTAAAACCTATGTATATGGTGCACCATTTAGTGGACAACATCATTCCAATACCAATGAGAAAAAGCCTTTAAAAGCAATTGTATTCTTGAAACAAGGTATTACTGATGAAGTAACGAAGCTTTCTGAAAAAGATGCTTTAAAACATTTAATGAAAAATACATTAAGACCAAGTGAAGAAGCGTTATGGGATCATGCTTTAAAACAATTTGAAGTTATCTTAAATAATATTCCTATTTATATGCTGGATGCATCTTTATCCTTAAATGCAGCTAAAGCTGTCAAAAAAGCCATTTATGGCGCTTAATTATCCTTTAAAATGTATCATTTAAAATAGTTCTTAGTAAGAACTATTTTTTATTATATATATGAAAATAACATAGGGATTTCAAATCTATTTGTAAAATTTATGTACATAGTTATTACTTTAGTTGCAATAGCTATTTTTATTAGGTATATTTAAATGTTGCTCAAATTATTTTATGAATGGAAGAAGAATGAGGAAATGATGAAAAAAATAATTTTAATGGTGCTTTCGCTTTTATCTACACTGGTATTAATTTCTTGTGTGGACCCTGTTGTTGAAGACACTTTAATTAATGAAGTATATGATAAAGTTGAAGTGCTTTATCAAACAGGTGATCAAATTGATCATGTTACAAAAGATTTGATGTTACCACTTGCAGTATTAGGGTTTACAGATGCAAGTATTTCATGGGAATCAAGTAATGTTGAAGTCATCCAAATTTCAGGTGTAACAGGTATTGTTACACGTCAAAATAGTGATACATTAGTAACTATTACTGCACAAATTACTTTAGGTGGACAGAAACGCTCTAAAGAATTTATAGTGACAGTAATTAAAAAATCAGATGCTATAGATACAGTAAAACCAATCATTAGTGGTACAAAAGACTTTTTAGTGAACGTAGGGGATTTAGAACCTAATTATTTAGAAGGTGTGACTGCTTTAGATGATCAAGATGGTATTGTTTTAGTAACGGTTGATGATAGTTTAGTTAATTTAAATAAAGTGGGAACTTATGCACTTATTTATAGTGCATCTGATCAATCAGGAAATACTGAAACCATTGAAGTGAGTGTTGTTGTAAGAAGTACTGATAAGTCTGAAACACTACTTTATTTCTTTGAGTTTCCAAGCACTGATTTAGGTCATGGTTATTCTGATCCAGCAGTGAGTGCAGATATTATAAACTCTGTTGATAATACACAGTTTTTAATTAATAAGAAACGTGCAAATACAGGTACTTCTGAAGAAGGTTTAGTTATTTCTGGGGCTTCTGCATCAGAAACTATTGGTTATGTTGAATTTGACTTTGGCCAAGTAGTTACTAAAATTACATTTATGGCGCGTATTTGGGGAGAAAACGATCTTTTAAATTTAACTGTTGGTAAATTCCAAGAAAAAGTTGGCGATACATGGGTTGATCTAGTAGATTTAGTAACTGTTTTAGAAGGTTCAACAACATTTGTTGAAATTGAAGTTACAGAGCTTAGCGCAAGTATGTACCGTTTATATGTAGAAGGTACGATTGGTACAGGAAATACTGCACGTATCGTATTTGATGATTTTAAAGTATTTAATGGTGATGCAAGTGATTCAAATGTGACATTTAGTGGACTTAAGGATTATGAACTTGTATTAGGTAGTGATGAACCAAATTATTTAGAAGGTGTTACGGCTAAAGATAGTTTAGGTAATTCTGTGGATGTTGTTATTAAAAATAGCACAGTTAACATGAATGAAATTGGCGACTATGTTGTAACATTGGTAGCTCTTGATAGTCTTGGTAATGAATTTGAAAGAGAAATCAAGGTCAAGGTTATTGATGAACCATCCTCAGTAGGTCAAACATTTGTTGAAAACTTTAGTACATTTAGTTTAGCTGGTTCTGGTTATGTCAGTGGATCATTTGTTGGCGTTAAAGGTATTACATGGACTTATGTTGGCGCTAGAGGAGATTTAGCACTTAATGGTAGTGCATTAACCTTTGGTGGTAGAAACAATGATAATTCAAGCTTAAAAGCAACTATAGATGGTGGTATTTCAACACTATCTATAAGTTATAAAAATCCATTTACAAACAGTCAAGATTATGGTGTTTACATCAATGATGTTTCTGTTGGTACAATGAATGCACAAGCTGGTGCTGGTGTATTTACATATACATTTGCAGAACCTGTTAGTGGAGCATTTACAATAGAAATTAAACCGGTTGCAGCAAATGATTCAAGAAGACAAATTACAATTGATGATATTACGTGGCAAGATAAACCCGTTAACTTAAAACCAGTTGAACAATTAAATGCTGAAAGTGATAGAAATGCTTTAAGTATTCCTTTAAGCTTTATTGCAAATCAAGTGATTAACTTAATTAAAGTGGGTGCTAAAGGTAGTACGATTCAATGGGCTTATAGTGATTTAAATAATGTTGATAATAATTTAGTTAATTTAGAAACTGGTGCAGTAACTATACCAGCAGTTGGTCAGAAGACTGTAAGTATTACAGCATCGATTATAAATGGTGAGTTTTCTTACCATAAAACCTTTAATTTATTCATTGGTGAAGGTGATGCAAAATTAGTTAGTGCAATTAGAGCACTAAGTAATGGTGCACATGCAAGAACTAAAGGGGTTGTAACATCGATTTATCAAACAGCGACTGAAAGTTTCTTCTTTATTGAAGATGGTTCTGCTGGAATTTATGTAGTTAGCCCATTAAATTTATCAAATACTCTGACTGTTGGTAGTGAAGTAGAAGTTAAGGGTACTAAGGATTTAATTAATAATCAAGTACTTATTGATCAAATTAGAGAAATTAACGTACTTGGAACAAAAGCTGTTCCAAACACAGTAGTAACAAAAGATACATTAAGTTTAAATGCTGGTAAGTTTGTCTCATTATCTGGATTATTATCAAGAAAATATACAGTAGCAGCGGATAGCTTTATCTTAGAAACGATTAAAGGACCAGTTACTTTATTAATTCCAAGTAATCTAGATAGTTCAGAAAAAACATTAATCATAAATAAATTAATGAATGTGGATGCAGGAATGAATGTATCTGTATTAGCACCAGTTTATAATCAAGGTTCTAATTACTATTTATATGTAACTAAAGCTTCAAATATTACTGTAGATCAAACCATTGATTTTAACCAAGTATCCAGTGTGATTCTTGCAAACCTAGTTATGCCTAATTATGAAGGGCATGTAAGTTCTAACTTAATTTTAACAAGTTCTAGCAATCTACTCTTTAATGCAAGTATCTCATGGGTAAGTAGTAACCCAGGAGTTTTATCAAATACTGGAGTGATTACAGCACAAGAAAATGATACAGTTGTTCAATTAAGTTATACCATTACATTTGATAGTGAAGTTGTAGAAACTAAGACATTTAATGTAACAGTGATGGCATTAAGTAGTTATGATGGCTATTATGCAAGTCTAAAAGGACTTACTGGTGCACAGTTAAAAGCTGAAGTCATTTCATTAATTAAGTCTAAAGGTACTGCAACAGGATCAACATCTCAAGTTCAAACTGTTGATTCATACCAAGGTAAATATTACTTAATTTATACCGGTTTTGGTGCATATGGTAATAGAGAACACGTATGGCCGAATTCTAAACTCGGTAATGCACCAGATTATGACTTACATAATCTTCGTGCAGCGAACACAAGTGTCAATTCAACCCGATCAAACTTCCCATTCACAAACTCAGTTACAGGCTTAAGCTGGCAAAAAGTTGGGTCAGCATTCTACCCTGGTAGCGAGCATGTGGGTGATGTAGCAAGAATTATTTTATATATTCATATTAGATATAGTTTGAGCTTAAATCCTCAAACAGTGGGTAACATTGATATGTTCTTAACGTGGCATGATCAAGACCCAGTATCTGACTTTGAAATTTCAAGAAATGGTAAGATTGAAAGCATTCAAAAGAATCGTAATCCATTTATTGACCATCCAGAGTTAGTGAGTGTATTATTTAGTTAACAATCAAAGACTATGCATCCTTATATGAGTTAGGGTGCATAGTTTTTATTATCGTTTAATAGTTAAGGTTTATGTTAAAATAGGTTTAAAGATGTGATATGTTTATAGTATATATATAAATTTTGGAGGGGTATGATGAGGGTAAAAAAAGACTTTATTTTAAAAACAGTTGGAGATCAAATCATTGTCGTTCCAGTTGGTATTGAAGCCGTTAAATTTCATGGTATGATTAGCTTAAATGAAACAGGGAAATTACTCTTTGAATATTTAAGTGAAGATAGAAGTATTGAAGCATTAAAAGGTTTACTGGTTCAAACATTTGATATATCAGAGGATACTGCATTAAAGGATGTATTAAAATTTATTAAGGTATTAGAAACACACCACATATTGGAGTAATCATTTGAAAAAGATTGTTTTAGATAATGAACTTTTTATGACTGAGGTTAATAGTTATTTAAATTCTGGTCAAACTGTAGAAATTAAGGTTAGGGGACATTCAATGTTACCTTTTTACCGACATGAAAAAACAGTAGTGAGTTTAAAGAAAAAAGATGATTATGTAGTTAATGATGTTGTTTTATTTAAGTATCAAAATCAATACATCCTACATCGGATTATTAAAATTAAAAATGATTTTTATCATATATTAGGTGATGGGTCATTTACGGTTCATGTGTTAGGTAAAGAGGATATCTTAGGTTATGTATTAGACTTTAAAACTAATGGTAAACAGATTAAAAACTATATGTTTAAAGTAAAACTTTGGAGGCTTTTTTCTCCTTTTAAAAGAATCTTACTTAAGTTTGTTAGAAAATAGGTACAATGACATAGATTTATAGTGTAATTTAGAATAAATAAGCATAGAATAATATTAAGGGTGGTTCAATCATTTAAAGTTATCGATAAGAAATTAAAACATCATAAATTTATGAGGGTTAATTCATTAGAAATAATTGAATAATTATGTTACAATGTCATACTACTTATGGGAGCGTGTATGAGAAAATATTTATCATTTCTTATTTTAGGTATCATCATCGTGTTAAGCGCATGTTCAAGTCAAATAACACTGGACAGATTAAAAAAACCGATCAATTTAGAAGTACATAAAAATGTACTTTCCTTTGATCCTGTTTTTAATGCTGAAATGTATATCATCAATGCTAATTCAGTCAATATTGAAGTTTCTGAAACCACATATACATTTACCGAAGAAGGTACTTACCGCGTTAGAGTTCAAGCAATATCTAGTCATCATCTAGATTCACTTTTTTCTGAAAGTGTAACGGTTGATGTTAAATATTTAGAGTATCCAAATGATGTAAAGATTGTTAATAATTTAATTGATTTTGAAAAAGATTTATATGTTGATGATTATCTAATTGAAATTAATGGAATTGAGTATCACACCATAAGTGATATCATGCCTTATTTATTACCAGGGACCTATGATGTTCGAGTTAAAGCATTATCAGATACGTATATGGATTCTGAGTATTCACCGTTAAAAAGACTTATTTTAACGGAAGATGCACGTCTAAATACTGAAGAAAGCTATGTATATAGTGAAACATCGATCTTTGATTTACCACTTTATACCTACTATGAAAAGTATGTTAATACCTATGAGTTTGAGTATATTGTTAAATTAAAAGATAGTAGTAATGAGATGATTACAAAAATTAGTGCATCAAACCTATATGTTACTGAAAATACAGTGTATTTAACGAATAAATTTATATCAACATTAGAAGATACATTAGGTAGTGAAGATTCGCTTGAATATCAATTTATTTTAAGAACAAATTTAGGTACGCATGAAATTAAGCTAACCAAAACAACTGAAGAAAGACCTTATGTCTTTACTGAATCTTTAGTACAAACAAACTTTCATCATGATGTAACATTTGGATTTGAATTATTTAATTTTAAATTTAATGAATTAACCGGTCACGGTATTACAACAGATGATTATGAATTTAAGAACAATATCTTAACCATTAAACAATCCTTTATTACAAAAGTATTTAAGAGTGACTTTTCAAAAAATGAACTCACATTTACCTATAAAATAGGCGATAGTTATGTGGGTTATATAAAGATATCTAAATAAAGATAAAGCGTTACATTCAGAATTATATCAGAATGTAACGCTTTTTTATTAGTTGGTAACTAAAGTGATTTTAACATGATTTAAATCGTATATAAATACTTCGTTATCTACATGCTTAACTTCTACTTTATGAGCTTCTAAACGGTTCATGAAGGATTCATACATAGTTTTTGGAATATGCAGTGTATAAGACTTTAATCCAACCATATTGGGGGGTGTATTTGGAATATTTGTCCCATTCCACACATTAAATCCAATATGGTGATGATAGCCTTTATCACTAACAAACGCTGCATGTGGTCCATATTCCATGGTGGATTCAAATCCTAGGGTGTTTATAAAGTATGATTTTGCCAGATCCATATTTGAAACATGCAAATGAATATGTCCCATGATGGTTTCATCAGGGATTTTATTAAACGGTGTTGTTAATGCATTTCTAACAAGGGTTTCATAATCCATGGGTAGATTTTCCATATTATCAAAGTCTGGCCAGTCTTTTTGTAGACGGTCGCTATAAATTTCTATACCATTACCATCTGGGTCATCTAAGTAGAGTGCTTCACTAATACCATGATCAGCACCCCCTGTAACTCCAGTTTTAGTTTGGATCATATGTTTAATGAATTGTCCTAGATGCCTTCTACTTGGTAGTAGTAAAGCAAAATGATATAAACCGGTTGTACGCATTTTAGGTGTTGACTCTGGATTACTGATTAAATAGATTAAAATATGTCCAGTATGTGTACCTAGTGCATAGACATCATTTTCTTTTTTAATAAGTTTTAAACCTATATTGTTTTGGTAAAAGGCTAATGACTTTTCAATGTCTTTAACCATCAATGTAACGTTAGTTACTTGCATAAATTCTTTTGAGTGAAAGTTTTCCATAGTATTTACTCCTTTACTACCTACCATTATATCAAGTAAGGTATCAATTAGGAAGTAGGCACTTATTGGAGCGTTAGTTACCAATTAGATGAAATTTTAACTATTGGGTATGAGGTTCATAAAAAACTGTAAAGAATAAGTAAAGTGCTTATCATATCATTTTATATATAGAAATAAATATTATATAATCGGCATTAGAAGCAAATAAGTCTAATACTTTATCAAATATAAGTGTGGACTTTTTTTATTAATGTTTTTCATATGAATCAAATCCACAATAATCTTATTCATGATTATCA